>CALRVC020000006.1:0-127113 GCA_943371515.1 Synechococcus sp. UW140 | reverse complement strand
GGTGACTTGAGCTTTGAAGATGAGGCGTAGGTCCGCAAACGCCCTTTGGAGATGCGACACCTTCGAACAAGCCTCTGGAGTGGACAGGCCACCATGAATTCACTTCTGGTACCAGATACTCTTTGCCTGCCACTCAGGGGCAGCGTTAGAAGGATCAGAGGATGACAGGAAGCGCCGCCGTCTTGACGTCTTGACGTCTTGACGTCAAAGCGCTATGGCCATGGAATGGATGAAGCGAAACGGGCTACTATCTATTTCGACGCGGATGTACATCGTGCACTGCGCCTAAGAGCTGCTGCATGTAACCGCTCAATATCGGACATGGTCAATGAAGCAGTTCGCATGGCATTGGCCGAAGATGCTGATGATTTGAGAGATGCTGATCAGAGGCAAGCTGAGCCAAGCGCTGGCTTCGAAGAGTTTGTCACAAGTTTAAGAGATAGTGGCAGAATATAGTCCCACGATTAAGTCATCGGCGGCTAAGGAGCTACAGGCGGTATCGGACAAGGCGACATTGTCACGATTGATTGAGAAGATTAAATCACTGGCAACTCAACCGCGGCCATCAGGGTCTGAAAAGCTCGCGGGTAGGCAGAGCCTATTTTGTGTCCGCCAAGGCAACTATCGGGTCATCTACTCTGTCGATGATCAGTCGCGTGTTGTCGACGTTGTCAAGGTCGGCCATAGAAGAGATGTCTACCGATGAGTAGACCTTCTAGCATCAAGATACAGAAGACGGGAGCGGAGGAAATCGGCAATGCCGAAGTTCGCTCGCCCGCTTCTGGTCTTGACGTTGGACAAACCACAGAGCCCCCGATTCAAAGTGAGCGGGTGGATCAGCCGACCTGCCAGGAATTCGTCGAGCGTGTACTAAGACTTCTTGCCGTACATCCTGGTGGGCTGGCGGCAGGGCACATTCAAGGTTTCTCGCAGGCGTATACGGGGTGAGTGCCCGCGTTGCATCCGCCTTAGCTCTCAAGCGGATTGCGCACACCGGGCAGCCGCCCTCGGGCCAGCTGCTGTTTCGGGTCGAACTGGGCTTTCACCGCCTCGATCATGGGCCTGGAGGGCACGTCCTCCCAGGCCGGCAGAGGGCTGGTGCCCGGCGGCTGCTGCAGCACGGTGAGCACCCCGCCGCGGGCCACGCAGCTGCGCCGAAGTTCCTCCACCCGGTAGGCAGGGAGGTCGGATCCAGCCCAGCTGTCGCCGAGGCCGCTGCCGGCGCCCAGCACCACCGGCAGGTCACGCAGCACCCGCTCCGCCAGCAGAGCACTGGTCTGGGCAGGGAGGGTCCCCAGGCGCAGCAGCCAGCCGTCGGGCTGCGGACGGCCGAGGGCCACGGCCCGCAGGGCTTCCAGCCGTTCCGGATCCAGGGGCTGGCCCCGCAATCCCAGCTGTTCGGCCCGGGTGCGGATCTCCAGGCACTGGGCCCGCAGGGCGGCATCACTGACGCTGGCCAGACCCAGCAGCAGGGCGTGCTGGGGATCAGCTCCGGCCTGGACGGCCAGAGTCGGGCTCCACCAGTCGATCAGCTCGGGGGTGAGGCTGGAGCGCAGCAGCCAGCGGCGCAGTTCATCGAGGGGCTCAAGCTCCCCCTGCAGCAGCAGGCCCCGCCGCTCAGGTGGCTGGGGGCTGGTGCGCAGGGTCACCTCCGTGATCAGGCCGAGGGAGCCCCAGCTGCCCGTGAACAGCCTCATCAGGTCGTAGCCGGCCACGTTCTTGACCACCTTGCCGCCGGCGCGGGCCGCCACCCCGTCGGCCCGCAGCAGGCCGATGCCGATCAGTTGGTCGCGCACACCCAGATAGCGCTGGCGCAGGCCCCCGGCCAGGCCTCGGGCCACCAGACCCCCCACCGTGCCGGCCCCGTGGCCGTCAGCATCGCTGCCCCAGGGCCAGTCGATGGTGAGCCACTGGTTCTCTCGCCGCAGGGCCTCCTGCAGTTCCCGCAGCGGGGTGCCCGCCTCCACCGTCACCGTAAAATCCCCGACGGCGTGGTCGATGATGCGGTTCAGCCGCTGGCTGCTCACCACCGTGCTGGTCTCCTGCACCGGTGGCCCCCAGTGCAGGCGGCTGCCGCTGCCGGCGGGCAGCCAGGGGGTGCCATCCGCGTGCAACGCCTGCACGAGATCAGCCAGATCGTGGGGCTCGGGGGTGATCACGGCACGATGGTGCCATGGCCCCCAGGCCCTCCCCCGCCTTCGCCGGTTTGAAGATCATCGTCCTGGATGACGACCCCACCGGATCCCAGTCGGTGCATGGCTGTCCGCTGCTTCTGCGCTGGGATCCGACCACCCTCCGGCGGGGCCTGCTCGACCCCTCCCCCCTGCTGTTTCTGCTCAGCGACACCCGGGCGCTGGAGCCCGATCAGGCGGCGGAGAGGGTGACCTCCATCTGCCGGTCGCTGCGAGCGGTCCTGGGCGAGTCCACTGGCGAATCCGGCCCCGGCTCCTGGCTGCTGGTGAGCCGTGGGGATTCCACCCTGCGGGGCCATTTCCCCCTGGAGATCGATCGGATCGAGGCGGAACTCGGCCCCTTCGATGCCACCTTGCTGGTGCCCGCCTTTCTGGAGGGAGGTCGCACCACGGTGGATGGGATGCACCTGCTCCACGGCGAGCCGGTGCATCGCTCAGCCTTCGCTGCCGATGCCCGCTTCGGCTATCCCACCAGCGATCTGCCCGCCTGGGTGGAGCACAAGAGCGGTGGCGAGCGCCTGGCCGAGTCGGTGCAGCAGATCACCCTGGCGGAGCTCGAACCCCACGGCCATCAGGCCCTGGTGGAGCGTCTGCTCGCCTTGAGTGGCAACCCGCTGGTGGTGGTGAATGCGCAGCGGCCCGAGCAGCTCGAGGCCCTGGCGCAGGCCGTGCGGGAGGTGCTGCCGGCCAGGCGGCTGCTGGTCCAGTCGGCGGCGAGCCTGCTCCAGTCCCTGGCCGCTCTGCCGCCCCAGCCCCTGCCACCCGCGGGGCTGGCCCGCTTACGCCGCGGCACGGCCCCGGGCGCAGTTCTGGTGGGCTCCCATGTGCCCCTGAGCGATCAGCAACTGGGGCACCTGCTGGCCGAACCCGCCTGCGCCGGGGTGGAGCTGCCGGTGGATCGCGTGCTGGAAGCGATGCGTCAGCGGCTGCCTGCGCCCGGGACCCTGCCGCTCCCGTTGGCGCCTGAGATGGAGTCCATGGCCGCCGAGGCCCTCCAATCGCTCCAGGCAGAGCTGCTGGAGCAGTTGCGGCGCGCCTGGACCTCCGGCCGCACGCCGGTGCTGTTCACCAGCCGGGGGGAGAGGCTCTGCCGCGACACCCAGGAACGTCAGCACCTGTCTCTGGCGCTCGCGGGCCTGATGGCCCGACTCGCCGCCGGGCTGCCGCCGGAGCTCAGCTACCTGATCAGCAAGGGCGGCACCACCAGCCAGACCCTGCTGCGCGATGGCCTGGCCCTGGCTGCGGTGCGGCTGGAGGGGCAACTGCTGCCGGGCCTCTCGCTGCTGCGCCTGCCCGCCGACCATGCCCTCTTCCCGCAGCTCCCCCTGCTCACCATGCCGGGTAACCTCGGCGTCGCTGAAACCCTCCGCCAGGCCTGGTGGCTGATGGAGTCTGCCGGCCGCGATGGCTCAGGCGGCTGAGGAGGCGCTTCAGGTGAGGAGGAGCTTCAGGAGCCGGTGGCGCTGCGCATCAGCAGCTCCACCGGATGGGCCACGGGGATCGCGCGGGCCGTGGTCTCCATGTGCTGGCGGATCTGCAGGGTGCAGCCGATGTTGGCGCTCACGGCCAGATCGGCGCCGCTGCCGCTGAGATCGGCGGCCTTGATCCGGCCCAGTTCAGCGGCTTCATCAGGCTGCACCAGGTTGTAGACGCCGGCGCTGCCGCAGCACACGCCCGCCTCCACCGCCTCGACGATCCTCACGTGGGGGATCTGGCGCAGCAGCTGTCGCGGCTGCTGGCTCAGCCCTTGGCCGTGCAGCATGTGGCAGGCATCGTGGTAGGCCAGGCGCAGGGGGCGATCGGCGCTGGCGGGGGTGCCATCGCCGTGGCGCAGGGGCTGGAGCCGATCCACGAAGCTGGAGCTGAGCCCGACGCGGTGCAGGAACTCCTGGATGTCGGCCACCTGGCCTGCGAAGGCCTTGCCCCGGCTGGCCCAGTCCGGTTCCTCGGCCAGGATCGTATCGAGCTGCTTCAGGGTGTGGCCGCAGCCGGAAGCCGCCACCAGCACCGCATCGAGGGGTTCAGGGCCGGCCGCGCCTCCCGGACCGATCACGGCCTCGAAGCGGCTGAGCAGGTCCTTGCTCAGGGCCCGGGTCTGCTCCATTTCCCCCTGGTGGTGGGTCATGGCACCGCAGCAGTTCTGCTCGGGGGGGATCACCACCTCGATGCCGTTGGCGCTGAGCAGCTCGATCGCCGCGCGGTTCACCGCCGGGTCGAACAGCCGCTGCACGCAGCCGGTGACCAGGCCCACCCGGTAGCGGCGATCGCCCTGGGCCGGGATCAGCACCGGAGCTGATGGCTGGAAGGCATCAGGTTGCAGCGCCGGCAGCAGCCGCTCCATCGCCTCCAGCTGGGGCCCCAGCAGGCGGGTGAGACCGCTGCGGCGAGCGAAGGTCTGCAGGGGGGTGCCCGCGTAGAGCCGCAGGGGTTGCAGCAGCGCCCGCAGGCGTGCGGGGTAGGGCAGGAGCTGGAACAGCAAAGACCGGAAGCTGCGTTGCCAGGGGGAACGCAGCTCCGGAGCATTCAGCCGGGGCCGGGTGGCGGCGATCAGCTCGTCGTAGCGCACCCCCGAGGGGCAGGCCGAGACGCAGGCCAGGCAGCCCAGGCAACTGTCGAAATGGCTCGCCACTGTGGCATCCAGCGCCAGCTCGCCACGCTCGATTGCCTTGAGCATGTGGATCCGCCCGCGGGGCGAATCCATCTCGCTGCCCAGCACCCGGTAGCTGGCACAGCTCGGCAGGCAGAAGCCGCAGTGGATACAGGGATCCGTGGGGGTGGAGAGGACGCTGCTCATTCCCCTACGTTGCCAGCCAGGCTTCAACATCGGGACCCGCACCAACGCAACAGCTTGGCCAGCGGCAGTGGATCCTCTGCCTGCAGGTTCTTCGCGGCTCGCCGATGTCTCTTGGCCATGGCCCTGTTCCGGTCAACCACTCCTCATGTGGGTCGATCCATACGTGCAGCCCAGAGTCTCGTTCACCCCGCAGCACCAGTCCGGCCAGGGCGCTGAAAACAGCAGGGGCATAGGCGGCCCGGCCTGGCCACTCACAGATCCTTCCGTCGACTCAGGCAAGGGCAGGCCGAGATGCACGAGCCAGGCCGCTGCGGTGTTGATATGGCTTGCCCCACCGGCATTCAAGTTCAATGAGACCCGATCGATCCCCTTGAGCTGTCGGGTCTTCCGGTGGGGTGAATTCATCCTATAAACTTGCTATTAGGCAGGAAAGTAAGCAAGGAGAAAATAACGGATCTGCCAAAGAAATAGTACCCATATAATGATCGCGCTGGCGAAGATTCGTAGGTCAAGACTGTGAGCCCCCCTGGGCAGCCTGGCGAGCAAAGTTAGCCACAGGTAGGTCCAGCCGAGAACAACGGCTGGATGCCAAAAGATATTGTAATAGTCTGGGTGCTCGGACGAAGACTGATTAAGAAAAGTACTGAGAATAAGCCCTGGCGCGAGCACCAGCAGCAGTAGGGCCTGTTGAGGAAGATCGTGAAGGCGTACGAGAAGGATGAAAGCGGCGGCAATGCCGACGCTCCAGAATAGAATATGCTCGACGTCCACATTCATCGGGAAATTCTGGATTCCCTGGATGAATTCCGACTGCCTCCAGACGAAGGAAAATGTCTGGAGCGTGGAGATGTAATCATAGCCACCCTGGCCCATCCCTTCGGTGCCTACCACAAAGCCCATGCGTGCCATCCAGCCGCCTCCAGACCTCATGCTGAACTGATCTGCAAGCCAAGTCTTCACCGCGAGCAGATGAATGAAATGGAAGCTGCTGATTAGTGCTGCTGTGGCAATTGAGCGCGTATGCAGTAATATTCGGAGCGGCGATGGCAGGAGGGCAAGATTATTCTTGTGCAGAGCGAGTCGGCAGAGAACCAAGGACAGGACGATGCCCACCCCAAGCCTGGGAGCGAGAAGTGGTGCCAGTAGAACGATTAGACCCACGCCGAGGCGTCCGGACCCTCGCCAAGGGCCGCAAGCGATGAGCGTGAGCCCGATGATGTAGATCTGAAACGCGGGCGTGCAGTCGAAGTTGTTGAAGCCGGTGCCCCATAGAGCTTCGCCCGGTATCGAGATAGCCACCGCCAGCAGGCAGGCCCAGGTGGTTCCGGACCTGCGCACCAGGTTTTCAGGCAGCAGGAGTGTGGCCAGAAACCCCAGGCAGACCGACATGCTGATCGCCAGGAGCACGGTAAGCACCACTACCGCGAAATAGAAGCCTTCCTCTCCTCTGACGGCGTAGCTCAGCCAGTGGGGAAAGGCGTAGAAAGGTGCATGGGAGCCATAAAGCTTGTCAGGGAGCGACCCTGTATAGCTGTCGTTGTCGGTGAACGTGAGAAGTCCGCCCAATTTGAAGAAGCCGAAGCTCTGCCAGTCCTTTACGGAGTTGAGCAGCTTCTGATGGTGCCCACTGCTTTCAGGAATACGGACCAGCTGAAAGCGGTACTTGTTGAGAATGGTGAGAATGAAGATCGCGGCGCTGGTCGCCAGTGCCCAGGGGCCGATCCATGACAGTCGCCGCCGATGGTGATCCATGCCCCTCGTTCAATCTGCTGGCTTCAGTCGTCGAAATGGTCGATCACCGCCTCGGCGAAGCCGGAGCAGCTCACAGGCTCAACTCGAGGTTCCATCAGTCTGGCGAGGTCGTAGGTGACCTGGCCGTTCACGATGGCCGCGCTGATGCCGCGGGTGATCAGATCGGCGGCTTCTTGCCAACCCATGTATTCGAGCATCATCACGCCCGAGAGGATCACCGAGCCGGGGTTGATACGGTCGAGGCCGGCGTGCTTGGGTGCCGTGCCATGGGTGGCCTCGAAAATCGCCGCGTGATCACCGATGTTGGCCCCCGGCGCCATGCCCAGGCCGCCCACCACCGCGGCTGCGGCATCGGAGATGTAGTCGCCGTTGAGGTTGAGGGTGCAGAGCACAGAATACTCCTGGGGCCGGGTCTGGATCTGCTGGAAGATGCTGTCGGCGATGCGGTCATCGACCAGCACCATTGATTTCCACTTGCCGTAGCCGTGGCTCTCGCCGATGGCGGCCAGCACCTCCTTCACCTCGGTGTCCACCGCCGCTTTCTTCTCGGGGGTGAGACTGTCGTAGCCGGGTTCGATCAGCCGGGCGTTGTCTTCGACGCTGAGGCCGTGGTTGCGGGCGAGGTTGTCGAGGATCCAGCTCTCCCGTTCGGTCACGCAGACGTTGCGGAATTCACTGGTGGCCACCTCATAACCCCAGTCACGGAAGGCCCCCTCCGTGAATTTCATGATGTTGCCCTTGTGCACCAGGGTCACGTGGCGCTTGGCGCCTTCAAGCTTCATGGCGTGCTGGATCGCCTTGCGCACATGGCGCTGGGTGCCGGCCTTGCTCACCGGTTTGATGCCGATGCCTGAGCCCTCGGGGATGCGGCGCTGGCCCAGCTTGCCGTTGGCGGGGATCACCACGTCGTTGAGGTGGGCGATCAGCTCCACGCACACCGGATCCGTGGCCTCCCACTCGATCCCCATGTAGATGTCTTCGGTGTTCTCCCGATACACCACCACGTCGAGATCCTGGGGCCGCTTGTGGGGGCTGGGGGTGCCTGTGTAGTACCGGCAGGGGCGCACGCAGCAGTAGAGGTCGAAGATCTGGCGCAGGGCCACATTGAGCGAGCGGATGCCGCCGCCGATCGGTGTGGTGAGCGGTCCCTTGATCGCCACGCCGTACTGCTCGATGGCGGTCAGCGTGTCCTGGGGCAAATACTGATAAGTGCCGTAGATCTCGCAGGCTTCATCGCCGGCGAACACCTTGAACCACTCGATGCGGCGCTCGCCCCCGTAGGCCTTGGCCACCGCCGCATCCAGCACCCGCTGCGTGGCGGGCCAGATGTCCACCCCGGTGCCGTCGCCGCGGATGAAGGGAATGATCGGGTCGTTGGGCACCACCGGCAGGCCGTTCTCGAAGCGGATGGCGCTGCCCGTGGTGGGCGGGGTCAGCTGGTCGTAGGCGGGAGCTGGGGTGGACGCCATCGGCGGCAGATCATGCGAGGTGAATCCGGATGAGGAGGGGTGGGTGGCCCGTGGTCATCCGCCGACCATGTCTCGCAGCGGCCGGCGGCACACTGCAGCATGGGTTCGGTGGGGCGAGCCTAAGTTCACTCCATCCGCACGTCTGCTCAGGGGAAACGCCATGAATGCGGCAGACCTGGCCCGCAGTCCGGAGATGGCCCAGGCCATCGCCTCCGCGGCCGGCCTGTTCAGGCGCCATTTCCCCGATGCCAAAGCCAACCTCACCCCCTGGCGCGATGACCCCGACACCCGGCGTTTCGCCGAGGAGGAGTCAGTGGATCTGGCCTTTCATTTCCCGGGCTGGAGCCCGCGCCTTCAGTGCCGCAGCCTGCTGATGCAGCTGCGCCTGGCCGCAGCACCGGCACCGGCTCAGGGACCGCCCCGGTTACTGGGAGTGGTGCTCAGCGGTATGACCTTTCAGGGGGAGCAGTGGCGGCTGGCCACGGTGGGCGACTGGCGTCCCAGCGGACCCAATCTGCCCCAGGCCGAGGTGGTGGAGAAGCTGCAGCAGGTCTGCCGTGAGTTGTTCACCCTGCTGGCCCGCGACCCGGATCAGCAGGACCAGGCCGCTTAAACCTTCGCAACCAACGCGGGACTCTCACCGCCCATCAGCCCTACGTTGACTGTTCCGTACAAACAGCACCCCGCTGAGATGGCTGTCGATCTGGCGTCCCAACTGCGCGAAGGCACCAAGAAAGCGCACACGATGGCCGAGAACACCGGCTTCGTGACCTGCTTCCTCAAGGGAGTGGTCGACAAGATCAGCTACCGCAAGCTGGTGGCCGACCTCTATTTCGTCTACAGCGCGATGGAGGAGGAGATCGGCAAGCTCAAGGGCCACCCTGTCGTGGGGCCGATCGCCAGCGATGCCCTCAACCGCCGTGCCGCCCTTGAGGCCGACCTGGCCTTCTACTTCGGCTCCGACTGGCGTCAGCAGGTGAGCCCCACCCCCGGCGCCGAAGCCTATGTGGCCCGCCTGCATCAGGTGGCGGCTGACTCACCCGAGCTGCTGGTGGGCCACCACTACACCCGCTACATCGGTGATCTCTCGGGCGGGCAGATTCTCAAGAACATCGCCCAGAAGGCGATGAACCTGGGCGACCACGATGGTCTGCGCTTCTATGAGTTCGATGCCATCCCCGATGAGAAGGCATTCAAGGCGAACTACCGGATCAGCCTCGATCAGCTGCCGATCGATCAGGCCATGGCCGATCGCATCGTGGCGGAGGCCAACCATGCCTTCCACCTCAACATGGTGATGTTCCAGGAACTGGAAGGAAATCTGGTGGCGGCCATCGGCAAGGTGCTCTTCGGCTTCCTCACCCGCCGTCAGCGCACCGGCAGCACCGAGGTGGTCGCCGCCTGAGGTCCGCTCCGGTCATGGCCTGAGCCAGAGTCGTTGGCGATCGAGCCGGTTCCCTTGCGTCCACTCCGATTTCTGGTGCCCGGCACCACCGGCCGCTTCCGTTGCGGCGGTCTGCAGGTGGAACTGCAGACCGCCCGCCTGACTGCCGCGCTGGTGCCCACCGAGGTGGTCACCTATCGCCAGCGGGAGCCGGAGCACCCCTTCCTGAGTGATCTGCTGCGCCACGACCCGGCGCCGGGTTCGGCCCTCTGGATCGTGAGCTGGGGCTTCGACGTGCCGAAGCTGCTGGGACAGCTCAAGGGCCGGCCGGTGGCCTACCACGCCCACAGCAGCGGCTATGGCTTCGATCTGCCACCCGGGGTGCCGGTGCTGGCCGTGAGCCGCAACACCCTGGGCTACTGGGGCGACCGGGCCCCCCGCCAGCCGCTGTTTCTGGTGCCCAACGCCCTCGAACCCCATTGGATCGACCGGGGCCTTGAGCGCGACATCGACGTGCTGGTGCAGGCTCGCAAGACCAGTGCCTACGTGCTTGAGACCCTGGTGCCGCTCCTGCGGCGACGGGGATTGCGGGTGTACGTCCAGCGAGGCTGGGTGGACGACCTGGTGGAGCTGTTCAACCGCAGCCGTGTGGTCCTCTACGACTCCGCCGATTACTGGCGCGGCCGCGGGGTGAGCGAGGGCTTCGGGCTGCCGCCGCTGGAGGCGATGGCCTGCCGTTGCGTGGTGTTCAGCAGCCTCAACCATGCTCTGGCTGATTTCCTCGATCCGGGGCGGCTGGGCCATCAGATCGGTTGCGGCACCCTGGAGTCCGACCTGGAGCGGATCAGTGCGGCGGCGGCGGATCCCCAGGCCTGGCGGGCCGAGCCGCAGCGGTTGGCGTCCTTGCTGGAGGCCTGCGGGGAGCCTGAGCTGTTGCGGCGCTGGTCCGAGGCGCTGGAGCTGATCGATCAGCACTGGGATCGTCTCCTGGGCCGGGGTCCGGGGGGCTCCTCAGGCTCGCCCGAGCCGCCCCTGCGCTCGCTTCCTCCCTGGCGCCTGCGCTGGCAGCAGCGCGTGGGGCGCTTGCAGGGCTGGCTGTCCCGCTGACCCTGGTCGGATTCAGTCACATACCGTCAATGCTGAATGGGCTCGGCTGCGCTGGGATCTCCGCTTCGATCGATGCCGCGTATGCGCAGCAGAACGGTGTCCCAGCTGCGCAGCCTGCTGGCTTACCTGCCGCCGGAGCGCCTGCGTGCCCTGACGGTGCTGCTGCCCCTCTCGATCATTCCCGGCCTGATCGACCTGGCCACCGTGGCGATGGTGGGCCGGCTGATGGGGGCGCTGGTGGGCAGCAAGCTGCCGAACACCCTCCCTGGGGTCAAGGTCTTCGGGGGCAACCCGGTTGATCAGAGCCTCTGGCTGATCCTGCTGCTGATCGTCCTCTCCTGGGTGGGCTCCTTCTCCAAGGTGGGCCTGCAGTTCTTCCAGCAGCGCCTCACCGCCAAGATCTGGATCGATCTCTGCAACCTGATTCATTCCAGGGTGCTGGCCCAGAGCTATGAATTCCATCTCTCCAAGAGCACGGCCAAGCTCTCCACCCTGTTGCTGAGTCATATCAAGAAGACCTCCAATTCGGTGGTCAATCCCTTGCTGCGCATGGTGGGCAGCATCTTCTCGATCCTTCTGTTGTCCTTCGGGATGCTGGTGGTGGGCCGCGGGCTGGCGGTGATCCTGATCAGTTCCCTGGTGGGGGCCTATCTCACCTTGTCACTGGTGATCACCCCCTACCTTCGCCATGCCTCCAAGCAGAAACTTCGACTGGAGTCACGCAGCGCCCACATCCTGATGGAGTCGCTGGGATCAATCCGCGACATCCGTCTCACCGGTGCCGAGGGCTATTTCCGCGACTCCTTCGTCTCGACCGGCGAGAAGGCCAAGCAATACTCCTGGGCCTCCGAGCTGCTGCCCACCCTGCCGAGGATGCTGATCGAGCCGTTCGGTATCACCCTGATCTTTGCGGTGGGGGCCGTGCCGGCCCTGCTCAGCGGCGATCGCGACCGCATCATCCAGATCATTCCCTTCCTCTCCACCCTCGCGGTCGTGGCCCTGCGGCTGACCCCGCCCCTCCAGGACTTCTTCTCTGCCCTCACCCAGCTGCGCGGTGGTCTGCCGGTGATGGAGAAGACCCTCGAATACCTGAACCTGCCCCCGGAGCGGCCCACCCTCCAGACCCCCGGTGTGCCCAGCCCTGAGGGAATCTTCCCCACCCGCACGATCCGTCTGCGCGACGCCTGGTACAGCTATCCGGGCAGCCATGAGCCTGTGCTGCGCGGGGTGAGCCTCTCGATCCCGGTGGGCTCCCGCATCGCCCTGGTGGGCTCCACCGGCAGCGGCAAGACCACGACCGCCCACCTGCTGCTGGGTCTGCTCAACCCTGAGCCGGGCTGCCTGGAACTCGACGGCATTCCCGTCAGCGATCTGGATGTTCCGGCCTGGCAGGCCTGCTGCGCCCAGGTGCCGCAGTTCATTAACCTGCTCGACGCCAGCATCCTCGAGAATGTTGCCTTCGGTCTGCCCGAGATGACCGTCGACACGGACGAGGTCTGGGATGCCCTGCATGCCGCCCAGTTGGCGGAATTCGTGAGTGAGATGCCCTACGGGCTGCACACCCCTGTGGGGGAGAACGGTCTCCAGCTCTCCGGTGGCCAGCGTCAGCGTCTGGCCCTGGCGAGGGCCTTCTTCCGCCGGGCCCGCTTCCTGCTGCTGGATGAGGCCACCAGCGCCCTCGACAACCGCACCGAGAACGAGGTGATCGAGGCCCTGGAGGTGGTGGGCCGGCGCTGTACCACCGTGGTGATCGCCCACCGGCTCAGCACCGTGATGCGTTGTGATCGGATCTACGAGTTCGAGGCTGGGCGGATCAAGGCCTCCGGTACCTTCGAGGAGCTTCAGCAGAGGTCGGAGACCTTCAGGGATCTCGCCTCTCTGGAACGCAAGCTGGTCAGTTGACGCCCTTCTTCTTCCCCCCATGAGCTTCACCCTGATCGCCGGCCCCTGCGTGATCGAGAGCCCTGAGCTTGTGTTTCAGGTGGCTGAGCGGATGCAGGCGATCGCCGAGCGGCTGGGCATCACCTACATCTTCAAGGCCAGCTTCGACAAGGCCAACCGCAGCTCCGGGGGCTCCTTCCGCGGCCCTGGAGTCAGCGGGGGACTGCAGGTGCTCAAGGAAGTGAAGCAGCGCTTCGGCCTGCCGGTGCTCACCGACATCCACGAAAGCCAGCAGGCGGGCCCCGTGGCTGAGGTGGTGGATGTGCTGCAGATTCCTGCCTTCCTCTGCCGCCAGACCGATCTGCTGCTGGCGGCTGCCGAGGCGGTGCGTGGCACCGACAAGATCATCAACGTCAAGAAGGGCCAGTTCCTCGCCCCCTGGGATATGGCCCAGGTGGTGACCAAGCTGCGGGAGGCCGGGGTGGAGAACCTCTGGCTCACCGAGCGGGGCTCCAGCTTCGGGTACAACACCCTCGTCGTCGATTTCCGCAGTCTGCCCCAGCTGCGCGCCCTGGGTTGCCCGGTGATTTTCGATGCCACCCATTCGGTGCAGCAGCCTGGAGGCCGCGGCAGCAGCAGCGGTGGCCAGCGTGAATTCGTGGCACCCCTGGCGCGGGCAGCAGCTGCGGTCGGCATCGATGGCCTGTTCATGGAAGTGCATCCCGATCCCGACCGGGGCCTCAGCGATGGGCCGAACATGGTGCCGTTGCATCGGGTCGAGCCGCTGCTGGAGCAGTTGCTGGCCATCCGCGCCCCCCTGCAGGAGCAGGGGGAGGCCGTCACGGTGCTGTGAGTGGGCCTCTGGTCTTGCCCTGGCGCCAGCCGGCCCTGCTGGCCTGGCGCTGGCGTCAGCGGCTGCGGGCCCTGCGGCTGCTGGTGCTGGATGTGGATGGGGTGCTCACCGACGGGGGTCTCTGGACCACGGAGTCTGGGGAGGTGATCAAGCGCTTCGATGTGCGCGATGGTCTCGGGATCCGGCTGCTGCAGCAGGCGGGCCTCGAGGTGGCGCTGCTCAGCGGCGGCAAGAGCGGTGCCACCGAGCAGCGGGCCCGCTATCTGGGCATCAGCCAGTGCCTGACCGGAGTCAAGGACAAGCCCGAGGCTTTGGCGCAGCTGCAGAGCAGCCTGGGCATGACCATCTCCCAGACCGCTTTTGTGGGTGACGACCTCAATGATCTGGCGGTGCGGCCGGGGGTTGGCCTGCTGCTCTGTCCGGCTGATGCGGTGAGGCCCCTGCGCCGTCAGGCCGATGCGGTGCTCGCTGCCGGCGGCGGCCAAGGCGCCGTGCGCTCCCTGGCCGAGGCGATCCTGAGGGCACGGGACGAGTGGCGGGTGCTGAGCCGTGCCGGCTGGCGTGACCGCAATGGCTGAGCGCCTTACAGGCCTGCGGGAGCGGTTGCGCGCCGGGCTGCGCCAGGCTGTCAGGGCCGGACGGCTCGGTCCGATCGGCCGGCTGGAACGGCTGGACCGGGATGAGTGGCAGGCCCTGGCCGCCTACAGGGGACTGGTGCATCAGGCCTTCGGCCAGCGGCCTTTCTCCCCCCGGGTGAGTGCCGACCTCTGGGATCGTCATGCCTTCCGCTCCGCCGTCTCCACCAAGCCGTTCTTCAGCCCGGCCCGGCGCGAGCTGGAGAACTCCTCCCACCACTATGGCCACGACATCCAGCTCAAGCGCCATGCGGGCCTGCCGTTGATCGGGGCGCCGCTCCCCCACCTGCTGGAGCACGGCCTCAAGGTGAGCCGGGAGGCCACCTTCGAGAGTCCGCGCCCCTGGACCCGCGGCTACCTCTGCATGGGACCCCTGCGGGCCCGCTGGCTGCGGGAGCGTTTCGGGCTGCCAGCCCATGCCATCGGCCCCTGGATCGCCTATGCCCGCCCCCTGCTCACGGTCGAGGCGATCAGCCAGTTGCGCGCCGAGCTCGGCCCCACCCTGCTGGTGGTGCTGGCCCACAGCTGGGATCAGGTGGAGCGGCGCATGGATCTGGACCGCTGCGTGGCGGAGGTCCGCGGGCTGATGGAGTCCGGCGGTTACCGCTCGCTGATCTGGCTGCGCCACTGGAAGGACCCCGAGCTCCTGCAGCTGCCGCCGGAATGGATCGTGGCCTGCAATGGGCATCGCTCCAACCCCTGGTTCCTCGACGCGATGCGCACCCTGTTGGAGCTCAGTGATGGTCTGGCCAGTAATGCCTTCGGCACCCACCTCGGCTATGGGGTGGCCCTGGGAGCACGGCTGCACTGGATCGAGGCGGAAGCCGAGCAGGACCTCTCGGCCCTGGCCGGCGCCAAGGCTGAGGAGGAGGCCGCTGAGTGGACCGAGCGGCAGCGCCTGAGCACTCTCCTGCGGGAGGTGCTGGGGTCGGCGGAGCCTGGTTACCAGGACAGCGTGCGACGCCTGCTCGATCCCTACTGGGGCTTCGATGCGCTGCAGCCGGTCCCGGCCCTGCGTGATCTGTTGCTGGACCGGCGCCGGTCCGCTCCCGCCTCCTGAGCGCCGTGCTGGCCTTCCCGTCGGTCGCGCCGTTTCGCCTTGATCAGGTCACAGCGGCGCCGCTGCTGATGGCTGGTCTCTTTGCCGCCCAGCTGGTGCTGGCGGCCGCCATGGCCTGGGCGGGGGTGCGCCAGCGGGCTGCCTTCTGGTGGATGGCGGCCCTGGCCCTGGTGGCCCTGGTGGGGCTGTTCTTCACTCTCGCCAGCTGGGGCAACAGTGACACCACCAAGCTGAGCTACTACTTCAGTTTCGATCTCTCCCGCGTCAAGGGGGAGGCCTTCTGGCTGCTGGTGGCCCCCTGGGTGGTGCGGCTGCCCTACCGCATGTCGGCCGTGCATGGGCTGGTGGTGGCCGGCTATGCCCTGGCGCCGCTGTTGTTGGCATGGCGCTGGCGGGCCCTTGCCTGGGCAGGCTGGTGGAGCCTGTTGATCTGCTGCAGTCCGCTGCTGCGCAACTTTCTCCAGAACGGCGTCAGCCGCCAGGCCCTGGCCACGCTGCTGCTGGTGCCTCTGCTGCTCTGGGCGGGTCAGCTGGCCGAGGTGCGGAGGCGCTGGGCCGGCCTGCTCGCCCTGCTCTCACTCACGATGCACACCGCCTTCGCCGGCTCCCTCACGCTGGCACTTCTGCCGGGGCTGCTGGCGGGGCGGACCACGACTCTGGCCCTGCTGCGTCGGCGTCTGCGCCGGCCTGCTGGTGCGATCGCCCTGGTGGCCGTCGCCGCACTGGTCGCCGGCCTGGCGCTGCTGGTGGCTCTGGCCCTGCCAACGGCGGTGGAGAAACTGGCGACCTACGTCCAGCAGGAGAGCTACTTCAACAAGTACCCCCTGGATCCGGCGGTGGGGAGGCTCCAGCAGGCGATGCTGCTGGGGGTACTGCTCGCCTGCTGGCGGCGGAGGCTGAGCTGGCGCACCTTGTTGAGCTGCGGTGTCACCCGTCAGCTGATCCTGTTCGGCCTTCTCTACCACCTGATGCAATGGTCGGTGCAGGCCGTATGGTTTCCGCAGATCACCAGTCGCCTCGCCGATGTGGTGGGCTTGTTTCTGTTGGTTGTGTATCTGGCCTGGTTGAACCGTTACCAATGCCATTGGGCGGTGCTGCCAGCTTTGTTCGTCACGGTTGATTACTGGTTGATGGAGCGCCTGCTGCCCTCGCGCCTGCTGCCCTGCGGCCTTGACGACAGCTTTCTCTGCATTCCCGATCGCTGGCCCTGGCAGATCCGCTACTGGGATCTCCCCTCACGCTGATGCTGTCTGCGGCCTTTCCGCTCGAGGCTCCCTTCCGGATCGACCAGGTCACCCAGGCCCCGGGTCTGATGGCTGCCCTGTTCCTGGCCCAGGTCCTGATGGCGCTGCTGATGCATCTGGCCGGGGCCTGCCGGAGGCCACGCCTTTGGTGGGGCGCCGCCGTGCTGCTCCTGCTGCTGGTGCTGGTGTTCTTCACCCTGGCCAGCTGGGGCAACAGCGACACCACCCGCTTTTCCCATTACATGGCTGTAGATCCGGAGCGGGGACCGCCGGAGCCCCTCTGGCGCCTGCTGCGGCCGCTGGTGCTGCTGCTGCCCTACCGCATGGCCGCCGTGCATGGCCTGGTGGCCGCTGGTTATGCGGCAGCGCCGCTGCTGATGGCTCGGGCCTGGGGTGTGCCCGCCTGGGGCGGCTGGTGGAGTCTGCTGATCTGCTGCAGCCCGATGCTGCGGGGTTTCATGCAGAACGCCCACAGCCGTCAGGCCCTGGCGGTGCTGCTGCTGCTGCCGCTGATGCTCTGGGCGGCCCGCCAGTTTCGCCCCCAACGTCTCTGGCTGGGGCTGGGGGTGATCCTCTCGGCACTCACCCACAGCACCATCGTCTGGAATCTGCTGATCAGCCTCACCCCCCTGGCCATGCGCCTGCCGGAGTCGCTGGCCCTGGCGGCCGGGCGCTGCCGAGCTGTCTGGTCGCTCGCCGGCTGGCGGCGCTGGCTGGTTCTGCTGTCGGTGCTCGCTGGTGGGGGCCTGATCACCCTGGTGGGGATCACGGCCCTCCAGCGCCTGCAGGACTACTCCTTCGATGCCTATTTCAGTGATTATTCAATCCGCAGGATCGTGGGCCGACTGCAACGCGCCCTGACCCTGGGCGTCCTGCTGGCCTGCGCCCAGAAGCGGCTCTCACCCTTGCGGTTGCTGCGCTGTGAACAGACCCGGCTGCTGATGGTCTTCGGGGTGGCCTACCTGCTGATACAGGCCTCGGTCAGCCACCAGTGGCTGCCCCAGGTCACCAGCCGCCTGGCCGACAGCGTCGCCTTCCTGCTGCTGATCAGCTTCCTGATCTGGCTCAACCACTACGAGGCCCACTGGTGTGTGATCCCAGCGGTCTACGTCACGTTCCAGTATTGGTTCGAGGGCCGCATCCTTCCTTCCGCCGGCCTGGATTGCGGCCAGAACGACGACTTCCTCTGCGTGCCTGATCGCTGGCCCTGGCAGGTGCGCTGGTGATCCGGCCCAGGCCTCACCAGCGCTCCTGATCGAGGCGCTCACCGCGCAACTGGCGCAGCTTCTCCCCCAGGGCCGGTCCTGCGGCATACCCCGCTCCCAGCAGCTGCCGGGCGCTGGTGGGGGAGGCCAGGCAGCGCCAGCGCAGCAACCAGCGCAGCAGTCCCCGTCGCCAGACACCAGGCGGCCCGCTCACCAGCGCGAGGATCACCGCTTCCGGCGTCAGCCCCCCCCGCTCCAGGGCCAGGCTCAGCTGAGCCGGGCTGACGCCTGGCTCAAGGTCGGGTCTCGCCAACCAGTGGCGCAGCCGCACCAGCCCGCGCAGGCTCAGCTGACTGCGGTGAGGCAGCTGCAGCTGGTCGGCCAGGGCCAGGGGATCCGCCAGGGGGGCCAGCAGAGCCACCATCAACCACTGCTCCTGGGGCCAGGGGGGTAACTGCGTCAGGGCCAGCAGCCGCTGGGCCCAGCGCAGCCGTCGTCGCCAGTTCCGGTCGTGCTGGAGGACCGGATCCAGCAGCTCGAGGGCCTGCCAGCGCTGCAGCAGCTCCAGGGCCCGCGGCCAGGGTTCGCGTCCGAGCAGCAGCTCCAGCTCCTTGCGCAGGCGGCTGCCCAGGGAGGGGGGCACCCCCGGGCTGGCACTGGGTTTTGCCTCACCTCGGCGCCAGGGCCAGGCCGCGAGGGTGCGGCGCCACTGCGCCAGGGCCTCAGGGGCCAGCTCCAGGCCAAGCCGGGCGCTGTAGCGGGCCGCCCGCACGATCCGGGTGGGATCGTCCTGAAGGCTGTGCCCGTGCAGGAAACGCAGGCGCCGGGCCGCCAGATCCTCCCGCCCGCCGAAGGGGTCCAGCAGCTGGCTTTCGAGGGCATCGGCGTGGGCTGCCTCGGCCCGCTCCAGCTGCTCGGCATCCAGCAGCAGGGCGATGGCGTTGATGCTCAGATCGCGGCGCGCCAGGTCATCCGCCAGGGAGCCATAGCAGACGCTGGGATTGGCGCCAGGTTCCTCGTACCACTCACGCCGGGCGGTGGCCAGATCCAGCAGAACCCCGTCGATGTCTAGTTCGGCGGTGCCGAACTCCTCGTGCAGCTGGCAGCGGCGCAGGCTGGAACCCAGCCGCTCGGCCAGCTGGCGGGCGATGCGGTGGGCGGCCGGCGGCCCGTTTTCAGGCCCTTGTTGCTCCACCACCAGATCGAGATCGGGCAGGCCCAGCCAGGGATCTCGATGCACCCGGTGCAGCAGCAGATCCCGCACGGCTCCGCCGACCAGGGCCACCGGCAGGGGGGCAGCGGCTTCCAGCACCAGCTGCAGGGCCCGCCGCAGGGGGGGATCGAGCTGGATCAGCACGGGGTCACCAGCCGCCGGGTCAGCCAGGCCATGCGCCGCATCCGCACCAGACGATGCAGGAATTCCAGGGGATGACGCCGGTAGCGGGGGTTGTGGGTCCACAGGGGCCGAAGGCTGAGCCAGACCACCTCGGCGCCGCTCAGGCTGCGCACGCCATAGAGCGCCGAGGTGAGGCCGGCCACCACCAGGCGCCGGCCGGGTGCCGCCTGCTCCAGAGTCCGCACCAGCACCTCCACAGGTACCGCACTGCGCAACACGGCGGCCACCACGGCGGGCGGTTCGGGACCGAAGCTGCCGGCGGTCGGTGCCTTCGGATGCTCGATCAGCAGCAGGCGATCCAGGGACGGATCGAAGCCCGGCAGCTTGGCGATCCAGGCCCCGAGCAGCTCCGGTGGCAGCCGCTCCCCTGGGAACTGATGGGCCAGGTTGGGGAGGGAGCAGAGCCAGAGGGGCCGGTCTGGCAGGGTGGCCGTCAGACAGGCCTCCACGAACGGCTGGCCGGCCGCATCGAAACTGGCCACCAGGGCTTCAAACAGTCGCACGCGGGTGCCCAGCGGCACAGGATCCACCGGACCGTGGGGGCGATGCCAGCACGGTTGGGCGCCTTCTAGCACAGTGTGCACCCGTCGGCCCGGCTCCGGGATCGGCCGGTTGAGCAGGCTGGGCAGGATCGCCTTCAGCTCGCGGGCGCAGCGGTAGTAAAGGCCCAGGCCATCGCCGCAGATCAGCCAGGTGGGGATCCCCAGCCGCTCGCAGGGGTCCCGCTGCACCTGCTGCCATTGGTTGTTGAGGCAGGCCAGGTCGTAGGTGCCCGGCTCAAGGGCCTCCGGCTCCCGCACGAGGTGCACCGGAGCCATGGCTTCAGGATCCAGCTGGCGCAGCCGCTCCAGCCAGCGCTCGATTGCCCCGTGCTGCTCGGCCAGTCGCAGGGGATCCCAGGTGATGGCACCGGTGAGCAGCAGAGCGATCTCCGTGGCACCCCCACGCAGCTCCGGCCGCTCCAGCACCACCGCCAGCTGGTTGACGAGATGGATCAGCCCTCCGCTGAGCACCAGCACCCTGGGAGCCGTGCTCACAGGGGCTCGATCGGCGCCAGGCGCGGATCGAGGATCTTCGGGCCCATGCCCTCGAACTTCACCGCGATCGAGATCTTCTCGCCGCTGCCGAACAGGTGGGTGATCGTGCCGTCGCCGAAGCTGGCGTGGCGCAATTGATCGCCAATGGCCCAGGCCCTTGCTGGGGCCCGGCGGCGCACGGCATTGGTCGGGGCCGCGGCGCTGCCGCCGGCGGCCACCCGCTGGCTCTCCTCTCGATCGATTCGGGTGAGGCGATCCAGCCGCTGCTCCCGCCGAATGGCGGCGCCACCGCTGTGGGGGATGTCTCCCTGCACCAGCTCCGGCGGCAGCTCGGAGAGGAACACCGACGGCACCGCCGGCTCGCGCATGCCGCCCCACAGGCGCCGCTCGCTGGCGTGGGAGAGGAACAGGCGCTCCTTGGCCCGGGTGATGCCCACGTAGCAGAGGCGCCGCTCCTCCTCCAGGGCGGCGGGATCCTCCAGGGAGCGGTAGCTGGGGAAGAGACCCTGCTCCAGTCCCACCAGGCACACCACGGGAAACTCCAGGCCCTTGCTGGCGTGCAGGGTCATCAGGGTGACCCGGTCCTGCTCGGTGTCCTTGCTGTCGGCGTCGCTGGCCAGGGCGGCGGAGGCCAAGAAACCCTCCAAAGAGCCCTCCTCGTTCTCCTCCTGGTATTGCAGGGCGGCGTTCACCAGCTCCTGCAGGTTGCGGCGGCGTTCCTCGGCCTCATCGGTGCCCTCGGTGATCAGCTCGGCCAGGTAGCCGCTCTGCTCCATCACCCGCTGCACCAGTTCCGATGGGGGGGCGTCCTGGATGCGGCGGTTCAGATCCGTGATCAGTTCGCTGAACTGCAGCAGTCCCCTGGCGGAGCGACCCGCCAGGGAGCGCACCGCCTCCGCATCGTTCACCACTTCCCAGAGCGGCAGCCCCAGCTGGGCGGCGGCATCGGTGAGCCGCTGCACAGTGGTCTTGCCGATGCCGCGCCGGGGCACGTTCAGCACCCGCAGGAGGCTGACGCTGTCGGCCGGGTTGACCAGCAGGCGCAGGTACGCGAGCACGTCCTTGATCTCACGCCGGTCATAGAAGCGCAGACCCCCCACGACGATGTAGGGGATGCCCCAACGCACCAGCGATTCCTCCATCGCCCGGCTCTGGGCGTTGGTGCGATAGAGAATCGCCATGTCGCCCCAGCTCAGCTCGGGGTGGGCCGCCTCGAGCATGCGCAGGCGGTGCACCACCGCCTCGGCCTCGGCGATCTCGTCGTCGCAGCGGGTGAGGGTGATCGGTTCCCCTTCACCGCGGGTGGGGCGCAGCACCTTGTCGATGCGTTCGCTGTTGTGGGCGATCAGGGCGTTGGCCGCCTCCAGGATCGTGGCGGTGGAGCGGTAGTTCTCCTCCAGCTTCACCATCGTGCGGGTGGCCTCGTCGCTAGCCCGGTCGCCGAAGTCCTCCTGGAACCCCATCAGGATCGTGAAATCAGCCGCCCGGAAGCTGTAGATGCTCTGGTCGGCGTCGCCCACAACGAACACCGAGCGCTGGCCCCAGTCGTCGAAGTGCTCGGGATCGCGGCCGCCCGTCACCAACAGCTTGATCAGGTCGTACTGGGTGCGGTTGGTGTCCTGGTATTCATCCACCAGCACATGGCGGAAGCGGCCGTGCCAGTAGTGGCGCACCTGCTCGTTGCTCTGCAGCAGTTGGACGGGCAGCAACAGCAGGTCGTCGAAGTCGAGGGCGTTGTTGGCGGCGAGGGCACGCCGGTAGAGCCGGTAGGCCTCGGCTTCCTTGCGGCCGCGCATCCCCTCGGCCTTCGCCTCCATCACATCGGGCAGCCAGCCCTGATTCTTGGCATTGCTGATAGCCCAGCGCACTTTCTTGGGCTCGAAGCGCTTGGGATCGAGACCCAGCTCCTGGGTGACGATCTCCTTGACCAGGGTCTGGGCGTCGGATTCGTCGTAGATCGAGAACTGGCGGGTCCAGGTGAGGCCTTCGGGATCCTTGTACTTGTCGATGTCGAAGCGCAGCAGCCTCGCGAACAGGGCGTGGAAGGTACCGATCCAGAGCTCTTTGGTGACCTCCCGGTAGATGCGGTTGCGTAGCTGCCGCTGCTGTTGGGGCTGCAGGGTGCTGAAGGGCTGGCCGAACTGGCTGCCGGCCAGCCGCTGGGCCAGCAGCAGCTCCAGCCGTTCCTTCATCTCCCGCGCCGCCTTGTTGGTGAAGGTGACGGCCAGCAGCTGGTGGGGATCAACGCCGTGGTGGCCGATCAGATGGGCGATCCGGTGGGTGAGGGCGCGGGTCTTGCCGCTGCCGGCACCGGCCACCACCAGCAGGGGGCCGTTGTGGTGATCGACCGCTCGGCGCTGCGCGTCGTTGAGGCCGGCGAGGAAGCTCATTGCACCTACTGTATCGACGCCTGGCTGGGTTTCACGCCCTGCCCTGGCGACTCCCGGGCTATTCAGCAGAGCCCCAGCTGGTTCGGGGGAGAACAGCCAAGCCTCGTTCCTGTCCATGCTGCGAACGCCGTTGAGCCGCGACGATGTCACCGTGATCGCAGCCCGGGCGGCCGCCGATCTGGTGTTCCTGCTGGCCTGGTTGGTGGGAGGGATCATCCTCGCAACCTGGAATCAGGGCGAGGTGGTTCTCAACACGGACAGCTCGGCACCGATCGCCCAGTTGCTTCTGCTGACCCATGGCCGGGTGGACAGCCTTCAGGAGCTTCGGCTGGCAAGGATCCCGAGTTTCTTGCCGGATCTGCTGATCCTCCGGGCAGGGCTAGGGCTCCAATGGATGGACGGCCCGGAAACCATCGAGCTGCTTCTGGCCTGGTACTCCATCCTGATCGGGTCCCTGCTGCTGGCTCTGCAGGGAGCGCTGATCTTTCTGACAACCCCTCTGAGCCGCTGGTGGGCGTGGATGGTCACAGTGCTGGGAACCTCCGTCCTGGTGCAGGTCAGCCCGCTTTATCGAGAAGCCATCGGGCTCACGCAGACACCTGTGCACCACGGCGGCAACGTGTTCAACACGCTGCTGCTGCTGGTCCTGATGGCCCTCATGGTCAGGAGCCGGTCGCCGCTGCGATCCCGCCTGGCTGCCGCCGCCCTTGTGGCACTGGCTTTCATCGGCACCCTGTCCAATGTGCTGCTGCTCTTCACGGCCGTCGCTCCGGTGGGGATGGGGCTTGTGCTGATCCTGTTCAGCTCGTCCGGGGTGAGCCGGGAGGCCGGGCGCACGGACCCTGTGCAGGGGTGGCTGCGCGGCCAGATGGGCCCCTTGCTGGCTTCACTGCTGGCGGCGGCCCTGCTTGGGGTGATCGCCGCACGCTCTTTCAATCTCCAATGCGAGTTCAACCTGGGCGTCTTTCCTGACAGCAACCTGCTGGCGGAGTACCGGGACTCGCCCCTTGTTCTCCTGGCCACAGCCTTGGGTCTGCTCCTGCTGTTTCGCGCCACGACATCCCTGGGGCCCGTGGCCCTGGCCGTGGCTCTTTCGGCCCTGAGTCCCCATGCCTACAGCTGGTTCCTTCCCGACACTCCATCGCGCTATTTCCTCACCCTGCCCCTGCTGTTGCTTGTCATGATCGCGATGCTGGTCTTCGCAGCCGCAGGCGCTCCGGCTTCCCCGCTGGCCACGACGAGGAGGAGGTCAGTCCTGGGTGCCGTCATGGCCCTTCTCCTTGCCCTGCCCATGGCCTGGGCCCTTTTGCGCGTGGCGTCACCCCCTCTGGCCGCCCGCTTCCAGAGCCGGTATGACCCAGCCGACGTGGTCATGCTGGAACGGTTGGCTTCCCTGGGACATCACAAAGGCTTGTCCGACTTCTGGGGTGCCCATCTGACGGCCGTATCCCGTGGCAGCGTTGAGGTGCTTCCCATCGACAGCGATGGCGAGCCTGATCTCTGGGCGCACAATCGGGAGGCCTTCCTTTCCGCCTCAGCTCAGCCTCTGGATGCACCCCTCAGTGAGCGGCTTGGGACCTTCAGCTTCGTGTATCTGAGGGCCGATGAAGAACAGCCAAGCCTCATCAAGGCCAAGGACGTTCTTGCCGCCTATGGGCCCCCATCGGGTCGGCTGGGATGCCGGGAAGACGGTTCCGGACCCTGCGTCCTGCTCTATGCCAACTCGGACAACTTGCGTGAGGTGGTTGCTGGAAAGCTTGCCACTTTCAGAAATCGCTGCCGAGAGGGAAACCTGCGCTAAGCCTCCGGTCAGGACCCTGCCGAGACGAGGCTGAGCCGGCCTCGGGCAAGCAACGTCCAGCTCTTACTCTGACCCCCTGATCAATGTCCGCAGGATTGGCCCCCATGGAACAGCCCTCCCCTGTCGCAGACAATTCCAGCGTGATCGCGGCAACGGATCGGCGGGGTCCGGCACCGATCCCCATCTTCATTGGCTACGACCCGCGCGAGCGGGCCGCCACCACCGTGCTGATCGACAGCCTCTATCAGCACAGCAGCGCACCGCTGGCGATCACACCCCTGGTGACCCCCCAGCTGGAGCAGCAGGGTCTCTACCACCGGGAGAAGGATCCGAAGCAGAGCACGGCCTTCTCCTTCACCCGCTTCCTGGTGCCCCATCTGATGGGCTATCAGGGCTGGGCCGTCTTCATGGACTGCGACATGCTCTGCCGCGGTGATATCGCCGAGCTCTGGGCCGAGCGCAGCGACGACTATGCCCTGATGTGCGTTCAGCACGAGCACGTGCCTGCGGAAACAGTGAAATTCCTCGGCGAGGTGCAGAGCGCCTACCCGAAGAAGAACTGGAGCTCCCTGATGCTGCTCAACTGCGGCCGCTGCCAGGCCCTGACCCCCGATTACGTCAACAGCGCCAGCGGCCTGGAGCTGCACCGCTTCCACTGGCTGGCAGGTGACCATGAGATCGGTGCCCTCGACGGTCGCTGGAACCACCTGGTGGATGTGCAGGCCGCCCCGACGGCAGCCGTGGCCGAAGGAGGCCCAACCCTGCTCCACTGGACCCTGGGGGGACCCTGGTTCCGGGAGCAGCGCACCATGGGCGGCCCGCTGGCGGCGGAATGGTTCTCCGCCCGCGACGACGCCCTCAGGCTCTGGGACTGACCTGTTGGCAGCGCGCGAGACGGAGCCGACGGTGCCGGAACTGAGCGTGGTCACGGTCTGCATGAACCGCCGCGCCCACCTGCTGCGCTCCGCCGCCGCCCTCAGTCGCTGGCCCCACCACAACGAACACCTGATCGTGGACTGGAGCAGCACCGAGCCCCTGCGCCGCGAGGACCTGCCCGCGGATCCCCGCCTGCGGCTGCTGCGGGTGGAGGGGGAAGACCGCTGGAACCTCTGCCGCGCCTACAACTTCGCCATCGCCCGTGCCCGCGGTTCCCTGTTGCTGAAGCTGGATGCGGATTGCTGGCCGAGCGAGCGATTCGATCCTGTCGCCGCCGCGTTGATGGTGGCCCTCGAAGCCCCTGACCCCGTCCTGGGAGCCGTCGACCAGACGATGCTCTGTGCCCTCGGCAGTGGGCCTGAGGGCCGCAAGGGCCAGTTCCTGATGGACCGCTCCCTGCTGGCGGAGGTGGGTGGCTACAATGAAGTGCTGGTGGGCTACGGCTTCGACGACAAGGACCTGGCGGCGCGGCTGGTGCAGCGTCTCGGTGTGGAGCCGGCCCGTATCCCTGCCGAATGGTTGGTGGTGATCCCCCATTCCGATGAGGAGCGGGCTGAGCAGGCTCCGGCCGCTGGCCCCTTCGGGCTGCGGCGCTCCCAGGGGTTTGCCGCCATGCGGGCCTCCCGCCTGGCCAACCGGTTGCTGGCTGCCCAGCAGCCCTGGGGCCGGCGCTCTCGGGCTTCCCGCTACCTGGAGCAGCCCCAGGGGGTGTGGCGGCTGGAGCCGGGCAGCCTTCCCCAGCCCTCGCCGGCGCTGCAGGAGGA
This sequence comes from Synechococcus sp. UW140, assembly GCA_943371515.1. Lineage (GTDB taxonomy): Bacteria > Cyanobacteriota > Cyanobacteriia > PCC-6307 > Cyanobiaceae > Regnicoccus_A. The sequence goes on along the minus strand of CALRVC020000006.1, from coordinate 101,213 downwards.
AGTGGAGCACGCCCGGCGCATGACCTTCTGGGGCACCTTCCTGGCGATTCCGGAGGTGTTTCTCGAGCAGATGCCTTACCCCCTGCTGCCCCCGGCGCGGGGCGGGCCCTGGCCGGTGCGCTGGTGGCATCGCCTCTACTGGGTCAGCGGCCGCCAGCTGCTGCAGCTGCCTGTGCTCGCCCTGGCCCTGGTGCGCGAGGCCTTGCAGCTGGCCCGCCGCCGCCGGGAACGCCGCTGAGTCCCATTCTTACATTGAGCGTGCCATCTCCCGTGGGCGCGATCCCTTCCCTCAGCTTGGTCACCGTCTGCATGAACCGGCGCGAGCACCTGCTGCGCTCCGCCGCCGCGGTAGCCGCCTGGCCCCATCACCAGGAACACCTGGTGGTCGACTGGAGCAGTGACGAGCCCCTGCGCCGCTCCGATCTGCCGCCCGATCCGCGCCTGCGTCTGCTGCGCGTCGAGGGGGAGACCCGCTGGAACCCCTCCCGCGCTTACAACTTCGCCCTCGCCCAGGCCCATGGCGATCGGCTGATCCGCATGGACGCCGACTGCTGGCCCACGGCCGACTTCGATCCGGAGGCTCTGTTGGTGGATGGATCCCTTTGGGTGGGCACCGGGACCGAGGGCCGCTACGGCCAGTTCCTGATGACCCGCGAGCGCTTCGAGGCGGTGGGAGGCTTCAACGAGTGCATGCGGGGCTGGGGCTTCGAGGACAAGGACCTGCGCGCCCGGCTGGCCTTCCAGCAGGGTTGGTCCCTGGGGGAGATCCCAGTCGCTGCGATCGGGGTGATCACCCATTCGAACGAGGAGCGCATGGGCCAGCCGCGGGCGAATGGCCGCGGCAGCCTGCGTCACAGCCTTGGCCTGGCCACGATGCGGGCCTCCCGCCTCGGTAACCGCCTGGTGGCGGCCCACTGCCCCTGGGGCACCGCCAGTCGCCGGTCCCGTTATCAGCAGATCCAGCCCGGCCTCTGGCGCCTGGAGCCCGGCAGCCTGCCGAAGCTCCCGGCGGACACTGCTGATGAAATTGATCACGCCCGGCGCATGGTGTTCTGGGGCTGCTTCCTGGCCATCCCCGAGATCTTTCTGGAGCGGCTGCCGATCAAGCTGGTGCCCCTCGATCGCCACGGGGTCTGGCCGGTGCACTGGTGGCATCGACTGCATTGGCAGACGGGCCGGCGGTTGCTGGAGCTGCCGGTCTGGCTGCTGTCCCTGGGCCGCGGCCGCCTGCAGGGGATGAAGCGGGTGGCCGGACGGCCGTCGTGAGCGCAGCCCCACCCGCCCCAGCGCCCCTGTGATCCGCCTCACCTTCGTCTTCAACGGGATCAACCTTGAGGCGGCACGGCGCCTGCGCAGGGGGGCGGCGCCGGATTCGCCGTCGCGGTGGCACTGGGCCACGCCGATGCTGCAGGTGCTGGTGCTCGAAGGCAGCCGCCTGTGCCTGGAGCGCGAAGACCGTCAGCTCTGGCCCCTGCGCCTGCCGATCCAGCCGACGGTGATGGCTGTCCTGGCCCTGCTCACCACCCTCGGGCTCGTCGGTGAGGTGCGTCTGCCCCACCTCCGTGGAGCGGGCCGAGCCCTGCGCTGGCTGGTACGTCGCTGCCCCCGCCTGCTTCTGCTCGATGACGGCCTCGATCAGTACCGCGGCCAGCCCCGGGCCCTCGACCCCGGGCGCTTCCCGCCGGGAACGCCCCTCGCCCTTTTCTCCGACCAGCGCGAGAGTCGGGCCCCCTGGTGCGAGCGCTTCCACGTGCTGGAGCTCGGGCCGCTTTATCAATCCGCGCCCGGGCCCGTTGCCCCCCCACCAGGTGCACACCAGGGCAGCCTGATCGTGGATTCCCCCGGGGTGGAGCGGCTGATGGCGACAGTGGACCAGCTACCCCGGCCGTGGCAGCTGGTCCCTCATCCGGTGCGCTCGAAACGGTCGTGGCCGTTGCCGTGTGAGGCATCCCAAGGGGGGAGTGAAGTCCTGATCGCGCTGGAGCAGCGCATCGCCCGGTTTTCGGGCCTGATCGTGGTGGGGGAGAGCATGGCCCTTTTGGCGGCCCTGGCCCTGCGTCCGGCTGGATCGCCCCTGCTGGTGGCCCTGCCGGCCAGCAGTGATTCCCACCTGCGTGCCTTGGTGACTCGCCTGGCCAGCCGGGATCCGGCGGTGAGCCTGGTCTGACCAAGCTCGGCTCAGGCCAGTTGCCGCAGCAGTTCTTCCACCGCTCGGCCGGTGTCCTCCCAGCGGAAGCGGGCGGCCTGGAGCAGGCCCGCCTCCCCCAGCTGAGCGGCGAGGCCCGGTTGCTGGATCAGGGCCGCCATGGCCGAGCCGATGGCGGCCACCGAGCGGGGATCCACCCGCAGGGCCGCCTCTCCCACCACTTCCGGCAGGGCCCCGGCCTCGGCGGCGATCACGGGGGCGCCGCAGGCCATCCCCTCCAGGGCCGGCAGCCCGAATCCTTCCCAGAGGCTGGCCATCACCAGCCCACGGCAGCGGTTGAGTAAGTCCAGCCGTTCCTGATCGCTCACCCACTCGCGCCAGTCGCAGCGGTCGGCGATGCCCAGCTCACTGGCCAGACGCCGCAGGCGGGGGGTGTAACGGGGATCCTGGGGGCCCACCAGCGCCAGGCGGTGGTCGCGGTCGCGCAGATCCGCGAAGGCCCGCAGGACCCGCTCCAGATTCTTGTGCGGGTCGTGGCGGCCGAGCACCAGGAAAAACGGTTGCCGCTCCAGCCCCAGGGGCCGCAGCAGCCCCGGGCTGAATCCCAGCCGGATCGGCACCAACCGCCTCGCGGGCACTCCCAGGCGCTGGTGCACCTCCCTGGCCGTGGCTTCGGAGTTGCAGAGCACGCGCACGGCCCGGTGCAGCACCAGCGGCACGTAGGCCAGGTGGTACGCCAGCAGAGGGGTGAGCTGCGGGTAGCGGAGAGGCAGCAGGTCGTGGGCGAGCACCACTGAGCGCACCCCCCGTCCCAGGGGGGCTTCCGGAAGGGGCGAGAGCAGCAGCGGCGCCCCGCTGCGGCGCAGCAGTTTCGGCAGCTCCCGCTGGGTCCAGAGCAGGCGGCGCATGTGGCCGGCGCGGCCGTGCTCGGGCGAGAGGTTGGCGGGGATGGCAAGGCTGCCGGGGCGATCGCCGCCGCAGGGATCCAGCAGCGGCACCAGGGCCGGATCCAGGGCCGCCGCCAATTCCCGGGCCACCACGCCGATGCCTGTTGGCCGCTGCCCGAGGTAGCTGCCGTTGAAGAGGGCCAGGGGCATCACCGAACTCATCGCCTTGGGGGAACCGCCGGCGAAGCGGTGGGGAAGGGACCCATGGCCTCCGCCATCGCCACCAGCGTCGCCCAGCTGCGTTTCGGCCGCCCCGGCAGCCGCAGCAGCGTCATGAGCAGCAGCCTCAGGTTGCGCAGGGCCAGCACCCAGCCGGGTCGGTGGCGGTGCAGGAAGCGCAGATAACTCAGGGTCGAGAGTCGCTGACGCCGCTCGCTGGGTGTGTGGCTGCCCGCACCCCGCTGGTGGGTCACCGCCAGCGCCGGCCACCACAGCACCGGGGCGCCCGCCGCCCCCAGCCGCAGGCAGAGGTCCATGTCTTCGTAGTAAAGGGGGAAGGCGGGATCGAAGCGAGCCGGGGGGAGGTGGGCGCTGGGCCGGATCAGCAGGCTGCAGCCGCTCAGCCAGTCGAGCTGCACCGCGGCGCCGCCAGGGATGGCAGTGGCGGAGGCAGAGGCGACAGCAGTGGCGAAAGCATTGGCCAGGCTGGCCTCATCCACCCGCCGCCGGCGGAAATCGAGGCCGGGATCGATCCAGCCGCCGCTGGGCTCGAGCTCTCCGCTCCCGGCGCGCACGGCGGTGCCCAGCAGCGCCCGGGGCGGCAGTTGCGCCAGGGCCTCGCTCAGCCGCTCCAGTTCATGGCCGGTTGGCAGGGCGGTGTCGGGATTGAGCAGCCAGATCCAGCCCTCCCAGCCCCGGCCGGCCAGGTACTCGAAGCCCCGGTTGCAGCCTGCCCCGAAGCCATCCCCTTCAAGGCCCGCCACCAGCTCCAGCTGCAGCACGCCGCCGGCGATGAGGTCGCTGGCCCGCAGCGGCGCCGACTGCGGGCTGTTGTCCACCACCAACCAGCAGAACGGGTGCAGGCTCTGGCGGGCCAGATCACACCCCAGCTGCTGCAGGGCGTCGAGGCTGTGGTACGCCACGCTGAGCACCACGGGCACGGAACCGGGAGGAACGGCAGTGATGAGCGACCCGCGGCTGAGCGCAGCTTCGCAGGATGGCCCCGGTCAGCCAAGCGGCGAGGCCCTCTGTGGCATCTGCCGCCTCCATGGCGATGGGGAGGCCGTGGCCAGTGACGAAATCCTTCGCCAGGACCTCTGGCTGCTGCGCCATCACCCCCGGCCGGCACCCCTGGCGGGTTGGCTGCTGCTGGATGCCCGTCGCCATCTCGGTGGACCGATCGACTTCCTGCCGGAGGAGGCCGTGGCCTTCGGTCCGATGCTGCAGCGCTGCAGCTCCCTTGTGCAAAAGCTCACTGGCTGCGGGCGGGTGTATGCGATCGCCTTCGGTGAAGGGGCCCGGCATCTGCATGTTCATCTCATTCCCCGCCACGGGGACGACCCTGGCAGTGAGGCCTGGAGGGTGGCGGACCTTTACCGGGCGGTGTCTGCGGGTGAGCGGGCCGCGGCGCCAGAGCGGCAGGTGGAGCAGCTGGTGCGCCAAGCCAGGGAGCTCACTGCGGCCTGGCGATAGGCTCCGCAGCAGCGACCGGGGCCCTGCGGTGAACGAGGCAGACCTGCAGCAGGAGGCAGCGGCCCCCTGGCGCTACCTGGTGGCGGTACCCGCCCGGCTGGAGTCTTCCCGGCTGCCGAACAAGGTGATGGCCGAAATCGGCGGGCAGCCGATGCTGCGGCGGGTGCTGGAGTGCTGCCGGCAGTCCCGGCGGGCCGCAGCGGTGGTGCTCTGCACCGACAGCGACCTGCTGCGGCAGGAGGCCGAGGGCTGGGGTTTCCCCGTCCTGATGACAGCGGCCTCCTGCAGCTCCGGCAGCGACCGCCTCGCTTCGGTGGTGGACGCGCTCACGGCCCTGGCCGCGACCGCAGTCGCCGGGGCGGACGCTGCCCCGCCTGACCCTGCCCGTACGGTGATCATCAACGTCCAGGGGGATCAACCTTTCATTGATCCGGCGGTGATCGATGCGATGGCCGAGGTCTTCGCCAGCACCACGCCAGCCCCCGCCGTGCTCACCCCGGTGTACCGCATGGGTGCGGAGAAGGTGCACAACCCGAATGTGGTCAAGACGCTGCTGGCGGCGGACGGTCGTGCCCTCTACTTCTCCCGCTCGGCGATCCCGCACGTCCGTGGCGTCGAGTCCGCTGACTGGTCCCGGCACGTTCCCTACTGGGGGCACGTGGGCATCTACGGCTACCGGGCCGACGTGCTCGCCCGCTGGGCGCATCTGCCCCACTCCCCCCTGGAGCACACCGAGAAGCTCGAGCAGCTGCGGCTGATCGAGGCCGGCATCCCGGTGGGCACGTTCCCCGTGGACGGTGATTTCCTCTCGGTGGACACCGCCGAGCAGCTGGAGCAGGCCCGGGCGATCGCAGCGACGGCAGACGGCTGAGCGCTCAGACTGCTCCCGGCGCCAGGCCCGCCTGTACCAGATCGTGCAGGCGCAGCAACCCCAGCATCGGCCCCCCGTCTGCCAGCACAGGCAGCACACCGATCGGCTTGCGCCGATTGTGCTCCATCCGCTCGAGCGCCTGCACCGCCAGCAGATCCGCCCCCACGGTGATCGGGTCGACGGTCATCAGATCGGTGGCCTGCAGTTCCCCCCACGTGGCCGGAGCATGATGCTCCAGGGCCCGGCGCAGGTCGCCATCGGTGATCAGCCCAGCCAGCAGGGAGTCGTTGTCGGCACGGCTGACCCAGCAGGCCCCCACCCCATCGCCGGTGAGCCTGGCGATCACGTCGCTGAGGCTGGCGCCCTCCTCAAGGGGATGCAGCTGAGCGGTCGGCACCATCAGATCACCCACCGTGAGGGTGAGTTGCTTGCCCAGGGCACCGGCAGGATGGTTGAGGGCGAAATCGGCTGGTGAGATGCCGCGTCGCTCCATCCACACCGCCGCCAGGGCATCGCCGATCGCCATCGCCACGGCGGTGCTGGCCGTGGGCGCCAGGTTGAGGGGGCACACTTCCCGGTCGACGGAGCCATCGAGCACCACCTCGCAGCCCCGGGCCAGGCTCGAGGCCACCCGGCCCACCAGGGCGATGCGGCCGGTGCCGCGGCGGCGCAGGTGGGGCAGGATCTCCAGCAGTTCCTGGGTCTCGCCGCTATTCGAGAGCAGCAACACCACGTCCTGGGGGGCCACCACTCCCAGATCCCCGTGCAGGGCGTCGAGGGGGTTGAGGTAGAGGGCCATCAGCCCGATCGAGGAGAAGGTGGCGGCGATCTTGCGCGCCACGATGCCGCTCTTGCCCACCCCGGTGATCACCAGCTTGGCGCGCTCGTCGGCGCAGCGGTCCAGCAGAACCAGGGCCGCATCCACCTGATGGCTGTCCAGCCGGCCGGCCGTTGCGGCGATGGCTGCGGCCTCTTCCTGCAGGCAGCGCGTCAATGCCGACATATCTGCTGCAGGCGATGGAGCGAAGCGACTGTATGGCGTGCAAGCCGGGCGGATCGGGGTGGGGGTCAGATCCGCGCCAGGGCCGAACGCACCTCCCGGTCGGCGTCCTTGCGCCGCTCATCCTGGCGCTTGTCGTGCAGCTTGCGGCCTTTGGCCAGCCCCAGGGTGAGTTTGATCCAGGAGCCCTTGAGGTGCAGATTCAGCGGCACCAGGGTGAGGCCCTTCTGGTCGACGGCCACCCGCAGCTTGTCGATCTCCTTGCGGTGGGCCAGCAGCTTGCGGGTGCGCAGAGGCTCGTGGTTGAAGTAAGCGCCCGCGTGGCTGTGGGGGGAGATGTGCACGTTGTGCAGCTGGAGTTCACCGTTGCGGATCAGGCCGAAGCCGTCGCGCAGGTTGGCCTTGCCCGCCCGGATCGACTTCACCTCGGTGCCCACCAGCTCGATGCCCGTTTCCAGGGTTTCGAGGATCTCGTATTGATGTCGTGCGAAGCGGTTGTCGGCCAGCAGCCGGTTGGCGGCATCCCGTGCCGCCCTGGCCGCCTTCTTGCCCGCGCCTTTGGCCATCGGCCTCCCCTCTGCTGAACTGACCCTATCCACGTCCTGGCCTGCCTACTCTCAGGGCCATGGCGATCGTCTCCTCCGCAGCCGGATCCGGCGCCCAGCCGCCACCGCGGCTGCTGGATCCACGCCAGCAGACGGCAAGCCGCAGCCTCGATCCGCTCGAGGCTGAAGAGGAGGCCCCCCTACCCAACCGGGAGGACGGCCTGCGGCCGCGGCGCCTCAGTGATTACATCGGCCAGAGCGAGCTCAAGCAGGTGCTGGGTATCGCCGTGGAGGCCACGCGTCAGCGGGCGGAGGCCCTCGACCATGTTTTGCTCTACGGCCCCCCCGGCCTCGGCAAGACCACCATGGCGCTGGTGCTGGCGGAGGAACTGGGCGTGCGCTGCCGCATCACCAGCGCCCCCGCCCTGGAGCGGCCGCGCGACATCGTCGGTCTGCTGGTGAACCTGCGCCCGAACGAGCTGCTGTTCATCGATGAGATCCACCGGCTCAACCGCGTGGCCGAGGAACTTCTCTATCCGGCGATGGAGGACTTCCGCCTCGACCTCACCGTTGGCAAGGGCACCACGGCCCGCACCCGGGCGGTGCCGCTGGCCCCTTTCACCCTGGTGGGCGCCACCACGCGGGCCGGAGCCCTCAGCTCACCCCTGCGCGATCGCTTCGGGCTGATCCAGCGGCTGGAGTTTTACACCGTCGACGACCTGCGGGCGATCGTCGAGCGGGCCGCCGGGTTGATCGGTCTGGTGCTGGAGGCGGAGGCGGCTGTGGAGGTGGCCCGCCGCTGTCGCGGCACGCCTCGCATCGCCAACCGGCTGCTGCGGCGGGTGCGGGATGTGGCCAGCGTTCAGGGGCAAGCGCGCATCGGCCCGGGGCTGGTGGCCGAGGCCCTCAGCCTGCACAGGGTGGATGCCCTTGGCCTCGATGCCAGCGATCGCCGCCTGCTGGAGTTGCTGCTCGGTGGCTACGGCGGCGGCCCCGTGGGCCTCGACACCCTGGCCGCCGGTCTCGGCGAAGACCCGATCACCCTGGAAACCGTGGTGGAGCCGTTTCTGCTGCAGCTCGGATTCCTGCAACGCACCCCCAGGGGCCGGGTGGCCACCGAGGCGGCACGGCGTCATCTGGCCTGGCCTGAGGCCGCCTGATGGCTGGCTGGCGCCAGGGGCTCCAGGTGTGCGGCGCGATTGGCTTGCGGGCCATGGGATGGGGCCTGCTGGCGCTCGGTCTTGCCGTGGCTCTGGCGCTGCTGCCGGCCCCACGACCGCTCTGGGCCAGCCCCGCCAAAGCAGCGCCGCTGCAGCAGTTGTTCGAGCAGGCCCTCGCGGCTGGCCGCGAGGGCCGCTTCGGTGACGCCCTGCCCCTCTGGGACCGGGTGCTGGAGCAGGCTCCCAACGATGCTGCCGCCTGGAGCAACCGGGGCAATGTGCAGCTCGCCCTGGGGCGGGCTGAGGCCGCGATCGCTGACCAGGAGCAGGCGATGGCGCTTGATCCGGTCAACGCCGATCCCCACCTCAACCGCGGCACCGCCGAAGAGGCCCTGGGCCAGTGGGACCTGGCCGCCGCCGATTACCACTGGATTCTGGAGCGGGATCCCGAGGAGGCTTCCGCCCTCTACAACCTCGGCAATGTGGAAGGTTCGCTTGGTCACTGGGATCAGGCCAGGGACTGCTTCGAGGCGGCGGCGGCGGCCCGGCCGGGCTTTGCCATGGCCCGCTCCAGTGCGGCCCTGGCTGCTTTCCAGCTGGGGGAGCCGGCCGAGGCCGAGCGGGAACTGCGCAAGCTGGTGCGCCGCTATCCCCTCTTCGCCGACGCTCGGGCGGCCCTGACGGCCCTGCTCTGGCAACGGGGCGCCGCCGGCGAAGCGGAAAGCAACTGGGCGGCAGCCTCGGGTCTGGATCCCCGCTACCGCCAGCCAGAATGGTTGCTGGAGATCCGACGCTGGCCCCCGGGGCCGGTCCAGGCTCTTGAGGATTTTCTCCAGTTGGTCCAGCGATGAGTTCTGCCGCCCCACCCCGTTCCAGCGGCACCGCGGCGGATCTGTGGCGGCGGCTGGATCTGGCCAGGGCTCTGGAGCAGGCCACGCCCGAGCTGATCGGTCTGCGCCGCCATGTCCATGCCCACCCCGAGCTGAGCGGAGCCGAACACCAGACGGCGGCCCTGGTGGCCGGTGAGTTGCGCCTGCTCGGTTGGCAGGTGCGCGAAGGGGTCGGCCGCACCGGTGTGGTGGGTGAGCTGGGGCCGGAGGGAGCTCCGCTGCTGGCCGTGCGGGTCGACATGGATGCCTTGCCGGTGGAGGAGCGCACCGGCCTGGCTTTCGCCTCCAGCCAGCAGGGTTTGATGCATGCCTGCGGGCACGATCTCCATACCGCCGTGGGACTCGGTGTGGCGCGACTGCTCGCTCCTCTGGCCGGCCAGCTGAGCGCCCGGGTGCGGCTGCTGTTCCAACCGGCGGAGGAAACGGCTCAGGGGGCGGCCTGGATGCTGGCCGATGGCGCCATGGAGGGCGTTCAGGCCCTGTTCGGGCTGCATGTGTTCCCCAGCCTGACGGTGGGAACGATCGGGGTGCGCAGCGGCAGCCTCACCGCCGCCGCGGGTGAGCTTGAGGTGGAGGTGCTGGGGGAAGGGGGCCATGGGGCCCGGCCCCACCAGTCGACCGATGCGATCTGGATCGCGGCCCGGGTGGTGAGCGGCCTGCAGGAGGCGATCAGCCGTCGGCTCGATGCCCTGCACCCGGTGGTGGTGAGCTTCGGGCGGATCGAGGGGGGCAAGGCGTTCAACGTGATCGCCGACCACGTGCGTCTGCTGGGCACCGTCCGCTGTCTGGACACCACCGTGCATGCCGAGCTGCCGGGCTGGATCGAGGACACCGTCCACTCCATCTGCCGGGGGTATGGCGGCGAGGCCCGGGTGCGCTACCGCTGCATTTCGCCCCCGGTGCACAACGACCCCGCCCTCACCGATCTGGTCGAGGAGGCCGCCCAGGCCCTGTTGGGCCGCCCGCAGGTGCTGCGCCTGGATCAACCGTCTCTGGGGGCGGAAGATTTCGCCCAACTGCTCTCGGTGGCGCCGGGAACGATGTTCCGTCTGGGGGTGGCTGGAGCCGATGGTTGTGCCGCTCTCCACAACGGCGGCTTCAACCCCGATGAAGGCTCCTTGGCGGTGGGGGTCGAGGTGCTCACCCTCAGCCTGCTGCTCTGGATGGAGCGCCAGGCTTGAGCCGCTTCCGTCCTGCCCTGAGGATGGTGCTGGCCCTTTCGGCCCCTCTGCTGATTCTGCTGGCGCTGGTGAGCATGGCCTCCCGCCGAGGCACCCAGCGGCTTGAGGCGGTGCCGGCCCTGGTCATCGGCACCGGCCTGCTGGTGAGCAGTGGCCTGCGCCGGGCCCAGAGGCGGCGGATTCTGTTGGAGGCCCTGCGCCTGGCTGCTCCCCCACCGGCGAGCGGGTCTGGTGATGGCCAGGGCAGCAACGTGGCAGGGTGAAACTCCTCCACCAGCCACCTCCCATGGACGGCACGGAAACGTCATCACCAGCCGACTTTGACCCTGAGGCGATTCGCCAGGCGATTGTCTCGGACGACCCTGCTCAGGCTCTGCCGGCCCTGGTGGGATTGCGCAAGTTGGAGGCCGAACAGGCCGTTCCCCTGTTGCTGCTGGGTCTGGAGCAGGAGCCCTTCATCGTGCGCTCCATCAGCTGCGCGGGTCTGGGGGTGAAGCGCAATGAAGCTGGCTGGTCGGCCCTGGTGGAGGCGCTCCAGGGTGACGAGGATGCCAACGTGCGGGCCGAAGCCGCCAACGCCCTGGCCAATTACGGGTTGGAGCGGGCCTGGCCCTTGCTGCGGGAGTCGTTCCAACGGGACGACCAGTGGTTGGTGCGCTGCAGCATCCTCTCGGCCCTGGCGGAGCAACCGCAGATCGACCCCCAGGTGTTGCTGGAGCTGGCGCGTATGGCCGTGGCTGTTGCCGACGGCAGCGTCAGGGTAGGGGGCGCGGAGATTCTCAGCCGGGTGGTGCGTGAGGTTGCTCCCAGCAGCCAGCCCCCCGGCCAGGCGGTGGAGGTTGCGCGCGAGTTGCTCCGCGGCCTGCAGCAGGACGCGGACCACCGGGTGGTGGCGGCAGCCCTGAACGGTCTTCAGGCCTGAACCCCATTCGGTCCAGCCTTGCTAGTTTGATGCAGTCACTAGGGGTGCCCGGCCGTCTTCGGCTGTGGGCTGAGATCACACCCTCCGAACCTGATCCGGGTCATGCCGGCGCAGGGAAGTGTCCCGATTTCAGCTGTGGCCTTCGGTTGCGGCCGTGTTCGGAGCCGGAGATGTGCCCACTCTGCCCGGCCCCGCCACTCAGCAGCCGATCATGCGCACCGCCTGGATTGAGAAGCGTCGCGGCCACGCCAACGTTTCACAGATGCATTACGCCCGTCAGGGTGTGGTCACCGAAGAGATGGCTTTCGTGGCCAGGCGGGAAAACCTGCCCGAATCGCTGGTGATGGAGGAAGTGGCGCGGGGGCGGATGATCATCCCGGCCAACATCAACCACACCAACCTGGAGCCGATGGCGATCGGCATCGCCTCTAGGTGCAAGGTGAACGCAAACATCGGCGCGTCTCCCAATGCCTCGGATCTTGATGAAGAGGTGGCCAAGCTGCGGCTGGCGGTGAAGTATGGCGCCGACACGGTGATGGATCTTTCCACCGGCGGCGTGAACCTCGATGAGGTGCGTACAGCGATCATCAACGCCTCGCCGGTGCCGATCGGCACGGTGCCCGTCTATCAGGCGCTTGAGAGCGTGCACGGCTCGATCGAGAAGCTCGATGCCGATGATTTCCTGCACATCATCGAGAAGCACTGCCAGCAGGGGGTCGATTACCAGACGATTCACGCCGGACTGCTGATCGAGCACCTGCCGCTGGTGAAGGGTCGCCTCACCGGCATCGTGAGCCGCGGCGGCGGCATCCTGGCCCAGTGGATGCTGTATCACCACAAGCAGAATCCGCTGTTCACGCGCTTCGACGACATCATCGAGATCTTCAAGCGCTACGACTGCAGTTTTTCGCTGGTCGATTCGCTGCGGCCGGGCTGTCAGCACGATGCCTCCGATGCCGCCCAGCTGGCGGAGCTCAAAACGCTTGGTCAGCTCACCAGGCGCGCCTGGGGACACGACATCCAGGTGATGGTGGAGGGTCCGGGCCATGTGCCGATGGACCAGATTGAGTTCAACGTCAAGAAGCAGATGGAGGAGTGCAGCGAGGCGCCCTTCTATGTGCTCGGTCCACTCGTGACCGATATCGCTCCCGGCTACGACCACATCACCAGCGCGATCGGCGCGGCCCTGGCCGGCTGGCACGGCACGGCGATGCTCTGCTACGTCACCCCGAAGGAGCACCTGGGCCTGCCCAATGCCGAAGACGTGCGTGAGGGCCTGATCGCCTACAAGATCGCTGCCCACGCCGCCGACATCGCCCGCCACCGCCCCGGCGCCCGCGATCGCGACGACGAGCTCAGCCGTGCCCGCTACGCCTTCGACTGGAACCGCCAGTTCGAGCTCTCGCTCGATCCCGAGCGCGCCCGTGAGTATCACGACGAAACCCTGCCGGCGGATATCTACAAGCAGGCCGAGTTCTGCTCGATGTGCGGGCCGAAGCACTGCCCGATGCAGACCAAGATCACCGATGAGGATCTGGCCGGGCTGGAGGAGGTGCTGAAGGCGCAGGAGACTGAAGGCCAACCCGTAGGGGTCTGATTTGGGCGCACGGCGCGTCCCTACGGCCCAGCAGGTGATCGCCTGGGTGGGCCTGGCTCCCGATCACACCTGCGGCCAGATGGCCGAGAGTTTCCTGACAGCGGCGATCCCAGGCGGTGCGCTCTATTTTCTGACCACACCCGAGCGGGTGATCTCCCTGCATGGGATCCGCCCGAACCAGATCTATCACCACGACCTGGTCGATCGCCTCGATCCCCTCAGGTGATACTGGGCGGTGCTTTGCATGCCGGGACTGTCGCCCAAGGGAGCTCTGCACTGAGACTAATGGGCGCCGTGAAAAGCTGCTATTTCGAAACTCTGGAGTCGAGAACTATTGTTCTACTTTTTAGAGCGACACTCGATCAAGCAGGGGGATAGACTGTTCATGGTGCCATGAAGTGATCGGCAAAACTTTTAATGAGGGGAGCCGGCTTGCTCCAAGGTCCCTCTCTTGCAGGGCATGCTTTCCCTGATTGGGATCGGGACGATCCTTTAGGCCCCGCCAGAATGACCCCATGGCACGAAGCAGAGCTTTCAGCATTGACGTCCGCATCAGAGGTGTGCTGGTGGGCTCGGGCTACGCCCTGCTACTGGCAGTGGGGTTCCCGGTTTCTGCCGGAACGTCGGCGCCAGTGTTGCGGGTGGGAGTGGTGGATGGGGCGCCTCCGTGCAGCTACCGGGACGCAGGTGCCTGGCGGGGGCTATCCATCGATCTATGGAACCGGATTGCCACGCGCGAGCGTCTTCCTTACGTGGTTTCGGAGATGCCCTCGGTCCAGGAGATGTTGGAGGGCACCCGCGACGGCAGGCTGGATCTGGCGGTGGGCTGCCTCAACGTGTCGCCTGATCGGCTGGAGCGTTACCGCTTCAGTCTTCCCTTCCAGGAGGATGGGCTCGCGGTGATGGTGGTGCAGAGCCGACTTGATTTAGGCCGCTCATTCCTGGCTGCGCTGCTGACGCCCACGCTGCTGCAGCTGCTGGGCGGCTACCTGCTGGCGATCGCGCTTCTGTCCCTGCTGACCTGGACCGTGGAGCGCTACCCCCAGCTGCCCCAGACCCTCAGCCAAGGGCGCGTTCGCAGCTTCAGCAAAGTGTTCCAGGTGCTCGCGACCGGGCCAGGCAGCAACACCCTCGTGGCCACCACCAGGGGGAATGCCATCGTGTTGATGGCCTACATGGTGAGGATCGTCTCAGCCTCCCTGCTGGTGGGCTATCTCACCGTGAATGTGGCACGGGAGGTGCAGGGCACGGCCAGCGGAGGGATCCGTTCTGAGTCAGATCTGCTCGGTCTGCGGGTGGGAGTGCGCAGCGGCACTGTGAGCGAAGCGTTGCTGCAGGAACTCAACGCCGCCACCATGGGCCCGAAGGTCTCGATCCTGCCCCTTGCCAGCATTCGTTCGGGGGTCGATCTTCTGGTCTCCAGGCGAATCGATGCGTTGCTGGGCGACAACCTGCAGCTGAGCTATCTTTTGATCCATTCTCCGTTGAAAGGCTTCCTGCCCAGCCTGGCCCTGCAGGGCATTCGGCCTGAATCCCAGGCGTTTGTCTTTGCCCCTGGGTTGCCTGAGGCCACTGCTCAACGGATCGATCTGGCGATCAGCGAACTCAAGCGCAGTGGCGTGGTGAGCTCCCTGCGTCAACAAGCCACGGATGTTGTCGGTACCCCGACCCGCTGAACCGACTGCCTCTGAATGCCAGTCGTGGAAGGGAGCTGAGCTGGAGCCTGATTTCAGGGCGCGGACCTCAACCTGATTGACACGGGGCACAGGGTCATGGTCTGTGTTCGGTTTGGTGGTTGTGCTCCAAACAGGGTCACAGACCGGCCCACCCATGGCCACAGCTGATATCTGACGGTTCGCCTCCCGAGAAGCACTTACTGGGACGCTGCTCGCCAGCGATCCACCTGCTCGGGAGACAAGCCCCGCTCACGGCAGTAGGGACTCATGAAAAACAACCGATGCCACATCGCGCCGCAACGGGCATCTGAGGAGGGCTTACGGAGGCTATGGCCACGTCTATGCGGTGACTGGCCAATCCTTCCATCTTTCGTCGGTAATTGTCCAGGCCTTCCCTGGTGAGATATGGAGCCGGACAAGCCTGCAAAGACAGGAAAAAAAGAACACAATAAAGAGGTGGAGCAGCCTCAGGATCTTTGAGCGCAATTCAAATCCCAGGCCACGTTTCCTTTCGGGGTCAGGCCTCCAAAGATGTCATCGGCCATGGCCCGATGTCCTCATGACCAGAGTGGCAAGGGTACTCTGGCTTGGCCGTAGGTGTTTCGGGCGCGAGGGCGTACGTGTGTACTGATTCGTTTTCTGAACCCGGGGCCGGCCGTAGGCCATCCTTGGTCGGGTGCCAGATCGGATCATCTGGGTGCAGATCCACAAACTAACGGAACAGCAGATTGTTGTGGAGTTGCTGCAGCAGCAATTGCTCCGGCGGCACCGACGCGCTGACTTTTTCACCACGACTTGGCGGCTTGGCTTCTGCGTGGCAGGCTGCTGCTCTGGAGGCCAAAGTATTTCTGTCAGGCCCGTTTCAGGCCTTCTCGGCTCTCTCGCCACCAGCCAAGCATCACGGCCAGTCCGGTCACACTCCACACCGTGCAGAGGCGCCGCAGGATGGCGATGGCGAGTCCTGCGGAGGTTGGAACACCCAGGCGAGCCAGCAGCACGATCGTGGCTCCCTCGTTGACGCCCACCCCGCCCGGGAGGGTGGAGAGCATCCCGAGTGATCCTGAAAGCAGGTAAGTGCTGATCGCCGCCTGGATCTGCACCGGGTGAGCGGGGCTGACCACCCGAACCAGAAGCCAGAGAATCAGCGATTCACAGGCCCAGATCCCCATACTCACGATGCTGGCAGGCAGGCAGGCCCTGCCCAGGGCACCGCTGGGAAGACGGTGGCGCCAGGGCGCTCCCCACCGTCTCCAGATCCAGACAATGGCAACGAGGACTGCGGCTCCCATCAGCAGCATCAGGCCGATCGCGGGCGGTTGGAGTCGCCCAAGGCCAGCCCGAAGGACGGAGGGCGCCAGCAGTGCCAGCCACAGCAGCACGGCCACGCCATCGCAGAGCCTTTCCGCCACGAAAACATGCACCAGCGCTGCGCGCGAATAGCCAAGTTCCCGGTGCAGCTGCTGCACCCTGCTCAGCTCACCGAGTTTGCCGGGGGTGGCGGTGAGGGCGAAGCCCACGAACCAGGCTCCGGCATCGCGCCAGCTCCAGCGGCCGATGTCGGCGGAGCTCAATAGCAGTCGCCAGCGCCAGTAACGCCCCAAGTAGGCCAATCCCAGGATCACGTAGATGGCCGGCAGCCAGGCCAGCACACGGCCCAGGCTCTCCTGGAGGCCGAGTCGCTCCGCCGGGCTCAGGCCTGCCAGCCCGAACAAGGCCAGGCTCAGCAGAATGAGCGCCGCCAGCGGGATCCAGCCACCCGGTGGTCCCGCTGTCGCCCTCCTGCCTGGGTAGGGCCGCGGTTCCGGGCCGAAGCTGCGCCAGTGGGGCGCCGTGCTCACCTCCAACAGCTGGCGGTCCCCGCGGCTGTCGCCGTAGGCATACAGGCTGATCTCCTCCAGGGGCAGATCAAGCCAGTCCTTGAGTCGTTGGACCTTCTCGGCTCCTTTGCAGTTGGCCGAGGTGAGCCGCAGGGGAGTGGACGGCCCATGCTCCAGAGGATCGCTGATCTCGGTGGCCAGCAGGTCCACCCCCAGTCGATCAGCGAGTGGAGCGATCAGGGGACGGGGCGAAGCAGAGATGATCACCACACGATGGCCCTGGGTCTGATGCCAGCGCAGGCGGGCGAGGGCTCCAGGCCGCAGGGCGCGCCACTCCACGGCCGGCAGCGCATGGCTCAACGCGATGGAGAGGGTCTCCCGTGTCATGTCCAGGAGCACTACGCACAGATAGCGCTCCTTGAAGCCGGCTGTGCTCAGACGGCCCCTGGACCAGGCGAGGAATGGCCTGATCAGGCGCAACCAGTCGAGCGCCATGCCTCCGACTCCCTTGAGCTGGCGGTGCAGCATCAGCAGGCAGTCGCCACGGATGAGGGTGCCGTCAAAATCGAAGGCGGCCACCACCGGAAGTTTGTCGTCAGGTGTGATCACGGAAGGAAATATGCTTGTGCCCGAAATAGCTGCTGACCACCGGCACGGCGACGCCGATGGTGTGGGCGATCAGATCGCGGAACAGCACGATGCCGAGCAGCGGCAGTACCCAGTTGCGCATCCCAAGGCTCACCGCCCAGGTCTGCAGCACTGCGAAGGCATTCACGAGGCAGAAGGCAGCGAAGGATCGACGTACGCTGACGCGGCTGCTCATGAACACGAACTTCCTAGCCAGGAGATAGGCCGTGAGCATGCCGCATCCGTAGGCGAGCAGAACCGCCAGATCGAAGTGCACGACTGTGGAGAATCCGACCCGGCTCACCACGTTCACCATGGCGGCCAGTCCCCCGGTGAGTACGAATGCCGTGAATTGCCGACGTTGATTCCCGGTGGCGGTCATCTCAGGCTGTCGGCGATCTTACGCGCCAGTTCTCGACCGAACTGAACACTCTCTGAGATGCCCCGGTCCTCCGGGTAGTACACGGTGGTGTCGGCAATCCAGAGGTTCGGCAGGGGCTGCAGCGGCGGCAGGGTGCGCAGGAAGTGAACGCCGCACACCGGCTGGGCATGGCGATAACGGCTGCAGTGGCAGGCCAGGAAGTCCTCGTCCTGGAGAGACGGGTTGATCGCCTTCAGGCAAGCGATCGAATCGTTGATGAAGGCTTCGTTCGGACGGCCGTAGTCGGGATGGTCGGCCGGCATATAGAAGGGTACGTAGGTGATGTGGGGTTGGAGCGGCTGCAGGTTCGACATTTCGATAATGCCGGGGATCCGGAATCGCTCGTCATTGACGTTGGTCCAAAAATTCTGGGTGATCGGCTGTCTGGTCTGGATCACCACGCAGGCGCAGGCCACAGAGAGTTGCGCTTCGAATGGCTGCACCAGTGCCGCATCAACGCCGCCGGTCGTGAGCATCGGAGCCACCAGTGGCAGCGGCACCGTGGAGATGACAGCATCGAAGCGCTCCATTCCCGCTGGTGTGGAGAGCTCGACGCCTCCAGCCTCAGCACTGCCACCCAGCTGTCCCACGGGGTTGTTGAGGCGGATCGTGCCACCCTGCCGGCGGATCTCGTTGGCAAGGGCCTCGATCCAACGCTTCGATCCACCGTCCAGATAGCCTAGGGTTTCCTTCAGCCCCCGGCGTGACTGGCCGACACGGCGGATCCGGCTCCAGATCCAGGCGGCCGAGAGCGAATCAGTGTGGTGATAGAACTTGTAGGCGAAGAGTTTTCCCCACAGCACATGATATCCCTGTTCGCCTAGCCAGCGTTTCAGCCATGACGTCGCCGACAGGCCATCGAGGTGGCGCCAGTCGCGGATCGTGAGACAACGCGCAGCATGGAGTAGATAGCGCAGGCGCGTTGAAAGCGGCAACCGCCTGAAACCGAGTACGGCCCCGGCCGAACCCCACGGATAGAGACGCCCATCGAGGAAGAATCCCATCCGGGTCTGCTCCCAGCGCAGGGAATCCTGAAGGTTCAGTTCCTGTAGCAGCTGGAAGAAGGCCCGGTCACTGAGGCAGTGGAAGTGGTAATAACGCTCCAGCTCAACACCGGCGAAATCGAAGCTGGCCGCCATGCCGCCGAGCCGGTCGTCGGCTTCGAGCAACACGGGCCGGAAGCCCTGGAGGCAGAGCTCGTAGGCCACGGCCAGACCCATCGGGCCGCCGCCGATGACAGCGATGCTGGAGGTGCTGCTCATCAGAAGGGGATCACCACGTTGCAATAGCGGGGATCTCGATAGGCGATCCGCAGAGCCTCTGCCAGCGGCGTGGGCGAAACCGAGAAGATCCCCGGCCAGTCGATCACCTCAAACTCATCACCTGCTGTGAGTGCCTGAAGCTGATCCCGGGTGAAGGCCGGCTGGCGACTGATCAGGGCCCAGAGCTGCAGAAGCCAACCGAACAGGGGAATGGGCAGATGGAGGATCAATGGCCGCGCGGACACGGCAGTGCGCAGTTGACGCATCAGGCTGATGTAGGTCACCCGCTCTGTGCCGGTGATGTCGTAAGTGCCGCTGAAGGAGGGTCTCTCCAGGCAGCGCACGATGATGCTGCAGAAGTCGCCGACATAGAGGGGCTGGCGGATGAACCGACCTGAGCCGGGGATGGGGAACACCGGCAGGCGTTGCATGAAGCGTGCTAGCCAGCCGAGGTGCTTGCGGTCGAACCATCCGAACATCAGGGTGGGGCGCAGCACGACGGCCTCAGGCCAGGCACGCCTGACGAGTTCCTCCTGTCGGCGCTTAGTGCTTGTGTAGAGGTCGGTGGCCACGGAGTTCACCACTGAGCTGCTCACGTGGACGAGCCTGGGGATTCCCTGTCGACGCAATTCAGCCAGCACCACCTCGGTGCTGGTGATGTTGTTGCGCTCGAAGGCCTGGGGATCGGTGTTGCCGATTTCGGCCTGAAGCATCACGCAGGCGTGACAGCCGCTGAGCAGGGCCGGCCAGGTCTGTCCGCTCGTGCGGGTCAGATCCTCGTCGACGAAGCTGACGGAGGGAAACAGACGCCTGCCGATTTCCAGCGCTTCGGTCTTCTTGTCCACCACGAGCAACTGCCAGTCGGGATGGTGTTGCTGAATCACTGCGATCAGGTTGAGGCCCACCAGGCCGGCCCCACCGGGGAGGAACACCCTCATCGCCGGATCATCTCCATCCTGTCGGGAATCAACTTGAAGGGACTATCGACGGCGTTCACTGAGACTCTCCCGGCCGAGAGCTGTTGCTGGTGGCGGATTGATTTGTTCTGCCGAACAGCTCTTCTCTTCGTCATGTCAAGCCGCTCATTTCTATTCTTGATCACCGGGAATACGAGCAGTCTGGTCATCGCTTCTGGCGCCGCCCTGTGGCTCCTGAAGACAATACCATCCGCATTGAGATCGTCGATGACAAAAGGAAAGTGTCGGAACGTGATTGAGGTGGCTGAACAGTCGGTGCGGCTGTCCCTGCGCATCAGAGTCCGACTCGCAGGGCCAGGTCGGAGCTGAAGACAGCGCGGGGATCGAGTCGGTTCCGCTGCCGCCGCCAGTCATCGAGTCGCGGATAGCTGCGCTGGAAGATGGCAGCGGACTGGCGCGAATCCTTGGCCAGGTAAAGACGTCCGCCGCTGGCCGCCACCTGCTCGTCGAGCCGATCGAGCAGCTCGAACAGTCCGGGCACGGCCGCTGGCACATCGGCGGCGAGGGTCCACCCGGGTTGTGGGAATGAGAGGGGTCCCGCATTGGCGGACCCGAAACGTTTGAGCACCGTCAGGAAGCTGGGCGCGCCGATGCCGCGCAGGGCCTCCAGGGCGCGGGGCACCAGCTCGGCAGCCTCGTCCGGCACGGTGAACTGGTACTGCAGGAAGCCGGCCGGTCCATAGATGCGGTTCCAGTCGGCGACACCATCGAGGGGATGGAAGAAGGGGCCGATGGCCTGAAGCTCGCCGATCCGATGCGCGGGGGCCTTGCGGAACCAGGTTTCGTTGAAGGCCCGTACCGTCCAGGTGTTCAGAAGTCCCCCGGGCAGAAAGGCCGGGGCCGAAGCCAGCGCCCTGGGGTCGTAGGCCAGGGGTTCCGCCGTCTGAGCTGAGCCCAGCTCCTGCAATTGTTCACGGCTGCTGTGGTCCCCGCGGGTGAGCACGCCCCGGCCCCGGGGGTGGAGACTGTCCACCCAGGCGACGCTGTAGCGGTAGCGCGCGTCCCCCTCCACCATCGCCGCCATCAGGGAGTCGAGCGTGCTGTGGCGGTCGGTATCGACGCTGATCAGGGACGTGCGGATCGGCAGGAGAGAGAAGGTGGCCTCGGTGATGACGCCAGTGAGACCCATGCCGCCGGCGGTGGCCCAGAAGGCGGCCGCGGCTTCCTCCTCGCCATCCGGCTGCAGAGTGTGCTGGTCACCGTTGCCGTCGACCAGCTGAAGGTGGCGCACGTGGCTGGCGAAGCTGCCCTCGACGTGGTGGTTCTTGCCGTGCACGTCGGCGGCGATGGCACCGCCCACCGTCACGTTGCGGGTGCCGGGGGTGACGGGCAGGAAAAATCCGGCCGGAACGATCACCCGCAGCACCGAGGCGAGGCTGACACCAGCTCCGGCCGTGACCGTGCCTTGGATCGGATCGAGTTCGATCCGATCGAATCCGCCCAGATCGATCACATTCCCATCGGCGCACTGGGCAGCATCCCCGTAGGACCGGCCGAGGCCGCGGGGAATCAGGCTGCCCGGCCTGGCCTGGTGCACCAGCTGCTGCAACTGCTCCAGCGACGCTGGTTTCCAGACCGTCGCCTTTACGGGCATCGTGCGGCCCCAGCCCGTGAGGGTGCGGGTTTCCGAGGGAAAGGAGAGGGTCATAGCTTGCTGGCCAGCTGGCGTGGCAGCAGGCGAACCATCCACATCAGCGGTGCCCACCACCAGGGGATGTACTCGATGCCACGGCGATCGGGCCGTCGCAGCAGGTCCAGGGCCACAGACTCGGGGCTGGCGCAGAGCAGGGGTGGGGCCTTGCCGAGCGTCATCGGTGTGGCCATAAAACCCGCCTTGAGAATGCGCACGCAGAACGGCTGGCCCTGACAGCGCAGCAGCAGCCCTTCGCAGTAGGTGGTGAGGGCCGCTTTCGCTGCGCCGTAGTGGTAGTTGGAGGGCCTGCCCCGGTCGGCGGCCACTGAAGTGAACACCCACAGTCTGCCGGGCCTGGCGATCCGTTCGGATGTGACGATGGCGGTCAGCCAGGGAAGCAGCCCGCTGTAGTTGGCGGCTGTGATCGCCAGCGCTTCAGCTGCATCAGACCGTGCCACCTCGGCATCCCCGAGCGAGCCTGCAGTGATGAGATAGAGATCGAAGCTCTGATCGATGCTGGGCCTCAGCGGCTTGTCCAGGGAGGCTGTGGCGAAAAGATCGCATGTTTCCAGGCTGACGTCGGCCCCATGGCGCACACGCAGTTCGGCGGCCAGCCGTTCGTTGGCGGGGGCGTCGCGGGCGACCAGGTGGAAGCGGCGACAGCCCTGCCTGGCCAGCGC
Organism: Synechococcus sp. UW140; assembly: GCA_943371515.1. GTDB lineage: Bacteria > Cyanobacteriota > Cyanobacteriia > PCC-6307 > Cyanobiaceae > Regnicoccus_A. The sequence continues at coordinate 79,229 of CALRVC020000006.1, read as the reverse complement.
CCTGCAGAGCGCCGCTGCGACAGCACTGGTGCTGCCGAGCACGAAGGCGCTGCGAATCATGGGAACCAAGCCATTCTGTGGCCCATCCCTACCATGACCACGGTGGTCATCCAGCCCAACAGGGTGAGCTGGATGCCGCGGTCGCCCAGAAGGATCTCCTCCGGACGTTCTGTGCTCTGGTCGGGATGCCGACTGGCCCGTCGTTCGGCCTCCTCGGGGTCACTGAGAAGCTGGTAGCGAAAGATTCCCACCAGCACGAATGGAACCGTCAGCAGCATCCAGCTGGTGGGAGCTCCCTGGAGCGTGGGACCTGCGCTCCAGAGGCTGTAGGCCATGAAGGCGCTGCTCGCTACCAAGGATTCCAGCCGTTGGAGCAGGGGAAGCGAGTAGCGCTCCAGCACCTGCCGGGTGATCACCCCTCGATCCATGGAGACCCGCAGTTCGGCCTTGCGTTTCTCCACCGCCAGGAAGAGGGCGAGCAGGCCCACGCAGAGCAGGAACCAGGGGGAGCTGCCGAGCCCCGTGGCCACCAGCCCGGCGACGGCCCGCAGCAAAAAGCCGGAGGCGATGCAGAACAGGTCGATCAGGGGCTGGCGTTTGAGCCCCAGGCAGTAGGCGAGCTGGATCAGGGCGTAGGCCAGAACCACCATGGCGAGACTGGGCGTCAGGGTCGCTGCCAGGGAAAGGCTCGCCAACGCCAGAAAGGCGGAGGCCGTCAGGGCCGCCGGGATCGGAACGGCTCCAGAGGCGATCGGCCGGTGGCATTTTCTGGGGTGTCGGCGATCGGCCTCGACGTCGATGATGTCGTTGACCAGGTAGACGCTGCTGGAGATCAGGCAAAAGCAGATCAGGGCAAGGCTGGAATTCCACCAGACCGACGGAGCCAGCGAGAAAGCGAACACGGCCGAGGCATACACCAGCAGGTTCTTGCTCCATTGCCGGGGTCGGCAAGAACGGATCAGGGAAGGAACAAAGGCCAAGGACTCAGCGATGGGAGAGACAGGAGGGGGCTTGAGGACTCAAGACCTGATATCTGATGACGCATCAGGCTGTACACGCGCTGCGCTGGATCGGCAGGAGTAGATCAGCCAATCGCCCTCGACATGGGGTTCCCCACTGGTGGCTCGACCGCAGGCTATGGACACTTTGTCGGCAGGAATCTTTTCTCCCCTGCTTGCGATGGCTCCGAGTCTGAGCGGACCGATGAAATCAGCTGGGTTGGCCAGAATATAATTCTGATTGATCCCGTCGCCTGAGGTCGTAAGGGCCGGACGGAAGGTGAACGCTCTGCGTTGTGAATGGAAGGCCATGGCCGAACTCCAATCGTCGCCGAACACAAGGATGGCTTCCGTTGGGTCCGTGATACTTCTTGTGTAGGCGCCTGCCATGCTTTCTGCATTGTCCGTGATCTGAGCATCACGATAGTAAGATTGGAAGAAGTTTCCATAGAAGCTGATGATAATGATAGTCAGGCAGATGCCAGCAAGGAGATTCCACGATCGGCGTCCTGAGCTAGTCAGAGCATCGATGGAGACGGCGATTGCGAGAAGTAGATAAATCTCATTGGCGTACTGATAGTAGTTATGTATGATGTGGAGATTGGTGAAGATGAACAGCGGTACCAGCGCCAAGCCCATAAAGCAGAGAATGAGATAGCGGCTCTGGCTATTTGGGCGAGTCTTGATGGTGCCGAGAATCAAAATAATGGCAATTGGAATGGATCCACTTGGAGTCAGCATCCTTTGCCACACAGCGCCGACCCACAGATCGCCTGAGAGGCGTTGACGAAAATCACCAAAGTTCCATCTAGCAAGCTGTTTGGAAGTGAGGAATCGTGCAAATGGATTGAGCTCCTTGAGTGCGTCGGCGTGAGCAGTCCAACCCTTCAAGGTAAGAAACGACAGTAGGAGAATAGCGAGAACTATGATGCCACGGGCGAGGATTCTGCGTCTGTCGATGCTGTGGGTTCGGCGCAGGGTGGCGGCCCCCATCGCATAGGTTTGGTCGATCAGGATCAGCAGGAACACCGGCAAGGCGGTGGTGGCCTTGGTCAGCAGCGCCAGCGTCAGGCAAATCAGAAGAGAGGTGAGGACCGTAAGGATTTTCCCCCAGTGCCTGTCATCAAGTCGCCTTGATGCCCAATACAGGTAGAGAGCTGCCAGGCTGAGCAGCAAGGCAGTACTTTCGATCATGAAAGTTCTGCTCCAGTACAGGTAAATCGGCGAAGAAAGATAAAGCAGTGTAAAGACAATGATGCCAGCTTTCGATATCGAGAACTGTCTGAGAATGGCAATGCCGATGGCTAGGCAGCCCATGGCGAAGCCGATGCTGGTCAGCCGTCCCGCGCTGGTAAGATCAAAGGTTGAGATTCTCTTTAGCGAGTAAGCTGCCAGCTGGAAGGTGGGAAACTCGAAGGGGATGGACCACGGTTTCCCCAGGACAGGGGTCTCGTAGTTCAGGAGGCCGTTCCCGTTCTGGAACAGATGAAAAGCCGAAAGTGCGGTCTGCGTCTGCCGAAAGCCATGCTGATCGACCAGAGGTTGTGAAGCCGTACTCAGCCAGAACCAGAGGGTGAACAGACTGCTGGCCAGGACTGCGCACCAGACCAGCAGACCGACTGGCCGGGTTCTGCTCGCTCTTCCTTCGTTTATGGACACAGGCGGGATAGGTCCACTAGGGGCATGCATGGCTGATCGAGCCAGGCACGGCATTCGCGAACCATTTTACACACGTGCACCGAGGCGTATCGCAGGGATTCTTCTCTAATTGCCCTGAACGCCATCTGATCCTGTCTGAGGGGACTGTGGACCTCGCGCCATGCAGCAGCTCTGCACAAGGGTGGCTTCGATTGTTTTCCGCTGATTCCGGTGGGAGGGCAATTTCTGCCTGTGGATGCGGTCGGTGGGCATCCAGGCTGCTGAGGTGGCCGTAGGGATCACTGGGGAGCTCTGAGGCATAATCATTCCGCATCGCTTGGCGGGATATGTCCGCAACGGAGAGCTGGAACGCAGGACTTTCCTATGGCAGGATCTCTCTGCGGGCCTTGCTTCGGACCTTCATCGCCTGGGCCGCTCGGTATCGCCTCGTCTTCATAGCGCTGCTCCTGCTGCAGATCGTGGCCTACAGCTACTTCTTCACGGAGATGACGCTGACGGATCATACCTTTCCCAACAGCAGGCTCTACGACTATCCAAGCTTCAAGACATCGGGCGAAGGCCGATGGCTGGCCGACCTGATCATCCTGGCTCAGGGCGGCAGCGGAGTCCAGTCCCTGCAGATGATCGGTGCGGCCCTTCTTCAGGCATTGAATGGCATTCTTTTTGCCCGGTTGGTGGGGCTGCAGAGAAAGATGCATGTCTTCCTGCTGGCTGGAATTCTTTGCCTGTACCCCGCTTTTCTTGACTATTACTCGTTTGCCGCTGACCACATCTCGTTCGTGATCGCCGATACGTTCGTGATTCTGGGCTCGTTGGTGTGGGTGCTGAGCAGGCGTGACCCCACGAGAATTCTGGGCACCTCCACGTTCTACTTCATGGCCCTGGCCACCTATGCGCCGAAGATCGCCTCGGTCAGTGTCTTCCTGCTGTTCAATCTGATTCTCGTGTTGACGGTTCATGCGGTTCGGCGTCGGTCCGCTCCCGACGCCGAACCGCCGGCAGTCCTGCGTGAGGCACTGCTCGCTCCGGCTCCTTTATTGCTGTCGGCCGTGCTGTTCTGGATCAGCTCGAAGGTCGTGATTACAGCTCCGATCTGGCCCAGTACCCGTCTCAACGGCGCGGGTCAGGCCATCGAGGAGGTGGGTGAGTCCTACCGGACGTTCTTTGACTATCTGGCTTCGGGAGTGGGGGGTGTGCCCCGGGGAGTGCTCGGCCTGATTCCCCTGATCCTTGTTGCCCTGGGTTTGCTCGCTCTGCAGGCCTGGCCGGGCCTGGATCGATCGGTTCGGCTGGCCCTGCTCGCCGCCGTTCTTCTGGTTCCGGTGGCGGTGAACGCCGCCAACATCGTGAACAGCGCCACGCCCACTGACAGCGGCAGGTTCTATGCGGCCCACGGCTACGCGCTCCTTTTCTTTCTGGGGCTTGCGCTGCAGCCAAGATCGCTTCGCTGGGCGGCCCTGCCGCTGGCCTGGCTGCTGCTCTGGTTCTTCCTGGTGCTCGGCACCCAGCAATCCAATGCCGCCCAGCTCAAGACGACCTATGAACTCAACATGATCAATCGTGTTCTGGTGCGGGTTGAGCCCTTGCTGGGCACACCTATTAAGGAGCGGACAGCGCTTGTGGTCATCGGTCGCTATCCTCCCTTCCGAATCGCGGACTTCGTGCGCTGGCCGTCCGTAAAGGACGCCCCCCATATGCTCACCACCGAAGCCTTCGCCAGCTATCGCCAGATTGAGATCCTCAACTTTCTTCTCGGAGAGAATCTGCTCCGCAGGCCTAGCGAGAAGGAAAAGCAGGTCGCTCTGAATCAAGCCGAGAAAGTTAGTCCTTGGCCGGCTGATACTTCCGTTTTTCTCTCTGGGAAAAGCGTCGTGGTACTTCTCCAGCATCATCGCCCAGATGGACCTGTCACATGGACTCAGGACCCCTAAGGTGTGTTCCAGACAAGCCTGGACGACGCCGCGTAGTTCCAAACGAACACCACCAGAATGCCGGCCAGTTGCGCCAAGAAGGTGTTGCGGGACACCAGGTTGTAAAACGTGGAGGCCACGCCCACATTGGCCAGCACCGGCAGGGAGGCCACCAGCAGGAACTTGAGCAGGCCCTTCAGCAGCGCTGTTCCCTGTTGGCGTTGGAAGCGGAAGGTCAGTGCGTTGTTGATCAGGTAATTGGAGCTGGCAGCCACCACCACCGCAATCGGCAGTGCTTGCTTGAAGACCAGCCCCGCGGCGCCCATCAGCGCCTGCACCACCAGCATCTGAACCGCCACTCCGCTCAGGCCCACCAGGGCGAAGCTGATGGCTCGGCGGGGAATCGAGCGCAGCAGCAGGGTGTGCAGAATTGACACCCCCAGATCCCAGACGATCGCCAGATCCAGCTTGGAATCACCAGCCACCCGGGCCTGGAAGTGCAGGGGGATTTCACTCACCCGCAGCGAACCGCGGCTGATTGAGAGCAGCTCGTAGAGAAACTTGAATCCATTCACATCCACCCGCCGCACATAGCGCAGCGCGGCCTCGGGGCGCAGGGCAAAGAAGCCGCTCATGTAATCCGTGAGCCGGCGGTAGCCCGGAAGGCTGAAGCGGGCAATGGTGTTGGCCCAGGTGGAGTTGCGGGTGCGCTTCTCACTCAGGCCATGAATGGCCGCCTCGGCGTGGAAGCGGCTGCCCACCACCAGATCGCTGCCGCTGCTCAGGAGAGCCTCAACAGCTGCTTCCACCGCAGCCGGCTCGTGCTGGCCGTCGCAGTCCATGACCACGATCACATCGCCGGTTGCATCGAGGATGCCTTCCTTGATGGCGCTGGCCAGGCCGGCGCGCCCCACCCGGCGGATCAGGCGCACACCCGCCTGGCCATGGGCCAGTTGCTTGACCAGATCCGCCGTGCCGTCGGCCGAGTCGTCGTCCACGAAGAGAACTTCGAGGTCGAAGCGTTGCTTCAGTGGCAGCAGTTCCTCCAGGATTCGGGCGACGTTCTGCCGTTCGTTGTAGGTCGGCAGCACGATCGACAGGCGTTCCGGGGTGCCCTTCGGCTCCGAATCCTGGCTTGTGGAGGGTGAGTTGCTCAGAGCGCCTGGGCCTTGGCGACCACGTTCTCCACGGTGAAGCCGAACTGCTCCAGGCAGACCGGTCCAGGAGCGGAGGCGCCGAAACGGTCGATCGAAACGGTGTCACCGTCGAGGCCGACGTACTTGTGCCAGCCGAAGGAGCCGGAGGCTTCCACCACCAGGCGTTTGCGCACCGCGGACGGCAGCACCGACTCGCGGTAGCCGGCGTCCTGCTCCTCGAACAGTTCCACGCAGGGCATGGAGACCACACGCACGTTGTGGCCCTCGTCGCGCAACTCTTTGGCTGCTTTGACGCAGAGATCCAGTTCGGTGCCGGAGCCGATCAGGATCAGGTCGGGGCTGCCGTTGCTGTCTTCAAGGATGTAACCGCCCTTGGCCACATGCTCGGGAGCCGAATTGGGCTGGTTCACCATCGCCTGGCGGCTGAGGGCCAGCACCGTGGGCCGCTTGCGGTTGGTCACGGCCACCTGGTAAGCACCACTGGTTTCGTTGCCGTCGCCGGGGCGGATCACCAGCAGGTTGGGGATCGAGCGCAGCGAAGCAAGGGTCTCCACCGGCTGGTGGGTGGGGCCGTCTTCGCCGAGGCCGATCGAATCGTGGGTGAGCACATAGATCACGCCCAGCTCACTCAGGGCCGAGAGGCGCATGGCGCCCACCATGTAGCCGGCAAATACCAGGAAGGTGCCTCCGTAGGGAATCAGGCCGCTGTCGTGGTAAGCGATGCCGTTGAGAATCGCCGCCATGGCATGCTCGCGCACACCGAAATGCAGGTAGCGGTTGGCTTCGCTGCCCTTCTGGAAACTCTGCTCCCCCTTGATGTCGGTGAGGTTGGAATGGGTGAGGTCGGCGGAGCCGCCGATCAGCTCGGGCAGATCGGGACCGATCGCATTGAGCACGTTGTAGGAATACTGGCGGGTGGCCAGTCCCTTGTCGTCGGGGGTGAAGCGGGGGAGCTTGGCGTCCCAGCTCTGGGGCAGTTCGCCGCGCAGCATGCGCTCGAATTCAGCGGCTTCGGCGGGGTGCTGGCTGCGGTAGGCCGCCAGGGTGTTGTCCCACTCGGCTTGCAGCCCCGCGCCGCGTTCGCGGGCCTTGCGCCACTGCTCATAGGCCTCCTCAGGCACCTCGAACGGGCCATAGCTCCACCCCAGCGACTTGCGGGTGAGCTCGGCTTCCTCTGCGCCCAGGGCTGCGCCGTGCACCCCGGCGGTGTCGGCCTTGTTGGGGGAGCCGTAGCCGATGGTGGTGGTGACCTTGATCAGGCTGGGCTTGTCGGTGACCGCCTTGGCCGCTGCGATCGCGAGGCTGATCGCCTCGATGTTGGTGTTGCCTTCGGCCACGTGCTGCACGTGCCAGCCGTAGGCCTCATAGCGCTTGAGCACATCCTCGGTGAAGGACACCTTGGTGCTGCCGTCGATCGTGATGTGGTTGTCGTCGTAGAGGGCGATCAGCTTGCCCAGGCCAAGGTGACCGGCCAGGGAGGCGGCTTCACCGGAGATACCCTCCTGGTGGCAGCCGTCGCCCATGATCACGTAGGTGTGGTGATCGACGAGCGTGGTCCCCGGGCGGTTGAATTTCGCGGCCAGATGGGCCTCGGCGATCGCCAGCCCAACGGCGTTGGAGATGCCCTGACCCAGGGGACCGGTGGTGACCTCAACCCCGGGGGTTTCGAAGGTTTCGGGGTGGCCGGGGGTCTTGGAGCCCCACTGGCGGAACTGCTTGATGTCTTCGATCGAAACGCTGTCGTAACCGCTCAGGTGCAGCAGCGCGTACAGCAGCATGCAGCCGTGGCCGGCCGAGAGCACGAAGCGGTCGCGGTTGAACCACTTCGGGTTGGCCGGATTGTGGCGCAGGTGCTTATCCCACAGGGCATAGGCCATCGGTGCCGCGCCCATCGGCAGGCCGGGGTGCCCGGAGTTGGACTTGTTGATCGCGTCGATCGCCAGGAAGCGAATGCTGTTGACGCAGAGGTTGTCGACGGACAGGGTGTCCACTGTGGGGGCGGCGACCATGGTTGGGGAAGGAGTGGGGGGAGTGAGGCGTTCCGGGCGGCCCAGAGCTGGCAGTGCCAGCTCTTCAGCGCATCCGACGGAAGGCGAGGCAGACGTTGTGACCGCCAAACCCGAACGAATTCGAGAGCACGACGTTCAGTTTCTGTTCCCGCGCCTGATTGGGCACGACATCCAGATCACAGGCCGGATCCGGATTTTGGTAATTGATGGTAGGTGGTACGAGGTTGTGGCCTATCGCCAGGACGGCGGCCACGGCCTCGATCCCTCCGCTGCCGCCGAGCAGGTGACCGGTCATCGACTTGGTCGAACTGACGGGAATCCGGTAGGCGTGCTCGCCCAGAGCTGCCTTGATCGCCGCGGTCTCGTTGCTGTCGTTGGCCTGGGTGCTGGTGCCGTGGGCATTGACGTAGTCGACCTGCTCGGGCTCCAGCCGTGCGTCGGCCATGGCCAGCCGCATCGCTTCGGCGCCACCCAGGCCCCCCGGGGTCGGGGAGGTGATGTGGTGAGCGTCACAGGTCATGCCGTAGCCCACCACCTCGGCCAGGATCTCGACCCCGCGGGCGCGGGCATTCTCCAGGCTTTCGAGCACCAGGATTCCTGAGCCCTCACCGATCACGAAGCCGTTGCGTTCGGCGTCGAAGGGGCGGCTGGCGGTGGCGGGGTCGTCGTTGCGGAAGGAGAGGGCCTTGGCACTGGCGAAGCCCGCCACCCCCAGGGGAGTGATCGCCGATTCAGCTCCGCCGCACACCATGGCGTCGGCCAGGCCGAGCTGGATCAGGCGGAAGGCATCGCCGATGGCATTGGATCCAGCGGCGCAGGCCGTGGATACAGCACTGCTGGGACCCTTGGCTCCGAGCGCAATGGCGGTCAGCCCGGCCGCCATGTTCGGAATCATCATCGGCACGCAGAACGGGCTGACCCGGTCCGGTCCCCGGTCGGCGAGCACATGGGCCTGACTTTCCATCATCAGCAACCCGCCCACACCGGAGCCGATCGCCACACCGATGCGGTGCTGCGTGCTCTCGTCGATCAGGAGTTGCGCCTGGTCCACCGCCTGCTTGGAGGCCACGACACCGAACTGACAGAAACGGTCCCAGCGCTTGGTCTCCTTGCGATCCAGCACATCGCTGGGATCGAAGTTCTTCACCTCGGCCGCGAATCGGCAGGCATGCCGTGAGGCATCAAACAGAGTGATCGGCGCCACCCCGTTAGAGCCGAGCCGCAACCCGTCCCAGTACTGGGAGACGTCGTTGCCGATCGGTGTGACCGCGCCGAGGCCCGTGACCACGACACGGCGGAGACCCTCCACCATCGACACCCTCAGGCCTGCTTGTCCAGGATGTACTTGACGGCGTCACCAACGGTGGTGATGCCTTCGGCCGACTCGTCAGGGATCTCGATGTCGAAGGCCTCTTCCAGGGCCATGACCAGTTCCACCGTGTCGAGCGAGTCCGCGCCCAGATCATTCTGGAAATTCGACTCCGGCTTCACTTCAGCGGCATCGACGCTGAGCTGCTCGGCAACGATCGAACGGACTTTCTCGAAGATCGCTTCCTGTGACATGGCCGGTGTGTGGGAGGCCGCATCCTACGGGTCGCCCTGAACGGCTCCCTGGTCCGTATGAAAAAGGGTGACGGCCTGAGACCACTGACGGTGGGCTTCCAGACTGTTTGAGTACTTTGACCGGACGCCGTTCGCTCTCTGGCCGGGCATGTCCCATTCAGTCAAGATCTACGACACCTGCATCGGCTGCACCCAGTGCGTCCGTGCCTGCCCTCTCGACGTTCTCGAGATGGTTCCCTGGGACGGCTGCAAAGCTGGCCAGATCGCCTCATCGCCTCGTACCGAAGACTGCGTGGGTTGCAAGCGCTGCGAAACCGCTTGCCCCACTGATTTCCTGAGCATCCGCGTCTATCTCGGGGATGAAACCAGCCGGAGCATGGGCCTGGCCTACTGAGGCCTGCACCCGCTCTGAGCATGTCCGCCCGGCTTTCCCGGGCTTTTTTTATGGCTGCCGGCGTCGCTCACTCCTTCCGCCGCAACGCCGGCGGGCTAGGCGCGCGGGCGGTGATCCTTTAGAAACAGCCGAAGTCCGGCCCCTCAGCCATGTGCGGCATCGTTGCGGTCATCGGCTCCCGTGAGGCGGCTCCCCTGCTGCTGGAGGGTCTGCGCCAGCTCGAATACCGCGGCTACGACTCCGCTGGCATCGCCACCGTCCAGGCACCGGAGCCCGGCAGCGGCCACCCGTCCGGGCGGCTCACCCTGCTGCGGGCCGAGGGCAAGCTCGTCAACCTCACGGGCCGCTATGAGGCCCAGGGTGCCCTGGGTCATTGCGGCATCGGCCACACCCGCTGGGCCACCCATGGCAAGCCGGAGGAGCGCAACGCACACCCCCATCTGGATGGCAGCGGCAGTCTTGCCGTGGTTCAGAACGGCATCATCGAGAACCACCGTCTCCTCAGGGAGTCGCTGCAGGCGGAAGGAGTTCACTTCCGCTCCGACACCGACACCGAAGTGATCCCTCACCTGGTGGCCCGGAAGCTCGGGGAGCTTCAGCGCTCGGGCAGCCAGCCTTCGCCCCAGCTGCTGCTCCAGGCGGTGCAGCAGGTGCTGCCCCAGCTGCACGGGGCCTATGCCCTGGCGGTGGTCTGGGCCGATGCGCCCGGAGCGGTGGTGGTGGCCCGCCGCCAGGCGCCGCTGGTGATCGGTCTGGGGGAGGGGGAATTCCTCTGCGCCAGTGATACTCCTGCCCTGGCGGGCTTCACCCGCACCATCCTCCCCCTCGAAGACGGCGAAACGGCCCTGCTCACCCCGCTGGGCATCGAGCTCTATGGGCCGGCGGCCGAGCGGGTGCAGCGCGCCCCCAGCCTGCTGCAGGGCACCGAGCACGTGGCGGACAAGCGCAGTTTCCGCCACTTCATGCATAAGGAGATCCACGAGCAACCCGAGACGGCGGCGCTCTGGGTGGCTCGCCATCTGCCCACCGAGTCGCCGGGAGTGCCCGGCACCCCGTCGCTGGTGGCCCTGCCGCTTCAGGATCAGCTCTTCGACGGGGTGGAGCGGATCCAGATCCTGGCCTGCGGCACCAGTCGCCATGCGGCCCAGGTGGGGGCCTATCTGCTGGAGCAGCTCGCGGGACTGCCCACTGCGGTGCACTACGCCAGTGAATTCCGCTACGCGCCTCCTCCGCTGGCCCCCCATACCCTCACCATCGGCGTGACCCAGTCGGGTGAGACCGCCGACACCCTGGCGGCTCTGCAGATGGAGCAGAAACGCCGGGAGCTGATCGCTGATCCGGCTTTCGCTCCCAGGCTGCTGGGCATCACCAATCGGCCGGAGAGCTCCCTGGGCCGGCTGGTGCCCCACCTGCTCGACATCGGCGCCGGCATCGAGGTGGGCGTGGCTGCCACCAAGACCTTCCTCGGTCAGCTGCTCGCCTTCTACGGCCTCGCCCTCTCATTCGCCGAGCGCCGCTCCAGCCGCTCCCCGGCCCAGTTGCTCGAGCTGGTGGCCGGGCTGCGGGCTCTGCCCGCCCAGCTGCAGACCCTGCTGGAGGAGCAGGATCTGCTCTGCGCCGAGCTGGCCCACCAGTTCGCCGACACCCAGGATGTGATCTTTCTGGGCCGTGGCATCAACTTCCCGATCGCCCTTGAAGGGGCCCTGAAGCTCAAGGAGATCAGTTACATCCATGCCGAGGGCTATCCGGCCGGTGAGATGAAGCACGGCCCCATCGCCCTGCTCGACGCACGGGTGCCGGTGGTGTCGATCGCGGTGCCCGGCACTGTTTTCGACAAGGTGCTCTCCAACGCCCAGGAGGCGAAGGCGCGCGACGCCCGGCTGATCGGCGTGGCCCCACGCGGCCCCGACACGGAGATCTTCGATGTGCTGTTACCGGTGCCTGAGGTGGATGAGCTGCTCAGCCCCCTGTTGACGGTGATTCCGATGCAGTTGCTCAGCTATCACATCGCCGCCCACCGCGGCCTTGATGTGGATCAGCCTCGCAATCTGGCCAAGAGCGTCACCGTGGAGTGAACCCCTACCCGCTCGCTGCTCTTCTTCCCATGCGCCTGCTCGTTGTGCTGCTGGCCCTGCTGGCGCTGCTGGCCTTCTTCGCTGCCAGCGAGTTCGCCCTGATTCACCTGCGGCCCAGCCGGGTCAAGGTGCTCGCCGCCGACGGTCACGGCGGCGCCCTCTCGGCGGAGCGGTTGCAGCAGCGCCTACGCCGGGTGCTGGTCGCCACCCAGCTGGGGGCGGCCCTGGCCATGGTGGCCCTCGGCTGGGGTGGCCGCGGTCTGGCGGCGCGGCTCGATCCTGGGGCCGAGCGCCTCTGGGTCGATGTGCTGGTGTTTCTGGCCCTGGTGGGGCTGGCCACGGTGATCGGTGGCGTGGCTCCCAAGGCCTGGGTGATGCACCGGCCGGAGAGCTCGGCACTGCAGCTGGCACCCTTGCTGGAGTGGGTGATCCGCACCCTCTGGCCTCTGCTGATCCTGGTGGAGCGTTTCGCCAATGGCCTGCTGCGCCTGCTGGGGCTGCCCCGCAACTGGGATGAGCTGGTGCCCGCCCTCTCCGCCGGCGAGCTGGAAACCCTGATCGAATCCAACAGCGTCACCGGTCTGCTTCCGGATGAGCGCAGCATCCTCGAAGGGGTGTTCTCGCTGCGGGACACCCAGGTGCGTGAGGTCATGGTGCCCCGTTCCGGCATGGTCACCCTGCCCCTGGAGGTGACCTTCGCCGAGCTGATGGAGGCGGTGCACGCCACCGCCCACGCGCGTTTCCCCGTCATCGGCCAGTCGCTTGATGACGTGCGCGGTGTGCTGGACCTGCGCCGCCTGGCCGAACCGATTGCCCAGGGGCTTCTGCAGGGCGACACGCCCCTGGCTCCCTACATCACCCCGGTGGCGCGGGTGCAGGAAGCGGTGTCCCTGGCGGCGCTTCTGCCGCTGATCCGCAGCGGCCAGCCCCTGCTGGTGGTGGTGGATGAACATGGCGGCACCGAGGGCCTGGTCACCGTGGCCGACCTCACCAGCGAGATCGTCGGCGATGAGGACGATCTGATCACGATCCGCCAGAACCTGCAGCGGCTGCAGGACGACACCTGGCTGGTGGCCGGCGATCTGGAGATCTTCGAGCTCAACCGCCAGCTCAGCCTCTCCCTGCCGGAGGCCGACGGCCATCACACTCTGGCGGGCTTCATGCTGGAGCGGCTGCAGCACATCCCGGCCCCCGGCGAGAGCCTGCGCTGGAAGGGGCACCAGTTCGAGATCAGTGCCATGGACGGCCCCCGCATCGAGCGGGTTCAGATCACCCGTCGCGGCTCCGACTGAGACGACTCCTCACCAGCGCTGGAGCCGCCGGAGCGGATGATCATTGATAATGCCTGCACTGGAGCGGCTGGAGATCACGTTGGCGGGTGTGCTGGTGCGGCGATGAGCAGCGATCCCATCACCCCGGTCAAGGTGGGGGTCATCGGCATCGGCAACATGGGATGGCACCACGCCAGAGTCCTGAGCCTGCTGCGGGACGCCGAGCTGGTGGGGGTGGCCGATCCCGATCAACGTCGCGGTCAGCTGGCTGTTGAGCAGTTCGGCTGCCGTTGGTTCGAGAACTTCGACGATCTGCTCCCCGAGGTCGAGGCGGTCTGCATTGCCGTTCCCACCCTGCTTCACCACCGGGTTGGCATGGCCTGCCTCCAGGCCGGGCTGCATGTTCTGATCGAGAAGCCGATCGCCGCCAGCCAGGAGGAGGCCAGCGAATTGATTCAGGCCGCGGAACTGGCGGGGCGCCAGCTTCAGGTGGGCCATATCGAGCGCTTCAACCCCGCCTTTCGCGAACTGCTCAAGGTGGTGGCGAACGAGGAAGTGGTGGTGCTGGAGGCACGCCGTCACAGCCCCCATGCCGATCGAGCCAACGATGTGTCGGTGGTGCTCGATCTGATGATCCACGACATTGACCTCGTGCTTGAGCTCGCCGGCTCCCAGGTGGTGAGGCTGGCGGCGGCGGGCGGGCGCAGTTCCGACGGCCCGATCGATTACGTCAATGCCACCCTCGGTTTCAGCAATGGGGTGGTGGCGAGCCTCACGGCCAGCAAGATGGCCCACCGCAAGATCCGCAGCCTCAGCGCCCATTGCCGCGCCAGTCTGGTGGAGACCGATTTCCTCAACCGCCGGCTGCACATCCACCGCCGCGCCCATGAGTGGGTCTCTGCTGACCACGGAGAATTGCTCTATCGCAACGATGGCTTCATCGAGGAAGTGAGCACCACCTCGATTGAGCCGCTCTATGCCGAGCTGGAACACTTCCTGCTCTGCCTGCGCGGCCGCGAGGTGCCAGCTGTCGATGGCCAGCAGGCCTCCAGGGCCCTGATGCTGGCCAACCTGATCGAGCTGGCAGTGGATCAGCCCTCGCTCTGCATGGCCCTCGACGCACCCATCTGAGCGGCCGGCTCCCCATCCCCATCCCCAGTCTGGATTTCGGTGAGGTCGCGCAGGGCCAGGATCTGCCAGCGGCGGCAACGGGCCGGTGAGGAGGTGTAGAAGAGATCCCAGGCCGCTGACTTCTGCTTGGCGTAATCCTCTCCGCCCAGCTCCGGGTGGGTCTGTTGCCAGCCCACCCGCACCGCGTGGCCGATCACCACGTCGAGGGCCAGGTAGTCGTCGAAGCGCACCTGGGGGTTGGCGCCCACGAACACCACCAGCGAGAGCAGGGTCTCGGTGCAGAGCTGGCGGTATTCAGGAGCTTCGATCTTGCTCAGCAGGTGGTCCACCAGGGCCGCGAAGTTGCGCTCACCTGGGGTCTTTTCCGAGAGCAGGGGCTCGCTCTCAAGGCGGTTGCGCCGCTCCAGCTTGTCGCCGATCACCAGCCCACGGCAATGGTGGAGCAGATCCCAGATGCCGGCGTAGAAGTCGCGAGGGACCCGCTGCAAGGCCCCCAGGCGCTGGCGGTGCTGCATCCAGCCACAGCCGCTGCCCAGGGGCAGGTCGTCGAGGGGATCGGGCACTTCCCAGCGCACCCGCCCGCTCAGGTGGAGCTGCTCTTTGCGGCGCAGGGCCTCGCGGGCATGGTCCACATCCGCCAGCACCGTGCGCAGGCGCCGCCGGATGGCGTGGGGCGGCAAATCGCAGAGTGCTTCGAAGGCGTCGTCGGCGGTGAGATCCAACTCGGCCGCCAGCTCGCTGGTGAGCAGGAGCAGCAGTTGCCCCAGCTGGATCGTCAGGCTGCCGCTGAGCAGGGCCTGCTCCGAGCGGGCCAGTCCGTCGAGGGCCAGCAGCAGCTCCTGCTGCAGCATCCACTCGCGGCCGTCGTCTCCGCTGAAGCGGCGGATCATGGCCCCGATCATGGCGCTGCCCTGGGGTTGGCTGATCAGTGACTCGTGGGTGTAGTTGCGGCCTACCACCACCTGCTTCTGACGCACCAGGATGTCGGTGAGGGCATCCTCCAGCTGTGGATGCACCAGCTGCATCAGTCCGGCGCAGCGCCGCACCACGTTCCAGTCACCCTCGGCCAGGCCCCGGCGGTAGATCTCCTCCACCAGTGCCTGCAGCTTCAGCGGTCCGGCGCTGGATGGGCCCTGCAGGATCGCGCTCCGCCCCAGCCGCTGCACCAGTTGCTCCAGCACTTCCGCCTGCTCGGGCAGAGAGGTGCTGCGCCAGAGCAGATCCGCCAGTCCGGGGATGGCGATGTCCTCCAGTTCCTGTTCCTGCTGGATCGTGAGCGGCGTCTGGCTGGTGCTGTGGCGCAGCACTGGGGCGGCCGGCTGGCTGCGCCTCGCCAGGGGCTGCTCCTGGGATGGCGGCAGCTCCTCCCAGCAGACCTGATCGATCAGTCCTTCGAGACGATCAAGCTGCACCGGTACGCCTTCCACCAGACCGCTGCGCAGGGCTTCACCCATGCGGATCAGGGTGGCGGGATCCCGCTGAAAGGGGCTGGCCGCCAGGGGGATCAACAGCAGGGGCAGGCCATCGCCGCGCCACTGCCGCTGGAGCAGCCGAAGCTCACTGGTCACGGTGTCCACCAGCTGCTCCGGGTCGTCCGCCAGGTAGAAGGTGCCCTCCTCCAGCACCGAGGGCAGGAAAGCCATCATCTCGTCGCAGCTCCCGTTCTGGCCACTGCCAGCGGGTCTGCGATACAGCAGGGCCGTCGCCATGGTTTCCATTCGTACCGGCGGATAGCCACTGAGGCCAAGCCTGGCGTTCGCCCCCACCGAGGCCATGCGTCGGCCCAGTTCCCTGGAGCTGGCCACCCGCACCGAACCGTGGGGTTGGGTCACCGGCAGGCCGGCCTGCTCGAGCGCCGCGGCAATGGTGTCATTCTCAGGCACCAGGGCCACCAGCACCCGCTCAGCGCCGAGGGGGCCCGGCAGGCGTCGGCGGCTGGGATCGATGTCCTCCGGACTCAACAGACCGTTGAGCAGCAGGTCACCCAGCCAGGTGAGGCTCTGGGTCCAGAGCAGAGGCACGTTCTCATTGGCGATCCGTTCCTGGGTCCCGGGATGGAGTCGTTCCGCCTCAATCGCGTCGGCCGGCACCAGATAGAGCTCGGGCAGTTCGGGCACGCCATCGACTTCCACGCTCACCGCCTCGAGGCGCCGCCGCCACTGCCAGGCCTCGCTCCAGCGCTCCTCGCAGCAGGCCGTGACCAGCTCATAGGCGAAGAACAGGGGCCACTCGCACTCGATGCCCTCGAACTGGGCCAGTTCCTCCGGTTCGTAGTGGAGCCGTTCGTGGTCCTCCACCAGGGTCTGGTGGCCGTCGCGGCGAAAACGCTTGTAGCCGTAGGCGCCGCCGAGATCACGGCGGATCTTGCTGCGCGTGCGCTCCACCAGCTCCGGGTCCTCCACCGCCCAGGCGGGGTAGCCGATCACGGAGAGGCAGGCGCTGTCCACTTCCTTGCTGGCCGACTCCCGAGGCAGCAGGGCCTGCAGGGCCCGCCGCAGCCGCACAATCGCCGGATGGGGGATGTGCAGGCAGCAGCTGCCGTCGCCATAAGGGCCGTAGAGATCGAGGCCCTTCAGGGCCTCCAGGGCCGCCTTGACCAGACCGATCGAGCTGGCGTTGCGCTCCGGTTCGCCGTGGTTGCCCTTGTCGCCCCGCTCCCAGATGCCGTAGTCGGCGATCCGGTAGGCCCGGGCCACGTAATACACCAGGTTCTGCAGGAAATCCCGCTCATGGCTGCTCTGCACCACCACCAGCCCGGCCCGGGTCAGCTGGGCCAGTTGCAGCAGATAGAGGGCCGTGGCGTCGAGCTGCAGATGCCCCCAGCCGTCGTCGGGCACCACCGGGTTGCCCGTGCCGGTGTCGAACTTGGCATGGATGGCGTCGAGCCGGTCAAGGCTGCGCTTGAAGCGCTCCACCTTCGGTGCCTGGCGCATCATGGCGGTAAGCAGGCCGCGCATCAGTTGCAGCACCCGCTGGTTCAGCTCATGGCTGCGGGTGCAGGGTCCATTCAGGCGGCGGTGGGCCTGGGCCAGCCCCCAGACGCACTGAATGGAGTAGACGCAATCCCGCAACCAGGCATCGCCGTAGTTGCCGTGCACGGTGTTGGCGGTGCTCGCCGGCAGCAGTCCGCTGATCGGATGCTGACGGGCCAGCACCACCCGCTCGATCTGGCTGTCGAGGTGGCGAAGCAGCTCGTGGGCGTCCTCATCGCTGAGTTGTCGGGCGCCCAGCTGCTCCTGCAGGGGCGGCTCCAGGCCTCCATCGCGGGTCCACTCGCTCGTCATGGTCGGCCTGGTTGCGAGGTTGATGGAGGGATCTGCCCTGCAGATGGGTACTCTCCCTAGATTCTCCCCTGTGGTCCGAAGGGACCTGGCCGTGATGGTGACGGAAACTCAGGTTCCCGGGGGCCTCCGCTCGAAGGTGCTGGGACTGCCGGTCGATGTCTGCGCAGATGTGGTGGATGCCGCGCTCGGGCTGCATGGCCGCGGCGGCGGTCAGATCGTCACCCTCAACGCCGAGATGACGATGGCAGCGCTCGAGGATCCGGCCCTCGGGGATGTGATTCGAGCCGCCGAGCTGGTCATCCCCGATGGGGCGGGGGTGGTCTGGGCCCTGGGGCGGCAGGGGTACCGGGTGAGACGCAGCCCGGGCATCGAGCTGGCTGATCGGCTGCTGGTGGAGGCTGCCGAGCGGGGATGGCGGGTGGCCCTGGTGGGGGCATCGCCCACGGTGATGGAGCGCCTGCGAGAGCGCCTGCTGCGGCGACTGCCGGAACTCGATCTGGTCGCGGCGGTACACGGCTATCAACCCGATGCGGCCTGGCCGGGGCTGGAAGCCACGTTGCAAGCCAGCCAGCCGGATCTGGTGCTGGTGGCGCTGGGGGTCCCTCGCCAGGAAACCTGGATCCAGCGGCTGCATCAGGGTCAGGGCGGCCTATGGATGGGGGTGGGCGGCAGTTTCGATGTCTGGGCCGGAACCAAAAAAAGGGCCCCCGCCTGGATGGGAGCCCTGCAGATCGAATGGTTGTACCGGCTGATCCAGGAGCCGAGCCGTTGGCGACGGATGCTGGCGTTGCCAGCTTTTGCCTGGGCAGTGCTGCGGGGTGGCTGAGGCGCTGCCTGCGAGCTGTGGTTTGGTTTGGTGTGCCTGCCTGGCTCGACGGCTCAGCGGAAGCCGACGGAGGCCTGCCAGACGAAAGCCAGCAGCAGGAAGAACAGGGGGATGATCGGCAGGATGTCGACCAGTGGGCCGAAGGCCTGGTAGGCCTCGGGAAGTTCGGCCAGGGTGGTGGCGGTAATCAGCGCGGAGAAGACCATCCCTGAACGGCGAAAACGTGATATGGGCTGGACGCTACCACGTGTGAGCGGCCCCGGAGCCGGGCTCCCAGGGAGTGAAATCCTCTGCAAAGCAGCCCTCGCGGATGGCCGTCGCCATGGCTGTGCTGAAGCGAATCAGCTGGGTGAGGTTGTGCAGGCTGAGCAGGATCCGGCCGAGCAGTTCGCTGCTGCGGAACAGGTGATGCAGATAAGCCCGGCTGTGACCTGTGCAGGCCGGGCAGGCGCAGCTGGAATCGAGCGGGGTGTGGTCGTGGCGGAAACGGGCGTTGCGCAGGTTCCAGCGTTCGCCCCCCACCAGGGCGGTGCCGTGGCGGCCCAGGCGGGTGGGCAGCACGCAGTCGAACAGGTCGATGCCCTGGGCCACGGCGATCGCCATTTCCCGCAGGCTGCCCACACCCATCAGATAGCGGGGACGATCCCTGGGCAGCAGCGGCGCGACCTGGCGCACGATCCGGTGCATGGCCTCCACCGGCTCCCCCACGCTCACGCCGCCGATGGCGATACCGGGCAGGTCCATGGCACTCACCGTCCGTGCCGCCTGCTCGCGCAGATGGGGGAAGGTGCCCCCCTGAACAATGCCGAACAGCGCCTGGTCGCTGCGGTCATGGGTGGCCATGCAACGCTCCAGCCAGGCGTGGGTGCGGCGGCAGGCCTCGCCCACGTCGTTTTCGCTGGCGGGATAGGGCGGACACTGATCGAAGGCCATGGCCACATCGGCCCCGAGCGCCATCTGGATCTGCATCGAACGCTCCGGTGTGAGGCTGATGCGGGAGCCGTCTCGGGGCGAGCGGAACACCACTCCCTCGTCACTTATCAGATTTATCTTGCCGAGGCTGAACACCTGGAATCCACCAGAATCGGTGAGCAGGGGCCCATCCCAGCCCATGAAGCGGTGCAGCCCGCCGGCTTCGGCCACGATCCCCTCACCGGGCTGGAGGTGCAGGTGATACGTGTTGGCGAGCACCATCTGGGCGCCGGTGGCCGCCAGCTGGGCCGGGGTCACCCCCTTCACGGTGCCCAGGGTGCCCACCGGCATGAAGCGGGGCGTGTCAACCCGGCCATGGGGCGTGTGAAAGACCCCGCAGCGGGCCTGGGTCCAGGGGCACTCGGCCGTGATCTCGAACCGGAAGGGGTCGGCCGCTGCGGCGGAGCGGGTCACGGCGGCTGGAACGGTTCGGCGTTGAACTTAGTTCGTTCGCCGTGGAGTGGGCGATGAGGCCCCTGGCGGCGCCTTCCTGGCTGCGCGATCTGGCCGGGGCCTGGATCTTCTATACGGTGCTGCCCGCCTGGCCACGGCTGCAGCCCCGCTTTGAGCGGATTGCCCGCTTCGCCCCGTGGATCGGCCTGCTGCAGGGCCTGCTGCAGGGCCTGCTCTGGTGCCTGGCGGAACCCTGGCTCCCGGGAGGGGCCCGCGTCGCTCTGGTCCTGGCCTTTGGCCTCTGGCTGACGGGCGGCATCCACGCCGATGGGGTGATGGACACGGCCGATGGCCTGGCGGCCGGCGAGCGGGCCCTGGAGGCGATGGACGACAGCCGGGTCGGGGCCAGTGGGGTGCTGGCCCTGGTCCAGGTGCTGTTGCTGCGGGCGGCCGCGCTGCTCACCCTGGCGGAGCTGAACCTCGGTCCCCTGGTGGCTCTCGGCCTGGTCTGGGCTGGGGTGTGGGGCCGCATCGCCCCGTTGCTGGCCATGCATCTCTTCCCATACCTGCGGCCCGCCGGCACGGCCGCGTTTCATCAGCGGCACTGGCTCGGCCTCGGCCGGGAGCTCAGACCAGCGCTGGTGTTGCTGGTGCCGCTCACCCTGGTGGCGGCGTCGATGGGTTGGCCCTGGCAGGGCTGGCTGGGCCTGCTGCCGGTGTGGCTGGTGCCGCTGGGGCTGGGCCGCCGCCTGGGGGGCCACAGCGGTGACAGCTATGGCGCCTGCGTGGAATGGGTGGAGAGCTTGACCCTGCTGCTGCTGGCCCTGGCCGCCCTCGTGGCTGGGGCGGGCTAGGCGCTGGGCGGCAGCTCCAGCAGGAAGGCGTTGCCGGCTTCGGGGAGCTCGCTGGCAGCGAGGTTGGGGGGGCAGAGCAGACTCAGTTCACCGCCCAGGCTGCGGGCCAGATCCCTGGCCAGTGCCAGCCCCAGTCCCGTGCCAGGAAGGGCCTGGCCCCGCTCCCCCCGGATCCCCCGTCCGAAGATCGCCTCCCGCTCGTCCGGTGAGATCGCCCTTCCGCCATCCCAGACCGTGAGCCTGGGGCTTCCGCCAGGCGCCATGGCGGTGTGCAGTCCCACGCTGCTGCCTTCGGGGCTGTAACGGAAGGCGTTCTCCAGCAGGTTGGCCAGAATTTCGGCCACGGCGGCGCTGTCGCCGCGCCAGTCCGGCAACGAGCTGGGGCCCTGCCAGGGGCGCCCCTGCAGGGTTGCTGTGGCGGCTGCGCGCTGCAGCAGGGGTTCGATTCGCTCCTGCAGGGGTGCGGCGTTGCCGGTGTGGAGGGACGGCGGCAGCAGCAGGGGGCCTGAGCTCTGGGGGCCGGACTGGAGCGCCGCTGGATCCGTGAGCCCGTCGATCGCTTCGATGTAACGGTGAAGCTGCTGCCCTTCCACCAGCAGGTTCTCCACCAGTGCGCGGTTCTCGGGATCGCCCTCGAGGCGTCGTTTGAGCAGCTGGGCAAAGGTGCGCAGGGCGGCCAGGGGGTTGCGCATCTGGTGCACCAGCAGGCGCAACTGCTGCTGCTGCCGCTCCAGCTGCTCGGTCAGGCGTTGGTGCTCCAGATCCAGCAGCAAGGCCTCGGTGAGGACCTGGGCCGCCGCCTGCAGCCGTGGATGGAGGTTGGCTGGCCAGGCATTCCCAGCCAGTTCCACCCGCAGGGCGCCCAGCAGGGTGCTCTGGTGGCGCAGGGGCAGCCAGCGGCGCTGCTCACTGGGCAGCAACAGAGTCTTGTCTTCCTCGACGGGGGGAAGGGCCATGCGTTGTGGAGGCCAGTGGCCTGCCGGCATCAGGGCCGGCTTGCCGTCAGCGCGGGGAATGGCCAGATAGACCACCAGAGAGCGGATGTCGCTGCGGTCGGAGAACTGCTCGAGCTGCAAGCGCAGCAAGGTCAGGAAATGCGGCGACACCTGCATCGTGGCCTGGCCGGGAAAGCCTGCAAAAAGAAGTTCCGGGAACCGTGGTTGAAATCTGGGATTTTGCCTTAAGATTTACGTATCGACCACTACTTCGCGGTCCGCGAGCGGACCTCCAGGTGCAGGGGCGAACGCATCGGTTGCACTTTTCTGCAAACGAGGCTACAGCAGAGAGAGACCCGTCCCTCCGCTGTTCGGAGGCATTCCCTGGGATGCCTCCGAGTTGCTCCCTGTCTGGCGATTCCCTGAGCAGCTGCCAGCAGCCGCCCCAGGAATTCCGCTCCCGGTAGCCAGATGTCTGGACGTGCCTGCGCTTCCCCAGGGAGCGCTCAGCAGATTTGTCTCGTCCTGCGAGACCGCCCCATCCTCTCCATCCCTCTCCATCTCCCCCTAGGGAGTTGTTTCATGTCCAAGAAGCGCAAGCGGATCAGTCGCCGTCGTCTCGCCGGTCAGCGCGTGCTCGCCCACGTGCCCACCCACAACCTTGAGACCGGAGAGCACAAGCCGGTCACCGCAGCCCGCCGCTACATCGCCGAAACCGGCCTTGAAGCGCCCGCACTGCTCAACGTCCGCCGCAACGAGCACACCACCGATCGTTTCTTCTGGGGTGAGAAGGGCCTGTTCAGCGCCCAGTACGCCGAGGAGAACCACTTCCTCTTCCCCTCCCTGCGCCTGATCGTCGATCAGGTCGGTGAAGACAACCTCTTCGCCGGCCTTGAGTCCACCGGCTCCGACGACTGGGAAGAGATGGAAGAGTACGAATACGCTTTCGTCTGAAGTCTGCCCCTGGGGCGCTGCCCCGATCAACCCCTGTGGATCCATGGATCCACAGGGGTTTGTCTATGGGGATGGCTGCGGCCAGTGTCTCTGCAGGAAGGAGCGCAGAGCGGGGAAAAGGGCCGGGTCAATGCTGTGGCCCCCTGGGAAGCCCAGTAACTCACTCTCCCCCCCGGCGCTCCGCCAGAGCCGCTGCAGCTCTTCGCTGGCGCCATAGGGCACCACCGGGTCCTCTCGGCCGTGGGTGAGCAGGATCGGCGGTAAGGGGGATTGCGGGCTCCAGCCGGGGTGGGGATAGCCGCTGCAGCCGATCACCCCGGCCACCGGCAGATCGCCGGCCACATCCAGGGCCATGGCAGCCCCCTGGGAGAAGCCGAGAACAATGGTCTGCTCCAGGGGCAGGCTGTCCGCCAGGGCCTCCAGCCGCTGGCGCAGCAGGAGCCGGGCCTCCGCCAGGCCTGGCCACTCCGGCTGCTGCAGGTCATACCACTGGCGCCCGACTCCGTAGGGGTGGGGTTCGGGGGCGCGCAGGCTGATCACCCCCGTGTCGCGGCTGGCGAGTTCCTCACCCAGATCCAGCAGGTCGTCGGCATCGGCGCCCCAGCCATGCAGCAGCACCAGCCGTTGCTCGGCGGCGGCGGGTCCGCGGATCAGAAGGTCGTCCGTCATGGCAATGGGGTCCTGGCGCGCTCGGGTGGGGGTGCCGGCGTCAGGGCCGGAGCTGGGGACATGGTGCTGCGCGGTTGGTGCTGTTGGGGGGGGCTTCTGCTGCGTAAGTTGTGGCCAGCACGCCATCACGACCGTCCATGGCCCCCACCGCGCTGCTGAGTGTGTCGGACAAGCAGGGCTTGGTGGAACTCGCCACGGCCCTGCATCACCGCCATGGCTACAGCCTGCTCTCCAGCGGCGGCACCGCGGCCATCCTGGCCGCCGCCGGCCTGCCGGTGACCCGGGTGGCCGATCACACCGGATCACCGGAAATTCTCGGCGGCCGGGTCAAGACCCTGCATCCGCGTATTCACGGCGGCATCCTGGCCCGCCGGGAGGATCCAGCCCACCGAGCTGATCTGGAGTCCCAGGCGATCACCCCAATCGATGTGGTGGTGGTGAACCTCTATCCCTTCCGCGAAACGGTGGCCGACCCAGCTGTCTCCTGGGAGACGGCTGTGGAAACAATCGACATCGGTGGCCCGGCCATGGTGCGTGCCGCCGCCAAGAACCATGCTGACGTGGCGGTGCTCACTGACCCCGGCCAGTACGGCGACTTCCTCGCGGCCCTGGCCGACGGTCGTGTCGATGCCTCCCTGCGCCGCCAGCTCGCCCTGGAGGCCTTCCGTCACACCGCCAGTTACGACAGTGCCATCAGCGGCTGGCTGGCGGAGAAGCTGGAGCCTGCGGCGGTGGAGCAGGAGCTTCCTCTGCGGCTGGAGTTGCCCTTGCGCCAGCCCCTGCGCTACGGCGAGAACCCCCACCAGCAGGCCGGCTGGTACAGCGAGCCCGGGGCGGGCTGGGGCGGGGCCCGGCAGCTGCAGGGCAAGGAGCTCAGCTTCAACAACCTGCTCGACCTCGATGCGGCCCTGGCCACCGTGAGGGAGTTCGGTTACGGCACCGACGTGAAGCCCGCGGCTGTTGTGGTGAAACACACCAACCCCTGCGGTGCGGCCGAGGGCAGAAGCGCCTCCGAGGCCCTGCAGCGGGCCTTGGAGGCGGATTCGGTCTCGGCCTTCGGAGGCATTGTCGCCCTCAACACTGGGGTCGATGGGGCCAGTGCCGAGCAGCTCACCAGCCTGTTCCTGGAATGCGTTGTGGCGCCCGGTTACAGCGAGGAGGCCCTCGCGCGGTTGGGGGTCAAGGCCAACCTGCGCCTGCTGGAGCTGCCCGCGGCGGCAGTGGCTCTGGCGCCGCGGCGCCAGCTGCGCACCGTGCTCGGCGGTCTCCTGTCCCAGGACCTCGATGACCAGCCCGTCAGCGAAGTCGATTGGCAGGTCGTCAGTCAGCGGCCGCCCAGCCCCGCCGAGCTCGACGACCTGCGTTTCGCCTGGCGCCTGGTGCGCCATGTGCGCTCCAACGCGATCGTGGTGGCCAGGGGCGGGGTCAGCCTGGGGATCGGTGCCGGCCAGATGAACCGGGTCGGCTCCGCCCGGCTCGCCCTGGAGTCGGCTGGAGTGGCCAGCCAGGGGGCGGTGCTCGCCAGTGATGGTTTCTTCCCCTTCGCTGACAGCGTGCGGCTGGCGGCGGAGCACGGGATCACCGCGTTGATCCAGCCGGGCGGCAGCATGCGCGACGGGGAGTCGATCCAGGCTTGTGACCAGCTCGATCTGGCGATGATCTGCACCGGCCGCCGGCACTTTCTGCACTGAACGGGGCAGCCGTGGGTGCTGAACGGCACGGGGAGAATGTGAAGCAGTAGTTTCGCTGCCAACGGCTTCACCCCGTGACCATGCCTGACGCTCTCGCTTTCAATCTGAATTTTTTGCACCCGCTGCTGATGTGGGTGTTGCTGGCCCTCTCCGGCTATGCCCTGATCCTGGGCATCAAGGCCAAGAAGACCCGCACCGCCGATGCGGAGCAACGCAAGGAGCTGATCAAGGGCAAGTTCGGTCAGCGCCACTTCCAGATCGGCTCGATCGTGCTGGCGGTGATGGTGCTCGGCAGCTTCGGCGGCATGGCCGTCACCTACATCAACAACGGCAAGCTGTTCGTGGGTCCTCACCTGCTGGTGGGCATCGCCATGGTCAGCCTGATCGCCGTGGCGGCCTCCCTCTCCCCATTGATGCTCAAGGGCAATCTGATTGCCCGCAAGGCTCACGTCGGCCTGAACATGACCCTGATGACCCTCTTCCTCTGGCAGGCGGTCACTGGTATGCAGATCGTCAACAAGATCTGGACCGAGCGCTGAGGCCTTGCTCAGAAGGTTGTCAGAAGGGAGCTCGGCGTCGGGGCGGGCATGCCAGCTCGTGGGTGGCGTGAAAGTCTTCCTGGACCTTCCAGGTGAGCTTGCGCGAGATCTGACGCACGATCTGACGCAGCAGGTGATCGCCGCTGGATTGGACCAGCTTGTCGGGAAGCAGACCGATCACCGCTGGCAGCCGGATCCACACGCACAGGTCGAGTTCCCAGCGCACCTGGGTGAGGATGCCGGCACCGGCCTCTGTCCCTGGATCAGGCTCGCCCTCTGAGCCCTGCTCCAGTTGCAGGGCGGCGTTGAATTCGACGTCGTAGATCTCCTGCAGGCTGGCGTCGGGGTCGCTCAAAGCCGCCGTGACGATGCGATAGATGCCTTCGCTCTGGGGCAGGAGCTCCAGGCCGATGGTGGGTTCCACCTCGAAGCCGAAATTGCCGAAGCGCCCCAGGGTCAGGGCATAGCCATTGGGCCCGAGCGGTTGCACCGTCATCGGAGCTGCGCAACGCCGGAACCAGCCATCGTGGTGGTCGAGATAGGTGGCCACGGAGTGGGACGGTGCCCGCATCTCCATGACATCGGCGAAGCGGCTGCTGTACCGGCGAACCCGAAGATCGTCGCTATGGCGCAGGGGCAGGGCTTCGGCTGGAGGGCAGTGGGCAGACTCCGGATCCTGGGCAAAGGCCACGGTTGTCGAGGCGTCGCGGGACAGGGCGGTGCTCAAAATTGTTCGATCTCCTCGATGCCCGAGCAAGTACCCCGTGATGGCGGGAGACGATGAATCAATGTAACTGCAGCTTGCATGGGCGGCCGGGGCGGTTGTGACAGCCATGTAGCTGAGGGTTGGCAGGGGCTCCGCTCAGCCGCTACCGGCATTCGCCCTCAGTTGCCGCAAAGCTCCATGAGGTGGCGGATCACGTCCTCCACCACCCGGTCGGGAGTCGAGGCGCCGGAGGTGATCCCCACGCGCAGGGGACCCTCCGGCAGGAAGGGCGTCACCACCTCCAGATCGCCCCCAAGGGGCATGTGCTCGATGCGGTTGCCAGGCCCGATCCGCTCTGGTGTATCGATGTGGAAGGAGCGGATGCCGCGGCTGATGGCGATCTCCTGAAGGTGCGTGGTGTTCGAGGAGTTGTACCCGCCGATGACGACCATCAGATCGAGCGGTTCATCCACCAGGGAGAACATGGCGTCCTGCCGCTCCTGGGTGGCGTCGCAGATGGTGTTGAAGGCCAGGAAGTGGTCGTTGAGTTCTGCCGGACCGTAGCGCTGCAGCATGGTGTGCTCGAACATGCGCCCGATTTCCTCGGTTTCACTCTTGAGCATCGTCGTCTGATTGGCCACACCGACGCGCACCAGATCCAGGTCGGGATCGAATCCCGGGGAGGACGCCTTGGCGAAGTGGGTGATGAAGGCCTCTCGGTCTCCCTTGCCCAGGATGTAATCGCAGACCATCTGGGCCTCGGCCAGATCCAGCACCACCAGATAGGTGCCGGCGAAGGAGCTGGTGGCGAGTGTTTCCTCGTGCTTCACCTTGCCGTGGATGATCGAGCTGAAGGCGTGCTTCTTGTGCTTCTCCACGGTGTTCCACACCTTGGAGACCCAGGGGCAGGTGGTGTCGACAATGTGACAGCCGCGCTCGTTCAGGAGCTGCATTTCCTGCACGGTGGCACCGAAGGCCGGCAGGATCACCACATCACCGATGCCCACCTCTGAGAAGTCCTTGACCCCTTCCTCGACGCGGATGAACAACACGTTCATGTCGCGCAGATGCGCGTTCACCGAGGGATTGTGGATGATTTCGTTGGTGATCCAGATCCGCTCGCTCGGGTAGTGACGGCGCGTTTCATAGGCCATGGCCACGGCGCGCTCCACCCCCCAGCAGAAGCCGAAGGCCTCCGCCAGGCGCACGGTCAGCCGGCCATGGCGCAGCTCGTAGCCGTTCTCGCGGATCGTGGCGATCAGCTCGCTCTGATAGGCCTGCTTGAGGTTGACGGCCACCTGCTCACCCAGACCGAAACCGCGGCGGTTGTAGCGCTCGGAGTGGTGCAGCGAGCGTTTGAAGGCGCGGGTGTCCATGGCAGCAGGCCTCGGTTGGCAGCAACTCTATGGAAAAGCCCCCGCGCCGGTGGGGGGCTGTCGCTCAGAGAGCCGCTTCGCCGCGTTCGCCGGTGCGGATCCTCACAACGATGCTCACCGGGGTGACGAAGATCTTGCCATCACCGATCACTCCGGTGTGGGCCGCCTCACTGATGGCGGAGATGGCGGCCTCCACCTTGTCGTCGGGAACCACGGTGGTGAGCCGCACCTTGGGCAGGAAATCTACCCTGAACTCGTTGCCGCGATACCGTTCCACCTGGCCTTTCTGCCTGCCGAAGCCCCGCACTTCGGTGAGCGTGAGGCCAACCACATCAAGAGCAACAAGAGCTTCCTTGACGGCGTCCACCTTGGAAGGACGGACGATTGCTGTGATCTGCTGCATTGGAGAGGGCCTCAGGAGGTCATGGGTTCATAGGCATCTTCGCCATGGGCTACGTAGTCGAGTCCACGTTCTTCATCCTGAGGAGTGACACGCAGGGGCATAATTGCGCCCAAGCCCTTCAGAATGATGACTGTACCGAGTCCCACAAAACCATAGGTGATCAGGACAGCCTTGAACTGGGCTACGAACAGGGCGAAGTTTCCACCGGTTGCCAGCAGCTCTGCCGAAACGGGAAAGTAGTCGGCAGGAACAAGTTCCTTGGCAGCCAGGATTCCGGTGAGGAGGGCGCCGACCGTACCGCCGACGCCATGAACGGAGAAGGCGTCGAGGGATTCATCCAGCATGGTTTTTTTGGTCCCGCCGTAACCTCCGAAGCCGGAGATCTGGACCGCTACGAAGCAGGCTGAGGACGTGACCGCCCCGATCAGGATCGACTGCGGCATGTAGACAAACCCGGCGGCAGGGGTGATGCCCACAAGACCAGCCACGGCACCACTGGCGGCGCCAACGGCACTGGGTTTTCCATTCCTGAACCACTCGATCAGGCACCAGGTGAGCATGCCGGCGGAGGCACTGGTGGTGGTGGTGAGGAACGAGAAGCCGGCTCCCTTGGCGGCAAAGTAGCTGGCACCGTTGAAGCCGAACCAGCCGAACCACAACAGGCCCGCGCCCAGAAGGATGTGGGTCACATTGTGGGGTGGACGTACGCTTTCGGGGTAGCCGGTGCGGGCCCCGACGATGGCCGCCGACACCAGAGCCGCCACACCGGAGGCGATGTGGACCACGGTGCCGCCGGCAAAGTCGACCGCGCCAATTCCAAAGCTGCCGAGAAAACCGCCGCCCCACACCATATGGGCCATGGGGCAATAGATGAGGAGGCTCCAGAGCAGGCAGAACCAGAACCAGGCCTTGAAGTTGATCCGTTCAACCACGGCACCCGAAATCAGGGCAGGGGTGATGATCGCGAACATTCCCTGGAAAAGGGCGAAGGAGGTGCCGCTGATCGCGAACCCATCGGCCAATGGGGCATCACCGAGCGGCCCGCCCACACCGTTCAGCCACATGAACTCAAGGCCGCCGATGAAGGGGCTCTTGAAGCCGGTGCCGAACGAGAGGCTGTATCCGATCACGACCCAGAGCACCCCGATGAGCCCCATCAGGAAGAAGCTCATCATCATCGTGTTGAGAACGTTCTTGGCGCGGGTGAACCCCCCGTAGAAGAACGCAAGGCCCGGAGTCATGAGCAGCACAAGGGCCGATCCCATCAGCATCAGCAGGGTGTCGGCACCATCGGTTGGAACCTTGGTGAGGGCCGCATGGGCTGAGCCGGCCATCAATGGCAGCAAGCCGGCTCCAGCGGCAATCAGGATGATGGCGTAACGGCGGAGTTGGGGATGCCCAACTCCAGAGAGAAGCTTTGATCGGACGGAGTCGACTGTGGCAAGAGCTGAGGGTGATCCCCTGAGCTGCTGACCGTCAGATGGTCCCAAGGGGGTTGAGGCGATGGTCAAAAACTTTCTACACGTTTTGCGGTAGGAATAAGTAGCTACGGCTACAGCTTCAGCTAGGATATACTTTTCGAAGTGGTGTCGTGCTGTGATCCGCAGAGGGATGTCTCTGGGGTGGAGCTTCGTCTGGTGATCCAGGCGGATTGAAGCTCTGCTGATGTAACAGGTCTTGCATGGATGTTAACTTTTCACAGCGTGTCGGCCTCGCGGAGATGGTCTGCCAGCCAGCCCCTTGGCAAACCGGCAGGATGTCCCTCGTCGGGATGAGGGGGGCTGATTGGCGGAAATGTTTGCTTAGTCACGCTATAAGGGAGTTCTACGGTTTTGCCTGAAAGTGGTTGAGTACGATCAGCTTGAGGCGCTCGATACCCTCCAGTGGTTCAGGAGTTCCACTGTGGCGGCGATGGCAACCTTTTCGTGCCAGAGCACGATCATTCGGCGGTCCACGCATTCACTCAGGACCTTCGATGTTGCTCTTCGGCGCGGCCGGGGCAACTGGCGGATATCTGGAGATACCTTTCTTCTGAACCTTGAGCGTCACGTTCATCAGGAGTCTCGTTTCTTCGGTCGCGGCAAGCTGCGCCTGCACTTGCCTTGGTGGACGGGCCGATTGCTGCCGGCCGGCTTACGCAATCATCTCGCAGAGCGGTGGGTGTTTCATCCGGATGTCGTTCGAGATCGAGCCGATGATCCTTTTTCCTTGCTGCAGGATCGGGTGATTGACGCTTGTATTGTCACACCGACACAGATGCCGTCACTGCTTCGTGATTTCTGCGCCATTGATATCTATCAAAGCGTCATCCACCTGATGGCCTTGGCCGGTGATGGAAGCCCATTCGTGTCTGAATATCATGAGGCCAGAAGCTGCCGGTTGCCACTGCTTGATTTCCTGCCCCACAGTTGCAAGCGGGCATCGAGAACCTGGTTCGATCTCCATTGTGGCATGGTTGAATTGGATTCTGGGGAACCTGAGGCTTGTCAGACGTTCAGAGACTTTGCGTATCTGAGCCCCACCATGGCTCAGGCTTCGGGAATCGCTGGTCGTCCGGAATGTTCCTCCCCAAGGCCCTATGTTGAGCGTCTCGTCGTTCGCCAAGAGCATCGGGATCATCCCGATGTCCAGGAACTCCTGACGGAGCTTTCCGATTGGTTCGGCCGATCGGCCCATCGCGTTCCTGCCTAGATCCAGGTTTGATGTCAGACCACAGGCCAGGGTTGAGTAACATTTCGGACGGTGAGTGTTGCCGACCGCTCCGGGACCATTGCCAGCGCGGATCTGCCGCAGCAGCGGCGCATGTCCCGGCTTCACCGTCAGGACGGCGTTGCCCCCCTGCTCCAAGAGCTAGCGAAACCTGGTCGATGGAGTGACGAGCGGGTAACCAGGCGCATTCCGACAGGAGCACAGGGTTCAGGAGCAACACTGAGGCGGTTGCTACGGCCACTGTGCTGCAGCTGCGGCATCGACCACTGTTAAATCTCTCCATCAAAACCCTACGCCGAAGGCGTTGTTATCTTTTAAAGTGGAGATCTGCCTGACCCGAGGCTGGTCGCGCCAACCAGCCCAAAATTCCAGTGCTGAAAATCGAGACACTACGAATTGCTGATGCCTATTCATGGTTGGGCTCAGGAACCTCTGCGGCTAAATATCTCTCTTGCAACCAATCCAAGGTCAGTCGCAAGCTGCGCGAAGTCGAAGAGATATTTGAACCCAGAAATGGCGATGGTGCCGGCTCATTGTTGGCGATGGAGAGGCGTGTTCACCAAAGTTGGCGTTTCAGTAAACAGGCCGATCTCCGCCTGCACGTCTATCCCTGGACACATCTTGCTGTCAACAATGCACTAACGAGTGGTTGGCGTGTCAATCCCCCAGATGCTTCTGTCGCAAAACAATCTGTGCTTGGCCTGCTTCAGGCAAGGGTGATTGATGCACTATGTGCTCCTTCCCCATTGGTCGCAAGTATCGATCAACAGGACTTCGCCCTATTTCCTCTGTTCACAACCTCTCTGTGTCTCCTGTGCGATTCAGGCTCGAGCCTTGCTCACGAGCGCAGTCTGACGGCCTCTGACATAGGATTCGCATCCCGATTCGGAACCCTGACGTTTGTTCCTCATGAAGCCTCTGACTGCAGCAGAATGTTCGATACTCAGTTGTTTTCCGGTTCCCTTTCAGATGTGCTTAAGCCCTGTGCCACAAGTCGATACTGGGGGACTCCGTTGACGCCACTTGTGCAGAATAATTTGAGAATGATTGATTGCGAGTCACTGGGAGTTTATTCTGAATACCTGGTGGTGCTGAATGAGTGGAAGAGCCATCCATGTATCCTTCAGCTTCTGCGGGATATCGCGATGTCGATCCAATCCACTCCTGCTCTGGAGGCCGTCAGGGATCTGCTTGCGGTTGTATCCCATGACTGACGGGTCGGCTACGATTCAGGGTGTCCATACGAGCGTTTTGCTGTCGTTCGTGAACGCTCCGGCGAGAGATTCACTTCATCTCAGCCTTTTTTTAGGTCTCGCTGTGCATGGATTGGCACTTCAGTGGCGTGGCGTTCCTTGGTAGGGGCCTGTGCGCCCACGTTATCGACCGACAGGCCGTCCAGCACCCCTTACCATCGCTAAGTGCTTGGCACGGGCTGGGGTGCGGGGCCCGCAGGCCTTGCTTCATCCATGGCGGCGGTGGTGGAGGCTCTCATGTCGCAGGCTCAGGACTGCAAGAATTCTTAGCCCTATGCGATTTCTGCATGGAGCACCGGCTCTCGTGGTGGTGCTGCATAGCTTGAAACGAGAGTCCACATACGGTCAGAACGTTGACGAACGGAGGTTCCCAGAATTGCTTGATCGTCGAAGATCAGGGCATGCTTGCGGAGCTGCTGGCTGAGAGCCTGGCCTCCATTCGCAATCTGACCTCGATTCAGACAGCATCAACGGTGGAGCAAGGAATTCGGGTCGCCCAGATCTGCAGGCCCAGGATTCTGATCCTCGATCTGCTCCTCCCCGATGGATCTGGCCTTGACGTGGCCGAAGCACTTCTGGCTCTCGAGCCCAGCGCACAGGTGATTGTGCTGACAGCCGAGGTTCACCGGATGCAGTGCAGCCGCCATCTCCACCAGGCCATCACCGCGGTGCTCGACAAGACTGAGGCCCTGGATCGGCTCCATGAGCAGGTGAAGGCATTGATCCCTGTGACCGACGCGTCCACAGATTCTGGTGTACACAGGTTGGACGATCTGACGCTCCGGGAGATAGAGGTGCTGCAGTTGATCGGTGAAGGACTGAGCTGCAAGGAGATTTCCCAGCGTCTCACCATTTCGCTCGCAACGGCGCAGACCCACCGCAAGAACATCATTGCCAAACTGGGATTGAAGGGAGGTGAACTGGTGCTGTTCGCCGCTCGGCATGTCCCAGGCAGGGGGCCGGTGGGGGCATGAGGCGTGGCTGGGTTGGCTCGAGATTGGGCTGGTGGACCATGGCCAACCTCGCGCTTGCCGTCTGTTATGTCCTGACCGCTGGACTGACTCTGTGGCTGGGTCGGGTCTTCGGCATGGAGTTTCCGCTTCGGCCTGAAGCAGGGTTGGCATTCGTTGGCTTCCTGCGGTGGGGTGGATTGCTGCTGCCAGGAGTCATGGCGGGGGCCCTCGTGAGCGCCGTTCCTGGTCATCCGGCCGGCTTCTGGCCGCCTGGCCACCAGGCTCTCTTCAGTGCCATTCCTGCTGCAGCATCAACCCTTCAGGCTCTTGCCGGTGCCTGGATGGTTCAGCGCTGGGTGGGGGCCAGACCCAGTCTCTCGAAGCCCCGGGAGATCATCCTGTTCCTGGGGATGGCAGGTCCGCTCAGTTGCGTCATTGGGGCGACAGTGGGCGTCACCACCCTGGTGCTGGGTGGTGTGCTCTCCTGGCAGGAGGCGATCAATGCGGCGCTGCTCAGGTGGGTGGGCGACTCCATGGGGGTGATCGTCTTCGCACCCCTGCTGCTGATGGCCGTGCCGAGTCAAGCCGCGATCTGGCATGGCCGACGCTGGCTGGTGGCACTCCCCACCTTGCTGCTGACCAGTGCGATCGTTGGGATTGTTCTGCTCGATGGGAATGTGCAGCATCGGCAGATCGTCAGCTCGCTTGATCGAGTCACGGACCGGGCTGCGAGTGTGCTTCAGATGAGGCTGACCTGGCAGGAGGGGGCGCTGTATGCGGTACGCGGCTTTTTCATGACTTCGAGACAGATCACCAGCACCGAATTTCGTACGTTTGCTCGCTCGATTCTGGAGAGACCGGAAGGATTGGTGGCTCTCTCCTGGAATCCACTGGTGACCCGGGAGGAGCGCCCCGCCTTCGAGCGGCGTCTGCAGGAGATCTACGCCGATTCACGTCTGCGCATCTGCGAGCGGCGGAACGGCACATTGCAACCGGCGAGGGCCTATGCCAGCCATGTGGTGGTGGAGAAGATCGAGCCATTCGACCGTCACCAAGCCGCCCTCGGCTATGACATTCAGTCCGATCCCACGCGGGCGTTGGCCCTGCGCCAAGCCATGGAGGACGGATCGGTCAAGGCCACGGCCGCGATCAAGCTGGTGCAGGGCAATCACAACAAGTTGGGTCTCTTGATGGTGCTCCCCGTGTTCAACCAGCCTGGTTCGCTGCTGACCGTGGCCGATCGTGCTCGCGCGTTAAGGGGGTTTGTTGTAGGTGTGCTGCAGGTGGAGGACCTCTTCACGACAACATTTTCTGATCCCATCTGGCAGGAGCTGAATCTGCATTTGAACGATGTCACCACACCAGGCGAACCCATGGCCATCGCCAGCAGCCCTGGCAGCCAGAGGACGCCTGCGCTGGGAACGATGGGGCTGTCCGCTGTCTCGAGCCAAACGCAGAGTCTGGTGAGCCGTCGGCGCTTCATGCAGGCGGGCCGCCTCTGGGAACTGGAGGTACATCCCAACCCGGTATATTTCCTGAGACGGTCGACCACCAGGGCTCCAGTCCTGCTGGTGGGTAGTCTGAGCCTGGTGGCTGTGCTGGAAGCTTTTCTGCTGCTGATCACGGGAATTACTCTGGAATCCCGGAGAGATCTGGAGAGCAAGCTGCGCTTGAGCCTGAGGACGGCCGGGCTGGCCCATGAAATCAAACAGCCTCTATCCGCTCTTCTTCTTCAGTCAAGAAAGGTCAGCAAGCTCGTATCAGACCAAAGCCATGGGCAACAGATCCCGGAACTGGAGGAGGCCGTTCGGGGCATCACTGAGAACTGCCGCATGGTGAGTCAGTCGATCACGGCCATCCAGCAGTTGTTGTCCTACCGTGCCACGGATCCGGTTGAGCTCGATATTGTTGATCTTGTGCACAATGCCTTGCTGATCGTGAAGTCCGATGCCTTGGCTCATGGCATCCATCTTCAATCATGCGGGCTTGGCCAACCCCAGGTCGTCCGCGGAGATGCCGCACAGCTGCAGCTGATTGTGCTCAACCTGCTGCGCAACAGCCTGGAGGCAACCCCTTCAGGTGGCGTCGTGGAGATCGGCTTGGAGATGAATCGTGGCGTCCTGGCGCTTCGGGTTGCTGACAGTGGCCCTGGTTTTGCTCCCTATCCCAGGGATCCAGATCAATTCATGCTGAGTAGCTCGAAGCCAGGTGGTTTCGGCCTGGGCTTGTACATGGTTAGTACTGCTGCGGAAAACCATGGTGCCACGATCAGCTTCGGGCATTCCAGACTGGGGGGAGCTGAGGTCGTGGTCAGCTTTCCGGCCCGCATGCTCCGGACATCCTGATCATTCTGACCCGGATCATTGCAAACCGGCTGCGTTCTCCATTGGTGTGGCTCAACAGGTGCACCTTTCGTGTTCGCCTCAGGACTGGACCGAGTGGACGGGGCGTCCAGGGCAGGTGATCGCTACCGCCTGTTGGATCTGGACGCCACCTTGGTTGGATTGCTCATGGACTGCACCAGCGGCCGGATGGTCGTCAACTTCAGAGTGGCTTCAACCGAGGCCTTCAGGCTCGCCAGAGTGAAGACGGCAGCCATCGCGATAATGGCAGACTTGGCCCTTCTGGAAAGAGGTCGGTTGTAAGCCTGGGCTGGAAATCCGGGGGGGCAGACTTCACATTTCGTCATAACCTATGTCCCGAAGATTGTGGGCCCTTCCATCATTCCAAGTCCTGTGAGGAAGCGACATCCCTCCGTGTGGGTATCTTTGCCGACCTAGGCCTACCTCAAATGGTGTATCCCTGTGGCTTTTTCACGCGTCAAGACAAGCTCGGCTGGGCCGACCGATACGCCGATCCAGGGTCGCCATCAGTTTAATGAAGTAACATTCCATTGCGGAGTCTCGTCATTCAGAATTGACGAGGCCTGGCTACAGTCCTCAGAAGGCCTGTTGATCTTCGGCGCTTGGCCTGACTTGTTGTTCGGTTTGGCTGCCGGTGGCTGGATCTCCTCTGGATTGCACCATTGGTTACGCCGCCCAGCTCCTCGCTCTCTTCAGCAGTTGACCCACCCATGACGATCACAGCAGGAAACCGGTTTCTCTTCGATTCGCCGCTTGGCAATCCAAGAGTGGCGCGGCTAGTTGCGATCGTCTTGGCGATTCTTGCCGAGGCTTCGGTGATTGTCCTGGTCAAGTTTCAGTTGATGAGCCTGGCGCCTACGGCACTGGGTGTTTTTCTGCGCGCGCTGCTCGTTTCTGGGTTGTTGTCGATCGTTCCCTTCGCGGCGCTGTGGTTCCTGGATCGTCGGGAGAGGGAATCGATATGGCTGTATGTCGTGATGTTCCTCTGGGGAACATTGATTGCTTCCGGCATAGCATCTCCAGTCGTTGGCTGGATCTTCCCTAAAGCAACGAATCTCGCCTTTGTCCATTCAGATATTTTGAACCAGGTCGCGCAGAATTCCGGACCGACCTTTGCTGCCATGCTGTTGACTCCAGCTGTCGAGGAAATCGTCAAGGGTTTGGGGGTATTCGTTGCCTTTCTGCTGCTGAAATCCGAGTTTGATGGTGTCAGAGATGGCTTTATTTATGGCGCATTAATTGGGATTGGATACAACCTTATTGATTCCTCGTTCTATCTTGCCGAAGCCTATGCCCGAACTGGTGTCATACCGTGGTGGCAGTATTTCGTCACCCACCACTCCCTGCTGGGTTTCGGTGGTCATGCCCTCTACACAGGTCTGTTCGGCATGGGTCTGGGGCTTGCCCGCCAGACGCCAATGCCCTGGCTGCGAATCGCCGCACCCGTCACGGGCTGGATTGCCGGTTATGCCGCCCATATCACCGGAACTCTGATGGGGCTCCTGACGATCTTTCTGGCCGTTTCAGTGGTGGGTAAGGGCCTGGCCTCACCTTTCAGCCCAGGATCGCCCCTGTTCCCCAATCCATCCTTCTGGGCGCTGTTGATTTCGGGCGGCTATATCAGCTTTTTCTGGTCGTTCCCTTTCGTTGCCCTTGCAGGCCTGATGCTCTGGCGAAGCGGTGAGTGGGAGCGTCAGGTGATCAGGGATGAGCTGGCTCAGGAGGTTGAGCCTGTGATTACTTTGCAAGAGTATCAAGGCGTTCTCGCCGATCGGATGTTGCATACGCGCCGTATTCAGGGGATGAGTAAGTCCCTGTCGGCATCGATCGTCAACGCCCAGAACGAACTTGCGATCCGCAAGTGGCGTCTAAGTCATCACGGTAAAGACCCGAACACAGATCTGCTGGTAGCCTCCTGGAGAGAGGAAGTCACACGGCTCCGTGGGAGCACCTGAGTCCTGGGTGCGAGCTATGGGTCCGGTGCGTGCCATTGGCATGGGTCTGAATCATTGACGAGGAACAGGGTCAGATACCTGTCAGGAAGCGAGATTGGCCATTAACGTCACGGCAGCAGGCTCGCCAGACACAGATGTTCGGGGGGGCTGATCACCGATTGCCAGTATGGCCTTCCTGACTGACATCCTGATCGCTCTGGGGCTGGAGATCCTGCTCCTCGCTGTGCTCCTCCTCTGCCGAAAGCGGCGCCTGGCACCGATCCCCGTCCGTTTGCCCAGTTTGGCAATCCTGGTCTGGTTGATCGCCTCGATCCTTCCGGCTGCACTGATTACCCCAACCATCCGCCCTTGGGTTGAGGCTGCGCTGCTGCTGAGTCGCAGCTACGCACTGCTTCAGTTGATTGTCTGGGCGACCCTGGAGCTGCCCAGCGTTCTGCCGTGGTGGCCTCGCCCAGCAAAGATTCTTCGGGATCTCGCCATGCTGCTGGTCGCGGCGGCCATCACCGTGGTTGTGGTTCAGGAGCAGGCACGCATCAATGTGGTGGGCTTGGTGACCACCTCCGCAATCCTGACGGCCGTGATCGGTCTGGCTGCCCAGGAATCCCTGAAGGATTTTTTTGCCGGCATCGTTCTCCAGATCGACTCCCCGTTTCAGGAAGGTGACTTCATCACGGCAGGAGAGGGGATCGAAGGATGGGTGGTCTCCCTGACGTTGATGAGCACCCGTCTCCGGCATGTGCATGGAGCTTTCATCACCATGCCCAACAGCAGGATGTGGGGTACCGAGATTCGCCGTTTTGGCCCCACAGGACCGATCGCACGGGAGATTCACCTCAAGCTCACGCTCACCCATCCTCCCGAGCAGGCCACGGCCTTGCTGATCCAGGTGGCTCGACAGAATCCGCTTGTCCTCAAGGAGCCTGAACCCAGTGCTTTTGTCTACGCCTATGCCGACCATGCCATCACCTATGAATTGGAGGTCTGGCAGGAAGACCCCACGGACAGTGGTTTTGACGTCCTCAGGGGGCAGCTTCTGGCTCAGATCTGGTATGCCCTCAAGCGGGATGGGAAGTCACTCCCATATCCGGTTCGCGAACAGCGATGGTCACCTCGTCCCGTCGAGGATGATGATCCTGCGGGCTACGACGTCCCGTCAAGGCTTGAGCTTCTCCAGAAGAACGTGCTCTTCGAGCACCTCCGCCGCTCTCAACTGGAGGCGATCGCACCGTTGACCCGTTGCATTCGCTTCGCGCAGGGTGAAGCTGTGGTGATCGAAGGAGATCAAGGAGATGCTCTCTTTCAAGTGGTCAGCGGCGGGGTTGAAGTGATCAAGCAGATGGGAGAGGGAGTCCACAAGCCAGTTGCCCAGTTGGGCGTTGGCGCAATCTTTGGTGAGATGAGTGTGTTCAGTGATGAGCCCAGGAGTGCCACAGTGCGTTCGCTGCAGGAATCTGTGCTCCTTGAAGTGGAACGGGATGATCTCAGGCCCCTGCTGGAAGGAAATCCGAAGTTGGTGGCCAGCCTGGCCGAGTTGATCGGCGAGCGACGCGCCCACCTCAACAGTCTGAGCAAGGAGGTCAAGCAGGCCCAGACCAATCAGTTGCTGCAGACCATGCAACAGATGTTCTCCACCCTCACCAGTGGCGACCCTTCGGATCGGCGCTGAGCACGTGGACGTATGCCATGAAAAAAGCCAGGCTCAAAGCCTGGCTCCTATGGTTGCTGAATGTGCTGAATGAGACTCAGCGTCAGCGGGTGGTGGTGGCGAAATCCGGATAGGCTTCCATGCCGTGTTCTCCCACATCAAGACCTTTGATCTCCTCCTCTTCAGTCACGCGGATGCCATCGAACATCACCGCAAGGATGTTCCAGACGATGATGCTGGCGACAATGGATTCAACGGCAATGGCGAAAGCGCCAACGAATTGAATGCCCAACTGAGAGAAGCCATGACCGGTGAAGAGGCCCTTGCTTGTGGAGAACAGGCCGACAACCAGCGTTCCAAACAGTCCGCCAGTTCCGTGAACGGACCAGGCACCGACAGGGTCATCGATCTTGAGGCTGTCAACCCAGCCCACGGAAAAGACGACGAGAATGCCTGCGAAGAATCCAATCACCCAGGCTGCTGGCATGGAGACGTCGTTGCAGACGGCCGTGATGGCCACCAAGCCGACCAGGGCTCCGTTGATCGACATGGTGAGGTCCGGCTTGCCGGACACGATCTGAGAGGTGAGCGTGGCAGCAATGATCCCGCCGGAGCCTGCCAACGTTGTGGTGACGGCAATGTAGGGAACCTGCGCGTCCATGGCCAGCTGCGATCCGCCGTTGAAGCCGTACCAGCAGATCCAGAGAATCAGGGCGCCGAGTGTTGCGATCGATAGGTTATGTCCGGGGATGGCTTCAGTTTTGCCGGATACGAATTTACCGATCCGTGGCCCAAGGATGATCGCCCCAACAAGTCCCCCCCAAGCTCCCATGGAGTGAACGACGGTCGTGCCGGCAAAGTCAACGAATCCGATCTGCTTGAGCCAGCCGCCAGCGTTCCAGACCCAGGCAGCACCGATCGGATAGATGATCGCGCATTTTACGATCGAGAAAAGTACAAATGGAGCGAATTTGATGCGTTCGGCCACTAGGCCGGAAACGATCGTGGCCGAGGTGCCGGCAAAAGCAGACTGGAAAAGGAAGTCGACGCTTGGTACCAGGGCTCCATCCTTGACCATTTCAGGTGTGACGGTTGGATCGAAGAACAGGCCTTTGAAGAAGAGCCAGCCACCGCCAATCGATTCGCCATACATCAGCGAATAGCCGATGAACCAGTAGCCGGTGACAGCAAGGCCGAAGACAATCAGGTTCTTGGTGAGAATATTGACAGCGTTCTTCTGCTGGCACATGCCGGTTTCCACCATGGCGAACCCGGCGTTCATGAAGATCACCAGGATGGCCGCTATGAAGACCAGCATGTTGTTGGCCAGAAAGGCTGGCGTCAGCTCCGGCAGTTCGGCTGCGTGGGCTGAAAGGTTGAACACCCCGAGCCCGAACAGGGCGAGGGGTACGCAGGCCAGCCAGGTGAGTCCGCGGGAACTGGAGAGGCCCCTGATGCTTCTCAGCAGCAACTCGGGGGCTTCATTGAGACTTGCCTCATGCAATCGGCGCATCAAGGGGGGCCGAAGGGGTCGGGGAGCAACTGTCATGGAGCTTGTCGACGCAATAGGGCAAAAGGTGGCTGAATCAAGCTGATCAGCCTTTCTACGTCGTTCAAGGTGCAACCTCGTGCAACATTCTCTGGTTGCATCCGCTACGGAATCGACGACTTCATCCCTCAGATCTCCAGCTCCGCCAGAGCTGGCTGTTGTGGCAGCACAGGCGCCACGCCGAGCCAGCTCACGCCCTCGGCGCTGAAGCGGTAGCGCAGGGGCAGCACCTCAACCCCTGCCGCCAGGGCCTCCCGGAACAGCTCGCCGTAGCGGGGATCGGCCGAGTCTCCCGGTGCGAAGGCTGTCACGTCGGCGCGGCTCAGGCAGGGAACGAGCAGGCCGCGGGCTTCGGGCCCAACGGCCATCAGCTCACGCAGGTGCTTCTGACCCCTCTCGGTGACCGTATCCGGGAACAGGGCCAGCTCCCCCTGGCTCCAGGTGGTGTTCTTGACCTCCAGGTAGATCGGCCGCGGGTCGGCAGCGTCGGCGGCAGGGCTCAGCAGCAGATCGATCCGGCTGCGGCGATTCCGGCCGTAGGGCACCTCGGCGCGGATCGAGTCGATCGCTCCCAGCCATGGCTCCAGGCAGCCCGCTTCGATCGTGGCCCGCACCAGCCGGTTGGGCAGGGCCGTGTTCACCCCCACCCAGCAGGCCTGACCGTCACTGCCCGTGACCAGGGCCTGTTCCCAGGTCCAGGCCAGCTTGCGCTCGGGTCTGGGGTCGTGGCGCAGGCGCACCCGCCCGCCTGGGAGGAGCACCCCGGTCATGGGTCCGGTGTTGGGGCAATGGGCGGTCACCACCTGGCCGCCTGTCAGCTCCACATCGGCCAGGAAGCGTTTGTAGCGGCGCAGCAGCACCCCCTCCACCAGGTTCTGCATCGGCAGGATCAGGCTGGGGCAGGGCTTCGGATCCGGCATCAACTCAGGTGCTGGCCAGGGGGGCTGGCTCAGGCGCCCATGGTGCCGCTCGGCCGGCCGGTCTCGCCGCGGGCGGCGGGGTGGAGAATCCCCGGATGGATGGGGCCCAACGGCCTGACTGGATGGCGAAATCCCTGCGGCGCATCGCCCTGATCGTGGCGCTGGCCACGGCCCTGAGCAAGGTGGCCGGTCTGCTGCGACAGCTGGTGATCGCCGCCGCCTTCGGGGTGGGAGCTGCCTACGACGCCTACAACTACGCCTACGTGCTGCCCGGTTTCCTGCTGATCCTGCTGGGGGGCATCAACGGGCCGTTCCACAGCGCCATGGTGAGCGTGCTGGCCCGCCGCCCCCGCGAGGAGGGGGCCCATGTGCTGGCGGCGATCAACACCCTGGTGGGGGTTGGCCTGCTGGCGGTGACGTTGCTGCTGGTGGTCGCAGCCGACCCGTTGATCTCCCTGGTGGGGCCTGGGCTGGGCAACGAGCGCCACGCCATCGCCGTGCTGCAGTTGCGCTGGATGGCGCCGATGGCCCTGTTTTCGGGCTTGATCGGCCTGGGCTTCGGGGCTCTCAATGCCGCCGACGTGTTCTGGCTGCCGTCGGTGAGCCCGCTGGTGTCGAGCGTGGCGATGATTGGCGGCATCGGCATTCTCTGGTGGCAGTTGGGCCCGACGATCACCCTGCCCGCCACGGCGGTGATCGGCGGTGTTGTGCTCGCACTCACCACCACCCTGGGGGCGCTGCTGCAGTGGTTGATCCAGCTGCCCGCCCTGGCGAAGGAGGGGTTGAATCGGTTCCAGCTCGTCTGGGATTGGCAGCACCCTGGCGTCAAGGAGGTCCTTCAGGTGATGGGTCCGGCCACGCTCTCCTCGGGGATGCTCCAGATCAATGTGTTCACCAGTCTGTTCTTTGCCTCGGGGATGGTGGGTGCGGCGGCCGGCCTGGGTTACGCCAACCTGCTGGTGCAGACACCGCTGGGCTTGATCTCGAACGCCTTGCTCGTGCCGTTGCTGCCGGTGTTCGCCCGGCTGACGGCCCCAGACGACCGGCCGGCATTGCTGGCCCGTATCCGCCAGGGATTGATGCTCTCGAACGCCAGCATGCTGCCGCTGGGGGCCCTGATGGTGGGTCTGGCCGGTCCGATCGTGGGCCTGGTCTACAAGCGGGGGGCCTTCGACGTGGGTGCGGCCCAGCTGGTGACGAGCCTGCTGATCGCCTACGGGATCGGCATGCCCGCCTACCTCGGCCGTGATGTGATCGTGCGCGTCTTCTATGCCCTGGGTGATGGCACCACGCCATTCCGCTTCTCCCTGGCCGGGATCGGCTTCAACGTGATCTTCTGCTGGTTGTTCGTCGGGGGGCCCACCCCCTGGGGGCTCCAGCTCCCGGCGTTCAACTTCGGCGCTGCCGGGCTGGTGATGGCCACGGTGGCGGTGAATGTGCTCACCTGCGCGGGATTGCTGCTGGCGCTGCAACAGCGTCTTGGGAGCCTGCCCCTGCGGGTCTGGGGGCGGGACAGCCTGCTGCTGCTGCTGGCCGCCCTGGCGGGGGGTCTGGCCGCCTGGGTGCTCTCCAGCTATGTGGCCTGGCCAGGCGGACTGCTGGGCCAGTTGCTTCAGTGCGCCCTGAGTGCCGGCCTGGGGCTGACTCTCTACGGCCTGATTGCCAGCTGGGCAGGGGTGCCCGAGGCCCGTGATCTGGTCCTGCAGGTGCGCGCGCGCCTCAGCCGGGGTTCCTGAGGGTCACCCGGCGCTCCTCACGCACCTGAACCGGGATCTCCAGGTGGCTGCGTCCGAGCATCTGGGGGCCATCCACCGAGAAGATCCGCGCCTCGATGCCGAAATCGCGAAAGGCGTTCTCCAGTTCCTGGATCAGCGCCTTCTCCACCTGGGCCTCGGCGTCGACGACCTTGCCGATCAAGCGGCCGCCCAGGGGGCCGATGCGCTGACGGACCACCTCTCGGGCATTGGTGACCTCGATGACCAGCATCCAACGCCTGCAATGGGTTTGAACCTTATCCGCTGCGCAACGTCCAGGCCGACACTGTCGTGCTTCTTCAGCCGCGGCCGCCCATCCCTGGGGCTCAGTGCCCCATCTTCTCAAGGACGTCCTCGAGATCACCCAACTGTCCCGGGGGGAGCAGACGGGCCAGCGGCAGGCGGCTGGAGCCTCCGCCGATCGGCACCTGGACCGCTTCGAGGGCCTGGCGTGCGCAGACTCCTGGCCCCTGATCGAGCCGGGCCGCGCATTCGATCGCCAGGGTCATCGCCAGACCGGCATCGCCCAGGTAGAGATGCCAGCTGGCCACCTGGATATAGAGGCGGTCAGCCAGAGCCAGGCTCAGCTCCTCGAGTTCAGGTCCCGTCAGGCTCACTGGGCTTGGGTGCGCTCAGACCTCACCTTGGTCGAGTGTCTGGGTTCGTGGGCGCAGCCGCAACACGATGATGAGGTGCAGCAGCCAGCCCGCCCCCCAGGTCAGGCTCAGCCAGCTCAGGTGCACCCAGGGATGACGCAGCTCCTGCACAAACCACAGACCCGTGTTCAAGGCAGCGAACAGGCCGCCATGGAGGCAGAGGTTCACCACCCGCTCGTAGTGGCGGTAGGTGGGGTCGGCGGGGTTGGCGGGGCCGTACCAGCGGATCGGCATGGGGAGGGGGAACGCAGAGCCTGAGGTGGCTGATTCGATTGTGCCCCGGCGACAGTTGACGAATGGCCCCCCCATGCGGTGAGAATGCACAGGTAGGCGCTTGTAGCTCAGCGGATTAGAGCATCTGACTACGGATCAGAGGGTCGGGAGTTCGAATCTCTCCAGGCGCGCTTGTCAACCGTCCGACACCGGACGGTTTTTTTTGGTTTGTCCTCCTCCAGTGGCGTTGAACCGACCGCACTCCCTCCAGCCAGGTGGCCCTTGGCCAGCCGGCCAGCTGAAGCGCCGGGATGATTTCTTACGATGGGAAGCTCGCGCCTTTCCGTCGACACCATGGTGGAAACCACCGGTACGCCCCTGAACCAGTCCCTGGCGGCCGGTGATCCCGCCATCGCCGCCCTGATCGGCCGAGAGCTGGAACGTCAGCAGACCCACCTGGAGCTGATCGCCAGCGAGAATTTCACCTCCCGGGCCGTGATGGAGGCCCAGGGATCGGTGCTGACCAATAAGTACGCCGAAGGCTTGCCACACAAGCGTTACTACGGCGGCTGTGAGCATGTCGACGCGATCGAGGAGCTGGCGATCGCCCGGGCCCGCCAGCTGTTCGGGGCCGCCTGGGCAAACGTGCAGCCCCACAGTGGCGCCCAGGCCAACTTTGCTGTGTTCCTGGCCCTGCTCCAGCCCGGCGACACGATCCTGGGCATGGATCTCTCCCATGGCGGTCACCTCACCCATGGGTCGCCCGTGAATGTCTCGGGCAAGTGGTTCAAGGCCGTCCATTACGGCGTCGATCCCCACACCCACCAGCTCGACTACGACGCCATCCGGGCCCTGGCCGAGCAGCACCGCCCCAGGCTGATCATCTGTGGCTACTCGGCTTACCCCCGCACGATCGACTTCGCGGCCTTCCGCTCGATCGCCGATTCCGTCGACGCCTTCCTGCTGGCCGACATGGCCC
The DNA here is from genome assembly GCA_943371515.1 of Synechococcus sp. UW140. GTDB lineage: Bacteria > Cyanobacteriota > Cyanobacteriia > PCC-6307 > Cyanobiaceae > Regnicoccus_A. The sequence continues at coordinate 34,511 of CALRVC020000006.1, read as the reverse complement.
ACATCGCCGGCCTGGTGGCGACAGGGGCCCACCCCAGCCCCATCCCCCATTGCCATGTGGTCACCACCACCACCCACAAGACCCTGCGTGGTCCCCGCGGCGGACTGATCCTCTGCAATGACGCCGAGTTCGGCAAGCGCTTCGACAAGGCTGTCTTCCCCGGCAGCCAGGGTGGCCCCCTGGAGCATGTGGTGGCGGCCAAGGCCGTGGCCTTCGGCGAGGCTCTGCAGCCCTCCTTCCGGGCCTACAGCCAGCAGGTGATCCGCAATGCCCAGGCCATGGCCGCGCGGATCCAGGAACGGGGCATCGCCGTCGTTTCCGGTGGCACCGACAACCACCTGGTGCTGCTCGATCTGCGCTCGATCGGACTCACCGGCAAGGTGGCTGACCTGCTGGTGAGCGAGGTCAACATCACGGCCAACAAGAACACCGTGCCCTTTGATCCTGAATCGCCCTTTGTCACCAGTGGTCTGCGCCTCGGCACCGCCGCCCTCACCACCCGTGGCTTCGATTCCGACGACTTCGCCGAGGTGGCCGATGTGATCGCCGACCGGCTGCTTCATCCCGACGACAGCGTCATCGAGCTGCGCTGCCGCGAGCGCGTGCGTGCCCTCTGTGAGCGCCATCCGCTCTACGGCCCTAGCCGCATTCCTCAGCCGGCCTGACCACGACTGCCTAAGCTTTGCCCTCGGTGCGGTTCCTGCATGGCTCCCCCCGCGACGTTGCCGCCAGCGTTGCCCCGCCCCGGGCCGTGGTTCGTTAGCCGGTCGTTTCCACTCCCAGGTGACCCCTTGCTCGCCCGATACTCGTGAGCGTGGCCGCCAGTCCGCTCGCCGCGGCCTTCTTCACCTTGTTGATTTCGGCGCTGCTCACGGCTCTGGTCGTGCCGCTGGTTCGCCGGATGGGGCTTCACTATGGCCTCTTCGATGCCCCTGATCCGCGTAAGCAGCACGACGTGCCGATGGTGCGGCTGGGGGGGATCGGCATGGTGGCGGGGTTTTCCCTGGCTCTGGCGATCACCTGGGCCCTGGGGGGCTTCGGCAACCTGGCTCCGGACCGGGACCAGCTGATCTGGACCACCCTGGCCGGTGCGCTCTGTTACTTCGTGATCGGCCTGGCCGATGATCTCTTCGCCCTGCCGCCCCTGCCGCGCCTGGCCGGCCAGGTGGCCGTAGCTGTGGTGGTCTGGGGCGAGGGGGTGCGCATCGGAGCGATCGATCTGCCTCTGGGATGGTTCGGTCTGCCGTCGCTGGCCTTCCCATTGCCGGACAGCCTCAGCCTGCTGGCCACGGTGATCTGGCTGGTGGGCATCACCAATGCCATCAACTGGATCGATGGCCTGGACGGGCTTGCTGCCGGCGTGGGCGGCATCGCGGCGGTGGGGCTGCTCTCGGTGAGCTTCAGCCTTCAGCAGAGCGCAGCTGGCTTGCTTGCGGCCGCCCTGGCCGGTGCCTGCCTTGGCTTCCTGCGCCACAACTTCAACCCCGCCCGCATTTTCATGGGCGATGGCGGCTCCTATTTCCTGGGCTTTGCCCTGGCGGCGATCAGCATCGTCGGCCCGGCCAAAGGGCTCACCACCGTCAGCTTGCTTTTCCCCCTGCTGATTCTCTCCCTGCCTCTGGCCGACATGTCGGCAGTGATCATGGGCCGGCTCAGTGAGGGGCACTCTCCCTTTTATCCCGACCGTCGCCATCTCCACCACCGGCTGCTGCGGGCCGGCTTCAGTCATCGCCGCACAGTGGTGCTCATCTACGCCTTCACCCAGTGGCTGGCGGCCCTGGCCCTGGTGGCGGCCAATGTGCAGATGCGCTTCCTCTGGCTCGCGCTGGCCACTGCGGTGCTGATCGGCGCGGTGCTGGGATCCCGGCGCCAGCGCCGTTTGCCGGGCGATTCCGCCCCCAGCGCGTCAGCTGCTGAAACAGGGCCATCAGCCTCCGCCTCAGCGCCGGCTTCCTCCACCCCCTCCTCCACCTCCTTCCCTTGTGATGCCGGCCGTGACCCGAAGCTCTGAGAGTGGGGCCAGCGGCGGCACCGAAATCCTCTGCATCGGCACGGAGCTGCTGCTGGGCAACATCCTCAACGGCAACGCCCGCTGGCTGGCCGAGCAGCTGGCGGGTCTGGGGCTGCGCCATTACCGCCAGTCCGTGGTGGGGGACAACCGCGATCGCCTGATCGCCATGGTGCTGGAGGCCTCCAGGCGTTGCCGGGTGCTGATCTGCACCGGTGGTCTCGGCCCCACGCCCGATGACCTCACCACCGAGGCGCTGGCCGCTGCCTTCGCCACCCCGCTCGAGGAGCGGCCCGAGGTGTGGCGCGACATCCAGGCCAAGTTCGCGGCCCTGGGCCGCACCCCGTCGCCGAGCAACCGCAAGCAGGCTCTGCTGCCGGTGGGGGCCGAAGTGTTGCCCAACCCGCTGGGCACGGCCCCCGGCATGATCTGGACCCCCAGGCCTGGCTTCACCCTGCTCACCTTTCCCGGAGTGCCCTCCGAGCTGCGGGCGATGTGGGCCGCCACCGCGGCGCCCTGGCTGCGCGGACAGGGGTTTGTCGAGGGAGTGTTCGCCAGCCGGATCCTGCGCTTCTGGGGGGCGGGGGAGTCGCGCCTGGCGGAGCAGGTGGCCGACCTGCTGGAGCTGACCAATCCCACCGTGGCCCCCTACGCCGGCACGGGTGAGGTGAAGCTGCGGATCACGGCCCAGGGACCCACGCTCCAGCAGGCCGAGCTGCTCCTGGCCCCGGTGGAAGCCGAGCTGCGCCTGCGGCTGGGTTCCTGGTTCTACGGGGTCGACGACGACAGCCAGGCCTCCCTCTGCCTGGAGCTGCTGAGGCGGCGGGGGGAGTCGCTGGCCGTGGCGGAGTCGTGCACCGGCGGTGGGCTGGGCGCAGCCCTGACGGCGGTGGCCGGTGCTTCGGATGTGTTCCTCGGCGGTGTGATCGCCTACGCCAACTCCGTCAAGCAAGCGCTGCTGGGGGTCCCCGCCGCCATGCTCGAGGCCCACGGTGCGGTGAGTGATCCGGTGGCGATCGCCATGGCCGAAGGGGCGCGGCGGGTCACCGGCAGCACCTGGGCCCTGGCGCTCACAGGTGTCGCTGGCCCCGGTGGTGGCAGCCCCGGGAAGCCGGTGGGGCTGGTGCACATCGCCCTGGCGGGGCCCCGGGCCCCCGCCAGTGAGGGTGTGCGTTTCGGAGCTGGCCGCAGCCGCGGCTGGATCCAGACGGTGAGCGCCGGCGAGGCCCTCAACCGCCTGCGCCTGCGTCTTCTGGCCGAGACGCAGGCTGGTCGCCCGATCCCTCCGCCTTAGGCTGATCCGTCTTGGGCCTGGAGGGCAAGGTGAGCGCCGGCACGCTGTACGACAAGGTCTGGGACATGCACCGCGTGGCGGAGTTGCCCGGAGGGTCCACCCAGCTGTTCATCGGCCTGCACCTCATCCATGAGGTGACCAGCCCCCAGGCCTTCGCCGCCCTGAAGGAGCTTGGCCTGGGTGTGCGCCATCCCGAGCGCACGGTGGCCACGGTGGATCACATCGTGCCCACCACCTCCCAGGTACGTCCATTTGCCGATCCCCTCGCCGAGGAGATGCTCTCCACCCTGGAGGGCAACTGCGCCGAGCACGGCATCACCCTGCATGGACTCGGCAGCGGCCGCCAGGGCATCGTCCATGTGATCGCGCCGGAGTTGGGTCTCAGCCAGCCGGGCATGACGGTCGCCTGCGGCGATTCGCACACCTCCACCCACGGCGCCTTCGGGGCGATCGCGTTCGGTATCGGCACCAGCCAGGTGCGCGATGTGCTCGCCAGCCAGAGCCTGGCGATGAACAAGCTCAAGGTGCGCCGGATCCTTGTGGAGGGCCGCCTGCAGCCGGGCGTGTTCGCCAAGGATCTGATCCTCCACGTGATCCGCAGCCTGGGGGTGAAGGGCGGTGTGGGCTACGCCTATGAATTCGCCGGATCCTGCATCGAGTCCCTCTCGATGGAGGAGCGCATGACCCTGTGCAACATGGCGATCGAGGGGGGCGCCCGCTGCGGTTACGTCAATCCCGACGCCACCACCTTCGCTTACATCAATGGTCGGCCCTTCGCGCCTGAGGGGATGGCTTGGGAGCGGGCGGTGGCTTGGTGGAGCTCCCTCGCCAGCGGGCCGGACGCCGTATTCGACGACGAAGTGCGCTTCGACGCCGGCACGATCGCCCCCACCGTCACCTGGGGGATCACCCCCGGTCAGGGCATCGGGGTCGATGAAACGGTGCCCATCCCTGAGCAGATGGCCGCGGAGGAGCGCCCGATTGCCGAGGAGGCCTACCGCTACATGGACCTGGCCCCGGGCACACCGATTCTGGGTCTGCCTGTGGATGTCTGTTTCATCGGCAGTTGCACCAATGGCCGTCTCAGTGACCTGCGGGCGGCCGCGGCAGTGGCCCGTGGCCGCAAGGTGGCTGCGGGGATCAAGGCCTTCGTGGTGCCTGGCTCCGAGCAGGTGGCCGCCCTTGCCCGGGAGGAGGGGCTTGACCGGCTGTTTCAGGAGGCGGGCTTCGAATGGCGTGAACCCGGCTGCTCGATGTGCCTGGCGATGAATCCGGATCGGCTTGAGGGCCGCCAGATCAGCGCCAGCTCCAGCAACCGCAATTTCAAGGGCCGCCAGGGCTCCGCCTCCGGCCGAACTCTGTTGATGAGCCCGGCGATGGTGGCCGCGGCGGCTGTCACCGGCCATGTGAGCGATGTGCGCGAACTGCTGGAGCACCCCTGCGCATTCGCCTCAGCTCCTGCCGAAACCAGGCCCGTGGCGATGTCCCCTTCCCTGCTGCCATGAGCGACTCCCCCTTCCCCTTCGGCCCGATCCCCGCTCTTAAGGGCCGCGTCGTCGTTGTCAGCGGCGATGACATCGACACCGACCGGATCATCCCGGCCCGTTATCTCAAGTGCGTCACCTTCGAGGGGCTCGCCCAGGGTGCTTTCGCCGATGACCGCCTCGAGCTGAAGGGCTCCCACCCGTTTGATCGCCCCGAGCATCAGGGGGCCAAGATCCTGGTGGTGAACCGCAACTTCGGCTGCGGCTCCAGCCGGGAGCATGCTCCCCAGGCTCTGATGCGCTGGGGAATCCGTGCCGTGGTGGGGGAGAGTTTTGCCGAGATCTTCTTCGGCAACTGCCTGGCTCTGGGGATCCCCTGTCTCAACGGAGATCACGCCACGATCCTGGCGCTGCAGCAGGCGGCCCTCCGCCAGCCCGATGCCAGCTTCAGTCTGGATCTGGCCACGGCGGAGATCCACAGCCAGGCCTCTGGCGCTGCCGCCGAGTCAGAGAACAGCTGGAGCCTGGAGCTGGCGGCCGGTCCCCGGCAGATGTTGCTCAGCGGCCAGTGGAATGCCACGGGCCAGTTGCTGTCCCACGAGGAGGAGCTGGTCCGGACGGCGGCACGCTTGCCCTATCTGGTCGGTTTCGCCCTGGTCTGAGATTCAGAACGGGTTTCGGCGTGACCCGTCAGCGCCACTGAGCTCGGGACGGAAGGGGGCGAACGGCACCCCGGTGCCCTTGAAGCCGAAGTCGTTCAGGCGGATCCGCACCCCGCCGATGCCCTCGTAGGGGCTGTAGAAAACGCTGAAGGCGTAGGAACGGCGCTGCCAGCGCAGTTCCACATAGGAGCCGGTCAATTCGCCGTAGTTCGGCGAGGCGGGGTCCACATTGATGCCGATCCCCCCGTTGAACAACAGCGGACCGGCGATCTGCTGGGTGAGCCCGATACCCACCGTGCCCAGATCAACCGCCGCGTCGAAACCGAAGGGGCTGAGGCCATTCCGCAGGGTGATGCCGCCGGTGACCGTGAGCTGGGTGAAATCGAAGAATCGCTTGTTGAAGTGCCCCAGGGTGAGGGTGGGACCACCGGAGATCGAGAAGGTGTTCTGGTAGGTGCCGTCGCCGAAATAGGCCAGGCTCCCCGAAAGATTCGTGTTCAGGGTCAGCCCAGGCACGATCGGCTCAGGGGAATAGCGCAGGGCCCCATCCGGCCTAGAGGGCAGGGCACGGCCACGCCAGAGCTGCAGGGAGCTGTTGAGTGATCCCACCGCGTTGGCACGCCAGAGCTGGGCAAAATTCGTGGACTCCTCTCCGCTGCTGAGGAATTCGTTGCTCTGGTAGTTGCCCAGGCCCACCCGCCAGAAGTAGTGGTTGCTGAGCTTGCCCCACTTGGGGAGGGTCTCTTCTTTCTCCAGGGAGGCGCCGTAGGCCGAATAGATGTCCTGCTCGCCGAGGGATCCATTCCAGATCCTGAAGCGGTAGGCCCCGAAGAGACGGGCCGTGGTGGAGCCCACGAGGGGGAGGTTGATGTTGCGATCCAGCTGGCCCCAGCTGCGAGTGCCGTTGGCGATGTTCTCTGGATTGAAGGTGGAGATGTCGAGGTTCAAGCTGGTGTCGAACCCAAGCAGTGGCGTCTTCAGCCGGGCTTCCAGGCCGAACAGATCGCCCAGGGTGTTGTCCTGGCTGACGGTGGGGCCGCCAGCCTGGCCGCCTGGGATCGGATAGCTGTCGGTGGTGCCCTGGTAGGCGCGCTCGAGCATGAACTGGGGCTCCAGTTCCAGGGTTCCTTTTTCGCCGATGCGGATCGGCCGCAGGCGGCGGCCCACGTAAATGCCATCGCGGTCTTCCTGATCGACCCCCAGCACCCAGCGGTTCTCCACCTCCTGTTGCTTGCGGACACGCGTGCGCGAGGTCACGGGAATGGCGAGGCGGTCTTCCAGGATCAGCCGGTTGCGCCTGGAGGTGATCAGCAGGTCGCCGTTGGCGTCCTGGTTGACCACCACCTGATCCGCATCCATCCACGACTGGGCCGGTGTGAAGGGGTCGTTGCTGAAGCTGGCCCGGTCGCTGCGCCAGCCGTTGGCGGTGAGCACGATCCTGGCCGCCTGATAGCGCAGATGGGTGAGGGTGCCCTGTACAGCCTGGGGGGTCTTCTCGGAGCTCAGCCGCCTCACCTGGGGTGGGCGGGCCGGTCCGAAGTCGCTGTCCTGATCTGTGGCCACATCATCGTTACCCCCGGCCTGACGACGGCGCTCGATCACCAGACCTTCCCGTTGCTGCACCCCGGAGATGCGCTGCTTGATGGTGGCGGCGGCGGCAGCGCGCTGCCGCTCCTGCTCGCCCATGGCGCGGAATGACGCTGGACGCCGGGCCGGGGTGCTCTGGGCACCATCAGCGTTGCTGTCTGACGTCGATGGGTCTGGCGCCGGCACCGGTGCCTCACCGCCCATGGCCACCTGCTCGAGGGCCTCGGGGAGGGAGCGGGGGCGATCTGGTGGCTCCGCTCCACGGTTGGGGCAGCCCTTGGCCGGCCGCAGATTGGCCTGAGGGTCATCCTGAGGCGCTGGATCGCTGCCGAAGCGGTAACGCAGGCCCAGCAGGTAGGCGTTGCTGCCCTCCCTGACGCCGTTGTAGGTGCCGAAGGCACCGGAGCGATGGTGAATCCGTCCCACCATCGACCACTGGGGCGAAAAGGATCCTTCGATCTCGAAGCCCAGATAGTTGAGGAAACGGGCCGACTTCCTGCGGTACGTGTCCTCGTAGTTGCTGAGGTTGGTGTTGAGGCTCACCCCCTGCACGAAGCCCAGGCTCAGCCAGGGTTGGAGCCAGGCCCGCAGTCCGATCCCGCCGGTGAACTCGCCGAAGGTCTGGGCGGAGGTGGAGAGGTTGGCCACCTCGGCGGACGTGAAGGGTCCGAGGTAGCGCCCGCCCTTCTGGGCTGATGCCCAGTGCCCGAGCGCATTGAAGTCCAGCTCCAGGGCGAAGGGGCCTGCCTTGATCAACCGCTTCTGCAGGCCAGCGCCCAGCACCCGCTCCGGCCGGAAGACACCCTGGCCGAAGAAGGTCTGGCCGAAATCGGAGTGGAACATCTGCCCGCCCCAGAGGGTGGCGCTCCAGGGGTGGGGGTGCCAGTCGGGAATCTCGGGAAGCAGCGTCGGGCAGGCGATCGGCTTGGGCTCGGGGAGCGGCGCGGAGGGGGCCTGCTCAGGGTCGAGATCCTCAAGGCTGGTTTTCAGGTCGAGAACGCCGTAGACGTCCTCCATCTCCCCTTCGCCTTCGATCAGGCCGTAGCGGAGCATGCTGCCCTGCAGGTACTGCTGGCCACGCCAGAAGCGAACGCTGCCCGTGGCGTAAAGGGTGCGGGTGGTGGTGTCGTACTCGAGGCGGTCCGCCATCAGCCGGCCGCCGGCCAGTACGGCCTTGGCATTGCCGCTGGCCACGTAGCGATTGATCACCAGGTCAAAGCCCTGTTGATCAGCGCTGATCTCCAGCTCCTTGGGAGGGGTTTTGACGGGAGGCTCTGATGCTGCTGCTCCACTGGCTTCTGCGGGCACAGATGGTTCAGCATCTGCCGGTTCAGCCGGACTCGCGATCGGTGCGGTCTGGGGTTCGGTGTCGCTGGGTTCGCTGGCAGTACCTTCAGCGCTGGCGCCGCCGGATCCCATTGCGAAATTGCCTGACTGCGCCTCAGGGACAAGCGTGTCGGCGTCGCTGACATCGGCTCCGCTCAGGAGTGCCGGTGGGGAATCTGAGTCCAGGGTCTGGGCCCGGCTCACAGCCGGTGTTGCCAGAGTTGCCGCACCCAACAGTCCGATGGTCCACCGGATAAGCGTTGCTGAGGGCACCACATCTCCAGGACCGCGGCCGATCCTGCCATGCCCCTGTTGAAGCTGGTGCTCGGCTCAGGTGGGTTGATGCAGTGACCCCACCCTGAGCGGATGGCATTCAGTCTTCGAGGTCCTTGCGGCTGGGGGTGCGACTGGGATCGCTGGCCAGGAAGCCGAAGACGAAGATGCCGATGAAGAAGAAAACGACCGAATAAACGGAGATCTTGAGGGCGAGCATGGTTCCGTCCGGCGGGTGACAGGCAGTGACAGGCGCCAGGTTGGGCCTGAACGACCCTGCGGCAGCCGCATCATCCTATGGGTCACTGATGGCCGGGATCGATGACGCAGGGCTTGGATCCCCAGCTTCCCCCCGAGATTGAAACGTTTCGATCACGTTCGAGACTGGACCTGCTCTCTGCCTGGCAGCGGCGTGGTGCTGATGGCTCCTGGCAGGGAGCCCTGGCCGACCCCTGGGCCCGGCTCCATCGCCCTGACTGGCACGCCCGTGGTCTGATCGCCTGGCCGCGGGGCGGGCAGACCCGTTGCCTGGTGCTGGAGCTGAGCTGTCCCCCCAGCTGGCGCGGCCGGGCTCCGGCCCTGGCCCGCCTGGCGTTGCGCTGGTGGGCTGACGCCGCCGAACTCCGGGTTGACGGACGCACGGTCCACCGCGGCGACCTGTTCGACAGCTCCTGCCGCTGGGCCCTGCCGCAGCGCTGGTGGCAGGGGGAGCCGTTGCACCTGGAGCTGGAGCTGCGCAGCCCGCTCCACGACGACGGTGCCCTCATGCTCAGCCGGATCGAGGCGGAGCCCCTGGATCCGGCCGATCCGGACGGCCTGCTGGCCGCCACACGGCTGGAGCTGGAGCAGCTGCGGCCGGCCGGGTTGGGGGACCCCGGCGGCTTCCACCTGCTTGGCCACGCCCACCTGGACCTGGCCTGGCTCTGGCCCGTGGCCGACACCTGGCAGGCCGCTGAGCGCACCTTCCGCTCGGCCCTCGATCTGATCGAGCACCACCGCGAGCTCCATTTCGGCCATTCCACGCCGGCGCTCTACGCCTGGCTGGAGCGCCACCGCCCCGAGTTGTTCGTGCGAATCCGTGCGGCCATGGTCGCCGGTCGTTGGGAACCGATCAATGGCCCCTGGGTGGAGACCGATTGCGTGCTGGTGGACACCGCCTCTCTCCTGCGTCAGTTCCAGGAGGGGCAGGCCTACAGCCGCCGGACCTTCCCCGAGTGGGAGCATCAGTTGGCCTGGCTGCCCGACAGCTTCGGCTTTGCCGCCGGACTGCCAGCGGTGGCGGAAGCCACCGGTGTGCGCTGGTTCTGCACCCACAAGCTGGCCTGGAACGCCACCAACCCCTTCCCTCACCGGCTGTTTCGTTGGCGCAGCCGCTGTGGCGCCGAGGTGCTGGCCCTGATGAGCGCCCCGATCGGCACGGACGGCGACCCCCTGGCGATGGAGCGCTACCGGCTGGAGTGGCAGAGGGCCACGGGCGACGCCGAGGCCCTCTGGCTGCCGGGGGTGGGGGACCACGGCGGCGGTCCCACCCGTGAAATGCTGGACCAGCTCGACCTCTGGCGAGACGACCCTGCCAGCGCACCCCAGCGGCACGGCAGCCTGCGCCACTACCTGCAGCGGCTGGAGCCCCTGAGCGGCCAGCTGCCGGTCTGGCGCGATGAGCTCTATCTGGAGCTCCATCGGGGTTGTGCCACCAGCCGCCCCGATCAGAAGCGCCACAACCGCACCCTGGAGCGGCTGTTGCGCGAGGCCGATCTCGCCACCGTTCTGCTCGGGGAGCCTGACGATCGTCCGGAGTCGTCCGGCTGGCGCGATCTCCTCTTCCAGCAGTTCCACGACATCCTGCCGGGCACCTCCATTCCGGAGGTGTTCGAGCAGGCCGAACCCCAGTGGCGGGCGGCGCGGCGCGGGGCGTCACGCCGGCGTGATCGGGCGTTGCGGGCCTGGCTGGAGTCTGGAAGGACTACTGCCCAGACGGAGTCCTCCAGCCGTCAGGGCCCCAGCCAGGCGGGGTGCAGCGACCTGGAACCATGGTGGTGGGCCCAGCTGCAGCCCCTGCCGGCGGCCCCCCTCACCTTGCGTCTGCCGGCTGGCCACTGGAGCCTGGGGGAGCAGCCCTTGCCGTCGCAGCCAGCCCGATCCGGCGGGCACTGGGTGCAGCTGCCCTCCACTGGCGGTGTGGCGGCCCTGCAGCTCCTGCGTCAGCGCCAGCGGCCTGGGGCAGGAACGGCGTTGGCCAGCTCCGACGCCTCGATCGTGAATCCGGTGCGGCTGGAGACCCTCGTCGCCGGCGAGCGCTGGCGGCTGGGCAATGGTCTGCTCTGGGCCCAGCTTGGCCCGCTCGGGCTCGAGCAGCTCTGGGGTGGCGATCACAGCCCCCAGCTGGCAGAGCCGCTGCAATGGCGGCGCTGGATCGACCGCGGCGAGTTCTGGGATGCCTGGGATCTGGCCGCCGACTACCGCCAGCACCCTCTGCCCCTTCACTGGGAGCCGGGTCCGGTGCTGGCGGAGGTCGGTCCGCTCTGCAGCCGCCTGGTCTGGCACGGCCGCTGCGGCGCCAGCGCCCTGCGCCTCGATCTGCAGCTGCGGGCCGGCTGCCCCTGGCTGGAGCTCAACCTGCGGGTCGACTGGCGCCAGCGCCATGAACTGCTGCGCCTGGAGCTGCCGTTACAGCACCAGGCTGTGCGCTGGGCTGCCGACACCAGTGCCGGGGTGATCGAGCGGATCGCCGCGGCCGCCAATCCGCGGGAAGCCAGCCGCTGGGAGGTGCCGGCGATCAGTTGGCTGGCGAGCCAGTCCTCGACCGGCGGCCTGGCGGTCCTGCTGGATGGGCCCCAGGGGGTTTCAGGCAGCCCTGAAGCCCTCGGGGTCTCGCTGCTGCGCGGACCCACCTGGCCCGACCCCGGCGCCGATAACGGCGCCCAGCGTCTGCGCCTGGCCCTGATGCCCTGCCTCCAGGGCTGGCGTCAGGCCGGGGTGGCAGCGGCGGCAGTGCGCTTCCGCGAGCCGTGCTGGCTGCGGCCTGCCAAGGGTTCAGCCAAGGCCGGAGCTGAGCCGGGATCGGTGCTGCAGCTGGGTCATCCCGACCTGCGCCTGATCAGCCTCGTCTGCGACGGCGACCGCGACCTGGCTCGGCTGACGGTACAGAACCTCTCTCCCTGCCGTCAGCTGCTGGAGCTGGGAGGCGAGTGGGAGGTGCGCGAGCGGGTCAATGGGCTGGGCGATCCGCTCACTGCGGCTGCCGGAGCGGAGAGTGGCGGGCCAGTGGTCGAAACCTCCACTCGCCTGGGGCCGTGGCAACTGGCCAGCTGGCGGATCAGTCGTCGTGGTCGTCGAAAGGATCAGTGAGCTGTTTGGAGGGTGGCCCGAAGGCGGTGTACACCCCGAACCCGGTGAGGGCGAGGAGCGCGACCAGAACGGCGATCGCCACGGGGATGGCTGGAGAGGTTTCGCTCACGGGTGGTGTTGCTGGGGGACAGGTCGGACTCAGCCCGGGGTGCGGCGTCGAGGCAGCGAGGCGGTAGAGGCGCTGCCCCCTGGGAGGCATCGGACCTGAACAACACTCGACGAGGGCTGCGCCGGCTGCCGCTCGACCCTTACAGTAGATGCCACAACCCTTGTGCCAGAGAGGACACCACAGCCATGGCCCAACGCACTCGCCTGGGAGATCTGCTGCGCCCCCTCAACTCCGAGTACGGCAAGGTCGTGCCCGGCTGGGGTACCACCCCAGTGATGGGTGTCGCCATGGCGCTGTTTCTGGTCTTTCTGCTGGTGATCCTGCAGCTGTACAACCGTTCCTTGCTCCTCGACGGCATCACCGTCAACTGGAACGGCATGGGCTGATCGTCGGGATCGTCCCTTCCCCTCGCTGCTGCCCTTTCCCTGAGATCCTTCCTCCATGAACTTCTTCGGGATCGGTCTTCCGGAGATGGCGGTCATTGCCGCCATTGGCCTGCTGGTCTTCGGACCCAAGCGCTTGCCGGAGCTGGGTCGGACCCTCGGCCGCACCCTCAAGGGTTTCCAATCGGCCTCGCGCGAGTTTGAGCAGGAGTTCCGCAAGGCTGTCGACACTGAAACCGTGTCCGCCGGCAGCCTGGGTTCGGAAGCCATGGCAGCCGAACCCCTGGCTTCGGCTGCTGCTGAGGTCAACCCTGCCGAAGTCGGCACCATTGTCGAGGCCATCGCTCAGTCGCCTGAGCCGCCCAACGCCCCTGCGTCCAGCTGAGCGTTGTTGCTGCACCCCGCCGCCTGCCTGTCTCCCGGCAGGTGCCCGCGATGAGCGCCACGGCTACACCATTGGCCGACCTGCAGCTGCTCGTCGGCCTCGGCAATCCCGGCGAGAAGTACGCCCAGACCCGCCATAACGTGGGCTTCATGGCCCTTGATCAGCTCGTCCGGCGGGATGGGGTCTCCTTCCGGGCGAATGGCAAGCTTCAGGGAACCATCGCCGATCTCGGCCAGGGATCTGAACGGCTGCGTCTGCTCAAGCCCAGCACCTTCATGAACGAGAGCGGCCGCTCGATCCGGGCCACGCTCGACTGGTTCGGGCTCCGTCCCGAGCAGATGCTGGTGCTGGTGGACGACATGGACCTGCCCCTGGGGCGCCTGCGGTTGCGCCGCTCCGGCAGTGCCGGCGGCCACAACGGCCTGCGCAGCATCATCAGCCACCTCGGCAGCCAGGACTTCGCCCGCTTGCGCATCGGTATCGGTGCCCCGGCGCTGGACCCAGCTCTGCGCAGAGCCCGTACGATTTCCCACGTGCTGGGCCGCTTCGAGGCTGACGAGTTGCCGTTGTTGCAACAGGTGCTGAACGAGGTGCTCGATGGTGTCAGCTGCATCCGCCGCTGGGGTTACGAACGGGCCGGCAACCGCCTGAACAGTTTTCAGCCCACCTCTGTCTGACGCTGGATTGGCCCCACCGCCCCGTTCCCTGATCCCGTGAGCCGCCTGCCCGCCACCACCGCCCAGCTGCGGGTGCTGCATCAGAGCTTCAGCCATCAGTTACTGGAGGGTGAGGTGGCCGCCGGCGGCTTCCACTGGACCTTCTGCTGGGCCTTCGGCCGGGGCGAGCTGACGGTGGAGCCATCCCTGGGCCGTGCCCTGATCCAGGACGCCCTGCTGCGCTTTCTGCTCCAGGTTGATTATCAGCTCGAGCCCGGCGGCGACTATGCCTTCACCGTTCGGGCCAAGTTCTAGGACCACCCACGGTCAGCGTCAGAGACGCTTCAATCAGGGACGCTTCAGCGCGCCTCCGGTGCCGTCGCCAGGGGGTGGCCCAGCAGCCGCTCCAGCAGCAGTTGCGCCACCACATCGTCCCAGTCACGGGGTGGCTGGCGCAGACCATGGGGCAACAGCCGGCGCCAGCCGCGGGCGGGGTGGAGCTCCCAGAAGCGCTGTCTCGCGGCCAGGGTTGAACCGTGCTCCTCCACCAGCAGCACGGGCACCAGTGGCTCCAGCCGCCGCCGCCAGCCGTCGCTGCCGGTGCCATTGCCGAGGATCACCGCCACCACCTCCCCCCGCAGCAGCCAGCCCTCCAGGCGGCCCCAGGCCTGCTCAGGAGCGATCACCATGGCTTCGAGCAGCTGCTGCCGGTCCAGGTCGGTGCGCACCAGGCCACATTTGCTGCGCCCCGGGTCGAGCCCGGCCAGAGCACCGTGGCTTGGCAGAGTCTGCGCAAGTGAGCGGGTCATGGCCGCCCAGGACCCTGCCGCTCCAGCCGCGGCTCAGTGAGGACCTCGCTCAGGCGCAGTTCGATCACCAGCGGGTCGGGGGTTTCCGCGTCGCGGAGCGCCACAGCCTCAAGGGTCACGGTCTGCCCGGGGGGGCGCTCGCTCAGTTCCCGCCCCAGTCGGTTGAAGCTGGCCACGTCGAACTGGACCCCATCGGCAATCGAGCCCTGGCGCTGGGCCTTGGCGAAGGAGGCCGCCAGCAGCAGGTTGAGGCGGTTGCGCACCTGCTCGCTGGAGCGTTCATTGCCTTCCAGCACCGTGGAGGCCATCAGATCGCCCCGTTGCAGCACCTGGCGGTTGGGTCTGAGGTCGGGGAAGCCCAGCACCTGGTCCTCGCCGCGCAGCACGTTGGCGGCCGAGAGGATGCTCACCACCCAGGGCCCACCTCGGGAAATCCGTGATTCGAGGGTGGCGATGTCCTGGCGGGGCACCAGCAGGATCTGACGGTTGGGGGCTTGTGTGGGCAGTACCCGCTGGAAGGCGTTGAGATTGGCCTGACGCAGCAGAGCCACGATCGCTGTGTTGGCTTCGGTTCCGTTGCGGGGGTTCACCTTGGCGCTGGCGAGGGTTTGTCCGCTGCTGATCACCACATCGCCGCGGCGCAGGGCGATCAGTTTTTCCTCCAGTCCCTTGAGTTCGGTTTCGCCGGCTGTGATCAGTCCGCGCACCCGGGCCAGTTCCGTTTCGGTTGTGCGGATGTCCTGGTCCCTGGCGCGGATGTCCCGGTTAAGGCGGTCGCGCTGGGCCAGCAGTTGCTGCTGCTGGGCCTGCAGAGGCATGAGTTCGCTGCGCAACAGACGCGCCTGGATCTCGGCGGCGGTGAGCTGACGACGGGTCTGCTCCCGGTCGCGGCGGGCCCGTTGCAGGGCTGCTTCCACACGGGCCTGTTCCTGCCGACTGCTGCGCAGGTTCCGCTCGCTGCGGCGCAGGGTGGTGCGGTTCTCAAGCAGCCGGGCCTGCAGGGCGTCGAGTTCGAACAGGCCGACGCGCAAGCGTTCGCTCACGGCCAGCATCAGGCCGAGGGAGACGGCGCTGATCAGGCTGCCCGTGAGCACCGTGATCAGCACGGCCGTGTTTCGAGGCCGCAGGTTGAACAGACTGAGCCTGGCCTTGCCCACCCGGCTGCCCAGCCGATCCCCCAGGGTGGCTAACAGCCCTCCAAGGGCCAGGAGGGCCAGAATCAGCAGCCAGCCGGACACAGCGCCGTGCGTGATCCTCCAGTATCAGCCGCGGCGGCAGCCGGTTCAGCTGAAGCGCTTGGCAAGGGCGACCGGATCGAAGACAGTGATCTTCTTGCGATCGATCTGCACCAGCCCTGCCTGGCGCAGATCGCCCAGCAGGCGGGTGATCGTCACTCGGGTGGAGCCGATCGCTTCGGCGATCGCCTGATGGGAGAGACGCAGGTCGATCGTGATGCCTTCGCTGCCGGGCACGCCGAAATCACGGCAGAGCACCAGCAGAAAACTCACCAGCCGCGACGACATGTCCCGGTGGGTCAGAGTTTCGATCATTGTCTCGGTCTGCAGGATCCGCGAGGAGAGTCCCTGCAGGAGCAGCAGCCCCACGCTGGAATCCTGTTCAATCGCCCGCCGCACCGAACCCGCTGGAGCCGCCACCAGCTCCACCCGGGTGAAGGCCACAGCGTGGTAGAAGCGATCCGATCGCTGGCCGGTCAGCAGGGAGAGCACCCCGAACAGGCTGTTTTCCCGCAGCAGGGCCACAGTGATTTCTTCCCCCGATTCGTAGACCCGCGAGAGCCGCACGGCTCCACGCCGCAGCAGATAGACCCGCTCTGCCGGATCACCGGGGAAAAAAATTGTCTTTCCCCGCTCAACGGTTTCGATCACGCAGCCACTCAGGCCGCGCATCACATCGAGGAGTGTGCTGGCTCCGTTGGCGGCAGCGGCCAGGCCGACGGGGGCCGGTGTCGATGGGCCGCCGGTGCGACTGAATCCGCGCATCGCGCCAACCATGTTTCGGCGGAAGCAGGTGTGAGATGGACGGTAAGGATCGCCCAGGGCGCGCCCTGTAGTGATCGACACCAATGAATCGCATCCACACAGGTCTGGCCAGACCTGGCCCATGGGTGCAGTACGGGTGTTCGCGCTAGGGATGGTGGCTGAACCTTGCTGGCGGCCCGGACGCCGCTACATTCGGGTTCGCGCTTCCCTTGGGGTGTTGATGACGGCCAGCCTGCGCAACGCCTCCACCGAGTCGCGTCATCCCCTGCGTGCCGTTGGGATTCCCCGACCGGTGCAGTCCCGCCCCGTGCCTGTGCTCGCAAGGCCCGAAGGGCTGCTGCAGGTGCACACCGCCCCTTTCCGCGGCAGTTTCGGCGGTGTGTTCAGCCAGGCCCTGCGCAGCGCCGGGCTGGGCAGCCGGGTGCTGATCAGCCAGTTTCTCAAGGGTGGGGTCGACCAGGGGCCCGAGCACTGCCTCAGACTCTGTGGCCGGCTGCAGTGGTTGCGCCCCGCTGTGCCCTCCTGTCTCACCCAGCCTGCTGCCCATGAGCCCGAGCCCGTGCATGCCGCCGTGCAGGAGGTGTGGGCTTTCAGTCGCGACCAGTTGCTGGGGGCTGCTGTGGAGCTGATGGTGCTCGATGAACTGGGGCTGGCGATCGAGCTGGGTTTTCTCGCCGCCGAGGAGGTGATCAGCACCCTGGAGCAACGGCCGGCCCACCTGGATGTGATTCTCACGGGTCCGTCCATCCCCCTGGAACTGCTGGCCATGGCAGATCAGGTCACCCAGCTGCGGCGGGGAGGTGCCCCATGCTGAAGAACGACCGCTGGATCAACGCCCTGGCGGCGGAAGGGATGATCCAGCCCTTCCAGCCTACCCTGGTGCGGCATCTGGAGCCGGATACCGCGTCCCGGCCGGTGCTCAGCTTCGGCTGTTCCTCCTACGGCTACGACCTGCGCCTCTCGCCGCGGGAATTCCTGATCTTCCGCCACGTGCCCGGCACGGTGATGAACCCGAAGCGGTTCAATCCCGACAACCTGGAGCCCGCCCCCCTGCACCACGACGGCGACGGTGACTACTTCATCCTGCCTGCCCATTCCTACGGCCTGGGTGTGGCCCTGGAGAAACTGAGGGTTCCCCCCACGATCACCGTGATCTGCCTGGGCAAGAGCACCTATGCCCGGCTGGGCATCATCGTGAACACCACTCCGGCTGAGGCCGGCTGGGAGGGTCATCTCACCCTTGAATTCAGCAACTCATCCGGTGCTGACTGCCGGATCTACGCCAATGAGGGCATCACCCAGTTGCTGTTCTTCGAAGGGGATCCCTGCGACACCACCTACCAGGATCGCGCCGGCAAGTATCAGCATCAGCCGGAGAGAGTCACGCTCGCCAGGGTCTGAATCAGGGCATCCCCATGGCCCGGCGCACCTGACCGATGCAGGGAAGACCGCTGGGGCAGAGGCGAATCACCTGGCCATTCACGACGAAGACGGTATCGGCGCCCTGCTCGGCAGGGCCACTTCGCACGGGGGATCCCGCTGGCGAGAGCATGCCGAAGGGATCGCTGCCGCTGCCCGCGCCCAGGCCCTGCATCCTTCCCTCGACGGAGCGCAGCAGGTTGGTGTAGTCCGGGGCGGAGGCGCCCTGCAGGCTTCCCTGGATCGCCGCTGCCCCCGCCGCGTCGATCAGCGTCTGGCTGCGGGCGGCAGGCGCCATCAACAACAGAAGCAGAAGCAGGAGCAACGGCGGCATGGAAGGGCTTGCAGAGGGGCTTGCAGGCAACAGGTGTGGTCAGGGGGCTAGACGCGCTTTGTGCAGGCGGGCCCGGCTGTACCAGGTGGCGATCTCCGGAGCCCACGATTCCAGATGGGGCCACAGCAGATCACAGAGCTGACGGATCTCCAGCTGTGCATCCAGCTTGGCGCGCAGGTCGAGAAAATGCAGGAATGCCCGCAGGCTGAAGCTCACCACGAAGTGCTGGCGGTAGTCGAAGGGGAGGATGCCGCGGGCATGTTCCTCGGCGAAACCGGCGGCCAGCAGGTCGCGGTAGCGCTCGGCGGCCCTGCGGCACAGCTCCAGATCCAGGGTGCGCTGTGCCCCGTCGTAGGTGTACTTCTTGCCCTGGCGGTCGCTGTAATCGCCGATCGGACGCAGATAGAACACCTCCTCGAGATCGAGGTTCCCGTCGGCGGCCTTGCAGATGCGATCTCCGGTGTAACGCATGGATTGGACATCGAAACTGACGCCCACTCGATGGGTGCGTGCCTGCTGCATCACGGAGTGGGGAAACCAGCCCACGTTGAGCACGATCTGGGCATGCTCCAACGGGCCGTAGTGGCCGCGCTCGCCGGAGAGCAGGCGCTTCACGCAGATCTCACCAGCCGTGCGTTCATCGGGCCACTCGGCGCGGTCCCCCGCGACGAACCCCTCGCTGTAGTCCTGATGCATGGCGGCATAGACGCACTGCTGGGGGTTGGGGGTGGCGGCGATCAGCTCGACCCGGAAACGGTCCATGGGGCAGCAGGGCAGGGGGAGGGAAGCGGTGGAGTCAACCGTGGCTGCGGGGGCCGGTCTGGGCCGATGCGGCTTGGGCCTCGCCGCCCGTCAGGGGTGAGAGGCTGCCGACGCCCGCCAGCAGCGGCAGAGGGGTCTGCTCGATCAGTGCGGTCATGATCGTGGCCAGCTCGGGGCGGCTGCGGGCCCCCAGGGAGCGTCCGATCGAGTGGCCACCGCGGTCGAAGAGCTCCAGCTGGGGGATGCCGCTGACGGAGTAGCGATCGATTTCCGGACTCCAGCGTGGATTGTCCACATTCAGCAGCACGACGTTGAGGTCGCCGCGGTGCTCACTCTCGAGGGCTGCCATTGCCGGGGCCATCGAGCGGCAGGCTTCGCACCAGTCGGCATAGAACTCCACGATGGTGGGCCGACCGCTGGCGAGGGCCAACGGCAACTCCGGCGACCGCCGCGCCAGCTGCTCCAGCGGCGCCTGGGGCTGCAGGCCCCCGCGCAAGCCGAACAGCAGCAGTGCCAGGGCGGCGGCGAGGGCAGCAAGAATCATCCGTTCGCGCCGCCCCAGGGGTGAGCTGGTTTCAGCTGCGGGGTTGGGCAGAGTCATCGCGGCGCGCAGGGAGCCTGAACCGAAGGCACTCTGGCAGCTCTGACGGGGCTGCCGGGATCCAGGGCCAGGACTCCGGCTCGAAAAGCCTCGATACGATGGGGATCTTTCCCTGGCTGCGGTGAAGCGTCGCCTCACCATCCACTTCCCGCGCGACACGGTGCATCACCCGATCACCTACCGGCTCGCCGTGGATTTCGATATCGCCGCCAAGATCCTGCGAGCCCAGATCGCTCCCAACCAGAGCGGCACCATGGTGGTGGAACTCTCGGGCGACATCGACGAGCTCGATGCGGCTGAGCAGTGGCTGGAGGAGCTTGGCCTAGGTCTCGATCGCGCTCCCGGTGAGATCCGCATCGACCGCAGCCGTTGCGTTGATTGCGGCATCTGCGCCAGTGTTTGCCCCAGTGGTGCCCTGCTCAGCCGCCCGCCGGCCTGGCGGCTGGAATTCAGGGCCCAGCACTGCCTGGTCTGTGAGCAGTGCATCCCCAGCTGTCCCGTGGACGCCATCGATCTGGTGCTGGAGGCCCGATGAGCGGTGTGATCGGCGGCATCCTGCGCCTGGCCCTGCTGCCCCTGCGGGCGCCGTTCCTGCTGCTGCTCCTGCTGGTGAGCATCTACCTGGGTGTCCACTGGGTGGTGAACGCTCCGGTCCAGGGCCTGGGGAACCCTGAGCAGGATCCGGTCCACGGCCTGTACTGGACGGCGGAATGCCTGCAGGCCCTGTTGGTGGTGGTCGTGGCCTCGGTGCCCGATCTGCTGCTGCGTCAGCTCTCGGTGCTGATGGCCGCCAGCCGGGTGATCACCCTGATCGTCAGCCTGTTTCTGGTCACGGTTGCTGGTCTCTACCTGCTGCACCTCAGTGCCCTCACCGATGTGGTGATCCTGGCCACGGCGGTGCTGCTCGCCCGTCTGGATCTCACCCGTATCCGGGTGGTTCCCTCTCCCCTGTTCACGGCCTTCTCGCTCTCGGGCTATGTGATGCTCGGCATCTGGATCGGCCGGGAGTTGCAGCTGGGTGGGCTGCTGGGACCCGCGCCAGGGACCTGAGGGCTGAGACCGCTTCAGCAGGCTCGTCTGGGCTTCTCCTGGTATCCCCAGAGGTTACCGAGCACCTTCTTGACGTAAAGCCGGGTTTCCGGGTATGGAATCGCCTCCACCCAGAGCTCCGGGTTGGTCTCGAGCCGAGCGTCGCGCCAGCTGGCCACCGCGCCAGGGCCTGCGTTGTAGCTGGCGATCGCCAGGAAAGGATCGCCCTTCCAGAGTGTGAGCAGCTGGTTGAGATACATCGCCCCCAGCTCGGCATTGAAGGCGGGCTCGCGCAGCTGATCGCCGCTGACCGCTCCCCCCGCCAGCTCCGCTGCCGTCTGCGGCATCAGTTGCAGGAGGCCGATTGCTCCTGCAACCGATCCCACCCCGGGGGTGAAGCGTGATTCCTGCCTGGCGACGGCCAGCAGGAGGGTGGGGTCCAGCCCATGCCGGGCCGCCGCGGCGCTGAAGGCCTCGCCGTGGCGGACCGGCAGCAGCGCCCGCTGCAGGGGCAGGGTGGTTTGGCAGTCGCCTCCGGCCCAGCGCAGGTTCGCCTCATCCAGCTGGCCGAGGCCTGTCCAGTCATCGCCGACTCCCTGCCGCAGCCGTCCTTCCAGGGTCAGCTCCTGGGGGGAGCTGGGGGTCGCCGCTGGGCGCTCCTGCCGCCAGTGCTCCCAGGCCTCCAGGTTGAGGGCCAGGCGCCAGAGCTGGTCGAGCTGGGGCTGACCACTCTCCAGGGCCCGCCAGGGATCCTCCGGCAGAACGACGGGGCCGCTGGCGGTCAGCAGGAGATCGGGTCGCTCGCCCAGCTGGACCCGGCTGCGCCAGGCGTAGTAGCTCCAGGGCAAGCGTCGCAGCACCGCCTGCCAGCTGCTGCGGGCGGAGGCCTGCTTCCCCAGCTGCTGCTGGACCATGCCCAGCCAGAACAGCTGGCGCACCGCCAGCGGCGGCGGCAGGCTGTCGGGCGGCAGAGCCTGCAGCAGCGCCAGGGCCTCACCGGTCTGTCCCTTGAGCAGGGCGGAGCGGGCCAGGTCCCATTGCAGGTCCCAGCTGGCGGGATCCCCTGGCCAGCGCTGCAGCACCCGTCGCCAGTCGCCACCGGCATCCAGCACCAGACGGGCCTGCACCGCCGCGCTCCGGCGCAGGGGCTCAGGCAGCTGGAGCAACTGGGACGGAGTGACCGTGGGAGCGGGGGTCTGGGCCAGCAGACGCACGGCCTCAAGGGCCTCGGGCCGCTGGCTGTCGCCTTGACTCAGAGCCAGCAGCCGTGCCACCCCGGCCCTGGCCTCGGCGGGGCCTCCCCGCAGGAGAGTGCGGCCGATCTCCAGGTCCTGGTCGGGCTCGGCCCGCCCCGATCCCAGACAGTTCAGGCTCCTGCTGCCATCCCCGAGTCGGGCCAGGCCCGCCGCCAGACTGCCTCGCTGGGCGGTGGTGAGTGGCGCGGCCGGGCGGGCACAGATCTGGCGCAGTCGCTCGCCTGCGCCAGGCCAGCGCGGACCCCAGCGGGCGAGATGCAGGGCCCCCTGCTGGCGCTGGGCGGGCTTGGGACCCAGCTCCAGGGCGGCGGCCAGGGCGGCGGGGTGGGCCGGGAACCGGCGCAGCAGCTCCAGGCGCTGGCGAGGGTTCTCACGGCCGAGGGCATAGAGAGCATCGGCGCTGGGGGGCGCCTGGGGAAAACGATGCAGCAGCTCCTTCCATTCGGACGTGGCCTGGAGACCCTGGGCTTCACGGGCCAGGGCCGCGCGTTTCAGCGCCACAGGGGCCAGCGGACCTGGCCCCCAGCCCTGCCCCTGCAGCAGCTGATTTTGGCGGGAGGGGTCGTCGGTGCTGGTGGCGGGCAGCAGCAGCAGGCTGGCCTCCCGGCGCCGCTCGGGATCGGGGTCCCAGCGACGGATCCGCTCCAGGCTGAGGGCTGAGGTGTCGGGGGTGGGCAGGGGCCGTTGCAGCAGCAGCGCGCGCCCCAGCAGCAGGAGTGCGGTGCTGCCCGCCACGGTGAGGGCGAGGGTCAGTGGCCCGCGGCGGCCGGCTGGGAATGGGTTCGGCACGGACAGGGCGGGGGCCGCTGAGGCTTTGGCATTCTGGGGTTCGCCTCTGCGTGTCAGGCCTATGGCAGTCCCCTGGCCCCGGTGGTTGACCACCCTCCCGGGTGCGGCCGGGCGCCGTCGGACCCTGCTGGCGCTCGGGCTGGCGATGGTGGCCTATCTGCTGCGTCCGCTGGGGCCCCTGCGCTGGCTGCCGGGATGGTTGGTGGGCGGTCTGCTGCTGTGGGCGGTCGTGGAGCTGCTGCGCTGGGCCTGGTGGCCGAGGCGCTGGCGCTGAGGTGCAACCGATCGGCTTAGCCTGATTCCCTTCCTGTCCCCCCTGATGCTGGAGCTGGCTTCTTCCCCCATCGGTGCACCCCTCGGGCAGGGGTGCACCGGTTTCGGCACCGATGGCATCCGGGGCGAGGTGGGCAGCCTGATCACACCGTTGCTGGCCCTTCAGATGGGCTACTGGTGTGGTCGTGTGCTGCCGCCCGAGCGCCCCGTGCTGATCGGCATGGACTCCCGCCACAGTGGCCCCATGCTGGCCGCCGCTCTCACCGCCGGGCTGACCGCCGCCGGGCGGGAGGTGTGGAATCTGGGTCTCTGCCCCACCCCGGCGGTGCCCGGCACGATCCGCCGGGTTGGTGCCGCCGGTGGCCTGATGGTCTCCGCCAGCCACAACCCTCCCGGTGACAACGGCATCAAGGTGTTCGGGCCCGCCGGCGACAAGATCGATCGAACCCTGCAGGCGGCGATCGAGGCGGGTCTGCGCGGAGAGGAGGCCCCCACGATCCAGGCCACGGGTCAGAGCGGCCTCCGCAGCTGTGGCCCGGCTCATCAGCGGGAGGATCTGCTCGAGGGTTACCGCGAGGCGTTGATCGCCAGCGTTGGCGGGCGGCGCCTCGATGGCTGCCGCATCGTGCTGGATCTCTGCTGGGGCTCAGCCACCGCCTGCGGGGCCGCTGTGTTCAGGGCCCTGGGGGCGGACCTGATCGTCCTGCACGCCGAACCCGACGGGGAGCGGATCAATGTGTCGTGCGGCAGCACCCACCTGGAGGCCCTGCGCCAGGCGGTGCTGCAATCCGGGGCCCAGATGGGCTTTGCCTTCGATGGCGACGCCGATCGCATGATGGCGGTGGACGGCAAGGGCCGGGTCGTCGACGGCGACCAGGTGCTCTATCTCTGGGGTGGTGCCCTGCTGGAGACCGGCGAACTTCCCGGCCGACTGCTGGTGGCCACCGTGATGTCGAACCTGGGCTTCGAGCGTGCCTGGCAGGCCAGGGGAGGATTGCTGCAGCGCACCGATGTGGGCGATCAGCACGTGCATGCCGCCATGGAAGCGAGCGGGGCCGGCCTGGGTGGAGAGCAGTCGGGCCACATCCTCTCGGCCCAGCACGGCATGAGCGGCGATGGGCTGCTCACCGCTCTGCAGGTGGCCACGTTGATCCATAACGGTGCCGGCTCTCTGGCCGACTGGATGGAAGCCAGTTTTCAGCCCTACCCCCAGGCCCTCGTCAACGTCATCGTTCCCGACCGCAACCGCCGCCAGCAGTGGCAGCGCTGCGACCCCCTGCGCCAGGCCGTCGAGCAGGCCGAGACGGCCATGGCCGGCAGCGGTCGGGTGCTGGTGCGGGCCAGCGGCACCGAACCGCTGCTGCGGGTGATGGTGGAGGCGGCGGAGCCCGCCGATGTGGAGCACTGGTCCACCTACCTGGCACACCAGGCTGACCACCATCTCAACAAGGCCGCGGCGTCCTGAACCTCAGCTGGCGAGTCGTCCCCGGGTGGGATTACAACAATTGTTGTTGCTTAGGAACTTGCCATTAATATGAAAGGAGATCGGCGCCATGGCGTTGGTCTCTATATATGCGCTTTTGCTTATGATTCACTATCAATTTCCTGGTAACAAGAGATATCAGGAAAGCCTCTTTCCCTGTCCTTCATTGCTAGATCGAGACACCCGACTGGGGAAGTCGCTCCAAGTCCCAGCCGACGTGATTCGCCATTTCGTGGCCAGCTCCCTGGCCGAGGATGGCATCGGCTACGAGGTCAACAGTCTGGAGGTGTCGCTGATCGACACGGATCAGGGCTATCGGGTCAGCTTTCAGCCGTTGCCCGGCTTCGCAGAACAGGCGGAGGCCTTCGCCGCTATGCACCGCACGCTTCTTGATGCGGATCATTGCGGCCTGGGCCTGCGGGGGGCGGAGGTCTGCCGGCATACTCCGGCCTGGAACCCGATGGCCTCCTATCCGGTGAACGGCAGCGATGGGCCCTGTGAATGGATCCCCTATCTGCCGCTGGGGATGCCGATCGTGAATCACCGAGCGGTGATCCTCATGCACTATCCGCCAATCGTTGCCTACCGGAAAGCTGATTATCTCAACAACATGACGCTAAGGCGCTGGGCTCAACTGCTCAGCTGCGCAGGCGTACAGTCCACTAGTCTTTATTGCTCGATTCTGGATGTCAATCCGATTGCGGCTCCTGGATCCGGGCAGAGCGAATACGCCAACGACTACTTTCCGATCAGCCTCACATCGTTGTTTTTTGATAACGACATCGAGGGGCTCACCTACGTGCGCTCGATGCTGGAGCTGATGCTCAATCCGCCCTGGAATCGGGACAGCCCCTGCACACTGCCGCTGCTGGTTTGCGGCTCACCGCTTTATGATCCGCAGGCGGTGGGTTGGTTTCGGGTTCGATACAAGGATGTTCTGCTGAAGGACAACAGAGGCATCCCCCAGGCCCAGGCGTTGCAAGCCGGCTTCATCTCCATCTTCGGCAGCAGCGAGAAACCGACGCCTTACATGATTGGTAACCACATGATTGCTGCAGGGGTCACTGGATCGTGCGATGTGAAACCCGACCGGCTTCCCCATATCCGCACGTACGAGGCACAGGATCTTGTGGCCGCATCCTGGCTCGGTGCTTATCACGAGAGTGTTCAAAAGGGAGAGCTTTTTGATCCGGTGGCCGCCAGGAACCTGGCCTGCCTGCGTTGGTTCGGCAATCCCGAAGGAATGGGGGTGCCCAGCCCAGAGGCGCGGGAGGATCAGGAAACCATCTGCGCCCTGGCTCAGATGGACCTCTGCTTTGATAACAAAAAAATTGCTCCGATGTACACTTATGATGAGGCCTTGATGCGTTGCCGTCATCTTGGTGGCGCCGAATTGTCTCCCTGTTTTGGTTGCACTCCATCGGCAGGCTGAAGCTGAAGCCTTTCGAGAAACACTTCTGGCACATGATCTTCTGGGTCGATCTCTCTGGCTTGCTGGAAAAGGATCTGGGCCGGAATCCGTTCGCCACCGAGGAAGGCATCAATGCCTGCCTGTAAGATGTCGTGTGTCTTGAGCTTCTGATCCCTCCTCTGGGGCTCATCGGCATCGAGAACCTCGTAAATGTTGATCCTTTTATTCTTGCCCCGCACGATGGCCTGATCCACGCGGCGGACTTGTACCAATTCGGGTGAGATCAAGTGGCGGTGGCTCTCTTCGCTCATCAGGAAGTTGGCGCCATAGGTCTTGGTGAGCTGCTCGACGCGGGAGGCGGTGTTGACGGTGTCTCCGATCACTGAACACTGAATCCGGTGCCCCCCCCCAACAGTTCCAAGCACCAGCGGGCCGGTGTTGAGTCCTATGCCCATCCGGAGCTTGGGTCTGCCGGAGCGGTTCAGGTCGGCATTGAGTTCATCGAGAGCCTGGAACATCTCAAGAGCCGCTTTGACTGCACAGTCGGCTGAGACTTCGAAGAGGGCCATGATCTGGTCGCCGGAGTAGGAGTCGATGAATCCTCCGCAGCTGCTGATCGGTTTGTCCATGCAACCGAAAAAGTCGTTGAGCAACTTGATTGAGGCGGAAGCTCCCAGCGTCTCGGCCAGAGGAGTAAACGCCCTCAGGTCTGCGAAGATGATGCTCATCGTCTTCGTCACATTTTGGCCTAGCGCAAGGCTGGAAATATCAGGGTGCTCAAGGCTGTGCAGAAACTGGTTGGGTACGAAACGCTTCTGAGCACGAATCAGCCGCTGCTGATCATTGTAAAGCCGCGCATTTTCGATCGAAATGGAGGCCTGTGCGGCTAGAAGCCGGATCACTTCGATCCGGTTGGGTGTGATCACGCCAGAGGCCACTCTGTTTTCCATGTAGATCACTCCGCCCAGACTGCTCTGGCGTGTCATTGGTAGACACAGAACTGACCGGGGACGTATTTTCGTCAGATAGGGATCCCCGAGTGGAACCGGATCTTCGGGGGCGTCGTTGAGCACGAAGGGGATGCCGGAGCGCAGCACCTGCTGGATCACCTGCAGGGGCAGAGTCTCGGGATCAAGTGAACGGGGCTCGGCTGAAGGTACAGTGACTTCGTCCTGATACATGTCCGTGCGGGCCGCTTCTACCAGCCGGTCTTCCTGCGTGAGCACGAAACAACCCAGTTGACAGCCGGCATTCTCCAGCAGTATCCGAATCGTTCTGGGCAGCAACTGTTCCAGGTGGATTTCACTGGAGATCGTCTGAGAGGCCTTGATCACCGAATCCATGTCCAGGCTGGCGCTGCTGTGTGGAGCTTCGGGAACGTGGGTCGCTATCACTGAGCTTGATCGCTGCAGGACATGGTCGCTGAGACCTGTGGGTACCAGAA
This sequence comes from Synechococcus sp. UW140, assembly GCA_943371515.1. GTDB lineage: Bacteria > Cyanobacteriota > Cyanobacteriia > PCC-6307 > Cyanobiaceae > Regnicoccus_A. The sequence goes on along the minus strand of CALRVC020000006.1, from coordinate 7,386 downwards.
GTGGGAACTCCCGTTCCAGATGGCGAACTTTGCGATGGGCGCACCAGTGAGAGAACAGACTGTGGGCGGCTCGCAGGTAGCCTTCAGCATCTTTTGGTCTTCCCCAGGCGATCAGGTGCCTGCCGGCCAGTTCGTTGGCGAACGCCTCATCGCGGATGAAGCCACTGGTGTGAGCGGCCGCCATGGACTGCTTCAGCCGATTGAGAGCGGTTTGGGGTTTGTGCTGAATCCTTGCCAATTCGGCTTCCATCATCAACTTTAGATGTAAAAAGTTTGTTGGACAGTGGCGTGCCCATCGGGTCATTCGCTTAAGCTGCTTATGCAGACGAAGTTCGATCTCCTGTTGCTCAGACTCATCTAGCTGCCGGAAAGAAGCGGTAAAACTTAGAAAGGAAATCAGCTCATATCTCACCAGTTGGGGGAGAGACATGGCTGAGGCCAGCAGTGCATCCTGTGCGCGAATGTGAACGAGTGCCTGTGAAAGCTCTCGATAGAGATAGCAAATCTCTGCTTTGTAGATGTGATAGTTTGCAACTCCGGTCATAAAGCGGCGTTGTATCATCCCGGCCAGACAGCTGTCCTCGTCGAAGTTGTCGTCGTCAAGTGAGAGCAGGTCAGCGGTTCTGCCCAGCATGTTTCTTTGCAGTTGCAGGAACAGCGTGCCTGAATCAAACGAATCCTGATATTCGCAGTCCTTGACGATGTTGAGATAGTCTTGATGTTTCCTTTCGGCAGTTTCCAGGTCAAGGGTGGGATCCCAGATGACGCAATCTTGTGCGCTATAGGCCAGGTAAAGAAGATCTCCTGACTGATAGCCTGCTTCGACGCCCCGACGGAACCATTCGGTCATGGAGGCCCAGGAATGGCTCCAGTGGTGCACGAACATGGTATAGACATAGATCACTCGAGACTTCAGTGTGATGTCGTCGGAGCGTTCATTCATCTTTATGGCCAGGGTGCCGAATTCAAGTCCGAGGGCAGGTTTTTCAAGTGAGCCACACAGCAGCATGCCATAGGCCGCATAGGTGAAGGCTGTCTCTCTGCTGTTGCCATAGCGCAGCGATAGGTTCACCGCCTTAAGCACGAGATAGGGAAACAGCCTGCCGCTGCCGGATAAAAAGGCCGCTGGAAAGATCTCCATCAGCAGTCGGATGGCAACTGATTTCTTCTTGTTTTTTATGGTTGGAGAATCGATCAATTCGGAGATAGTACGCTTCCGGAGATGTCTTCTGATCGCTGCATGCTCATTGGCGATTGATCGGGCGTCAGGGTTTTGAGTGATGTTCACGCCTAGCAGAGCCAATCCTTGAATGGCTGCCTCGATCGATGATTCCATCTTTCCTGTGGTGGAATATTGACGTGTTCGCATCGATAGCACTTCTGCCCGTTCCAGATCAGTGCGGCAGCGTTTCAGCAGGTTTTCGATCCAGTGATCAGCTTCCTCATAGCGGGCTGTGAGATAGGCGCATTGCTGGTATTCAGTCGCCAACGACAATGCCAGTGGATAGTTCTGCTGCCAGACTTCTTCAGAGCCAAGTTGAATCCCTTTTGAAAAGTACTGCAGGGCCGATTCATAGGCAGCTGATCGTTGTGCTTGTATCCCGGCCGCATGATTTAATTCAGTTAATCTTATCCTTTCGGCTGGATCAGTGATCAGTTGACTCCCCTTGTTGAGGTGATCAACAAAACGTATGGGATTATCCGCAAGTTCCTCAGGGCTCGCATGTTTTTGTAGGAGGCATCCCACGGAGTAATGGATGGCTTCCCGCTCTTGATGGTCGCTCAGTTCATAGGCTGCTTGCTGTACTTTGTCGTGAAGGAAGCGATACGTTGGATTTGCTTGTAGCTGCGGTTGGTGATCAAGAACTGAATTGTTGTTAATGGGTTCAGAGAAGAGCTTATAGTCGTTGTTCATCGGAATCACCACCTGTTGCTTCATTGCTGCCAGCAGTGCCGTGTTGATTTCTTCCATTCCCTGCTCCAGGATCTGAGATAAGGTCACCAGATCAAAAACATTGCCGATACAGGCCGCACGCTGAAGGATGCTTTGGGTTTCTGGCCGAAGCAACCTTAGATTTGATATTACAAGATCAACGATATTATTTGTTGGAGAGATTTTTCGTGCGGCTTCGAGATTCCAGCCCCATTTACCCTTCTTGTGGAGGAATTGAATTGCATGTAATCGATGCATAGTCCGCAGCATTTCCTGGATGGAGAATGGATTTCCATGTGACTTCTCATGGATGAGCTTCCCAAGCTCCTTGCATGTCTCTGGTTCGGTGTGAAGTGTCTTGGCAATCAACTGATTCACCGCCAGGCCATCAAGTGGGCCAAGATGAATGGTATGAATCGACCGGTTTGTCCTGATCTCATTCAGGGTGACCTGGAGAGGATGCCCAGGATCAACCTCGTTACTTCGGTAGGCTCCAATCAGCAACATTCGCGGGAGCTCTCTGGCAGATGACAACCAGTCCAGAAATCCCAAGGTTGAACTGTCAGCGAATTGCAGATCATCAAGAAAAATGACCAGTGGTCGTGATGCCGCTATTACCCTTAGCATCTGCAGAAGGGTGAGATAAAATCGATTTTGTGCCTCGTTGCGCGGTAGCTCAGGTAAGTTGCCGGCAACGCCAAGAACTTCCTCAAGTTCCGGAATAAAATTTGTCAGAACTGCTTCATTTGGTTGTACGGCTCTATGAAGATCTGTGATAAGAGTCTGCAGGGAAACTGCTTCAATCTCTAACAATTGAGGAATCAGGCTCCGCAGGGCTAAAGATAAGCCAGAGAAGGGAATAGTACGCTGAAACTGATCGAACTTTCCTCGAAGAAGGAAGCCCTTATGCAGAAATAGTGGCTTGCAGAGCTCGTTCACCAATGCAGACTTTCCGATTCCTGAGTATCCGCTGACCATGCAGAACTCGGTGTCCCCATTGGCGGCTTTCTCGAAGACTGTTCGGATGACTCTGAGTTCTTGTTCGCGGCCCACAAGTTGCTGGGGGATCTGGAACTGCTGACTAACATCCTTCGCGCCCAACTTGATTGCCTGCGACCATGTTCTGGATGAAATCGCTTTCTGGCAGCACTGCAAATCGCTGATCAGAGCATGACTGCTTTGGTAGCGTTCATCAGCATCCTTGGCCACCAGCTTCATGACGATGTCGGACGCAACTATTGGAATAGATGGGTCTAAGTCCCGAGGCGACCGAGGGGTTCTGCTGATATGCTGATGCACCCACTCCAAGGGTGAGTTGGCTTGAAAAGGGAGTTCACCAGTCAAGAGCTGGTATAGCGTGATTCCCAAGGAGTAGAAGTCTGTTCGATAATCTACATTCCTGTTGATCCTCCCGGTTTGTTCGGGAGAAATGAAAGGCAGGTATCCGGCAATTTCTCGGACTGGGATCTGGTTGCTATGTTCATAGGCAAGTTCCGAGTGAAGTTCCAGATCGGCAATCCTGGCAATACCATCGGAGCCAATGAAGATGCTATTGGGAGATATGTTGTTGTGAATGATCTCCTGTGCGTGGATGTCGCCAAGGCCGAGGGCCACTTCTTCCCCAAGCTTGATGACTTCGCTGATCGACATGCGGCGCTTGAGGACAGAGCGGATCCTGACATTCAGAGGTTGTCCGACATCCTCCAGTAGAATGGCGATATTCCCATTCCCATACATCTCAATCCCAAATTCTTTGATGATATTTCTGACGTTCTTCAGCCGATTGAGAAGTTTGTATTCGCGGCGTAGAAGTGATAAGTGTTGGCGGGACGGATACTCGCTAGCAATTGTCTTTATCAGGAGTGAAGACCCATCCGATGTTCTGATGGCGTGGTAAAGGCTGTGGTGCAGGCTCTCCTTCAGCAGCTCTCCAAGTTCATATCCTGGAATGATGGGCACTTGGGTTTGCCTGCTCAGGCTGTATGGGACGATTAGGCGGCGTTGGTCTGAAAGACCTCTTTGCGTCTGGCGGAGAAGGCTGCTTTTGCTCCTCCCAGGAGCGGCTGCCCGTGTCCGCATAGGACATGATCAAAGCTAAGTTCCTCTAAGCGTAGAAAATCCTGCTCTGATGGCTCATTCAGTTGCCTCCACAGAGGTCCATAGTTGGCCCTTTTGAAATAGCCAAGCTCTGCCATGAGTATGCGGGAGTCGTCAGAGAAGAACGGGTCGGCACTCTCCCAGTTCTGAAGTGCATCACAGGCTATCAAGATGCCCCCATGCCGTTCTAGATGCAGAATCGATTCAGGTAGAGCCGTGGTGCGGAAGCTGAATACGCTGCCATCGTTAAGAGGGCATTCACACCCTTCATATAGAACATAATCGATGCTTGCAGAGGTGTCGCTATTCACCCCTTCAGGTGCCCATACCTTGGCATTAAATGTGTGCTTGTAGAAGCCGTCGTCACGGCCGTGAAGGGCCCCCAGCCGGAGGACATGTTTTACAGTGCCGAGCTCATTCAGTGCCTCCAGTCCTGCTGGGTCAAGTCGGATTGTATTGATCAGGGTCAGGTCCCTCTCTTGGCGAGCGATTATCATGTTGCGGCTGAATTTCCAGTCGGCAGCATTCAGAACAGTTTCCATCGCCCCCGTCACCATGAAGAGGTCGGGAAATACTTCTATTGGCATGCTGTGATCAAGAACCGGAGGGAAGGATGACATGTTGATCGGGTTCAGCAGGGAGCAGGTTGGCTTGTCATCAGGCTTGCTTTGGCGTCATGATCATTCTTTCCCTTGAGGCACAGTCTCCATAGTTCCGCAGTAGCGGTACTCATTATGGTATGCATGCAGATATTCATTGATGTAGTGATCCTGTTCTGGGGTCATCCTTCCTTCACTCCAGGTCTTGATGGTTTCGTTCCCGTCTGAACCGTGCATTCGCTTGAGGTGGAACACGGTCATATCCCTTCCAGCAAAATATGACTTGAGAAACTCGTGCTGACAGCGGGCGTTGGACATGTCGAAGACATGGCCCGCCAGAGCCGTGTAATTCGGATGACGGCTTAGCATTTCTGGTGTGAAGGGCACATGACTGCCTGGTGGCGGCCTAAATCTACTCCTTGGAATAGGCTGAAGAATCGGTGTTGCCCTGAGAGTATCGATATAAGTTTCCGGAAGTTCTGATTCGATGGCGCCGTCAAGCAGTATCTTTAGGTAGCGCCGGGAGGGGAGGCAGCTGTCATTGATAAAAGATTCGATTCCGATATAAGTTATCGCTTCAACATGCTCGTCATGGGATTTGACCGTAACAGCGGTGCGGTCGTACCCGTGGCCATAGGCTTCGGCTGCATCGAGCAGGGAAAGATGGTCTTGATTGCAATAGTGCAAAACTCCCCACACCACGTCCGTCGCTTTCTGGCTGGGTTCAATGTTGCCAACCCCACCTTCATGCGGGAAAAAGTGCGCCACATTGAAGCGCAACCGCCATCCATGCAGGGCTGCACGGGATGAAGAGAGGGGCTTCACCCCCTTGGCAGCCAGGGAGGTGAGATTCATATTTGAGCCATAGCTGAAATACCAGAATCTCACCTTCGACAAGTGATCAGAATTGGAATGATCCTAGCCAGCTCTATGCTTGTGTAAATTCTACCTCTGGGTTCTGTCATTCATCGAAACTCCAGGCCCGCGATCGTTTCAGTGCCTTGAAGAGGCCAAGGAGGACAGTGCGATTTCTTGACCTGCATGGACATGCAAATTGATTAGCCTGAACCAGTGAGCTTAATGTGTCCACTGTGAACACTTTTTCCGGGAGCGACGGCTTGGCGATCTCCTATGAGGCCGGCAGCCCTTTTCCTGTATCGGTTGATACTGAGAGCCCAGGGAATTATCTATTGGTTCGCCGCTCCGACAGTGACATCGTAGCGCTCTGGCGCTTCCATCCGGAGCTGCCGGAGTTGGTTTCTCCTGAGCCAGCCTGTGTGGACGCTTGTTTCGATCGGAACCACCAGGTCCTCTCCATTGGTCGCTATCTCCTCGAGTGGGGACCGCTCGACAAGTCGTCAGACCAACCCAGCTTCCCCTATCGCCTGCTGGCGTTCGACCCCGCACTTCCCAATCCTCTCGCAGCCACGGCCCCCTCGCTCCAGCACGGCAGTTGGACCAAGAAGAAGTTCTGGTTCTCCCGGCCCGACTTCGGTAATCCTGACGGAGCTGCCAAGGCTTACGAAAGTGGTGAAGTTCTGCAGCTGATTCCCCTTGGGGGCTTCATTCTCAACCTGATTCCTGCCGCCGGGCGAGGAACATACTGCTTGTGGAACTTCGATCCCAACCCCCTTGCTCCCGGGACGACTGACCCGATCAAGAAGGCGTACACGCCGCAGGGTGCCTTTGACTCGATCACCACCGGGCACGACCTGATCCCGGTCAACAACTATGTGATTGACCGTCTTCCGGACAGCGGAGAGTTCTGGTTGTGGAGTTTCGATCCTCAGAATCAGAATCCATTGGCGCGTCCTGCGGTGCAGTCGGGTCATTGGTGTGACATTGATGCAACGCACAGCCTGGTGGCGATCGGTGATCAGATTCTCGACTGGGTTCCGGCTACTGGCCGCTATCGGCTCTGGAACTTCAATCCCCGGCATCCCAATGTGCTTGAGGGACCTATCCGGGAGGGGACACTCCCTGAGGAGTTCTGTTCAACGTCCGAGCTTCTCGCCATCCAGGCGCTCCACCCTTCGCCATCACCATTGCCATCACCATCTTCGGCTGTGGCTGAACCTGCGCCTGGCAGCATCGAAGCCATGCGTTCCCGCATCAAGCATGTGGTGTACCTGATGCTGGAGAACCGCTCCTTTGATCATGTGTGTGGCTGGTTGTACGACCAGAACGCCAGTGACATTCAGTTTATCGGCGGAGGGCAGCCTGTTTTCGATGGTGCCAGCACCGAGATGCACTGCAAGCGAACCGATTCAGAGGGCAAGGAGATCAATGTCCACCTGGAGCTCTATAAGGATGGCGAGCTCAGCGACGACTGGTCCCTGGATTTTCTTGCCGTGGATCCTTATCACGACTATTCAGATGTGATGCATCAATATTACTATAGAAACTGCAAGGGCTATGAAGAAGGCTCCACCCCTGACATGCAGGGATTCGTCTGGAATAACAGTTCTGATTCTGTGATGCTCACCTACGGCCCGAAGCAGCTGCCTGTGCTCAATGGACTTGCAGAGCGATTCGCGATCTCTGATGCGTGGTTCAGCTCCATGCCCGGTGCCACCGACTCCAACCGTGCTTTCGCATTCTCTGGTTCTGCCCTAGGAGGCTGTTGCACGAATAATCCGTGAGCTCTGCCGTGAAAGCCATGCCGTGGCTCGGACCTGCTGCGATTCCACCGTCAGCGCTCTGAGTCCAGCGCCTTGATCTGTTGGCAGCCCCCGGTGGCTCCCGCTGGGGGCCGGG
>CALRVC020000005.1:0-130191 GCA_943371515.1 Synechococcus sp. UW140 | reverse complement strand
GCTTCCCAGCGGCTCAGCGGCTTCTTGCCTCGGAAGGTGCCATCGGGATAGCCAGCGACGCAGCCGTAGCGCTCGATCAGGTTCGAGAGTGCCTGGTAAGCCCACTCGGTGGGCTGCACGTCGGAGAACTGGGTGATGCTGGTGACCTGGTCCTGACTGTTCTGACCAGAGCCGGCGGCGTACTGGTTGATGCCGTCCAGGTTCATGGCGATTGCGGTGGCACCGAGCGGGGCCACTGGCGCCAGCACAGCAAAGGCCGCAGGAGCGATCCGGCGAAGCAGGGAGTGCATCATCGATTTGAAAGATTTGAAGAAAGAACTGGAAGAAGCGGCCTGGCGGACCCGCCACATCGGCAATTTATTTGAGAATGATAATAGCTCTCAGCATCATAACCGCCTGGCCAGGCCGGTTATCGGTCTGGCCAGGGCTCTGCTGCGGTGGCCAAGTGCCTGCCGAACCCACTCAATGGCGCCCTCGGTGATTCCGCTTCACGCAAGGTGATGGAGGAGCTGACCAATCAGCTGCTGGCGATGCTGCCGTTCACGGCCAGCGCGGTGGGCTGGGTCTCAGCTGATCCGGGCCCAGGCCTGCACCAGGGCTGCTCCGCCCTTGCGGTCACAGGTGCCGCCCCAGCCCTCCACGATCGTGCAGGTGTTGCGCACCAGGGTGGCCATCAGGCTGAGGGGGCCATCAGGCCCCATCGCCAGACCATCGGCGGCCAGGGGCACCGAGGCGATCGGCACGCCGCTGAGCTCGCTGATGCGCTGGAGAGTCTTGGCAGGAGGGCTCTGCTCCGCGAACAACCGAGGGGTGGAGCCGGCTTTCAGAGCCTCGACCACCTGGCGGAATCCCTCCGGCCGCAGGGCATCGCTGGTGCTGGTGGCATCCACCAGGGGCAGCTCCTTCAAGCCGTAGGCCTCAGCCAGGCTGGCAAAGGCGCGGTGGCTGCTGGCCAGGGCGGGCCAGGGCCTGGGGATGGCATCGAACTGGGCCCGGTTCCAGGCATCAAGGCGGTCGAGCTGCTCGGCCATGGCCCTGGAGCGGTGTTGCATGGCCTCGGAGGCAGGGGGATCGAGGCGGCCGAGCTGGTCGGCGATCACTGCCGCCATGGCCGCCGCCTGGCGCGGGTTGTGCCACACATGGGGGTCATAGTCGCCATGGTCGTGACCAGCGCCAAGGTGGTCTTCAGCGCTGTGGTCATGGTGGTCTGTGGTTTGGCCGTCGCTGACTGGCGTGAGCCTGAGGGGCTGGGGGACGGCCTGCTCGGAAACCGCCACCGCCCCCGGCAGAGCCGAGAGGGCTGGGGTGAGGTCGAAGCCGCTGATCAACAGCAAATCTGCGTCGGTGATCTGGGCCTTCTGATCGGGTCTGATCCGGAAGTCGTGGGGATCATCGGTCGGTTGCAGCAGACAGCTCACGGCCAGTTCGCCGCCGGCCAGCCGCTGGGTGAGATCGCAGAGCACCCCATCGGCGGCCACCACCCTGGGCTGGTCGGCAGGCGGGGTCTTGCTGGCTGAGGTGTCCGGGCCCCTGCTGCAGGCCAGCAGGGAGAGTCCAAGGCCGGCGCAGACCAGGAGCAACGCCGGAGTGAGCGGGTGGGGCCGATCGGCGAGCCGGGAACCAGGGAAAGGGGCCACGGCTCACCGATGAGAATCTTCAACGATAACAGTTCTCATTTCTGATGCGATCAGTGTTTGCGTGGCGCCGGTCTGACGGCTCCTGCGCACCACGCTCCTCGGTAGGTTGCGCCCACCCATCCCCTCTGCCAGTGCCGATGGCCCTCGAGGTCCGCCATCTCAGCGTGAGCCGCGGCGAAGGTCTGGCCCTGGAGGACATCAGCTTTCGGTTGGAGCCCGGCACCCTGACGGCCTTGGTGGGACCCAACGGCGCTGGCAAGAGCACCCTGCTTCAGGCGATCGAGGGCCAGATCCCCCTGCTCTCCGGTGAACTGCTGCTCGACGGCGCACCGCTCACTCCCCGCCTGGCTCGGCGCCAGCTGGCCCTGATGCCCCAGCGTGGTGAGATTGCCTGGCAATTCCCGATCAGCGTGCGCGAGCTGGTGGGTCTTGGCCGGCTGGTGGCCGCCAGGCCCGGCTGTTGTGCTGTGGAGGCGGCCCTGCAGCGGGTGGGGATCGATGGCCTGGCCTCACGGCGCCTTGATCAGCTCTCCGGCGGCCAGCAGCAACGGGCCCTGCTGGCCCGCCTGCTGGTGCAGCCCGCCTCGGTGTTGCTGCTGGACGAACCGTGCGCAGCAATCGATCCCCCCTCGCGCACCCAGCTGCTGCAGGTGATGGGCCAGCTGCGGGATGCCGGCTTCATCCTGCTGGTGAGCAGCCACGACTGGGGCCGTGATCTCGACGCCTACGACCGCGTGCTGGTGATCGACCGCAGGCTTCTGGCCGATGGCCCCCCGGCCTCGGTGCGCCATTCCCTTGGTGATTTGCGCCTGGGAAACCATCGCTGCGGCTGAATGGGCGCTTCTTCAGCTCTCCGGAGGGGCGGATTGGCGACAACGGGAGCAGCGGCCGAAATACTCCAGGGTGTGGAACAGCAGCTCAAAGCCATGGGCTGCCTCGGGTTGAGGCTGGATGCCATGCATCGGACAGTGATCAAGCGGCAGCGTCAGGCCGCAGGAAACGCAGGTGAGGTGGTGGGTGTCCCGCTCCCTGGGGGCATAGAGGGCCTCACCGCTGGGGAGGTGGCGGCAGCGGGCCAGGCCCAGGCGCTGGAGCTGGCGCAGGTGCCGGTAGACCGTGGCAAGACCGATCGGCTGGCCGTTGAGTCGCAGGCGCTGATGCAGGTCCTGGCCAGAGAGCTCTTCGGCGCTCTCACGCAACATCGCCAGCACACTCACCTGCTTGGCGTTGAGCTGCTGAGCGGCTGCCTCGGAATCCATCGGTGTCTGCTCGGGCCCCTGGTCGGGATCCTATGCAGACCGGTCCATTCCCTTCGCCCCGCAGCCGCCCGATGAGCCCGACCTGGTGGATGCTTCCCCTGACCCTGGCCCTGCTCAGCGGCCTGCTCTGCCCCCTGGCGGGCACTCTGCTGCTGGTGCAGGGGCGCCTGTTCCAGGCCAATCTGATCTCCCATGCGGTGCTGCCCGGCCTGGCGGTGGCGATGGCGCTGGGCATCGACCCAGCGCTGGGTGGTGTGGTGAGCGGGGTGGCCGGCGCCCTGCTGGCGGAGCGGTTCAGCCGGCCCGGCAGCTCCGGGGGTCGTGGCGATGAGGCGGTGCTGAACACGGTGCTGGCCGGATTCCTGGGCCTTGGGGTCCTGCTGATCCCCTTGCTGCGGATCCGGGTGAACCTGGAAGCCGTGCTCTTCGGAGATCTGCTCGCGGCCGGACTGCCGGATCTGCTGCGCACCGGGCTGGCGCTGCTGGCGGTACTGGCACTGCTCAGCTTCCGCTACCGCCAGCTGGTGTTTCTCGGTGTGGACCCCCTGGGGGCGGCCAGTGCAGGGCTGGCGGTGGGGCGCCTGCGCCTCCTGCTCACCCTTGTGACCGCCCTGACTGTTGTCAGCGCCATGACGGCCGTGGGGGTGGTGCTGGTGATCGCCTTGATGGGGGCTCCGGCACTGCTGGCCCTGCAAGGGGCGGTCAGCCTGCGCCAGGCCCTGCTGCGGGCGGCACTGATCGGCGCGCTGCTGGCTGGCTGCGGCTTTCTGCTATCGATCCAGCCGGCCATTAATCTGCCTCCTGGGCCCCTGATCGGAGTGCTGAGCCTGCTGCTGCTGCCCCTGGTGCTGAAACTGCGACGCTGAGCAATGGCAAGGCGACTCAGCCTGGAGGCAGCCAGCTCACCTGACGCACCGGACCATTGAGCGTGGTCAGCTCAAGGCTGGTGGCATCGATCAGGGCAGCCTGGGGTTCCGCTCGGGAGCTGCCCAGCGCAGGTCCTGGAAGTTGCAGGGGGCGCAGGGCCAGCAACAGGCGATCAGTGGTGGGGTCATAGCTCAACCCCGTGCCTGGCTCCAGTTCCCAGCCCACCAGACGCTGCCGCCGTTCGCCCCCATCGCGGCTGAGGGCCAGCACGGTCAGCACGGGCCGCTCGATTCCATCCAGCAACAGGGCCCAGACCCGATCGCCACCCCTTGAGCAGGCGCTGGCCAGCAGTGCCTCCTGACCCAGCCAGAGGGTTTTCGGTGCCTGGGCCGGCTCCACCAACTCCAGGGAGCGACGGAAATCGGGCCAGTGGCGGGTGAGCAGGGCCCTGCCCGCCACGGGGCAGAAGCTGCTGAGGTCGCGACTGCCGGGCAGCAGCTGGCGGCGGGCCGGGCGCGGCGGCAGGGTTCTCAGGGCCAGGCCATCGGCCTCGGGCACGATCATGGACCCCCCCTGGGGCACCAGGGCGATCGGGCCACGGGGGTCAAGCTCAAGACTCCGGCGGCTGCCGCCGCGCTCCCACAGCACCACCTCCTCCTGAGGGGGCTCAGGCCCCAAAGCCTGGGCTGCCGCCTGCACCAGAAGATCGCCGTTGGCATTGCTGCTCAGGCTGGCGAACACATAAGTGAGGGAACTGAATGGCTGCAACCGCCCCGCCCGGGCTGAGCCCAGGTCGCTGGAGCGCCTGGTCAGATGATGTCGCTTCAGCTCGAGTTTCCAGACCTGGTGTTCCCCATGTCGGTCCCGGCTGACCAGGCCAAGACCCGAACCATCTCCAAGGGCCACTGTCTGAGGGATTGCCGGCCAAACAGGCGTCAGCGGTGTCCAGGCCCCCCCGGCTGTGCGCAGACGCACCTGCTCGCCCCCATCCACCGGCACCACGGCCAGAAGGGCGGGGCGGGGATCCCAGAACCAACGCTGGGGGGAAAGGGACAGCCCTCTCTGGTCGAGGCCCGCCAGCCGAAGCTCCAGAGTTTGTTCGATACGAGCCCCGACGGCTGGCAACAGCAGCAGGGGGTTGCCCTCCCCCTGGATCGTGAAGGGAAGCGGCGGCTGCAGCTGGCTGCTTGTGGTCACGCTGGCAGCCCGCATCGGCCGGCTGAAGCGCAGGCTCAGAGCCGCTGGCCCGGAGCTGGCGCTGGCCTGGCGCAGTTCCAGAAGTCGCGGCGGACGGTGCCAAAGAAGCTGCTGCTGCAGCACCGCCACCGCGGCGGCGGCGATCAGCAGCAGCCTCAGGCGCTTCTGCCGACGCCACCAGCGCAGGGGGGTCGCCCTCATGGCTCAAGCGGCTGGCGGGGCCGGGGGATCGGCACGACACGGCTGGCCTTGACCGCACTGCGCTGGCGGCCGCCAATGGCTTCGGTCACCATCACCCCCTCCAGCCGCAGCCACTGGTCAGGGCGGGGCCTGGGCTGATCGGGGGGCCAGCGCACCGGCAGGCCCACGGGCACAGCATCCACCAGGCAGCAGCGCACCAACAGGCGCGCCAGGTGCGGCTCCTCACCGTCGATGGGAAGGACGAAACCACTGATGCGCACGGGATCTCCCGCGTAGAGACGCGGATCCGGTTCGGTGCGCAGCAACCGCACCCAGTCGGTGAGACTGCGTTGGGCCGGCGGAAGCACGAAGCTCAGGCCCGGCTCCTCCAGCAGGTTGGCCTGGCGATTGGCGGCCAGATCGGCAAAGGAGGGTCGGGGGGGCAGGGCCAGCACGGCCAGGGCTGCGCCGATGCTCAGCAGGGAGGTCCAGCGCCCGCTCGTGCGGCTGCCATCCCGCCAGCGGCCACTCAACTCCACAGCGGCCAGCAGCAGCAGCAGGATTCCACTGGCCCACACGAGCGGATGGAACACGGCCCGAAGGAGCAGATCGAGTCGTCCGCTCAGGTAGCTCTGCAGCAGCGCGACGCCCCATAGGCCCAAGGCCAGAGCTTTCAGGGGGCCCGGGGCCAGGCGCCGAAGCGTCAGGGAACGTTGGGGCCTGGAGCTCAAAGCAGGATCAGGTTGACCCATTGACCGATCAGCAACACCACCAGGGACGCCGCCCCAGCCGTGAGCAGGATGGCGCGGGGCCGCAACAGGATGCCGAACAGGCCAACCAGCTTGAGATCCATCACCGGCCCCAGCAGCAGGAAGGCCAGCACTGCCCCTGGGGTGACCTGGGCGGCAAAACCAAGGGCCAGAAAGGCATCCACGCTGGAGCACACCGACACAACCAGGCTGAGCAGCATCAGGCTCAGAATCGAGAGGGTTGGAGCACCGCCCACCGCGATCAGCCACTGGCGGGGCACGAGGGTCTGAACCAGGGCGGCGATGGCACAACCCATCACCAACAGCAGGGCCAGCTCCAGAAACTCGGTGCCGCCGTGGGACAGCACCTGGCCGAGGGGGGGGCGCCGGCTCGATTCCACCACGGCTGGTGTGGCGCCGCTGGCCGGAGCACCGATCAGGCCACTGCGGCGCTCCAGCAGGGTCACCTCCCCCAGGGGCTGACTAAGACGCCGCTCCTCCAGCAGGGCCGGCTGCAACAGCTGGCTTTCAGGCAGGAGCCGCAGCAGCGTGGCCAGAGCCACGGCGATCAGCACGGCCCCCAGGGGCCGTGCCGCCAGCAGCCAGGGCTGATCAGGAAAGGCGGCCCAGGTACTGGCCAGCACGATCGGATTGAGAACCGGAGCCGCGAACAGAAACCCCAGGGCGGTGGCGATCGGCGCACCTTTCACCAGCAGATGACGGGCCATGGGCACGTTGCCGCATTCGCAGGCGGGCAGAGCAAAGCCCAGTGCCGCGCCGCTCAGGGGGCCCAGCAGCGGGTGGGCTGGCAAGGCCCGCACCCACTTCCCCCCGGGGCTGATCCAGCGGGCCAGGCTGGAGAGAGCAACCCCGATCAGCAGAAAGGGCATCGCCTCCACCAGCAACGCCTGGAACAGAGCCCAGGTGGTGGCCAGCCGCTCCACACCCATCACGCGCAGGTCGAGGAGTCTGTGACCAAGGAGCGGGCGCCACTGCTCCAGCAGCAGGTCATCAGCATTCACCAAGAAAGTTTGAACCAACCGCCCGGCTTGGAACCAACAGGTGAAGCCAAGGCTGCGGCTGACTCGCACTCGAAGAGTCTGGGGCCCCGCTCGAGTATGCAGAGATCAGTTGGATCATGGCCCGGCTCAGCGGGAGGGCAGAGCCTTGAGGGCTTCGCCAGATCCCATCACAACAAGCAACTCGCCCTCTTTCAGGACATGGGACGCCGGTGGGTTCACAGTCAGCTGGTTCTCTGGGCCGACAGCCAGGACGGTGACGTTGTGATTCTTGCGCAAGTTCAGTTCACGCAGAGACTGATCCACGAAGGCCTTCGGTACACGAATCTCCTCGATGCTGTTGCGATCATCGAGCCGTAGCCGTTCCAGCATGTTCGGACGAACGAGCTCCAGGCCAAGCCGGTGGCCCTGCATTTTTGATGGATAGACCACTCGATCAGCTCCGACGCGCTGGAGCATCTTCATGTGAAGATCACTGGTGGCACGGGAAATCACCTGCTTCACCTTCGTCCCATCGCTATGTTTCGCGATCAAAGTGGCGGTGATGCTCGCCTCGATTGGTTCGCTGATCGCCACAACAACAGTGTCAACCTCCAAAGCTCCTGCTTCACGTAGAGCCTCCTCATCAGTGCAGTCCACAACCCTGGCTTCAATCGATGGGTCGATCAGGCGCATGGCATCGATGGCGCGCTGATTGGCATCGATCGCCAACACCGTTGCACCGTTATGGATGAGCTTGTCGCAGACCGCTGATCCAAACCGGCCAATACCGATGACCGCAAAGGTTCCGAACGACGTCGATCCGTCGGGGCCCCATTGCCACCATGCATTGCTTGATGCCATCGATTCAAACCTCAGATGAAGACTTCTTCGCGGGGGTAGCCGACCCTGGACTGGGGTCTGCTGCCATAGAGGGCTGAGAGCAACAGCATGATGCCCAGCCGTCCCACGAACATCCCCACCATCAGCACCAACTGACCCCAGCGATTAAGGTTAGCGGTCACCCCCACATCCAGTCCGACGGTGCCGAAGGCCGACATGCAGGTGAACAGCTTCTCAAGGAAGCTGTAGGCCTCGGCAGTGGGTTCTCCTCCCGCCGTTGGTCCAAGACCAAGCAGGAGGGTCATCAGGATCACGAACAGGCCTGATGCCAGGGCCACGCCCACGGCCTTGAGCACGATGTCCCCGGGAATCTGGTGCCTGCGGATGATCACCTCCTTGCGGCCTTCGAGGGTGGAGCGGGTGGCACCCATCAGCACCGCGAAGGTGGTGGTCTTGATGCCTCCGCCGGTGCCGCCGGGGCTGGCACCGATGAACATCAGCACGATCATCAGCAGCAGGCCCGCGTCGGAGAGCGTCTCGATCGAGAGAGGCACCGTGTTGAAGCCTGCCGTGCGGGTGGTGATCGACTGAAAAATCGTGACCTGCAGCTTTTCCCAAAGAGTCAGGGTATTCATGACCCCATCGGGAGCGAACTGTTCGGTGAACAGCAGACCCAATGCCCCAATCACGATCAGCAGCAGGGTGCTGCGCAGCACCAGCCGTGTGTGCAGACTCAGATGGCGGATCCGTTGGAGCCGGAAACGTTTTTCCCAGAGGTCATTGGTGACGCGCCAACCGATACCCCCGGTGACGATCAGGCTGCCGATCACCCCATTGACGACGAGATTGGACTTGTAACCAACCAGGTTGTCGCTCCAGAGCCCGAAGCCGGCGTTGTTGTAGGCGCTGATGCAGTGAAACATCGCTGCCCAGAGCCTCTCGCCGTGGTTGCTGATGTCGGTGAACCCGAACGCGTACAGGATGACAGTCCCAGCACCCATGACACAGCCGGCAGTGATCAAGATCCGATGGAAGGTCGGGCCGATGCCGCCGACACCGAACTCATCAAGCGCCCGGCCCTTATCGAGGCGTAGACGCAGGCCGGATCGACCTTGAACGAAACCCTGAAGAAAGGTGGTGATCGCCATCAGGCCGAGCCCGCCGGTGATGATCAGTCCGGCCAGGGTCACCTGCCCAAAGAATGTGAGATCCTTGCCCACATCGATGATCGACAAACCCGTGACCGTGATCGCCGAGGTCACGGTGAACAAAGCCTGCCAGAGCCCCACATCATCGCTGGAGCAAAGCGGCGAAGCCAGCAGCAGGGTACCCGAGACAATCACCAACCCGCCAGTCACAACGGTGAACTGGGGCACCGTGAGACGATGGCGCCAGCGCATTAAGCGGCTTCCCAGTTGATCCAGCGACGAAGAGGTCTTCAAGGCGGGGAATCACACCTGAGAGCGGTCAACCTACCTGAGTGATCAATCCCCGGGGCCTACCACTGGCAGCAGAACCCCTTTGGCTCGAGTCAGTCCTGCCAGACGTTGTTCCAGCAACAGCAGCCCCAGCAGGGTGGTGACCGTCACCATGATCACCAGGGCGGAGAATTGGGTGGCGTTGATCAGCCCCGCCCCCAGGGCCGTGGTGGCGAACACCAGCCCCGGCAGACCCCGGGGGATCAGGCCGAACACCACCAGCCAGCGATCCACCCCTGCGTCCCTGTCGTGTGCGGAGATGCCCAGGCCGAAGGCCAGCTTGCTGACGATGCCCAGAACCACGAGCACCGAGGCCAGTGCCCAGGCTTCAGGCTGCAGCAGCGTGTTCGCCTGGATGCGCATCCCCACCCCGATGAAGTAAAGCGGCAGGAACACATCCGAGAGCACCGAGAGGGTGCGGTTCACGTCCTCCTCCGGTGGGGCCAGACGGCTGAGCAGCACACCTCCCCAGAGCGCGATCCCATAACTGAGAACCGCGGCCAGCAAGCCCAGGACCAGCGGGAGCCCGCCCTGGCCAGTCTGGCCGAGGGATACACCTCCGGTGGCCGTGGCCAGGCTGAGCAGACCGATCGCGGGCAGTTCGTCGAGCACGGACACCCATACGAGCAGTCGCCCGGAAGGCGCCTGCAGGGCTCTGCGCTGGGCCAGGACCCTCAGGGTGAGGCGGCCAGGGCGGCCAGGCAGAGCAGCACCTGCGGGGTAGTCATGCCGAACCAGGCGCTGAGGGGCCAGTAGGCGAGCAGGGGCGTGAAGAAGCTCAGGGCCACGGTGCGCAGGATGCTGCCACGACGGGCGGTGAGCAGATCGCCGCGCACTTCCAGTCCAACCTGGAAGAAGAGCGTGAGCACGCCCAGCTCGGCGAGACCGCTGAGTGGGGCGATGGAGGAGAACGGCAGCACCGTGTTGCCCAGGACGAAGCCCATCACAAGCTCCAGCACGATCGAGGGCACGGACCAGCGGGCCAGCGGCCCCGCCGAGAGACGGGCGATGAGCACCCCCGTCAGCAGCAGCATCAGGGTGGTGAGCAGCGTGGGAGCAGGCACTGAGAATCCCGCCGGGATTGGAATCAGAGCCAGAAGTGTCAGCAGCTCAGCCAGCTGCTTGGGGATCAGTATCAGCAGCAAGCTGCAGGACGGCCATCTCATCAGGCGCTGCAGCAGATCAGTGGCCAACTCCGCATCCGGGCTGGTCGTCTGCCTGGCAGCAGCTTATGGAGGCTGAGCCGAGCCGGACGGGATTGTGATCCACAACTAAGGTTTGAGCCAATTGGGACGTTTCCGCTTGCCCCGTTCAGAATGCACTCTCTGGCACAGTCTTGAGCCCCAGGTTTGCCTGCGGGAGCTTGAGGCCACTAGCGAAGGACTGACGACGGCCCAGGCCTCTGAACGCCTGGCGCGGGTCGGCCTCAATCGCCTTGAGCTGGCGGCAGGACGCAGCAATCTGCGGATCCTCTGGGATCAGCTCAGCAACGTGATGTTGATCATGCTGCTGGCCGTGGCCGCCGTTTCGGCCGCCATCGCCTTCCAGGCCCAGCGCTTCCCGAAGGACGCGATCGCCATCGTGCTGATCGTCGGCTTGAACGCCCTTCTGGGCTACATCCAGGAAAGCCGCGCCCAGAAGGCTCTGCTGGCGCTGCGCGAGATGGCCCAGCCTCTGGTCACGGTGAGGCGTGACGGCCATTGGGAGCGGATCGCGAGCGAGGAGTTGGTGCCCGGCGATCTGATCCGTCTGGAGGCAGGCGATCGCGTTCCCGCCGATGCCCGCCTGCTGGAGGTGGCCGAGCTGGGCCTGCGTGAGGCGGCCCTCACCGGGGAGGCTGAGGCCGTGTTCAAGAAGGCCGATCTGGTGCTGGAAGCCTCCACGCCGGTGCTGGAGAGGCAGAACTGTCTGTTCCAGGGCACTGAGGTGGTACGGGGGCGTGGCACAGCGGTGGTGACCGCCACCGGCATGGGCACAGAGCTGGGCCAGATCGCCGAGCTGATCAACAGCGCCGGGGGCGAAACCACGCCTCTGCAGGAACGGCTCGATGGGCTGGCCAACGTGCTGGTGGTGTCGGCGCTTGTCCTGGTGGCGCTGGTGGTGCTGGGGGGCTGGCTGCTCGGTCAGCCGTTGCTGGGCCTGCTGGAGGTGGCGCTCAGCATGGCCGTGGCGATCGTGCCGGAGGGCCTGCCCGCGGTGATCACCGTGACCCTGGCGATCGGTACCCAGCGCATGGTGAAGCGCGCGGCTCTGATCCGCCGCCTGCCGGCGGTGGAGGCCCTCGGCTCGGTCACGGTGATCTGCACCGACAAGACCGGCACCCTCACCTTGAACCGCCAGGTGGTGGAGGAGCTGCGCTGCGGCAGTCAGTCGATCGCCGTCAGCGGCCAGGGCTACGACCCCCATGGTTCATTCAGCGTGGCCGAGCTCGCCGCCCCCGAGGGTGCGGCAGCGGGCATCACGCCTGGAGCCAGGGATCTGCTGCTCTCGGCCGGTGTGCTCTGCAGTGACGCCGAGCTCAAGAAGGCAGAGGACGGAAGCTGGGATGTGCTGGGTGATCCCACCGAGGGAGCTCTGGTGGTGGCCGCCGGCAAGGCCAAGCTGGATGGCTTCGCCATGCGCAGCCGTTACGAGCGAACGGCGGAGATTCCCTTCAGCTCCGAGCGCCAGCTGATGGCGGTGTGGGTGCAGGACAGAGACGGCACGCTCCAGGCTCCGCTCGGGGAGGTGGCTGCCGGCTCCAGCACCTTGGCGATCAGCAAAGGGGCTCCGGAGGTGATCATTGGCAGCTGCAACCGCTGGATCTCAGGCTCGGGCGTGACCGCCCTCTCTGATCCTCAGCGTCAATGGTGGTTGGAGCAGGCGCGCTCTCTGGCCGCTTCCGGCCTAAGGGTGCTTGCGTTCGCTTGCGCGCCTCACCATCACAGCCCAGAGCTTGAACTCGACCATCTGGTGCTGCTGGGGCTGATGGCCCAGCTCGATCCAGCCCGTCCGGAAGTGGCCGTGGCCGTGGCTCGCTGCCGTGAGGCCGGAATCCGGCCGGTGATGATCACCGGCGACCATCCTCTCACCGCCCGCGCCATCGGACAGAACATTGGCCTCGTGGGTGCAGACGCTGAGGTGGTGCTGGGCCGGGAGCTGGAGGCATTCAACGATGTCCGGCTTCAGGAGGTGGTCAACCGCTGCAGCGTCTATGCGCGCGTGCCGCCCGAGCAGAAGCTGCGCATCGTCAAGGCCCTGCAGGCCAATGGCCAGGTGGTGGCCATGACCGGCGACGGCGTCAACGACGCCCCGGCTCTTAAGCAAGCCCACATCGGTGTGGCGATGGGCATCACCGGCACGGAAGTGAGCAAAGAAGCCTCCGACATGGTGCTGCTCGATGACAACTTCGCCACGATCGTGAACGCGGTGGAGGAGGGACGGCTGGTGTACGCCAACATCCGCCGCTTCGTGAAGTACATCCTGGGCAGCAACGTGGGTGAGCTGATCACGATCGCCTCGGCGCCTCTGCTCGGCCTGGTGGGCTCTCCCCTCTCCCCCCTCCAGATCCTCTGGATGAACCTGGTGACCGACGGCGTTCCCGCCCTGGCGCTGGCACTGGAGCCTGGGGAGGAGGGTCTGATGCAACGGCCTCCGGCTGAACCCGGGGAATCGATCTTCGCGCGGGGAATCGGTAGTTACATCCTGCGCATCGGTGTGGTCTTCGCTGCGATCACGATCGTGTTGATGGTCTATGCCTTCAGGGCCGGGGCCCCTTGGCAGACGATGGTGTTCACCACGCTCTGTCTGGCCCAGATGGGCCATGCCCTGGCCGCTCGCAGCGATCTCCCCCTGGTGCAGGTGAATCCATTCTCCAACCCCTGGCTGATCTGGGCTGTGCTGCTCACCTCTGCCCTACAGATGGCCCTGCTCTACGTTCCTGTCCTCTCGAACTTCTTCGAGACGACACCACTGAGCCTTCAGGATCTGGGCATCTGCGTAGGGTTCAGCTTCCTGTTCTTCCTCTACCTGGAGCTGGAGAAGGTCTGGAGGCTGTGGCGCCGCCGGGCCCATGCCGATGCCTGAGCTGCTGGTCGGCTCCCTTGTCCAGGCGGGACGGTTGCAGCAGTGGGCCGAAGCATTTCTCACGCTGATCGGTGACACGGTCGAAACCAATCCCGCTCAGGGCTATCTGCTGATCGGCCTGGCGCTGCTCCTGGAGAATGTGATACCGCCGATTCCGTCAGAGCTGGTGATGCCCCTGAGCGGCTTTCTTGTTCAGCAGGGCAAGCTCCAGTTCATACCCGTGGTGGGCGCCGCCTTGATCGGCACCGTGCTCGGGGCCTGGTTCTGGTACGGGATCGGTCGCCTGGTGAATGAGCGCCGGCTGGAACATCTGATCGGTCGCCATGGCCGTTGCTTGGGCCTCAAGGCTGCTGATCTGGCTGTCAGCCGGCGCTGGTTTTCTCGCCATGGAGCGGCGGTGGTGTTCTGGGGTCGACTGGTTCCTGGTATCAGGCCATTCGTTTCGATACCTGCCGGCATCGAACTGATGCCTCAACGGTTGTTTCTGTTCTGGACCAGTGCCGGAAGCCTGATCTGGATCCTGGCACTCGTCAGTGCTGGCCTGCTGCTGGGGGACAACTACCGCCAGATCCTGGACTGGATTGCGCCCTTCACCAGCCTCTGGAGCCGCCTTCTGCTCGTGCTCATCGCTGTGGCAACGATCTGGCTCGTGGCCCGTGCCCTTCAGCGAAGCTCCAGACCTTGAAGGCTCGGCTGAGGCAGCCTATCCAGAGGAGCTCTGGATCCAATCACTCAGCTCCTGAATGCTCCGTCGACGGACGACCGTCATGGTCGCTGAACGTATTGTTGGGGGCGAGCAGGGTTGTAAGCCCAGCAATCATCATCAGAACGAGAAGCAAGGTGATTGCGATGAGCACTTTGCCAACTCCCATGTGTTGCGGGACTTCAGCCACAGGTTGACCACAATCCACACAGATCATCTGGCCCTTACCCGAGCTTGATTTGGTGATCATGCGGCAGCCGCAACGTTGACAGGGCACGACAGATGGATGCACTAACACCCTCAGACTATTGCAGTCCAGCCGCAGGGGGTGGTATCTGCTGCTTCAACCGCGACCAATTAAATGGAAAGTTGATCACTTCACGACAGGAGGCACTACCAGGATCTTGTCAACGCGCTTGCCATCCATATCCATCACCTCGAAGCGATATCCTTGCCAGTCGAAATGGTCGGATGCCTTGGGGATTCGCTCCAGGGCATGAATCACGAATCCAGCCATGGTGTGGTACTGCCGCTGTTCATCTGAGCCGAGCAGTTTGCTGCCGATCCGATCATCGAAGTCATTGATGTCGAGGCTGCCGTCCACCAGCCAACTGCCATCATCGCGGATCACGAAGGAGGGCCCCTCCTCGTCCTCCAAAGCAGGCAGGTCTCCGACGATGCCCTCCATCAGATCGTTGAGCGTCACCAGACCCTCCACCCCACCGAACTCATCGGTGACCAGGGCGATGTGGATGCCGGTGCGTTTGAACTGCTCCAACACCGTGAGGGACCGGATCGATTCCGCCACATAGAGCGGCGGCTGGCAAAGCGCTTCCAGATCGAGGGGGTCATTGCCCAGATGGGCGGTGAGCAGGCTGCGCACTCTGACGACACCGATGCAGTCGTCCAGACTGCCTCGGCCTACGGGGAAACGGGAGTGGTTCGACTCCTTCACCTCCGTGAGATTCTCCTCCAGGGATGACTCCAGATCCAGCCAACGGATCTCGGTGCGCGGCGTCATCATCGTCTTGATTGTGCGATCCCCCAGCCGCAACACCCGTTGCACCATGTCGTGCTCACTTTCCTCGAAGACACCGGAATCGGCTCCCTGGCGAATCAGGGCCTTGATTTCCTCCTCGGTGATGTCGGGTTCAGCGGAGGGGTCCACATTCAGGAGCCTCAGCACAGCATCGGTGGAGATGCCGAGCAGGTGCACCGCCGGAGCACTCATTCTGGAAAGCGTGCGCATGGCGGGGGCGATGCGGCAGGCGATCCGCTCCGGATTGGCCAGGGCAATGCGCTTGGGCACCAGCTCGCCGATCACCAGGGAGAGGTAGGTGATCAGGGCCACCACCAGCGTGACACTCAATCCTTCGCTGTAAGGCCGCAGCGCCTCGATCCCATCGAAGATGGGTCTGAGATGCTGCGCCACCGTGGCCCCGGCAACGGCACCGCTGAGGATGCCGATCAGGGTGATGCCGATCTGCACCGTCGAGAGGAAATCGTTCGGCGATTCCGCCAGGCGAAGGGCCGCTCGAGCAGGTCGGTTCCCTTTCTCGGCCAGCTGCTGCAGCCGCAGCTTCCGGGCTGAAACGACGGCGATTTCAGAGCCTGAGAAGATCCCGTTGGCGATGATCAGCAACAGGATGAATAGGATCTCGAACGCCAAGCTGGGATGAAGATCCAGTCAGGGCCATCAATCTACCGGGTGGATCAGGTCATGTCCTGGCTTTTGCGGTGGTAGCCCAGTTGGGGCCAGCCAAGGCTCCACACCCATCACGGCCGGTCCAGGACGAACCACTCGGGGGATGCCTCATAGCAGGCGGCGTTGCGCTCATTCTCGCGTGCCTCCACTTTCCAGCAGCAGCTGCGGCCGTCGTCGCGAGCGCGCAGGAGCTCGTTGGTCCAGCCCCAGACCAGTTCGGCGCTGCTCTCCATCCCCACGTTCTCCATCACGCGCAGATCGAGCGCTCCTAGATCATGCAGCGTGCGCCACTGCTCCAGCAGCGGGTCATCGGCATTCACCAGAAAGGTGTGATCGAACTGCCCGGCCAGTTGAGCCTCCAGCTCCTTGAGGCCTGAGAAATCCACCACAAAGCCGTTGGCATCAAGCTGGCGGGCGCGGAACCAGCAGGTGAAACTGCGGCTGTAGCCGTGCACGAAGCGGCAGTGGCCCTGGTGCCGCCACTGGCGGTGGCAGCAGGGGTAACCGCTGAATTGTTTCGAGCAGGTGAACAGGGCCATCGCCGGGATGGGAGAGGATCGCATCAGCCGGACTCCCCTTCCTTGGAGGCATCATTTCAGCCCCCCAGCCCCTTCGCTGCCGATTCCGCCCCCTGGCTGGATCAGCTGCGCTTTGACGGGGCCGGCCTGATCCCCGCCATCGCCCAGGACTGGCTCGATGGGGCAGTGCTGATGCTGGCCTGGATGAACCGGGAGTCGATCCAGCAGACCCTGACCACCGGGGAGGTGCACTACTGGAGCCGCTCCCGGGCCGAGCTGTGGCACAAGGGCGCCACCAGCGGTCATTTGCAGCGCCTGAAGGGACTCCGCTACGACTGCGACAGCGATGTTCTGCTGCTGACGGTGGAGCAGGTGGGGAATGTAGCCTGCCACACCGGTACTCGCAGTTGCTTCTTCACCGCGGTTTCCAGCCAGGGGACCACCGATCCAGGTCCTACTGATCCACCGGCCGACGCCTGCAGCGAACTGGCGCGGCAGATCCAGGACCGCCGCGATCACCCAGTGGAGGGGAGCTACACCAATCGCCTGCTGGCAGGGGGTGACAACCAGATCCTCAAGAAGATCGGCGAGGAGAGCGTCGAGTTCGTGATGGCCTGCAAGGACGACGAGGCCGATGGCATCGCGGGGGAAGCGGCCGATCTGATCTTTCATCTCCAGGTGGCCCTGGCCCATCACGGGGTCGACTGGCGCCGGGTCCTGGAGGTGCTCGCCGCCCGACGCGGCGCTCCGCGCCGGAGCCAAGGGCACGAATAGGGTCGGAACACCCGAGCCAGTCCCCCCTTGCCTGCTTTGCCCGAGGACCCCTCCGCCAACTGTGGAGGCCGGCCACCGCTACTCGCCACCGGTGTAGCCCCCCTGGGGATCATCTCGATCGGAATCGTTCCCATGGGCGTGGTGGCCATTGGCGTTGTGCCGATGGGGGTGATCAGCGTCGGAGCCGTCTCGATGGGTCTCGTGTCGGCCGCGGTGGTGAACATGGGGGTGCTCACAGCAGGAGTCACCACCATGGGCGTGTGGTGGGCAGGCCTCGCGGGCCATGGACTGGTGCGGCTGAACACACCGGCGTCGCCGCCGCTCTCCTTGCCGGTGGACCCGGCCAGGGATCCTGTCCACCAACACCACCAGCACATGCCCTAAGGCGGTTGCCCGAAGCGGCTGGGCTGCTGGTACAGCCAACGCACGGTGGCCCGGTCGCGGGCAGTGAGGCTGAGCACTGGCCGGGTACCGGGCACTGCCGCCATGGCATCGGCAGGCTCATCGCTGTGGCCCCAGAGCCCGATGGCGTGGCCTAGCTCATGCAGGGCGGTGGCTTGCAGGGCTTCATGGCGCTGATCGGGGCTGAGCAGCACGACCACGCGGGGCTCCAGCCGCCAGGCAGCCTGGCGCTGCACCTCCAGCACCTCCAGCAGGGCCCGGCCATGGCTGGCCCGGCGGCGACCCTGGGCATCCAGGAGCGGCGGACGGCGCCGCTGGACCAGGATGTGAGCCTGGTCGGGATGACTCACCATCACCAGGGTCAGTTCGGAGCCCCAGCTGGTCAGGGCGCCAGTGACCGCCTGCTGCCAGCGTTGTTCGAAACGGGAGCCGGGGCTGGACTCCCCCAGAGGCTGAACCCACACGCACCAGCGATCAAGCCGAGGCCAGCCCCAGGGTGTGGTCTCCAGCAGGTGGCGGTAGTCGAGGCCGGTGGGGACTGGGGCTGATGCCGCGGCAAGAGCCACTGGGGAAGACGGTCTGACGGGAGGGCGGCTGTCGTTGGCCACCGGGCAGATCTGCTGACTTTCAAGTCCCGCATCGGCTGGGGATGCTCCAGCAACTGGAACTGCCAGGAGCATCCCGATCAGGCTCAGAACAAGCCGTTCTGGATGACACCTGGGAGAGAAGATGGCTGGCACGCAGGACCCTCAGCCCGGCAAGCCAACGCCGCGGGCCATCAGGGTGGCCAGCAGAGGAATGGTGGCAAAGCCCACCAGCTCGATGTTGAGAATCCAGCCCAGACGGCTGGCCAGGGCCTGGCTCACACTCGGCAGCTCTCCCTTGCGCAGTGGCAGGGCCCAGAGGATGTAGGTGACCGTGGGGTAGAGCGAAAGGGCCCCGACCGTGAGGTACACCCCAACCTTCCACCAGAACAGGGGATTTTCGGTGTAGAAGCTGCTGCCCTGGCCGTAGTGCAGCACGCGCAGGATGCCGCTGAGCAGCACCAGCAGGGCAGCGATCCCATAGACGATGTCGGTGATCACCATCGTGATGGCCACCGAACGATCCGGATCCGGTCGGATCAGTCGGCGCTCCAGGACCAGGGCCCCGAAGCAGACCATGAAGCTGAGGTAATGGACATAGGCCACGGCCGCACTGGGCAGCACACCGGTGGGCAGCACCAGAGCGGCGGGCAGATGAACCAGGGCTGTCATGGCCAGGGCTGTGCTCGATTGACGCCCTGACGGTAGCGAGACAGGGGTTGCACTGAGCCACCAGCCCAGCAGATCATTTCAACGGAAGCCTCGGAGCCACAATCGGAATGAATTCCGAATACCGAAGCAAGTTGGAAGTTGGAAGCCTTTATGATGGTTTTGAGGGAATTGAAATTTCGCTCTAGATTCATTAAAGCTTCGAGGAACGTCATGGCCAGTTCGTTGAGTGCCTTCCTCGGAGAGATCGGACGTCATCAACTGCTCACCCCATCCCAGGAGCTCACCCTCGGGCGCAAGGTACAGGCGATGGTCGCACTCAACGAGCGTTGCACTGAGGCCGGCGGCAGTGGCAAGGCCTGTGATTACAGCGATGTGGAGCGTCGCACCATACGCACGGGTGAGCGGGCCAAAGATCAGATGATCACCGCGAATCTGCGTCTGGTGGTGAACCTGGCCAAGCGCTATCAGGGCAAGGGTCTGGATCTGCTCGACCTGATCCAGGAAGGAAGTCTGGGCCTGGTGCGGGCCGTCGAGAAGTACGACCCCACCCGGGGACATCGCTTCAGCACCTACGCCTACTGGTGGATCCGCCAGGGCCTGAACCGTGCGCTCTCCACCCAGAGCCGCACGATCCGCATCCCGGTGAATGTCAACGAAAAGCTCACAAAATTGCGCGCCGCCAAGGCACGGCTGCTGCAGGCCAATGGCCTTTCAGCCTCGCCAAGGGAGCTGGCCACCTGCATGGATCTTCCGCTCACGGAGGTGGAAGACCTGCTGGGCTGCGAATTGCGCAGTGTCACGGTCAGCCTGCAGGGGGTGGTCAAATCGAAGTCGGATCCCACCGAGCTGGTGGATGTGCTGGCCAGCGATGAAATGCCACCGATGGAGCGGGCCGAGCTGGCCGAGCGCAGCGCGTCGGTGTGGCGATTGCTTGATGGCTCGAATCTCACCCCACGCGAACGCACAGTGGTGGTACTGCGCTTCGGACTTGATGGCAGCCATGAATGGCGCACCCTGGCCGAGGTGGCCCGCCAGTTGGGCTGCAGCCGAGAGTATTGCCGCCAGGTAGTGCAGCGCGCTTTGCGCAAACTGCGTAAGACCGGCGTCCAGAGCGGCCTCGTGGAAGCGAGCTAGGGCGGGATCACCGTCCTAAATCGGCCTGAAACCGTCCTTGTCTGGTCAGAGTCAACTGATGATGATGACCCTGTCAATTGCTCCCAGAGCGAGCCATGGCTCCAATCGACGCCAGCCCCTCAGATGTCTCCGACGGATCCTCCTTCCAGGGGGACTCATACGGGGCTGACCAGACCACCGTTGAAGCGGAAGTGCTGGAGAGCACAGTCGTCGATGAAGGTCTTCTGCAGCGGCTGTTGCGCAGAGCGGGCCGTGCCATCGCCTTGCCCGCTCTGGAATGTCTTGAACTGCTGCTGGATGGCAGCACCCCGAACCAGGTGCGGCTGACGATGCTCGCAGCCCTCACCTATCTGCTGCTGCCCTTCGATCTCATCCCCGATTTCATCCCCGCTGCCGGCTTCAGCGATGATCTGGTGGCTCTCACGGCACTGTTGGGCCTGACGGGGCGCCATCTGACCCCAGACATTCGCACCAGGGCCCGGCGCAAACTGGACCGCTGGTTCCCCCCCGGCCGTTGATGCCAGACCACAGCAGCTCACCAGCCAGCACAGCATCGGCCCGCCAGGCATCCCTGAGCAGTGACCAGTTGGAAGATCTTCAGGCCTTCCTCAAAGACTGGCTACGCCATCAGGGGCGCACCCAGGCCGATCTCCGCCGGGCTCTGCGGGCTGAGTCGATCCGAATGCCGGTCCTGCTGGAGACGCTCCAGCAACTCCACGCTCATGGCGGTCTCAGCGCCCTGGCGGACCGCCTCTGTGGCATCGAGGAGCTCTGGCAACGGGACGAGGGGGGAGCTTGCCATGGGATCGTGGACGGTGATGACCCCCTCGGTCAGTTGGATCTTCTGCTTGAGGAGATCCGACAGGACAGGCGGATCTAGCTCCTGGAAGGCAGAGTGTCAGTAGCCACGCTGCTCTCCATGGCACCCATCTCACCCAAGACCCTGGCGAGCCCAGGGCCTATGCCACCCTTTGCCGCCCCACTGGCTACGGCGGTCGTGACCCTGGTCTCGCTCGCCCCCTCGGATCTGCGGGCCCAGAGCCTGCGGTACAACCTCGGCCCCGGCAGCAACGTGGGTGAACCGACCCAGGTGGAGTCCACCGATTGCGTCACCGATCCCAAGGATGGATCGGTCACCTGCAAAACCAAGCTCAAGAACCCGCCTGGGGACACCCCCGCTCGTCAGCAGTTCGAGCCCTTCAACAATTGATGGCCAGATTCTCCGGCCTGTTCGATGACAAGACGTTCCTGGCGCTTGTCGATCGTTTTGAGCGCCAACTGGCCAAGGCGCTCTCAGTTCTGCTCTGCGTGGTGCTGATCGCCGCCACCACCCAGCTGATTATTCAAGTGTGGCAGGAGTTTTTCAACCCCAACACTGGCTGGTTGGGTAACGATCTGATCCGGATCCTCGGTGATGTGCTCACCGTGCTGATTGCCCTTGAGGTGCTTCAGAACGTCACGGCCTACCTGCGCCACCATGTGGTCCAGATCGAGCTGGTGCTGCTCACTGCCCTCACCGCCGTGGCGCGGAAGGTGATCGTCCTGCCCCCCGGCGCAGAGGACAAACCCCTTCTGCTGCTGGGCTTGGGGATCACGGTAGTGAGCCTGTCAGCGGGCTATTGGCTGGTGCGCTCCTCCACCCTGATGGAGGAGGTGTCCAGAAGAAGGCGAGCCAAAGTGTTCCGGGAGCCGGATCAGTAGCCACCACCCGGTGACGGCGCCGGGGCGTGATCAGGAGGCTGTCACCCACGGCCAGATCCCGCGCTTCGGCCTCATCCTCGAAACGGAGCCTGGCGCTGCCGCGCAGCAGAAGCACCCATTCGGCCTCCGCCTGGTCGTACCACTGGCCTGGGGCTGTGCAGTGGGCACAGGAGTGAATCCGCTCCAGACGCAGGCCGGGGCTGTCCAGCAGCAGATCCAGCCGTTCCTGCCCCGCCGGCGGACAGGGGCTTTGGAGCAGGTTGTCCGCTCCAGCTCCCCCCCCCGGAGCGGGGTCCGGTTCTCCCCAGCGCTTGCCGATCTCATAGCCCTGCTCCCGGGCCAGGGCCACCACCTCGTGATGGCTGGAGCAGGCCGCGAGGGCGTCCCGCAGCTTGGGCCGGGCTTCGCTCAAGGCCACGAAGGCGTTGAGCTGGCGCACTTTCTCGAGAAAGGCCTGCAGCTGCTCCTCGGCCATGACGGAATGCTCAGTTCTGGAGCAGATCCTTGACCATACGGAAGCGGCGAAAGGGCACCGAAGCGATCGTGAGTTCCTCGATCCAGGCGACGCTCCAGCCCTCCCGCTCGAACAGGGGGCGCGAGAGGAAGCTGGCTTCGGTGCGCAGCCGCTGACTGCCGTAGCCACGGGCCAGGGCCTCCAGGGCCCGCAGCAAGCGGGTGGCATGGCCTTGGCGACTGGCCCGTCCGCGGCAGTAGAGCAGGGAAATGCGATCGACGGGCTCGAGCACCGCGAAGGCCTCGATCACCTCACCTGCGCCGGAGCAGCTGGCCAGGCCCACACCTTTCGCCAGGATCGCCTCGAACGGTGAGCTCTCCTGCACCACATCCGCCCAGGCCCTGACCTGCTCAGGGGTGTAGAGCTGCGGGGCCTGGCTGAGCACCGCGTCACGGTAAACCTCACGCACCGCTTCAAGGTCGTGGGGGAAGAGGGGTCGCAGGCTGTGCATCGGCTCGCCCCTGGCTGGTTGCTGGGACGGTATCGGGGCGGCCCATCCATTGAGACAACTTTGTTGCGGCCCCTTGGGTGTGGCCCAGTGCCGTCCAACCTGCTGCATAGCGTGGATCCAGGTTCAGCGTTTAGCCGTGCCCCCACGGCGAGCGCCAGAGATCCCCATGGCCGACTCACGTCCACTCAGCATCGGTGAACTGGAGGCGGGCTTTTCGGCCTACTGCCAGGCCCTGCGACGGCTTGTGGCCGACGGACGCAGCATCGAGCGCATCGAGCGCACTCTCTGCTGGCACAACCTCAGCGCCCTGCACAGCTCTCTGCCCCAGCGCTACCGCTCACCGGAGGATCTCTACCGTCGCTACCTGCGGGCCCGTGCGGCTGAAAGCACGCCAGAGTGACCGTCCTGGCATGGAGCGAGAGCGGGTGTCTTTGATGCAATCCTCATCGCCCAGCCATCCGACCTGGCGCCGGTGGCTGGGGATTCTGGCGCTGCTCGGTTTGCTGCTGCTGGTCTGGTGGCCCCGGCCGGTGTGGGGTGACTCCCTGGCGACTCCTGGCGTGGCCTCGGGCGAAAGCCTGTTCGCGAACCATTGCGCCGGATGCCACATCAACGGTGGCAACATCCAGCGCCGTGGCAAGACCCTCAAACTCCAGGCCCTGGAGCGCAACGGCATCACAGGCCCGGAAGCCATCGCTGCCATCGCCTCAGCTGGCCTGGGTCAGATGTCGGGGTATGGGGAGGTGCTGGGGCCAGGGGGGTCTGAGGCGGTGGCTGGCTGGGTGTGGCAACAGGCGCAGCGGAGCTGGCCAGCTCCGGCAAGACCGACGACCTGAGCCTGGGCATCGTTGCCTCCAGCCAGGGGTTGGGGTAACGGCACAGCGGATCTGGAGCTGAGCGACCGCGCCATCCCCAACCACCCACGCCAGAAGTCTCTGGAGACACCTAAAATGCCTGAATCCAGGGGTAGACCTCCACGCTGGTCCAGATCCCCTGGCGCCAGTAGACATCCCCCTTCACCAGGGCTTCCACCTGCGCCTGGCTTTCGGCTTCATAGATGCCGAACACCCGTGTGGTGCAGGCGGTGGGACCGAGGGTGATCAGCACCCCCTCCTCCTTCTGCAGCCGCAGTCCGGCCAGATGTTCCTCCCGATAGGGTCCCCGCCGTTCAAGCACGTCGGCGCTGTAGGTGCCCCAGAGGACGAATCTGGCCATCGGTTGCTCCTGTAGAGGTGCTTTCTGGTGAGGAGGGTGTAGGAATGCCCTGGAGAGCTGATCCAGAGCAGACAGTGTGGATCAGCTCTTGGCCCCTCAGCTCTTCACGCCCCGTCCCAGGAGCAGGTCGCGGGCGCCGTTGACCAGCTGCATGGTGTCGTGCTGGCCGCCGCGGTCGGGGTGGTGCTCAGCAGCCGCAAGCTTCCAGGCACGGGTCACATCGCCGGCGGTGATCCGGCCGCAGCGAGGGAGGTGCAGGCGCTGGCGAGCCACGATGGCATCAAGGCCGGGATGCTTGCCCAAGGGCCCCCAGTCGGCCTTGCTGAGGCACGGGTTCCGTTTCTTGCCTCCCTTGCCCTGGCCTTTGGCCTTGCCGATGCTGGCTCCTGGCGCCTTGGTTGGTCCGAACCCCTGGCGAGCGCGGCTGCTCGAGCGGTTGGCCTCGGCCTCGAATGGGCTCGGCTCCTGCTCAGTGGGCCGGGTTCGAGCCAGGGGTGAGACAGGCTCGCGCAGGGTCTGGGGCATCACCGTCACCAATCGTGGCTCCAGCCTGCTCCATCACCAACCGCTGGCCGACTGGCGCTGGCTGACCACGGAGACCCGGGTGTTCATCTCCATACTGTGGTTACCAAAAGATGACTGGCTGTCAAGCTTACGAAATACACCGTTACGTTAGCCAAGGTTCCGGCTCTACCGATGGCCGCCGTCACACTTCCGTTTGACAGCCTGCAGCCTCGAGGCGCTGGGGCCCAGACAGTCCAGAGAATGCTCCGCTTCCCATGACCCTTCACCAAGGCCAGATGGTCAGGCTCACCCACAGCCCCGACCACACCTATCAGGTGCTCAACATCGACACCGACGCCAGCACCTGCTGGGTGCGCCGCTGGCCCCTCCTGCGCCATGGATCACGGCCCTTTGCCCTGCCCCTCGACCAGCTCCAGCAGCTCGACACCGCCAGCACCTGAGCGATCGTTCCGTGCCTGTCCTCCATTCCAAGGAGACCCGTTGTGATTCCCATCCGCTTCCTGATCTGCTCCCGCCTCCTGGGCGGCACCACCCGCCTGCTCCTGCTTGGAGCACTCACGGCCACCCTCGGCGAGCTGTTGGTTCACACGGGCCTCTGATTGCTGCGCTGCTTCAATCCAGACAGCCCTGAACGAGGACATGAACCTGGCCGACGCACCGCTCACTCAGCCTCTGGAGCTGCTCAGCCTCCCCAGTCGTCCCAGCCTCGAGAACCGCCTGCGCGCCATGGGGGTCAAGCCAGGCTGCCACCTTATGGTGATGCGCCGGGGACGCCCCGGAGGCATCCTGCACCTCCGCATGGGCCTGCTCGATTTCATGCTGCGCCGAGCAGATGCCGCCCAGATGGAGGCGCTGCCGCTCAGCTGAAACCGAGGCGAACACCCCCCTGGTACAGGAAAAAAGCCATCAGCCAGGCCAGGCTGAACGACCACAGCAGCGACAGCGCCACGAAGCGGCCACTGCGGCTTTCCCTCAGCTGCACCGCCACCGTGGAGAGGCAGGGGGTGTACAGCAGGGTGAACATCATGAAACTCAGGGCCTGCAGCGGCCGGATCGCCTCCACCACTGCGCTGGCCAGCCCACTCTCGCGGGTGGCATAGATCACCGCCATCGCCCCCAGCAGAATTTCCTTGGCGATGAAGCCGAAGATCAGGGAGATCGTCAGCTCAGGGTTCATGCCGATTGGACCCAGCAGTGGTTGCACCGCCCGTCCGATCTGGCCTGCCAACGATTGGCCGGAGAGGTGATCCACCCCGGGAGGAAGGTTGTTGAGCAGCCAGATGGCGATCACTCCCAGAATGATGAAGCGGCGGGTGGTGAAGAAGAAGGTGACCATTTCGCGCCAGGCTCGGCTGAGCACCGTGCCCAGGCTGGGAGCCCGATAAGGGGGCAACTCCAGCACGAACCCCTCCTCACTGGGAAACACCTGTTTGAACAGAAGGGCGGTGAGCACCGCGGCCGCGAAGCTGACCACGTAGAAACCGAAGATCACCGCTCCAGCTGCCCACCAGGGCCTTGGGAAAAAGGCGCCGGCCATGAACACGAACACCGTCAGCCGGGCCTGGCAGAGCGAAAACGGAATCATCAGCATCGCCAGCCAGCGCTGGGGCCTGTCGCGAATCACGCGGGTGCCCATGATCGCCGGCACGTTGCAACCGAACCCCATGATCTGCAGCACGAAGCTGCGGCCATCAAGGCCCAGCCAATGCATCACCCCATCCATCAGGAAGGCCGAGCGGGCCAGATAACCCGAGTCTTCGATCAAAGCAATCATCATATAAAAGATAAAGATGATCGGCATGAAGCTGATCACCGTGGTGGCGCCCATCCACAGCCCTTCGCTGAGCAGCCGGCTGAAAAAATCCGGGAGCGCCAGGCTCTGCAGGGACGGTTGCAACACATTGGCCTCCAGGCCATCGAAGAGCATGCCCAGCTGGGTCTGGATCGGTCCTCCCACGGCATAGATCAGCTGAAAGATCACCAGCATCACTACAAAAAAACAGAGCACCCCCAGCAGCGGGTGCAACAACAGCCGATCAAGGCGGTCCCGCTGGGGATCCGGATTCGGGTGGTCGTGGCCTTCGATGCAGCTCGCCACCAGAAGGGCCCGGTGCGCCTCCAACTCCGCCTCAGGCAGCAGCCGGGCAGGCCCTGGCTGGAGCTGGGCAAACCCGTGGATGCGTTCCAGCAGCATTTCGAGGCCCTCCCCCTGGCGGGCACTGATCACCAGCACCGGCAGCCCCAGGTCCGCCGCCAGGCGCTGGTGGTCGATTCGCACCCCGAAGCGCTGGGCCTCATCGCCCATGTTCAGCGCCAGGATCAGGGGCAAGCCGGTGGCCTGGAGCTCCAGGGCCAGCCTCAACTGGGTGTCGGCATGGCTGGCATTCAGCACCACCACGGCCAGATCCGGCCGGGTGGCGCTGAGAAACCGGCGCACGATCGCCTCGTCCTCACTGCTGCCGCGCAGGTCGTGGACGCCGGGAAGATCGATCAGATCAAAGGGTCGGCCATCGGCGTCGGCAGGAAGGGAACCCCGCAGAAGCTCCACCGTGAGCCCGGGCCAGTTGGCCACATGGGCATGGCCGCCAGTGAGCCTGTTGTACAGCGTCGACTTACCGGTGTTGGGCAGCCCCAGCAGGGCCACCTGCACCGCCGCGGCGGTGGTCATGGCTGGGGCTCAGACACCGCAGCAGCCACCCGGCGGAACACCAGCAGCCGGTTGTTCGCGGGCATCGGCACATCATCGATGGCCTGCAGACCGCAGTCAGCGGCCAGGGCGGTGAGCTCCAGGGCATCGCGCACGCCCATGGCGGGATCGATGCTGCGCAAGTGCTGATCGAAGGCGGCGTTGCTCGGGCTGGTGTGACGGCCGCCCTCGTGGAAAGGGCCGTAGAGCAGCAGCAGACCTGGGCACCGCAGCACCCGGGCGCTGCCCTCCAGCAACCTCGGAACGGCACTCCAGGGCATGATGTGGGTTGTGTTGGCGCTGAAGACCGCGTCGAAGGGTCCTTCGGGCCAGAGCGTCTGGAGCACGTCGAGTTCGACGGGAGGGAGCAGCCAGCCCAGGTGAGCATTGGTATGGCCCTCGAGTTGGCAGCGCCGCCGCAGATCGTTGAGGTTGATGGTCCTGTCGCTGGGTTGCCACACCACCCGCAGATGGCGGCAGACATGCACAGCGTGCTGGCCCGTGCCGGAACCCACTTCGAGCACCTGGTTGCCTTCAGCCAACCACTGGCTCAGGGCCGCCAGGATTGGCTCCTTGTTGCGTTCGCAGGCCTCCGAGAAGGGCAGGGCAACGCTTGATTCCTCAGGTGCCATGGCCGGCCTCAGGTGTCGAGGGCCCGGCGCAGGCCGGCGATGAATGCCGCGGCGGCCTCGGCTGGATCGGAGCCCTCCTGATGAGCCGCGGCCATCACCTTCACCAGAGCACTGCCCACGATGGCGCCATCGGCGCCCCAGTCACGCACCTGTCGGGCTTGCTCGGGGCCCGAAATTCCGAAACCCACCGCCACGGGTCTGGGGCCCAGAGCCTTGAGCTGTTGCACCAGATCGCCCACCCGGCTCTCCAGGCTTGTGCGCACCCCGGTCACCCCCGTCACGCTCACCAGGTAGGTGAAGCCGCGACTGGCCTCTGTGATTCTCGCCATCCGCTCGGCCGGGGTGGTGGGAGCCACCAGAAGCACCAGATCGAGGCCGTGGCCAGCGGCAATGGGCGAGAGGCGCTCCGCCTCCTCCAGGGGCAGGTCGGGTACCACCAGCCCGGCGGCGCCGGCAGCGGCAGCTTCACGGCAGAAGATCTCAAGCCCGCGGTTCAGCAATGGGTTGGTGTACGTAAAGAGCACCACGGGCAGCGTCAGTTGACCCTTCAAGCTGGCGAGCATCTCCAGCACAGCCGTGGGGGTGGTGCCGGAGGCGAGGGCCCGGCTTGCGGCGGCCTGGATCACCGGGCCGTCCGCCAGCGGATCGCTGTAGGGGATGCCCAGCTCGATCAGATCGCTTCCCTCGGCCTCAAGGGCCAGCAGAGTGTTGCGGGTGGTGGCCAAGTCAGGATCCCCCGCCATCAGAAAAGGCATCAGGGCGCATCGCCCCTGCTGTCTGAGGCCGGCGAAGCGCCGCTGGATCGGTGTGCTGGCAAGGGTGGTTGAAGCAGCACTCATCGGGGCCTTGGGGCGGAGGCGATCAGGCTCCGAGCCTATGGGGTCAAGCTGCGGCGTCGTCCTGCCACTGACCGATTTCCCGCAGCAGCTTCTCCTGCTCCCCAGGACTGAGGGCATCGAATTCTTTCTGCAATTCCTCAGTGGTGAGGGCATCAAAGGCCGCGCGATACCGGCGCCGCTGCTCCATGAAACTCATCCGTCCGGTAACCACCCGCAGCAGGTAGGTGCCCGTCCAGCCCAAAACAATCACGATAAGCAGGGCCTCGGCGGCGATGCCGGCCGAAAAGCCCTCGAATCCAGCCGCTTTGAAGCCCCAGTAGCCGAGCCCGCCGGCCAGGAACACTCCCAGCCCGATCAGAAGTGCCTGACCACGGTTCATTCTCCCTGACCCGCCATGCGCAGATTCAGAAAGGGGGCGAACAGGATCAGGCCGGGAAAGAACAGAAACACCAGGCCGTAGACAGCGGTCCGCTCGATCTTGCCCATCACGGTCCAGCGCTTGTGCATCCAGGCGTAGAGAGCCAGGGGCACCACCACCAGATAGGCGCCA
Source organism: Synechococcus sp. UW140 (assembly GCA_943371515.1). Lineage (GTDB taxonomy): Bacteria > Cyanobacteriota > Cyanobacteriia > PCC-6307 > Cyanobiaceae > Regnicoccus_A. The sequence goes on along the minus strand of CALRVC020000005.1, from coordinate 101,313 downwards.
CCCAGAACCGCATAGGCGCCCAGCACCAACAGAGTGTCGGGGGAGACTGTCCCGAGGGTCATCGTCATGGAACTGAGCAACCCGGGCAGCGGCACGACCGTGAAGTCAAGGTGGCGCAAATCTAGGATCCAGAGGTCGGGGGCATGGCGAAATTGGTAGACGCAGCGGATTTAAAATCCGCAGACGGCGACGTTGTGGGGGTTCAAGTCCCCCTGCCCCCATCGCCTCAGCGCCTTCTGGCCTGGGCCCATGCCGGCCTTTCATTCACCTCCGCTGGGTGCCCAAGCCGGCGGCTGCATGTGTACGGAGCGGATTGGGATCTGCTCCCCAGCGGCTATCTGGGGGTGCTTTGAGCCCCTTGGCTCAGGGTGCTGGCAGGGCGGCTGGCTTGGCGGGGCCTGGGCTGGTGGCCTTCGGTTGGCTGGCAGCGCCGGGCTGGGCCGGGGCTGCGGTGGTGGTGTTGGCTAGCGGCCGGGCATTGGCGCAAAGGTTGGCCACCATCTGATCTTCGCCTCCTGTAGCCGCCGATTCGCTCAGGCTCAACGGCAGCCGCCACGACTCCCACTGGGCATCGGCGACCTGTCGGCTGATGCGCAGGCTGGGGCAGAAGACCGCCACATTGCCCGTGATCGGCGGGTCTCCGCAGCGGAAGCTGGTGGTACGAACCCCCTTTGCGCTCAAGCGCCAGGCACTCCAGTCGTACTGGCAGGCCCCGAAGCTGCGCCAACGGGGGGCCTTCAGCTTGCGGATCTTCTCCAGCAGCTCCTTTTCCCTGGCGGTCGGCGCATCTGCTGGCTCAGGGGCGACCGCTTTGGCCGGTGTGGCCGTAGCTGGGGTCTCCGCAGACTCTGCCTCTGGGGGAACGTCTTGCTGGGCCAGGGCATGACCACTGACCAGGTCAGGGAGAGTCAGCAGTACCAACAGCACGGCGCCGATCCAGGAGGCCGTCTTGAGAGGGTGCAGCGACACCGGAAACCAGCTGGATGCTCCAAGTTTCATCCGTCGAGGGCTGAGGTGGCACCCGTCAGCCTGTAGCAGCTCGGGCAAACTGACAAGCAGGTTGCTTGGAGCAGCCTATTTAGGGCCCTTCTTCTGCAGATGCTCACGCCGCAGCAATGTAAAGAGGTAATCGGGTGCCTTGTACATGCTCGGCAGACAATTGTGGAGCGTCTCCAGGCGACTCCAGCAAACTGTCCGTTGAATTTCCTGAGAAGTTCTCTCCTCCATGATCAACATTTTCATGGCTTTGCAATAGAGGTGATAGTTCGCCTCAAGCTCGCCGACCGTCAGGGAGGCTGCTTCAGTCATGGCCATTCAGAACCGGTTTTTCAGGGGGATTGGATCGCTTGGATCCTGGACGGGACACTGGGTCGATCAGAACATCCGTGGGCCGAGATCGATCCGGCATTCAGCAGCTCACGGATGCAAACCACCTTAAACCTCTGCTGGGGCTGCGCGCCCACCGGCACTCGCACTGAGCCCTTCAAGCCCCATAGGAGGGCCTAGAATGCCAGACCTGCAACCAGGGGTTGGCCGCGCAAGCAGCCAATAGTTGAAAGATATCGTCACCGGAGTTAGCCACTATCAACTCCATTCCTGAGGGGAAATACCTATAGATGCAGGGTTCCAGCTTCTTCGCCAGACTTGAAACCCTGATCTGCACAGCATGGAACTGAGCGACGAGCGCTGCGTGCCCTGCCGCGATGGCGCCCCCACTCTCACCAGCGAGGAGCTGGAGAACCTCCTGCCCAGCCTGAGCGGCTGGCGGGTGGTCGACAGCCACCATCTCCACAAGGTCTGGTCGTTTCCCGATTTTCAATCAGCACTGGACTGGCTCAACCGGGCCGGGGCGGTCTGCGAGGCGGCTGGTCACCACGCCGATTTCTCCCTGGGCTGGGGCCGTGCCGAGGCTGTGATCTACACCCACAAGGTGGATGGCCTCACCCGAGCGGATGCGGTTCTGGCCGCCAAGCTCGATGCCATCGGCGAAGCACCCTCCACCCCCTACGGGAGCGATGCCGCTGCCTCGCCGGGTTCGGGCTCTGGGTCGGTGACCTTGAGCTCAATGGTGTAGCTGAGCTGGGAGCCAACGTCGGTGCCCCGGTAGGTGCCGGTGGTGGGAGCGGCCATCAGGTGGTCGGGCGATGCCGCCAGAGCCACGTGGCCATCGGCCACCGCCAGCCCCAGGCTGGGGTCGTAGCCGCGCCAGCCACCGCCGGGCAGGTACACCTCGGCCCAGGCGTGGAGTTCATGCTCGCTCACCTCCGGAGGGTGATGCATGGAGTAGCCGCTCACAAACCGTGCTGCCAGACCCTGGCTGCGGCAGGCCTTCACGTAGAGCATCGCCGTGTCGCGGCAGGCTCCGCAGCGGCTGGAGAGGGTGTCCTCAGGGCTGAGTGGCTCACCATCCAGGCGGCCGATGTGGTGAAAGCCGTGGTGAATGTCATCAGCCAGCCGCATTAAAAAATCCGGGGTGGAATGCTCCACGTCCCCGGCAATCCCCGCCGCCCAGGAACCCACAGGAGTGGAGCCAGGTTCGCTGGCCCCTGACGTCTTGGAGAGGCTGGGAGCCAGGGAGGCCGCTTCAGCTGCGGGATAGGAGGCCGGGAGTCGTTGGGCCTGGGGGTGGGTGAGGATCCAGTCGAAGGGATTGCAACGCAGGGTCTCCACCACCGAGTGCACCTGAAGGTGCAGATGCTCTCGCTTGTCGCTGAACCAGAGCACCCGGGCGTCGGTGCCATCGGGTTCGAGGATCAGGCTGTGACCTGCCGGAGCCTCCGTCACTGTCAGCTCATGGGAGATCAATCGCTGGGTCACGTCCTGACGTGGACTGAGCCGCAGGATCATCGGCTCAAGAAAAACCGGCCGCTCATAGCTGAACCGGATGGAATGGCGGATCTCGAACAGCATGCCGATGGTTGCGTGGGCTGAAGGATTCCACGCCTCTGAGGACGGTGCCAGTCGGAGGCGGGATACTGCTGTCCGGATCAGCGCCGGCCGAGCAAGTCCTCCCAGGTGGGAGGAGATTGGTGCTGGGAGCCTGGTGACTTGAGGCCCTTACGTTTGGCGTTGGCCTGGTTCAGGCCCTGGCAGAAGACATGTCTGATGGAGCGGTCGGAGGAAAACAGTCCCTCTGGGGAAAGGGTGATGGTCATGGGGAAACAAATGTGATCTGGTCATGGTTTCGGCACCGTTCGACACCCGCAGATCCTGATGGGACCGTTGTGGCGGATGGCTTGGGGAACCTGATGGCCGCCCCGGGAAGCAAAGGGGCTGGCGAGTTGCTGGATCAGGCTCTGTGCGAGCTGCGCGGCTCGCCGGCTTCAGCCTGACTTGTACACCATAACCCCATGAGGCGTTCACCCGGCTGCGCGCTTGCATGCGGTCATGATCTGAGCATGGAGACGATCTGGTCTCGGCCGTTGGTCTTGGCCAGCTCAAGGGCTCGTTCAGCCCGCTGCACCAGGTCGCCGAAGCTGGTGTCGTCGTGGGCAAGGGATGACACTCCGCCGCTGATGCTCAGGTGGAAGCCGGAGCGGGAGAACACACCGTTCATTCGGCTGACGGCGTCGCGAATCCGCTCGGCCAGCTGCAGGGCCGCCTCGCTGTCCTGGCCGATCAGCAGGATCACGAACTCCTCATCACCAAGGCGAGCGATGAAATCCTGCTCCCGCAGAAAACCCTTGCAAAGGTGACTGAAATCGAGCAACACCTGGTCGCCGGCAGGATGTCCCCAGCGGTTGTTGATCTGGCGAAAGTTATCAATGTCGAGGCAGATCAGGGCCATGGGGTCAGCGGCGCTGCGGGCCTGCTCCATCTCCCGTTGCCCCACGCTGAACAGGGCGCCGCGGTTGGAGAGCCCCGTCACGGGGCAGAGGCTGGAATCGTGGCGCCATTCGATTTCGCGCATCACCACTTCGGCCAGCATTCGCAACTGCTGCTGCTGCTCCGTGCTGAACTCCCTCGGTTTCTGATCGATCACGCAGAGTGTGCCCAGGTTGTGGCCGTCTTTGGTACGCAGGGGGGCCCCGGCGTAGAAGCGGATGCCAGGCGGGGAAAGGACGAGGGGGTTACTGCTGAAACGTTCGTCCAGGAGGGCATCGGGCACGACCATCACCTCATTGCCGGCAATGGTGTGCGCGCAGAAAGCCACTTCCCGCGGGGTCTCTCTGACCTCCAGGCCTTCGCGGGAGAGGAACCACTGCCGGTCCTGATCCACCAGGGAGATCAGGGCGATAGGCATGTCGAAGATGGCGCTCGCCAGCTTGACGATCCGATCGAAGTGGTGATCGCCCTCACGATCGAGCAATTGATGGCGTTGCAGTTCGCGCAGGCGCAGGCTTTCATCGGCTGGAACCGGGTAGGAGCGGGCCAACCCATCGCCTGTTGTCTGGTTCACGTCGTCTGCCATAGCCCGGGTTTCAATGTAGGCAGAGCCGATCCGCCAGGTTGCACCGGGGCCAGCATGGGTACGGCTTCAGTGTGAGGAGCTGGATCCAGCCGGCTCAAGACGGATCAGGGTCCCATCGCCGGCCCCATCGGTGAGCACATGCAGGTGGCCGTCGGGACCTTCACGCACATCCCTGACCCGATCCCCCACCGGCAAGCTGCTTTGCCTCAGCACCTCCCCTGACGGGCTGAGCTGGAGGCGGCGCACATCACCAGAAACGAGTCCGCCGGCAAACAGGTTGCCCTTCCACGCCTTGACCGCCAGGCCGCTGCCCACCGCCAGACCCGAGGGGGCGATGGCCTGCATCCACACCAGCCGAGGCTCCACAAGGCCTGGTGCGCTCCTGAGCGACGTGATCTCAGGGCCGGAGTACTCACGACTGTGGGTCACCGTCGGCCATCCGTAATTCCCCGCCGCAACGACCAGATTCAGCTCATCCCCGCCTCGGGCGCCGTGCTCGCTCGCCCAGATCCGCCGATGCAGCGGGTCATAGGCGAGCCCCTGAATGTTGCGGTGACCCAGGCTCCAGACGGCCGGATCGGCTCCGGGATCCGATCGGAAGGGATTGTCGGCAGGGATGGTGCCGTCGTCGTTCAGCCGCAAGATCTTGCCCAGGCCGCTGCCCCGGTTCTGGGCCTGAAGCCGGATCGCCTTGCCGTCCAGTTCGATGGGAGGATTGCCGCCGTCTCCCACCGAAACGAGCAAGGTGCCATCTGGAAGCCAGAGCAGGCGGGAGCCAAAATGCTGGCCGCCGCTCTTGGCTGGTTTCACCGCATGAAGCAGGGTCAGCTCCTCGAGGCGGTGATCGATCAGGCGAGCCCGGGCCACACGGGTCTGATTCGCCTGGGCATCCCCCGCTGCATAGGTGAAGTACACGAGCTGATTGCTGGCAAAGCGAGGATGAACGGCCACATCCAGCAGGCCTCCCTGACCGAGGACCAGCAGAGGCGGAAGTCCGGCGATCGGTCTGGGGTCGAGCACTCCCTGGCGCACCAGGCGCAGCCGCCCTGGCCGTTCGGTGATCAGCAGGTCGCCATTGGGCAGCCAGGCCAGGCTCCACGGGTGCTCCAGACCACGCACCAGCACCGTGCGGCGCAGCTCGGACTCCGTGGCCGTGGCCTCCGGCCTTGCCCAGGAGCAGCCCGGGGCGACACCCAGGACCAACACAGCCAGCAGCACCAGCTTCGTTAAGATCGCTCCAGGCCATTGCGTGGGCTGGAGGTCAGTCACTGGCATGGCCCAGGCGATTCCGATCACGGCAGCGATTCTGATTCTGTTCGTCCTGGCCCATGGGCTGGGGGCCGCTTTGGCGGTCCTGGATCCAGCGGGCTTCGAGAGCTATGCAACGGCCTTGCATCACGCCCCCTGGCTGCCGCCCCTGGAGCTCACCCTGGCCCTGGCGGGCCTTGTCCACCTGACCCTCACCCTCCAGCGGGTGGTCACCAACCGCCGAGCCAGGGGGGTGGCGACCTACGGCCAGTGGCGCAGCCGGCGTCTTCAACCTCTGACGGCCCTGGCTGGTCGGACTGCCCCGTTCAGCGGTGCACTGCTTTTGCTGTTCCTGGCCGTGCACCTGGGCCAGCTGCGCTGGCCCAGGCCAGGGGATGGCCTGGAGCGGCAAACCCTTCTGCTGGCGCTGGCCTCTCCCTGGGCCCTGGGGCTCTACGTCCTGGCTGGAGTGGCCCTTGGTCTCCATCTGCTTCACGGCGCCGAAAGCCTGGCCCGCAGTCTGGGCTGGTTGGATGAGACCAACGCCACAGGGCTGCGTCTGGCCAGCCGTGCCTTGGCGGCCCTGATCGGCGGTGGCTTCGCCCTGCTGCCCCTGGCACTGTGGGGCACAGGCGCTCTGGCAGTGGCTGGGTTCTGATGCGGCTCGACCCCCTGCTGCCGCCGGGCCCGGTGGCTGAAGCCTGGAGCCGGTGCCGTCAGGATTTAACGCTGATTGCGCCCGCCAATCGGCGCCATTTCAGGGTGCTGGTGGTGGGCAGTGGCCTGGCGGGCGCATCCGCCGCCGCCAGCCTGGCTGAACAGGGCTATCCAGTCAGGCTGATCACCTACCACGACAGCCCAAGAAGGGCCCATTCGGTGGCAGCCCAGGGGGGCATCAACGCAGCCCGCAACTATCAGAACGACGGCGACAGCGTTGAGCGACTGTTCCGGGACACCGTACGGGGCGGTGATTTCAGGGCGCGTGAGGCCGGCTGTCACCGACTGGCTGAGATCAGCGGTTCGATCATCGACCAGTGCGTGGCCCTGGGGGTGCCCTTCGCCCGTGAATACGGCGGAACTCTCTCCAACCGCAGCTTCGGTGGCTCCCAGGTGAGCCGCACCTTTTATGCCCGCGGTCAGACGGGCCAGCAGCTCCTCTATGCCGTGGTCCAGGCCCTGCTGCGGCAGGTGGAGGCTGGCCGGGTGGAGCTCTGCCCCCAGCGGGATCTGCTCGATCTGATCACCCTCGAGGGCGTGGCACGCGGCGCCATCTGCCGCCACCGGCTCAGCGGTGCCCTCGAGACCCACACGGCCCATGCGGTGCTGCTGGCCAGCGGCGGCTACAGCAACGTGTTCCACCGCTCCACCAACGCTGTGCGCTCCAACGCCAGCGCCCTCTGGCGAGCCCATCGCCGCGGCGCCCTGATGGCGAACCCCTGCTTCACCCAGATTCACCCCACCTGCATTCCCAGCGGCGATCCCGACCAGAGCAAGCTCACCTTGATGAGCGAAAGCCTGCGCAACGACGGGAGGGTCTGGCTGCCACGGCAGCCGGGGGATCAGCGACGCCCCGATCAGGTGCCGGAGGCCGAGCGGGATTACTTCCTCGAGCGGCTCTACCCCAGCTACGGGAACATGGTTCCCCGCGATGTGGCCTCCAGGCGTGCCCGCGAACTCTGTGGCGCCGGCCATGGAGTGGGCCCGGGCGGCCGCTCGATCTATCTGGATTTCGACGAGGCGATCGAGCGGGAGGGGCGGGCCGTGATTGAAGCCCGCTACGGCAACCTCTTCGCCATGTATGAGCGCATCACCGGAACCGACCCCTACCGGGAGCCGATGCGCATCTATCCCGCTCCTCACTACACGATGGGTGGGCTGTGGGTGGACTACCACCTGATGAGCACGATCCCGGGCCTGTTTGTACTGGGGGAGGCGAACTTCTCCGAGCACGGTGCCAACCGGCTCGGTGCCAGCGCCCTGATGCAGGGCCTGGCCGATGGATTGTTCATTGCCCCAGCCACCGTGCCGGCCTGGCTGGCCGAGCATCAGCATCCCGTGATCGACCCCGACCACCCCGCCTGCCGCGCGGCCTTGGAGGTCGTGCGGCTGCGTATCGCCCGACTGCGGTCCACCGGCGGCACCCAGCCAGCGGAGGGGCTGCGGCGTCAACTGGGGGCCCTGCTGATCGAGAGCTGCGGCATCAGCCGCTCGGCCGCTGGTCTGCACTCGGGGCTGGCGGGGGTGGCAGCTCTGCGGGCAAGCTTCGATCAGGACCTGCTGCTCCCCGATCCCGGCACACCCCTGGATCCAGAGCTGGAGAAGGCCCTGCAGCTGGAGGATTACCTCGAGCTGGCTGACCTGATGCTGCGCGATGCCCTGGCACGAGAGGAGTCGTGCGGGGCCCATTTCCGTGAGGAGCACCAGAGCGAGAGCGGTGAGGCCCTGCGTCGCGACGCCGAGTTCAGCCACATCGCGGCCTGGGAATGGCGGGCTGATGGGACACCCATCCGCCACCAGGAAGAGCTGCAGTTCCGCCTGATCAGCCCCACGGCTCGCAGTTACCGATGAGCGGCCCTTCCAGCCTCAGCCTCACCCTGCGAATCTGGCGTCAGCGCCAGGACGAGCCCAGGGGGCGCTTCCTCAACCATCTCCTCACGGGCCTGAGCCCGGATCTATCCCTGCTGGAGGCCCTTGATCGCCTCAACCAGCAGCTGCTGCTGGAGGGCGAGCGGCCGGTGCACTTCGATCACGACTGCCGTGAGGGCATCTGCGGGTCCTGCGGATTCATGATCAATGGCCAGGCCCACGGGCCCCGGAGCGGCACGACCGTTTGCCAGCTCTACCTGCGCGACTTCAGCGATGGCCAGGTTCTCACTCTCGAGCCGTGGCGAGCTCGGGCCTTCCCCCTGATCCAGGATCTGGCTGTCGATCGCTCCTCCCTCGATCGGCTGCTGATGGCCGGTGGGTATGTGTCGGTGAACATCGGCAGCGCCCCGGAGGCCAATGCCCTGCCGGTCGGCCTGGATCTGGCCGCCCAGGCCTTCGATGCCGCCAGCTGCATCGGCTGTGGGGCCTGCGTGGCAGCCTGCCCCAATGCGTCGGCCAGCCTGTTCGTGGCGGCCAAGCTGGCCCATCTCGAGCTCCTTCCCCAGGGCCAGCCAGAAGCTCCCCGGCGCTCCAGACGGATGCGCCAACGGATGGAGACGGAGGGCTTCGGATCCTGCGGCAACCAGCTGGAGTGCTCGGCGGTCTGCCCGAAGGAGATTCCCTCCAGCCTGATCAGCCGCATGAACCGCCAGGCCAGAGATTGAGCAGCGGGGGTGACCTGCCCCGTCTGGCTGGGTATGGGGACGTTCAGGTGGGCCTGATCGCCCCGCGGGCCGCCGCCGCGATCACACGCTCTCCGGCCTTCGGCAGTGCCACATAGCTGGCGCCGGCCCGTTGTGCCAGTTCGCGGCCCAGACCCGAGGCGATGTAGGGATTCTCGGTATCGATCACCAGCATCTCCAGGCCGAGGCGGCGGATCGCCGCCGCGATCGTCAGCAGTTCGTCCTTCAGGCACGTACCAGCATCGGGAGGGGTTCCCTGCCCCTCGTCCCTGAGGGAGCGGGCCAGGGACACGTTCGCCTTGCCGTCGCTGATCAGCACCAGCACCACTTCGCCGATGTCCTTCGAGCGCCGTGCGTTCAGAGCCAGCCGCACGGCCAGCGTCAGGCCATGCGCCAGTGGCGAGCCGCCGCCGCAGGGCAGCCGCTCCAGCCGGCGCGACGCCGCCGTGATCGAACGGGTGGGCGGCAGCATCACCTGAGCTCGATCGCCGCGGAACACGATCAGGGCGATCTGGTCGCGGCAGCGGTAAGCCTCGCTGAGCAGTTCCAGTACCGCTCCCTTGGCGGCCTCCATCCGGTTGAGGGCCATCGAGCCGGAGGCGTCGACCACGAACACAATCAGGGCACCCGCCTTGCGGGCGAGGCGCTTCACCCGCAGGTCGTCGTCGCTGATGAAAACGTGATGCCGCTGGCTGCGGGGATGGCGGCGGCGGCGGGCCTTCTGATGCGGCGCGGCGGCCCGGAGTGTGGCATCGATCGCGACCCTCAGGATCGGGCCATGGGGCAGCACCGGCTTCACGTAACGGCCCCGCTCCTGCGAGAGAATCACTCCCCTGCCACCGGCCTTGCCATGGCGGCGACGGGCCCGCTGGCTGAAGGCCAGCAGCGCCGGATCGAGCAGGATCCCCTCGGGGCTGAACACGAACTCCTCAGGAATGGCAGCGGCTTCCGGTGGTGGACGGTCCCGCTGCTCATCCGGTTCGGCTTCCTCCTGCGGCGGCGGTTCCGAGGGGGGCTCAGGCGTGCGTTGCGGCGGGATGTCCTGCGGCGGCGCTTCGGTCTCCACCGCAGCCGCCCTGGGAACAATCACGAGTTCCACCGCCCGGCGCAGATCATCGGCGGACACCGCCGCCCGCCCCGCCAGGGCCGCGTGGGCCAGAGCCGCCCGCACGGCGAACAGATCGGCGCGCTGGCCCTCCACGCGCGCCCGGATCGCTTCGTTCACCAGATAGCGGACCTGATCGGGCTGGATCCGCAACCGTGGCAGCCGCGTGCGCGCATCCGCCACGCGGCGGCGCAGCGCCTCCAGCCCGGCCACATAGGGAGTCCAGAAGCGAGCCGGCTCGTCCTGATGCGCCAGCACCCTCGCCACCGCCTCCACACGCTCCTCCAGCGTCAGCTCGGCATCGGCCGAGAGCACGATCGCGAATCGGTCCACCAGATGGGGCCGCAACTCTCCCTCGTCCGGGTTGTAAGTGGCGATCAGCAGAGGCCTGCAGGGGTGCTGGAAGCTGATCCCCTCCCGCTCCACCCGATTGGTGCCATCGGCCAGAACCGTGAGCAGCAGGTTGCCGATATGGGGCTCCAGCAGGTTGATCTCATCGACGTAGAGCACGCCACGGTGCGCAGCGGCCAGCAGACCCGGCTGGAGCACCGGGGCGCCGCAGCGGATCGAGCGGCTCACGTCCACCGAGCCCAGCAGCCGGTCCTCGCTCACTCCCAGGGGCACCTGAACGAAGGGGCTGGGGATCCAGCGACTCGGCAGAGCGCGACTGCTGCGCTGCCGTCGCGCCAGGGTGGCATCGTCCCACTCCCACGGCCTGTCCGGATCGGCGTTGCAGCAGGAGCTGCGGATCACCCGGATCGGCGGAAGCAGGGACTGGAGCGCACGCGCCAGAACCGATTTCCCCGTGCCCCGCCGGCCGGCGATCACCACGCCCCCGAGTCCTGGGTCGACGGCCAGCAGCAGCAACGCCGTCTGGATCGGCTGCTGCCCCACCACCGCGTTGAACGGGAAGCCGCCGGCGGCTGGCGCCGGCCTGGAGGGTTGCACTAGGCCGCCACGCCTTCGAGTTCGGCGTCGGTGAGGTCGTAGAGGGTGCGCAGCTGGACCAGCTTCTCGGGAGTGGCCGTCCAGATGCCGCGGGCGTTGGCCTCCAGCATCCGGCCCACGAGATTGCGGAAGGCCTCGGGATTCGCCTCCCGCAGCCGACGGGCCATCTCCGGATCAAAGGCGTAGGTGTCAGCCGCCTGGTCATACACCCAGGCGTCGCGGAAGTCAGCGGTGCCGGCCCAGCCGATCAGGGCCGTCATCCTCTGGGAGATCTCGTAGGCGCCGCCGGCACCCATCGCTGCCATCGCCTCGGCCCACTTCGGGTTGACCAACTTGGTGCGGTACTCCATCCGCAGCAGCTCATCCAGATCGCGGGGAGTGATGTCCTTCGAGAAGCTTTCCACGAAACTGGCCGTCACCTTGGCGCCACGCTCATGCTCGGCGGCCTGCTTCAGCGCTCCGGTGTTGGCGTAATACTCCTGGATGTCGGTGAGGCCGAATTCCACCGAGTCGATCTGCTGCACCACCCGATCAGTGCTGCCCAGCAGCGTGCGCAGCACCTCGGGGCGGGCTTCGCCCCGATCTCCACGGCCGTAGCTGTAGCTGTTGCGCTCCCGCCAGGTGGATCCGAGTTCCTCGCCGCTGTCCCAGCTGGAATCGGTGACCCTGTCGTTCACGAGCGACCCGAAATCCCCGGCCGGGTTGGAGAACAGTCGCGCCGTGGGGTTCTCGATCCCCTGAGCTTCGAGGGCGTTGGCATGGCGGCGGATGAAGTTCTCGCTCTCGGGTTCCTCGGCGGCGGCCGCGCGGCGGAAGAGGTCATCGAGCAGCTCGATGATGTTCACGAAGCTGTCGCGGAAGATCCCGGAAAGATTCACCAGCACGTCGATGCGGGGATGGCCCAGCTCCTGCAGCGGCCGCAGCGCGTAGCGCACGATCCGGCCCGTGCCTTCCTTCACCGGCTCGGCGCCCACCAGCTCCAGCAGGATGCCGAGCGATTCGCCGCGGGTCTTGATGGCATCGAGCCCCCAGAGCATCACGGCCACCGTTTCGGGCCACGTTCCGTTCTCCTGGCGGTGCTGCTCGAGGATGCGCAGCGCGATCGCCTTTCCGCGCGCGACGGCACCGGGCGAAGGCATGCGGTAGGGGTCAAGGGCGTGAATGTTGCGGCCCGTGGGCAGCACTCCGGGACCGTCGCGGAGCAGATCGCCGCCGGGTGCCGGCTGGATGTACTCACCATTGAGGCCCCGCAGCAGGTTGGTGAGTTCGTCCGTGGTGCGCGCCAGCAGGTGGCTGATCAGCAGGGCCTCTTCCACCCGAGGCCGCAGGGCGTCGAGGCGGCCAGGAGCCAGCCGATCGATCAACGCGGCGGCCTGGGCCCTGCGCTCCGCCTCCCCGCTCGCGGCCTGTTCCCGGCTGATCGCGCCCACCAGTTCCACCGCCAGGTCGTCGCCGAAGTAAGCCTTGAGATACCCCTCCAGCTCCTCGGGGCCTGGCGCCTGGCCGAGCACATGCAGGCCGCTGGAGAAGAGACGGTTCTCGAGCCGTTGCAGATAGTCGCTCAGCCGCACCAGGTAGGCGCTGAACGCCTCGGCGGCGGGCCCGGCTGTGAGCGCCTCGCCGGGCGGGCAGTCGGCATCCAGGCCGGTGTCGAACACCTTCTTGGTGATCGCCTCGCGCAGCGCCTCGTTCCGCTCCGGATCCTCCCTGTATTCGCTGATCAGATCACGCAGCAAGACCAGTTCCCGGTAGAGCCCGGCACGGCCGTAGGGGGGCACGTTGTGGGAGATCAGCACGCCGTAGCCGCGCCGCCTGGCGAGCATCGACTCGGAGGGATTGTTGGCGGCATAGATATAAAGATTCGGCAGATTGCCCAGCAGGATGTCGGGCCAGGAATAGCCCGTGTTCCCGAGCGGGCAGCCCGGCAGCCACTCCACCGTGCCGTGCATCCCGAAATGCACCACAGCATCGGCGCGGAACTCGTTCTGCAGCCACATGTAGAAGGCGGCGTACTCCGGATGGGGGGTCAGATCCCGCTCATACATCAGTCGCATCGGATCGCCGGCCACCCCGAGCGGCGGTTGCACCCCGATCCAGACGTTGCCCAGCCGCACGCCACCAAGCAGGAAGCGATCACCGATCGTGCGGATGCCGCTGCCGCCCAGCGACCGCCACTGCGCCTCGATCCTGCGGGTATCGAAGTCGCCCAGCCACTCCCGCAGGGTGTCGGTGCGCACGGTGGTGATCGGCGCGTCTTCGAGCGAAACGCCCTCGGGGACATGGCCGATCCAGGCCTGGTCGGCCTCACGCACCCGCTGCAGCAGCACCTCGGGGTCTTCGGGGAGCTCTCCCACGTCGTAACCCTCGGCCTCGAGCGCCCGCAGCAGCCGCAGCAGCGACTGGGGCACCTGCAGCAACGCGGCCGTACCGGTGGCGCCGTAACCCGGCGGAAAGCCGTAGAGCACGATGGCGATCCGCCGCTGCGCCGGCGGCTTACGGCGCAGCGCGATCCAGTGGGACAACCGCCCCGTGAGCCGCTTGAGCCGCTCGGGGATCAGGTGGATGCGGTCCCCCACCAGGCCGCCGAGCGGCACCGGGTCAATGGCGCCATCCAGTTCTGGCAGGGCGTAGAGAACCACGCTCTGCAGGCCACCGATGCCCTGCCGCGTCCAGGAGTGGATGTCCTGGATCAGCAGCGGCGCCGACACCACGTAGGGGACATTCTTGGCGCGCAGGATCCGCTGAGCCACCTCTTCGCGGCGGCCGGCCTCCATCGAGCCGGCCGGACCGCCCACCAGCGGAAACCCGATCGTCGAGACGATCGCGTCCACCACCACGGCCTCCCGGCCGGACGTCCCGGCGGCGATCTCGGCCGGGCTGGTCATCCAGTCGCGCACGGCCATGTGGCCCTCCACTCCGTTGATGAACACCGGCAGGGGCAGCAGCCGCGCCTGCTCGAAGCTGCGGATCAACTGCGGGATGTAGGGCTGAGTGGTGATCACGTGCTTGCGGTACAGCAGCACGCCCACCACCGGCCAGCCGGCACTGCCGGGCCGGGTCTGGTGGAACCATTCCAGATAGACGCGGGGGGAGGTGAAGAAACCGTCGTGGTCCGGGTGCAGCAGGCCGAGATCGGGGGTTTCACGCGGCGGTGGCACGGGCCCCACGTCCTGGCCGAGGCATTCCCGCGCCAGGAGCAGGAACAGGGCCGACACGTTCTCAGAGCCGCCGGCGTTCCAGTAGCCGTAGAGGATCAACCAGCGACGCAGATCCTGGGCCCGGCGCAACGGGATGAAGCGCAGCAGCTTCGGACCCACCTTGAGGAACCCGATGTAGCCGGCGAGCCTGTCCTCCTCGCGGCCGCTGCTGAACTTGGCCAGGAGCGCCCGCACCGGCTTGGGCATGCCGCTGGACGAGCTGCCCATCTCGAAACGTCCCAGCCGGGTGAGCGCCATCAGCTCCAGCGCCGATTCGAACACCAGGCGGGTGGGGATCGCGGCGATGCGTGGCCGCAGCCATTCCACCTGGTCGTAGTCGAAGATCAGGCTGGCGAACACCACCTGTGCGCCATGGAGCGCTGCCTCCACCTCGGCTGGCCGGGCTGCCAGATCCCGATCGCTGAAAATGCGGATCTCCAGTGCCGGACAACGGCCCATCGCCGCCTCTGCCGCCTGGCGATAGAGGCCGGCGTTGAACGACTCGAACCCGGCGATCAGAACAATTCGGTGTGATGCCATGGACATGGGTCCTCGTTCAGTCCGGCCCCGCCGGCAGTCAGCCGTTTGCGTTGGATAGCACGAAGCTCACCTTGCCCCCACGCAGATTCTTTTCGCTCTGAAGGCTGCTCAGCACCAGTACGCAGGCGCCGATCACGATCGGGTCGGAGATGGCGCTCTGCTCCACCCAGCTGGGGCGAATCGCGGGGGGCGTGGCGATCATGGGGCGGAACTGGCGTGGATTAAGCCTACGGATCTCGCCGGGGTCTCTGATGGCCCGCCATTCGTAGCATCAGCGTGTTGGCCTCGGGGGTGATCGGTCCATGGTCATGGGCCTGAAGACGGGCTGGGCGCCCGCCAGACTCCACCGCCACGAGCCTCCTGGTGATCCAGGGCCGCCTGAGGCGCAAGGCCTAGCTGCTGCCGAATCGCGAGCCGGTGATCGAGCTTCCGCTCAGACCGCCGCCAAGGCTTGGGTGATCACCTCAAACCTGGTCAGGTCGTGGGGGCCGAAGGAATGCAGGAACGGCACATCGCCGGCGTCGCGGCCACGGCCGATCAGCACCCGGCCGATCCGCGGGGTGTTGTAGCGGGCATCGAAGACATGCCAGCCCCCCTCCAGATAGGCCTCGAACCAGGCGGAGAAATCGATTGGTTCCGGCCCGCGCGGCACCCCCGTGTATCCCACATAGCCGGTGCAGTAACGCGCCGGGACATTCAGACTGCGGCAGAAGGCGATCGCCAGATGGGCGAAGTCGCGGCAGACGCCCTGCCCCTCCTCCAGCACCTCAAGAGCGGTCTTGGTGGGGCGGGCCTGGCCCATGTCGAAGTGGATGCGGGTGTGCACCCAGTCGCAGATCGCCTGCACCAGCGGCCAGCCAGCGGGGATCTCGCCGAACAGGTCCCAGGCCGTCTGATCCAGCCGGTCGGTCTCGCAGTAACGACTGGGGCGCAGGAACGGATAGGTCTCCGGAGGCAGAACCTCCACAGGCACGGCGGTGAGATGGGGAAGCACCGGATCGGGCTGGCCGCTGCACTCGACCAGCGCCCGCAGGCGGAGCTGGGTGTCGCCTGCCGGGGCCACCAGGCGACAGCACCGGTTGCCGAAGCCATCTACGAACTCCGTCACCGGCACAGCAGGCTGCGAGATCAGCGGATCGTCGCTCACCAGTTCACCCCGGCGACTGGTGTGGGGCTGCACCATCAGGAGCAGGGGTGTGGACTGCAGACAGGCCACCGTCAGATCGCAGCCGACCGTGATCCTCATTGCGCTGGGGGGATACGACCCGGTCTCAAACCTGCAAGGAGTCTGGCGATGGCCCCACGGATGCGCGAGGCGATGTCAGGAGATGCGGCCCCAGACTTTCCGGCGCGGGACCAATCGCTGGCGGCAGGCACAGGGAACGCAGGTGATGGGGGCGATCGAGAAGCCCCGTGAGAAGTTCTGGGGATCTTGCGGCCGCTTTTCTCATCCAGGGCATCAGCAGACTGCCTGTAAGTTCTCAGAAAAAGATTGAGACTGAAGGGAGCAGCCTGAGCGATCAAACTGAACTTCTCAAGCCGGTGGCGTTAAAAGCGAAAGGCCGAATCTCACGCTGCCCCTGGTTCTGGACTTCCTTAAAGTGGCGCGTTCGTGTTGCTTGGTCCGACGCAGCAGAAGTCAGATCAAGCTGTTGGACTGGACAGACTCCATGCATGGGCAGCAGCATGCAAAACGGCTTTTCCACGACGGGTCCTTCGCAATCCGCGGCACCAGGCATGGCCTCGCGAGATCGACGTCTCGCTGTGCAGCGTGCCGCCAAGACCCGTAGGGGCTGCTCCGGCGCCGATCGCGCCAAGCTGCTGATCGTCCAACCCAAGCACCTGGCCGACATCTGATCCCCCGCCGCGGTCAACAGCGGTCAGCAGGGATGGGGCTGGGTTCGGCGATGCAAACAGAACGATCCGCTTCAGCAGCGGGTTCTGCTCATCCAGCTCCATCGCCTGCCACCACCAGACGGCGCTGCACCTCAATGTCTGAACCGCTTCTGCCCTCACCCCACCGAACGCCATCGACTCACTTGGCCAACGGTTGAGCGGCCGGGGGGTGACCTGCACTGCCATGCTGGCCCAGGGGCAGGCGCCATGAGCTTTTTCGTCAAACTCACCGAAGCGATGGCCAGCCGCCAGTCGCTGCTGATCACCGGCTTGGATCCCAATCCGGAGATGCTGCAGACCTGGACGCGCCACAACGCTGGCAGCGGTTCCTTTCTGGCCCAGGCCCGCCGCTGGATCAAGGCGGTGATCGAGGCCACCTCCGACAACGTCTGCGCCTACAAACCGAGCCTGGGCTTCTATCAGGCCCTGGGGCCGATCGGCCTGGAGTTATTGCGGGAGGTGCGAGAACTGGTGCCGCTGGAGCTGCCCCTGATCCTCGATGCCAAGCACGGCGACCTCAACAGCTCCTCGGCCCTGGCCCACTACATTTTCCGCGACCTCGGCGTGGATGCGGTCACCCTCTCCCCTCTGGCGGGGCAGGACATCGCCGCCCCCTTCCTGCTCTATCCGGACCGGGCGGTGGTGCTCACCTGTCACAGCTCGAATCCCGGCGCCCGGGTCGTGCAGCACCATCCCAACGAGGACGACCCGCTCTACATCACGATCGTGCGCGAAACCCAGCTCTGGGGCACCCCGGAGCACCTGTTGCTGGAGGTGGGAACCAGCGATCCGGCCGTTCTGGCGCGAGTGCGGCGGGAAGCCCCAGAGCGTTTTCTGATCCTGCGCAGCCTCTGGGGCGAGGAAGAGCGGCTGGAGGCGTTGCTTCAGGCGGGTCTCAACGCTTCCGCCGATGGATTGCTGCTGCCCCTGCCCCAGCACCTGCTGGTGGAGGAGGGCATGGCGGCGGGTACCCGGGCCCTGCGCGAGCAGATCGAGACGATGCGAGCCAGCTGGGATGGAGGAACGGCCGATCGCTGCGAGCTATGGTTGCCCGCCCCCAGGGCAGCAGCAGCGTCGAACAGCCTGCTCGACGCCAAGAGCCTTGAGCTGCAACGGCTGGAGGATCAGGGCCTCGATGAGCAGCGGCTCGATGAGCTGCTGGTGGATCTGTTCGACATCGGCTGCCTGCTCTTCGGTGAGTACGTGCAGGCTTCAGGTGCCGTGTTCAATTACTACATCGATCTGCGCCGGATCATCTCCGATCCGAATCTGTTTCACCGGGTGCTGCATGCCTATGCACAGCCACTGGCCCGCCTTCAGTTCGATCGAATCGCCGGCATTCCCTATGGATCCCTGCCGACGGCCACAGGGCTGTCACTGCAGCTGCATGTGCCCTTGATCTATCCGCGCAAAGAAGTCAAGGCCCATGGGGCCCGGCGCCTGATTGAGGGGGATTTCGAAGAGGGCGAAACCGTCGTCGTCGTCGATGACATCCTGATCACAGGCGGCAGCGTGCTGGAGGGCATCGCCAAATTGGAGTCGTCGGGGTTGAAGGTGAGCGATGTGGTGGTGTTCATCGACCACGGGGGTCGGGCTGTCTCTCGTCTGGCCGCTGAGGGCTACGCCTGCCATGCGGTGGTGGGTATTGAGCGGATCACCGCTGTGCTGCGCGTCGCTGGGCGTCTCAGCCAGGACCAGGCCGACCTGCTGGCCGAGCACACCACGGCAGCCCCTGCCCCAGCCACCAGGGCCAAGGTCTGAGAGCACCACCACGATGACTTGCCACTGATCAGCGGATGCTCCACTCACCAACGTTCTGCCAGCTTCTGGCCGCTGCTTCCTCGGATCAGGCGAATGCCCTGGACCTCCCCATTCATTCTCAGCTGTTGTTCATCGGGATTCTGTTTCTTGGAACCCTGGCCATCAGCCGCGTCTCTCCGAAGATCGGCATTCCCGCCATCCTCGGAGTCCTGCTGCTGGGCCTGTCAATCAACGTAAGTAGCCTCGACATCACCCATGCCCAGGCGGCAAACTTTCAGATGCTGGGACTGGCACTGCTGTTGTTCTATGCCGGGCTTAAGACTGATCTGGCGGCCATCCGGGGATTCTTCGAATACGGAATCATGCTCGCCGTTGGTGGTGTGGTGATTTCTTCATTGCTGTTGGGTGGGTTGATCTGGTTTGTGGGTTCTCCCTACGCCAGCGCGATCAGCATGGGGCGCGTTGAAGCCATTCCGCTGGGTGCGGCGATGCTGGTCGCCGCTTGCCTTGGCTCCACCGACGCGGGAGCCACCTTGAGCGTGTTGCGATCGGTGCGGCGCAAGGTTCCAATGCGACTTCAACACCTGCTGGAATTTGAATCCTCAGTGAATGATCCCTCGGCTCTGCTCTTCTACGGGCTGGTGGTGGGCATCTTTGTCAGCGCCGGTGCTGCCGACGGTGCCTCCAGCCTGGAGAGCACGGTGCTCACCCAGGTCAAGATCTTTCTTCAGCAGATCGGCATCGGCCTGATGGTCGGCTTTGTGTGCGGGTATATGGCCCGCTTCGTGATCAATTATCTGGTGGATGATCGCTCCCAGCTGCTGGTCGTGGCTGTGTCGATCGCCTTCGTGGTCTATGGCGTGACAACACTTCTTGGGGGTTCAGGATTTATCGCCATCTATGTGAACGGACTGTTTCTCACCAACACCGTCTATCGCTCGCCCGAGATCAATCACATCACCATCCAGGAGGTCCTTCTTCCATTCAACACAATGACGGAGATCGCGATCTTCCTGATCTTCGGTCTTCTGGTCTATCCCCCCGACCTGATCGATGCACTGCCGATCGGCATTCTGGCGGCATTGGGTCTGATGCTCGTGGCACGCCCCATCAGTGTGCTGATGTTTCAGCCGTTCTCACCCTTCAGCATCAAGGAATCGCTATTGGTGTCGTGGTGCGGCCTGCGCGGCGCTGTTCCCCTCGCCCTCGCCCACGATCTCAGCCTGGCGATCCCCAGAATCCGGGGCATCAATCCATCCATCGTCGCGGAACTCAGCCAGAACGTTCAGAGCATCATCTTCATCGTTGTGGTGATCAATCTTTTCGTCCAGGGCATGAGCCTGCCCTATCTGGCCCGTGTCCTCGGGCTGGTGCCTACCCCCTCGGCCAAACCCGAGCTGATCCCTTAGCGGCGGGATGGTGCCCTGATCCGCCAGGGCAAGGTTTCGCCTGCCTGAAACGGCACCAGCGGCTGGGGCGAATCTCCCTTCCCACCCAGCTCCAGCATCAGGGGAACCTCCAGGGGATGGCGCACCAGTTCGATCGTGCCCGCGTTGAGCGACAGGCCGTAGAAGCTGGGCCCGAACACCGAAGCGAAATCGTCCAGCCGCTCAAGCACACCCTCCTGCTCAAACACCTGGGCATAACTCTCGAGCGCGTGGGGCGCATTGAAGATGCCTGCGCAGCCGCAGGCGGATTCCTTGGCGCTGCGGGTGTGCGGAGCTGAATCGGTGCCCAGGAAGAACTTCGGGTTGCCGGAGGTGGCGGCCCCCCGCAGGGCGATCCGGTGCAGTTCTCGCTTGGCCACCGGCAGGCAGTAGGCGTCGGGACGCAGTCCGCCCCGGAACATGGCGTTACGGTTGATTTGCAGGTGGTGAGGGGTGATCGTGGCGGCCAGGGTCGCCGGTCCTCCCTCAACGAAGGCCACGGCCTCGGCGGTGGTGATGTGCTCGAACACCACCTTCAGCCCCTCGTGACGCTCCAGCAGGGGCTCCAGGTGGCGCTCGATGAACACGGCTTCTCGATCGAACACATCCACTTCAGGGTCAGTCACCTCCCCGTGGATGAGCAGAGGCATGCCGATCCGCTCCATGGTCTCCAGCACAGGCGCAATGCGGGCCGGATCGCTCACCCCGGCCTCGGCATTGGTGGTGGCCCGGGCCGGATAGAGCTTGGCAGCTGTGAAGACCCCCTCTGTGAAGCCCCGCTCCAGCTCACCAGGATCGATTGTGTCGGTCAGGTAAGCCGTCATCAGGGGCTCGAATTCGTCGCTTTCAGCCACCGCCGAGCGGATGCGCTCGCGGTAGGCCGCTGCGGCCGCTGCCGTGGTGATCGGAGGCAGCAGGTTGGGCATCACGATCGCCCGACGGAACACGCGGGCCGTACTGGGGGCCACGGCCCGCAACATCGCCCCGTCACGCAGGTGCACATGCCAGTCGTCTGGGCGGCGGATCAGCAATCGGTCGGGAAGGGCCACCATGGAGCCGGTGCCGCACGCAGACGCCTCATTCTCCGCCCCGGCGGTCGACTGGCTCAGAGGTACAGCTCTTCGTGCTGGTAGGCGATGCGCGACGTGGGGTGGCTACCGAAGATCGCAGAGAGCAGCAACAGGATGCCGATCCGGCCCACGAACATTCCCACCATCAGCACCAGCTGGCCCCAGCGGTTCAGCTCAGCGGTGACCCCCACATCCAGGCCCACGGTGGCGAAGGCGGAGATGCAGGTGAACAACTTCTCCAGAAAGGAGAACGACTGCCCGTCGCTGCCGACGGCACGATCAAGAACCAGCACCAGGGCCATCAGCAGCACCAACAGCAAGGAGGCCAGGGTCACCCCCACCGCCCGCAGCACCACCTTGTCGGAGATGGCCCGGTGTCGGATCACCACGGTGTCCTCACCCCTGAGGGTGGAGCGTGTGGCCGCCACCAGGCTCGCAAAGGTGGTGGTCTTGATGCCACCGCCGGTCCCCCCGGGACTGGCGCCGATGAACATCAGCGTCATGATCAGCAGCAGACCCGCTTCAGAAATGGCATCCACCGAAAGGGGCACGGTGTTGAAGCCGGCGGTACGGGTACTCACCGACTGAAAGATCGCCGCCTGCAGCTGCTGCCACCAGGTCAGGGTCGTGAGTCCACTGGAGCGGGTGAAGTGCTCGGTGAACAGCAACCCCGCCGCACCGATCACGATCAGGGCAATCGTGCAGCGCAACACCAGACGGGTGTGCAAGCTGAAACTGCGGATCAGCCGCACCTTGAAGCGTTTCTGCCAAAGGTCGTTGGTGACCCGGTAGCCGATCCCTCCCGAGACGATCATCACCATGATCACAAGGTTCACGACCCGATTGGCCCTGTAGCCCATCAGGCTGTCGCTCCAGAGCCCGAAGCCGGCGTTGTTATAGGCGCTGATGCAGTGGAAGAGAGCGGCCCAGAGCCGCTCTCGCGGCACGGTGATGTCACGAAAGCCGACGGTGAAGAGCACGAGAGTGCCCATGCCGATCACCCAGGCTGCGGTGATCAGGATCGAGTGAAACGTGTTGCCGATGCCGCCCACGCCGAATTCGTCCATGGCCCGGCCGCGATCAAGCCGGCGCCTCAGCCGCGAGCCCCGTTGCACGAAGCCCTGAAGAAAGGTGGTGATGGCCATCAACCCCAGGCCACCGGTGAGGATCAACAGGGACAGCAGCACCTGCCCGGGGAAGGTGAGATCCTTGCCCACATCCACCACCGAAAGCCCTGTCACGGTGATGGCGGAAATCACCGTGAACAGGGCCTGCCACAGCCCGACGCTATCGCTGGAGAAGACGGGCTGGGCCATCAGAACCATGCCCACGGCGATCACCAGCAGGCCGGTGATCACGGTGAACTGGGGCACAGTCAGGCGTGAGCGTCGTTGCTGGAAGCGTTCCAGCAGCTCGCGGAGGGATTGGGGGTCGTGCTGGTGGATGGCCTGAAGGGGGAACTGGCGCTGCCTGGCACCCATCGATTCCGCAGAGAACCCATTATCAGCCCGGGTTAGCGGCATGTCCGTGGCAGAGCTGGCAAACTGCGCCCACTGCTTTGCTTCCGGTTGATGCAACCCTCGCCCCGCTGGCTCCTCGCCCTGCCCTTGCTGTTGGCCTTCACCCTCAGTGGTTGTGCCGACGACAGTGGCAGCGGAGGCGGTGTTCAGAGCATGAAGCTCTCCACCATCCGAGGTCGCGACAAGCTGGTCTGCGGTGTGGACGGGAAGCTGCCAGGCTTCAGCTTCCTCGGCCCCGATGGCACCTACAGCGGGCTCGATGCCGACACCTGCCGCGCTGTGGCGGCGGCTGTGCTGGGCGACCCGGCCAAGGTGGAGTACCGAGACCTCAACTCCAGTGAGCGCTTCGCGGCCCTGGCCAGCGGTGAGGTGGACATGCTGGCCCGTAACACCACCATGACCTTGAGTCGTGATTCAGCCGGCGGGAACGGTATTTCGTTCGGGCCCACCACCTTCTACGACGGTCAGGGGGTGATGGTGCCTGTGGCCAGCGGAGCCAAGACCCTCAAGGATCTCGACGGCAAACCGATCTGCGTGGAGAGCGGCACCACCACCGAACTCAACCTGGCCGATCGCATGCGGGAGCAGGGCATCGCCTACACCCCGCTCAAGTTCCAGACCGGCGACCAGACCTATGCGGCCTACCTGGGTGGCCGTTGCGTCGCCGTCACCAGCGATCGCTCCCAGCTGGCAGCCAAGCGCAGCAGCTTCCCCAAACCCGATGAGCACATCCTTCTGCCGGAGGTGATGAGCAAGGAGCCGCTCACCCCCGCCAGCGTCAATGGCGACCCCGCCTGGGCCGATGCCATGCGCTGGACCGTGTTCGCACTCTTCCAGGCTGAGGAACTGGGCATCACCAAGGCCAACGTGGCCGCCAAGGTGGCTGAAGCCAAGGCCAACAAGAATCTGGCCGACCTGCGCCGCTTCCTGGGGGTGGAGGGTGATTTCGGCAAGCAACTGGGTCTGCCGGCCGACTTCGTTCCCAAGGCGATCGCAGCGGTTGGCAACTATGGAGAAATCTTTGAGCGCAATGTCGGCAGCGGCTCCCCGCTCAAGCTCGAGCGGGCCGAGAACCGCCTCTGGACCCAGGGTGGACTGATCTATTCGCCACCCTTCCGTTGAGCGCCACCCCTGTGAGCGCCACCCCCGAACGAATCCCCTGGTGGCGCGACCGCCGGGTCATGCCCTGGATCGTCCAGGCGGTGGTGGGCCTCGTACTGCTCCTGGTGATCGCGCTTCTGGTGGGCAACCTGGTGCGCAACCTCACCGCGGCCGGGCTGCTGCTGAGCTGGCGCTGGCTGGGCCAGCCGGCCAGCTTCGATGTGGCCGAGAGCCTGATCCCCTTCGATGCCTCAATGCCCTACTGGCGTGCCCTGCTGGTGGGTCTGGTGAACAGCCTGCGGGTGATTCTCGTGGGCCTGGTGGGGGCCACTCTGCTGGGCACGGCCATGGGCATGGCCTCCTTCAGCGGCAATGGGCTGCTCCGGCGGCTGGCTCGGGTGTACGTGGAGGTGATCCGCAACATTCCCCTGCTGCTGCAGCTCCTGTTCTGGTACTTCGTGGTGTTTCTGGCCCTGCCCAACGGCACCGCCGCTTTTCAGCTGCCTGGGATCGTGCTCTCCAAGTCGGGGCTGTATCTGGCCTGGTTCGCCCAGGGCTTCAGCTGGCAGGGCCCGGAGCTGGTCAATGGGGTCTGGCAGGCACCACTACGCCTTTCGGTGGAGTTCACAGCCCTGCTCACCGGCCTGATCACTTACACCGGCGCCTTCGTGGCAGAGGTGGTACGGGGCGGCATTGCCTCGGTGCCGAAGGGCCAGTGGGAGGCGGCCACCTCACTGGGACTGCACTGGAGCGCCAGCATGCGCTCGGTGGTGCTGCCCCAGGCCCTGCGGGTGATCGTGCCGGGCCTGAACAGCCAGTACATCTCCCTGGCCAAGAACTCCTCGCTGGCGGTGGCTGTGGGGTATGTGGATCTGTACTCCGTGTCCGAAACCACCCTCAACCAGACCGGACGGGCCCTGGAGGTGTTTCTGCTGCTTCTGGGCTCGTACCTGATCATCGATCTGCTGATCTCCGCCGTGATGAACGGCATGAATCAGCTGGTGCAGATCCGGGAGCGCTGAGCCGATGACCTCCATCCAACCCGGGCCGGAGTCCGGAACCACCCCACCCCTTCGCCCAGCCAGGCCGGCTCCGCAGTCTGTTCAGCCCAGCTGGGCCGGCGCCCTACGGCAGGAACTGTTCGCCAGCCGGAGCGATGGCCTGGTTTCGGTGCTGCTGATCATGGTGATCCTGGCAGCGGCGGTGGGGCTGCTGCGCTGGGCACTCGGTCAGGCCCAGTGGGCCGTGATCCAGGCCAACACCACCCTGTTCGCCATCGGGCGCTACCCCATCCAGCAGCAGTGGCGACTCTGGCTGCTGGTGGTGCTGGTGGCAGCCCTCAGCGGCATGAGCTGGGGCTTGCTGCGAGCATTTCCGCGGGCGGATCGAAGCGGCGAAATCTGGCCGTTCAACGACAAGCTGGCGGTGGCTCTGCTGGGTTTCCTGGCTGCCTGGCTGCCGGCAGCTCTGGCCCTTGGTCTTCCCCTGCAACTGCGCTGGTGGGTGATCACCGCCCTGCTGGTGGCCACGCGCTGGCTGGCAGGCCACTGGGGGCGGAGCTGGCCTCCGCGGCTGGTGAAGCTGGTGCCCCTGAGCTGGCCGCTGCTCTACCTGTTCGGCATGGTGCTGATCGCCGGCGGGCTGGGCCTTCCCCGGGTGCCGCCGTCGGAGTGGGGCGGGCTGCTGCTCACCTTGCTGATGGCCAGCTTCGCGATCCTGCTCAGCTTTCCGATCGGCGTGGTGGTGGCCCTGGGGCGCCGCAGCAGCCTGCCGTTGCTGCGCTGGAGCTCGGTGCTCTACATCGAGTTCATCCGCGGGGCCCCGCTGATCACCCTGCTCTTCCTGGGCCAGAACATCCTGGGCTACATGCTCCCCGGCGGCTGGGCTCCGGATCGGGTCTGGCGGGCCGCCTGGGTGCTCACCTTCTTCTGTGGCGCCTACCTGGCCGAGGCGGTGCGCGCCGGCCTCTCTGCCGTTCCCCCCGGCCAGCTGGAAGCGGCCCGTTCTCTGGGCCTCTCGATGCCCCTGGCCCTCCAGCGGGTGGTGCTGCCCCAGGCCCTCCGCATTGCCCTGCCGGCCGCCGTCGGGCAGTTCATCTCCCTGCTGCAGGACACAACCCTGCTGTCGCTGATCGGCCTGCTCGATCTGCTCGGCACCGCCCGAACCGTGATGGCCAATCCCGAGTTCCTGGGCAAGAACGCCGAGGTGTATCTCACCCTGGCTGTGCTGTTCTGGTGCTGCTGCGCCGCCCTTGGGCTGGGCAGCCGGGCCCTGGAGCGCCGCCTCGATCCCACCCATTCCCCCGTCTGAGCCATGCCGTCCACCCAGCCGATGATCGAGGCCCGTGGGGTGCAGAAGTGGTACCCCAATGGCTTCCACGCCCTGCGCGGCGTCGATCTGAGCGTGTCGAAGGGAGAAGTGGTGGTGATCATGGGGCCCTCGGGCTCCGGCAAGAGCACCTTCATCCGTACCTTCAACGCCCTTGAGGAGTTCCAGGAAGGTTCCATCAGCGTTGATGGGATCGCTCTCTCCAACGACCTGCGCAACATCGATGCGATCCGCTGCGACACCGGCATGGTGTTTCAGCAGTTCAACCTCTTCCCCCACCTCACCGTGCTGGAGAACCTCAGCCTGGCCCCGGTGGTGGTGCGCAAGCGGCGGCGAAGTGAGGTGGAAACCCAGGCCATGGCCCTGCTGGAGCGTGTCGGCATTGCTGAGCAGGCCCGCAAGTACCCAGGCCAGCTCTCGGGAGGCCAGCAGCAGCGGGTCGCGATTGCCCGCTCACTCTGCATGGAACCGAGGATCCTGCTCTTCGATGAACCCACCAGTGCCCTGGATCCGGAGATGGTGGGGGAGGTGCTGGAGGTGATGCGCGGCCTGGCCGCCGACGGCATGACCATGGTGGTGGTGACCCATGAAATGGGCTTCGCCCGCGAAGTGGCCCACCGAGTGGTGCTCATGTCGGAAGGCCAGATCGTGGAGGAGGCCGCTCCTGAAACGTTCTTCACCAACCCCCAGCACGAGCGCAGCCGCCAGTTCCTGGCCCAGATTCTCTGAGGGTCGAGAGGCCTGGAGATCTTGGCGAACGTCGCAGGGGGACCTGGCCAGATCCCGGGCTGGACTCTCAATGAACGTCGGATGTCTCAAGGTCGTCGAGGAAGCGCTGCACCACCTGCCCCACAGCTTCTCCGTTCAGGTCCACACGGGCATTCAGCTTTTGCATGGTCTGGGCGGTGAGTGTTCCCTCAAGACTGCCAATGGCGCGGCCGATCTCCGGGTGACGCCGCAGGCTGGCGCCATTGACCACGGGCACAGCCTCGTAGGGAGGAAAGTAGTGGCGGTCGTCCACCAGGGCCGTCAGCCTGAGACTGGGGATCAGGCCATTCGTGGAATCGCCGGCGATCAGATCCACCTGGGCATCGGCCAGAGCGCGGTAAACCAGGCCCAGGTCCATCGAGACCGGGCGCGATGCAAAACGCAGGCCGTAGCTGCTGGCCAGGCCCTTGTAGCCATCGGGCCTGTTCAGGAATTCATAGCCGAATCCAGCTCTCCAGCCGGGGGTGTGGACGGCCGCCTGCGAAATTGTGGTCAGATTGAGGCGCCGGCCGGTCTCCTGACGCACCAGCACCGCAAAGGTATTCTCGAAACCCAGCGATGGGAACACCTCCAGATCGAAGCGGTCCCGGTAGAGCCTGCGGGTCCGCTCCCACACCGTCCTCGCCTCATGCACGGGCGGTTTCTGCAGGATCGTCATCCAGGCGGTGCCGGTGTATTCCACGTAAGCGGCGATGCGACCACTGCGGACGGCCTCCTGGCAGATCGC
Organism: Synechococcus sp. UW140; assembly: GCA_943371515.1. Classification (GTDB taxonomy): domain Bacteria; phylum Cyanobacteriota; class Cyanobacteriia; order PCC-6307; family Cyanobiaceae; genus Regnicoccus_A. Next base: position 73,937 of record CALRVC020000005.1, on the reverse strand, counting down.
CGTTCCCCCCAGGCTGAACTGCCGGTCCACCTGCAGGGTGCTGTGGCGCTCGATCTGCTGAGCGAGCAACTCCCCCAGCAGGATCTGCTCGGTGAAACTCTTGGATCCGATCGTGATACGCCCTGCCGCAGCGGGGCGGGCGGAGAAGGGTCCAAACCCCAGGCAGGTCGCTGCCACCAGAGCAACCAGGACGCCACCCAGGCCAACGGCCAGCCAGGAGCGGCGACGGCCCCATCCCCATGGCTTCAGCGGCCAGCGCCTTGGCGTATGTCCCTGCAACAGGCCGATGGCGGTATCGGCGGCCAGGGCCAGCAGCGCAGCTGGAATCGCCCCCGCCAGGATCAGGCCATTGTTGACCGTGGCCAGCCCGCGGAAGATGAACACTCCGAGCCCGCCTCCACCGATCGCGGCGGCGATCGTGGCGACCCCCACGCTGATCACTGTGGCCACCCGGAACCCGGCCACAATCACCGGCAGGGCCAGGGGCAGCTCCACGTGGCGCAGCACCTCTCCCTTGCTGAGGCCCAGGGCCTGGCCGGCTTCCCGCAGCCCCTGGGGTACGCCGGCCAGGCCCGTCACGATCGAGCGCAATAGAGGCAAGAGCGCGTAGAGCACCAGCGCCACCACAGCCGGCACCGGCCCGATGCCCCCCAGAACGGGCACCGTGATCAGCAGACCGAAGATCGCCAGGCTGGGGATGGTCTGGATCATTCCCGCCAGGGCCAGCACCGGGCCTGACCAGCGGGGGCGAGACTGAATCCAGAGGCCGGCGGGCAGGCTGATGGCCAGGGCCACAGCCATGGCCAGAGCCACCAGCACCAGGTGTTCGCCGGTGCGTTGCAGGATCTCGGCGATCAGATCCCTGCCGGGGGCGGCCATGGGTGAGAACGCTGCGGGCGATTCTTCAGCTTCGCAGGAGTGTGGTGAGAGCCCCAGTGGCCCGGATCCAGTCCCTGCCGAAAACCGTCATCCGAATCAGCCCCAAGAGGCCGCAGGGCTGAATTCTGTCTCGACAGCTACAGAGAAGAGCCGCCCCGACCCGCATTGTTCGCTTGAATGCCCGTGCGGCTGGGTGTTTCCCACCGTGCTTCCATCACTTCACGTTGTCATCCCACTGTCTTTCATCATGAAAAAGGTTGAAGCCATCATTCGCCCAATCAAGCTCGACGATGTCAAAACGGCTCTCGTCGATGCGGGCATCATCGGCATGACCATCACGGACTGCCGTGGCTTCGGCCGACAGAAGGGTCAGGTGGAACGTTATCGCGGCACCGAATTCACCGTGGAGTTCATCAACAAGGTGAAAGTGGAGGTCGTGGTCGATGACGACAAGGTAGATGCTGCCATTGAAGCGATTGCGGCTCCTTCCCGCACCGGCGAAATCGGAGATGGCAAGATCTTCGTGACGAATGTGGAGAAAGCCGTACGGATCCGCACGTCGGAAACGGGCACCATCGCCCTCTGAGCGGCCACCGGCCCCTCGCGCTGCGGGGCGCCAGACCAGTACGGTCATTGACGTCACTTCGGCGTTGGCGCCCCCTGTGCCCAGCCTTGATCTGTTCGGCCCTGCCCCCCACCTCAGCGCCGCTGCGCTGTTCGGTCAGTCATCACTCTTCGGGTTCGGCATTGCCTTCAGCCCGTTGCACATTGCTGTTGTGGTGCTGCTTCTGCTGGGGGAATCCCCCCTGAGGCGTGCCTTGGCCTTCGTCAGTGGTTGGGCCAGTGCCAATGGACTGGCGATCGTGGCCCTGATGGTGGTGGGCGACAACCTGGCCCTCGCTCTCAACCACGGAGAAAGGGGCCAGGTGATCATCGATCTGGTCGGTGCGGCCGTGTTGATGGGTCTTGGCCTCTATCAACTGACCCCGGCCGCTGCCATCGGCGAGCAGGGCATGGCGATGCGTCTGATCACTCAGCTGCCTGACTTCAGCACACCGATGCTCGCCTTGATTGGCGCGGCCAGCGCCCTGCTGACCCCAGAGAATCTGGTCTTCTACCTCAAGGAAGCCGGCTTGCTGTTGATCAATCAGCCCGGGGTCAGCACCGACCTTGAACTCACCGGCGTGTTCGTGGCGGTGGCCAGCTCATTGTTGCTGCTGCCTCCCCTGGCCTGGATCGCCACAGGCGGGAGCATCCGTGTCCCGCTCAGCCGACTTGAGGGATGGATGGAGCACCACGGCGAGTGGCTGGTCGGTGTCCTTGCCCTGATGATCAGTGCTTATCTGATCTGGGAGGGCCTGCATGGACTCTGGTTGATGCATGGAGCCGTACCCCTTTGAAAAGGAGATCTCAGCCCGGCAGCATCACCCGGTTGATCACGTGCACGATGCCGTTGTCACAGACCACATCAGCTGCATTCACACTGGCATTTTTCACCTCGAATGGATCGGCGCGGCGGATCGGCAGCGGCGCTCCTTCCAGGGTGGTCCATTCCGGTTGGCTGAGCAGCTGCTCGCGGGTGTACTGACCCGAGAGCACGTGATACTTGAGGATTCGCGCCAGTTGGGGTGGGTTCTGCACCAGGGTCTGAACGGTGCCGGGCGGCAAGGCGGCAAAGGCTTCGTCCACCGGGGCGAACACGGTGAACGGCCCCGGGCTGGCGAGGGCTTCAAGCAACCCTCCTGCCTCAACGGCCGCCAGCAGGGTCTGAAAACAGCCGGCCGCACGGGCGGTGTCGAGAATGTCAGGCACGGTGGTGGTTGTCAGAGGGACGGTAGATCAACTCAGCGGTAGTCCTGGGTCTGCACGTCGCGCAGGCGTGCTTCAGGCCTCAGAAAGCGATCCATCTGGCTTTCAAAGAAGTGGCGGTTGGCGAGGAGATGCTCCGGATCGGGATCATCCAGGGGATAGAACAGAGCCGCCCTGAGGGCCTGGATCACCGCCGACGTCACGTTGTACATCGAGCGCTGGAAGGTGATGCCCAGCTGAATCAACTGATCTGCCTCGCCGCGGCGATGCTTGAGGTAGATCTCCTTGAGATAGGGGGGCAGGAAATGCACCATGTCCTGCATCAGCAGGGTGGGTGGAATGCCGGCTGAACCCACCGGGAACACATCAGCGTAGAGAATGCCGTAGTGGAAGTCCGCCTGATCGGCTGGGACCTGTCCTGCTTGGGCATTGTACGACTTGGTGCCACGAAACGGCGCGGTGCGGTAGAAGACAGCCTCCACATAGGGCAGGGCAGCTTCGTAGAGCCAGGTGAAGCCTTCTGATTTGGGGATGATCTCCAGGCACTCTCCATCGATGTAGACATGATGATAAATCGGACGTCCCGCCACGGCGAAGATGCCGTTCACAAGGAAGTTCATGGCGTCAGGAACCCCGGCAAAACCCCCTTCGTCGTAGATATCACTCATCTCGAAGAAGACCGGTGCCATCACCTCCCAGAACAGGCCGAGATTGGCGTAGTAACTGAGCTTGCGCACCTGCTCCAGAAACATCTCCGGAAACAACTTGTGCAGTCCCAGCATCAGGGGATTGCCCTTGAAATAGGCCTTGATCGCCCGATCGGCATTGGCCTTGTAGGTGTCGCTCTCCAGGTAGTCGTAGAAGCGCCCGCCCATGCCCTGGTGCCAGAACATGGCATCCATGCAGGCCTCCGCAAACTCCATGTTGATGCGGTCGTGCCAGAGGTGGTGGAGCAGCTTGGGCATCCGCCGCGTTTCGCCTTTCTCCATGAACTCCAGCAGCTCGGGGTGCGCTCCGGCCTCGCCCCGCCAGATGCGCAGGTCGGCGCTCTCTCCGGCATAGGAATTGGGAAGATCGAGGTACTCCTGGCTTGGGAAGTACTTGAACGCCGGCAGGGGATTGAGGAACACCCGCTCGGCGATGTACAGGAGATCCCGCCAGTAGAAGTCCATCGGCACGGCGTAGGCCTTGTAGATGCCGATGATCTGGGTGAGGTTTTCCGGGGTGTCCGGCAGCATCGAACCACCTGCTTCAAGCCTCTCCACCACTTCGGCGAAGGGGTGGGTGGACGGGGGAAGCAGCGTGGGGCTGGGGGTCAGCACCGTCATGAGGGGAGCTCCTGAAGGAGTGAGGTGGCGGGGAGAGAAGCGATCAGGGGGTGGTGCAGAGCCAGCGATGTGGTGAGGGATTCACTCCAGCCCAGGGTGAGCGGCGGCCAGAGGCCACCCACCAGCACCAGGGTGGAGAGGGTCAGTGCAGGTAGCCGCTCGGACCAGGTGGTGACGGGGTAGAAGGCCCTGGCGTTGTCGAGCCTGCCGAAGCCCACCCTGTTGAACAGGCGAATCGCATAGACCGCCGTGAGTCCGGAGGCGAACAGGCAGCCGAGGGTGGGCAAGGGGAACACGGTCCAGCTGCCCTGGAACACCACCAGTTCCGCCACGAAGCCCACCATGCCAGGCAGACCTGCGGCGGCCATCAGGGCCAGCAGGAACATCCCCAGGGTGAAGGGCAGTCCCCGCAGGGGGTTGAGCAGGCCGGAGAGTTCGGCGATCTCGGCGGTGCCTGTCTTGGCTTCGATCAGACCAACCACGCAGAACAGCAGCGAGGAGATCAGGCCGTGGGCCAGCAGCTGGGCGACGGCTCCCTGAAGGCTCAAGGGGGTGGCGGCCGCCATGGCCAGCAGCAGCAGACCCATGTGGCCGAGGGAGCTGTAGGCCACCAGCCGGCGCATGTCGGTCTGGGCGATGGCGTTCAGAGCTCCATACACAGCACCGGCGGTGCCCGCCACTGCGATCAGAGGCGACCAGGCCTCCCAGGTGTCACCCATGAAGCCCACCCCGAAGCGCAGCAGACCGTAGGCCCCGAGCTTGGAGACGGCTCCGGCCAGCAACATCGCCACCGGTGAGGAGGATTCGCTGTAAGCCAGGGGCTGCCATCCATGCAGGGGCACCGCCGGAAGCTTCAAGCCAAAGGCCAGGATCAGCAGCCCCAGGATCCAGACCTTGGAACCCTGGGGCAGCACCGCTGTGGCCAGGTCGTCGTAGGCGAGGCTGAACCCATTGGTATTGAGCAGGCCAAGGGCCAGCACCGCCGCCAACAGGGCCACACCCGACGCGGCGCCGTACAGCAGGTAGCGAATGGCGGCCTCGCGGCTGCGTTCATGGCCCCAGATCGCGATCAGCAAGGTGGTGGGAATCAGGATCAGCTCGAAGGCCAGCACGAAGAGCAGACCGTTGCGGGCGAGCAGGGCCCCCTGAAGCCCGAGGTTGGTGGCCATCACCAGGGAGAAGAACAGTCGCTGACGCGGCATCCCCAGGCTGGTGGCGGCGACGGCCATCAGAGTGAGCAGAGAGGTGAGGCCCACCAGGGGAAGCGAAAGGCCGTCCTGGCCGAGATGAAAGTCGAGGCCCAGCTGGGGCAGCCACGCCACCCTCAGGTCGCTGGCGGGCTGCATCACCATCCTGACCAGCAGCAGCAGCTGCAGACCGGGGATCAGAAGGGCCAGACGTCGGGGCCAGGGCCCAGCTGGAGCGACGATCATCGCCAGCGCGGCCGCCAGCGGAAGCAACAGGAGCAGGAGCAACATCGGAGTTGACGGCTGGGGAGTCGGACGTCAGAAATGAAGTGGGGAGGGTGCCAGGGCCAGCTGACGCACGAGGAACCAGCCCCCCATCAGCAGTACGCCCACGAGCACGGTGAGGGCATAGCCCTGCACCCGGCCTGAGGTGCTGTAGCTGAGCCGGCGAGCCCCTTCCATGGTCAGACCGCCGCTGCGGTCGCTGAAGCCATCCACCAGACGGCGATCCACCCAGCGACTGGCCGCTGCCAGCACCACCACCAGACCCACCACGGTGCGGCGGTAAAACGTTTCGGTGTGCAGATCGGCCGCCAGCCAGTGCTGCAGGCCGTCGAGGGGATGGGGTAGCTCCTGCCAGGTGAGGGCTCCCCCCAGCAGGGTGGAGGCCAACAGAGGCAGGGCCATGGGGCTCCAGTTGATGGCGCCGAACTCGGTGTGGGCCAGCAGCACAGGCAGATGCAGCACCAGTCCCGCCCCCACCATGGTGGGGAGCACCATCAGCCAGAGCACTTCGGCCGAGCGGATCGTGAACACCGAAGGGGTTCCTCCCCAGATCCGCCGGAAAATGCGAACCAGTCCGGCGCTGATCAGGGCGTTGGTGAGCAGCAGGACCGCCAGCAGGGCGGCTGGAGCCGGCCCATCGAAGAGAGAACCGGCCAGTTGGTTCAAGGCTCCAAAGCCGGCCAGGGGAGGCAGGGCCACAAGGCCGGCCGCACCGACGAGAAAGGCCAGGCCCGTGAGCGGCCGCCTCGACCAGAGGCCCCCCAGCTGGGTGAGGTCCTGGGTGACATTGCTGGTGATCACCGTGCCCACCGCCATCAGCAGTAGAGCCATCGGCAGGGGATAGATCAGCAGCATGTGCCAGGCCGCATCCACGGCCCCGCAACCCACGGCCATGAACAACAGGCCGAACCAGCTGCTCACCAGAAACGACAGGGCCCGTTTGATGTCGACCTGGGCCAGGGCGATCAGGGCACCCACCAGAGCCGTGGTGCCGCCCACCACCACCAGAAAAGCCTGGGCTGTGGGGCTGATGGCCAGCAGGGGTTGAAGACGAAGCAGGACCCAGGCGCCACCGGCCACCACGACCGAACTGCGCAGGATCGTGGAGGGCAGAGGACCCTCCATGGCCTCATCCAGCCAGAGGTGGAGGGGAATCTGGGCGCATTTGCCCATCGGTCCGGCCACCAGGGCAAGCAGGATCAGGGTGAGGGCCGGCGACGGTTCAGCCTGAGCGGCCCAGGCGGCCAGGTCGTTGAAGTTCCAGCTGCCCGCCATCGGCAGCAGGGCGATCACACCCGCGAGCAGCACGAGGTCGCCCACCCGTTTGGTAAGGAAGGCATCCCGGGCCCCCTTCACCACCAGCGACTGGTTGTACCAGGTGCCGACGATCAGGTAAGTGCCGAGGGTGAGCAGCTCCAGGACTACATAGGAGAAGAAGAGCGAATCGGTGAGCACCAGGGCGCAAAGGCCTGCTTCGAAAAGATTCAGCGAACCAAAGAAGCGAGGCCAACCCCAATCCATTTCCAGGTAGCCAATCGCATAGACCTGCGCGAGGAGATGAACGCCGCAGATCATCGTCATGGCGATCAATACGCTGCGATCGATCGTTGCGTCAAAGTTGATCGTGAGCCCAGCGGTTGACAGCCAGGTCCAGCTGAAGCTGAGCGAGCGGCCAGAACACCCCATCCAGGCCAGCAGGCCATGGCTGAAGGCCAGACCATTCATCAGCAGATTGAGATACCCAGCAGGCCTCGGACCGCTCTGGCTGATCAGGCCAGGGGACCAGAGGAAGGAAAGCAAACCGCCGAGCAACGGGTATAGGGGAATCAGCCAGGCCGTCTCGAAGAAGGGGACGGTCATCGCGTTGTGCGGTGCGCGGGAGATTCGCAGAACCTTAGGGCTTCCCGTGCGCTGCGGAGAGTCAATGAAGTTGCATTGCCTATGGCTCCGTTAAGCGTTGTTGATCGGCTCCAGCCCGGATCAGAGCTCCCGACTCAGGACCCGTCCCGGCTGATTCCAACCAGCTGCTGCTTCAGCTTGCCGCCGCCAGTTCGGCCTCAATCGCCGCGATCGCCAGACGGGTGGCGATCACCGCATCGGGATTGAGGCTGATCGAATCGATGCCTTCCTTCACGAGAAAGCGGGCAAAATCAGGGTAGTCGCTGGGGGCCTGGCCGCAGAGGCCGATCGGACGACCGCAGCGGTGGGCGGTGTGGATGGCGAGGCGGATCATCTCCTCCACGATCGGATGACGTTCATCGAACAGGTCCGCCACCAGAGAGGAGTCGCGGTCGATGCCGAGAGTGAGCTGGGTGAGGTCGTTGGTGCCGATCGAGAAGCCATCGAAATGCTCCGAAAAGGCTTCGGCGCCGATCACGTTGCTGGGCAGCTCGCACATCACATACACCTTGAGATCGTCCTTCCCGCGCACCAGGCCGTGGCGGGCCATCTCCTTGAGCACCCGCTCACCCTCCTCCGGGGTACGGCAGAAGGGGACCATCGGAATGGTGTTGCGCAGTCCCATCTGGCGGCGAACCCTCAGCAGGGCGCGGCATTCCAGGCCGAAGGCGGCCCGGAATGCCGGGGAGGTGTAGCGAGCAGCTCCCCTCCAGCCGATCATCGGATTGGCTTCGCTGGGCTCGAAGGCCTGGCCACCGAGCAGGCGGGCGTACTCGTTGCTCTTGAAGTCGGAAAAGCGCAACACCACCGGTCTGGGATGGAAGGCCGCCGCGATCCGCGCCATGCCCTGGGCGAGGCGGTCCACGTAGTACTCAGCGGGATCGTCGTAGCCGGCAGTCAGATTGGCGATGGCCTCGCGCTCTGCTGGGTCGCTCACCCGCTCGGGCTGCAACAAAGCCATCGGGTGAACCCGTATGTGGTTGGCGATGATGAACTCCAACCGGGCCAGACCGACGCCATCACAGGGGATGGCCGCGAACCGGAAGGCCTTCTCCGGGTTGCCCACGTTCATCAGGATGCGGGTGCGCGTGGGGGGCAGCTGCTCCAGCTTCTGCTCCTCCTTCTCGTAGCGCAGCAGTCCCCGATAGACCATGCCGTCCTCCCCTTCGGCACAGCTGATCGTGATCGCTTCACCATCCTGGATGCGTTCGGTGGCGTCACCACAGCCCACCACGGCGGTGATACCCATCTCCCGGGCAATGATTGCGGCGTGGCAGGTGCGCCCCCCCTGGTTGGTGATCACCCCCCGGGCCTTCTTCAGGATCGGTTCCCAGTCGGGATCGGTGCGCTCGGTCACCAGCAGATCACCCACTTCGAAGCGGTCGATGCCACTGGGGTTGAGGATCACCCGGGCGCGGCCACTGCTGATCGAGGCGCCGATGGCGCGTCCGTGGGTGATCAGCTCCGCCTGATGGGGCTTGAGATGCCAGCGGCAGAGCACCGAGCCCGACCGTCTGGATTCGACCGTTTCAGGACGGGCCTGAAGAATGAACAGCTCACCGCTCTCCCCGTCGCGGGCCCACTCGATGTCCATCGGTGTGGCGGTCCCATGGCGAGCGCTGTAGTGCTCCTCGATCAGGCAGGCCCAGCGGCCCAGGGTGAGGGCCTCTTCATCGCTGATGGCGTAACGGCCGCGCTCCGGGGGCGGCACAGGTTCGTTGCGTACCGTGCCGCCTTCGCCGTACACCATGCGGATCGCCTTGCTGCCCAGGCGCTTGCTCACGATTGCGGCATAGCCCTCACGCAGGGTGGGCTTGAACAGCAGGATTTCATCGGGATTCACGGCTCCCTGAACCACGTTCTCGCCCAGGCCATAGGCCGCGTTCAGCAATACGGCGTTGCGGAAGCCGGTTTCGGTGTCGATGGTGAACATCACTCCAGCGGCGCCCAGATCGGAGCGCACCATCCGCTGCACACCGATCGAGAGGGCCACCTCCAGGTGATCGAAGCCATTGATCTGGCGGTAAGAAATGGCCCGGTCGGTGAACAGGGAGCTGTAGCAGCGCAGGCAGGCAGCGAGCAGATCCTTCTCTCCGCGCACGTTCAGGTAGGTCTCCTGCTGGCCGGCAAAGCTGGCATCGGGCAGATCCTCCGCCGTGGCACTGGAGCGCACCGCCACAGGCCCGGCCCCCAGTCCGGCGTAGGCCACCGCCACGGCATTGGCGAGCTCCGGCGGCAGTGCCGCCCCAAGGATCAGCTCCCGTGCGCGCTGGCCGGCCTGCTGCAGAGCTGTGAGATCGCCGCTGTCGAGGTTCCCCAGGATGGCTCTCAGGGGGGCCTCCAGGTCATTGCGCCTGAGGAACAGGCGGTAGGCGGCTGCGGTGGTGGCGAAGCCACCAGGCACCTTCACTCCCTGGCTGGCCAGCTCCCGGATCATTTCCCCCAGAGAAGCGTTCTTGCCGCCCACTTCAGCAATGGCGTCGATGCCCACCTCCTCGAAGGGCCGCAGCAAGGGTGCTTCGCTCAGGGGAGACGGGAGGGTGTCCTGGTTGGGGTCCATGGCGATCGACTCGCACAGAAACTCACGTTAGGAACGGCTGGCCCCCGGGTCGGCCTTCAGCGGCGTCAGCCGCAACTCCCCGGCCGGAGGAGTGCCAGGCGCGAGATCAAGGCGGCTGGCGGCCCCGCGCAGGGCCACCGGCTTGCCGGCCCGGCGGGCTTTGAGGGCGTCGCAGAGATCGAGGGGTTTGGCCTTGGAATCCAGCCAATCCAGCGTCCAGGTCCTCGACGTCTGGCCTGCGAGGGAAGAGACCGCTACCAGCTGGCCGGTGTCGAAGCCGGCGGCCTCCACCAGCCCAGGGGTGTAACCATGGCGTTGCTTGAAGGCCAGCTCGAAACGGTCCCAGCCCGGCCCGCGGCTGAGCGAGTCGACCCCCAGCTGGGCCTGGGGCAAGGGCTCACGCACAGGGAATGGCCAGACCAGGGTCAGGTTCTCCGGAAGGTCGAGTTCGGCGACAGCCCGGGCCAGGGGGCTGCCGGGGGTTGTCATCACCACCAGGGAGGAAGGGGTGTACCAGCCCACGTCATCGCGCAGCTGGGCCAGCACCTTGGCATCGGGATCCACGATTGCCTCTGGGTCGTTGGTGGGACCCACGGTCCAGCCTCCGCTGCCTTGAATCGTCTCCACGAAGCGATCGGCCAGGGCCGCCTGCTCCGCTCCGCCGTCATGAATGACCATCACCTTCCCCTTGTTGTCATCCAGCAGGCCCCTCGCCAAGCGGTCGGCCTCGAGACTGCGGGACGGCAGCACTGGCCAGATTCTGTCGGCGCCCACCTGGCTGGGCAGCCGCTGCAGGGAGTAGCCCCGTTGCAATGGCAGCAGCACGTTCACCCCCCGGCTCTGGGCGAGCCGTCCGAAGGACAGCAGATTGACCGCAGGGGGAGCGATCAACAGCTCAGGCATCGGGACACCGAGCAACAGAGCTTCCGGATCCTGCTCCGGCGGAAGCCAACCCAGTCCCAGGCTGGGGGGGCGAAGGCCACAGGTCCTGGTCTCCTCCATGGCGAGTCCGTAGCCGCGGCGCAGGCTATCTCCCACTCCCGCCAGCAACCCCTCACTGGGCAGCAGCATCAGCACCTCCTGGGGGAAGGGGGTGCTGGCCGCCAGACTCTGAACCCCGACGAGCACGGCCGCCAGACCGACACCGACACTCCAGAGGGGAGGACGCAACCCATGCTCTGGGGAGGGTGGTGGCCCGCTTCCCAGTCCGCCAGTGGTCATGGCCCATACCGTCCAGCCCAGCGAGATTACGTGCAGCTCCGTTCCTAGGCTTGATCTTCTCGTTGAGGGACGCATGCCGGGCCCCACCGTTCCACTGCAGGATTCACGTCTCGCCTCCCCAGCGGGATGGTCGCGCCGTCGCCGCCTGATTGCTCTGCTGACCAGCTGCGGTCTCGGCTGCGCCGGGATGGTGGGCCTGTTTCAGCCCCTGCCGGCGCTGGCCATTCCCCAGCAGGAGGCCATGAAGAAACTGGCTGTGATCCCGGTGTTCGTGCTCACCGATTCCAAGGGAGTCCCCCTGCCCCTGCAACGGGACAAGGCCCTGGTGCTGCCCCTGTTCCTCGATCGGGCCAAGGCCGAGCAGGAATTGGCAGCCTTTCTCAAGGCCAACCCCACCATCAAGGCCGGCGTGCTGCCCATGCCCATGAACGTGGCCCTGGAGCGGGTGCAGGAGCTCAACAAGTCGCTGAAGGACCGGAAACTGCTCTCACCGGTGATTCCAGCTCCGTCCGATCTGAGCCAGGCCCGCATTCTGCTCGGCAAGCAGGGCCTGGATCAGAAGGCGATCCAAGAAGGTCTCTCCGTGCCGGTGTTCTTCACCAAGCCACTGATCACCGTCAAGACGCCCCAGGGAGAGCGCGGGCTCTTCTTCTTCGACTACGGCTCGTTGCAGAAGGCGATGGCGACCATTCCCGACCGCAACAAGCTCACCATTCAGGCCGCTGATCTCAGTGCCGTGATGGATCAGATCGTGAAACAGACCAAGGACACCTATGCCTTCTACCCAACACCGGAGTACTTCCGCTTGGTGCAGCAACAGTCCAGAACCCGGGGGGCTGGCCCAGCTGGGGCTCCCCCGGCTGTGGCCCCACGCCGATGAAACCGATCAGCGGCAGAGAAGTCTGAACACCTAGTCCGAGCTGTCCTCCGGTTCGGCCTCAGGCAGCAGCTGGGTGAACAGACCTCCGGCCAAGAGCACCGCAGCGATGGCCAGAGCCAGGGGCCGGTTGGCCTCAGATCCTTCGCCGTTCCAGAGGGCAGCGCTGAGAAAAGCGCCCCCAAGCAACAGGGTTGGTACCAGCACGATGCCTTTGGCAGTGCGATTCAGGCTCATGGTTCCTTGGGGTCGTCCTCGCTGGACGGGCAGCCTTGTGGGCGAATCAGCGACGGCAAGGGCTGGGCCAGGCCTGCGCTGATCAGGCCTGAGCCCAGGTCATCCCCTTCTCGCAGCACCTGAACACGGGCGAGTAAGACACCATCTGCGGAGCCCAGAGGACGCAGGTTCACCCGGGTGCGGCGTGGCAGCTCCTGGCGCAGCCAGTCTTCAGCTGGCTTTGACTGCTCGGGGGTGACGCTGATGCAGCCCAGCTGAACCGGGTAGCTGCGGTTCTGATCGCCCACCTGGAGCAACACGCCACTTCGGACTTGCAAAACCTCAGCGGCAGCGGCTGGAAGGGCGCCCAAGGGGTTGAGCAGCAGGCCCACCGCCATGACCAAGGCAAGAAGCAGGGGAAGGGGACTCAGAGCTTGGCTCCGCAACTGGGACAGAAGAGGTGGGCACTTTCGGTGCTGAAGCCGCAGGAACCGCACTGGCGTGTGGTGTCGATCGCCAACTCCGGATGGGTGGGAAGGCCCACCATCTGTGCGTTGCTGGCGCCGGGGGGCACCATCGGATAGCAGTTCTCGTTGCGGCGTACACGCACATCGATCAGGGCCGGGCCGGGATGGGCCAGGGCCTCAGCCAGCTGCTCGCGGAAGCCGTCTCGATCCCTGATCCCCACCCCTCTCACGCCGAAGGCCTCGGCCAGACGGGGGAAATCAGGCATGCCGCGGGTCATCTCCGAGGCGGAGTAACGCTCGCCGTAAAAGCTCTCCTGCCACTGCCTAACCATCCCTTGCCAGCCGTTGTTGAGGATCACCACCTTCACGGGGAGGTCGTACTGGGAGAGGGTGCCCAGTTCCTGGATGTTCATCAGGATGCTGGCGTCGCCGGCCACACAGATCACCTGGTCGTCCGGGAAGGCCACCTGCACGCCCATGGCCGCCGGCAGTCCGAAGCCCATGGTGCCCAGGCCACTGCTGCTGATCCAGTGTCGTGGTGGATTGTTGAGGTACTGGGCGGCCCACATCTGGTGCTGGCCCACATCGGTGGTGACGAAGGCGTCCGGAGCCAGATCACGCAGGGCCAGCACCACCTCCTGGGGGGCGATGGCCCCTTCCGGCGTTGGGATCACCAGCGGGTAGTGGCGTTTCCAGCGGGTGATGCGCTCCAGCCAGGGACCGGTCCGACCGTGATCGGTCTCACCGGCCGAGGCCTCCAGCAGAGCCTCCAGGGCCAGACGCACATCGGAGACGATCGGCACATCAGGCAGGCGGTTCTTACCCACCTCGGCCGCATCGATGTCGATGTGGATCACCTGGGCACGGGGGGCGAAGCTGTCGAGCCGTCCTGTGACCCTGTCGTCGAAGCGGGCCCCCGCGGCGATCAGCAGATCGCATTCAGTGACGGCGAAATTCGCGTAGGCGGTGCCGTGCATCCCCAGCATGCCCACCGCCAGAGGATGGCGCTCATCGAAAGCCCCCTTGCCCATCAAGGTGGTGGTGACCGGTAGCTGGAAGCGCTGGGCCAGAGCGATCAAAGCGGTGTGGGCACCGGAACTGATGGAGCCGCCACCCACGTACAGAAGCGGCCGGCGCGCCTGGCGGATCAGCGCGATCGCCTGGGCGATGGCTTCAGGGGCTGGACCGCTGGGCAGCAGGTATCCCGGCGGGATGGCCGTGCCCGGCTCCACGGGGGTGTAGTCGAACTCCTCGAGCCCCACATCCTTGGGGACGTCGATCAGCACCGGACCAGGCCGGCCCGTGGAGGCGATCAGAAAGGCCTCGGCCACGATCCGTCCGATGTCCGCTGGGTCGCGCACCACCCAGGAATGCTTCACGATCGGCAGGGTGATGCCGAAGATGTCGGTTTCCTGGAAGGCGTCGGTGCCGATTGAGGCGCGGGGCACCTGACCAGTGATCACCACCATGGGCACCGAATCCATCTGGGCCGTGGCGATGCCGGTGACCAGATTGGTGGCTCCGGGTCCGGATGTCCCGAAACAGACGCCGACCCGGCCGGTGGCCCGGGCGTAGGCGTCAGCGGCGTGGGCGCCCCCCTGCTCGTGTCGGACCAGCACATGCTTGAGCCAGCCCCGACTCTCGGCCTTGTGCAGGGCGTCGTAGATGGGCAGGATCGCTCCGCCCGGGTAGCCGAACACGTCGGTGACGCCGTGGCGATGGAGTGCATCCATCAGGGCGTCGGCGCCGCTGAGCCTCCCGGGCACAGCAGGAGCAACAGCCTCGGCAGGAATCAGAATCTCATCCGCGGGGATGGGCGCTGCTGTGTTGGCTGAGGGGCTGACAGTTGTCGAGGTCACGGTGGTCACGGTCACGGTGGCGGGCAACACACGTAACGAAGACCGTCAGCGTAGGAGCTCAGATCCGACCTTGGGATAACTGTTGCGGGGACTGAGGCTTCAACCGTCGGCCGCGCACCATGGCCCGCAGGATCAGGCCCGGATCGAGCCAGGTGCGCCGGTAGCGGATTCCCCAGTGCAGGTGGGGGCCCGTGGTGCGCCCGCTCAGGCCCACATGAGCGATCAGCTGACCAGCCCGCACCGTCTGGCCGGGGCGCAGCAGCACCGGGCCACTGGCGTAGACGCCGCCTCGCACCTCACCGGCCAGGTGGCAGTACATGTGCTCATCGTCGCCAGAACGGATCACCACCCCCACGCCGCAGCCGCCGTCATGGAAGACGTCCGCCACCCTGCCGCCCCACCAGTTGCGGATGGGAGAGCCCAGGGGCGGCGGCGATGTCGAGGCCGGAATGCATCTCCCGGCCACCACCTGGCCCGTTGCGACGGCCGAAATGGCTCGTGTAGCCAGCGAAGTGGACGATCGGAAACACCCCGCGCGCCCAGCGCAGATCCGAGCGGGCAGGCGGGATCAGCACCAGACCCAGCTGCTGACCCAGCAGCCCGGCCGCGACGCCTCGGCGTCTAGAGAAGGCCGAGGGCATGGAGCGGACCACGTCCACTCAGGAGCTCAAGCAGGAAAGCCGAGAACCCGAGCATCGCCAGACGGCCATTCCAGACCTCGGAACTGTTGTTCCAGCCCCAGGCCCACTTGTCCTGGGGGTAGAGCTTCACCTGGGTCGCCAGGGCGGCGGCCTGATCCAGATTGACCTCGGGGCCGGCCTGGGCCTGTTGCACCAGATCGGCCAGGCCCTTGATGAAAGTGGGGTAGGTATCGAGAGCGGGTACGCGCACGAAGTTTCTGATGCCGGCTTCCGTGGCAATTTCCCGGTATTCGATATCGATTTCCTCGAGGGTCTCGATGTGCTCGCTCACGAAGCTGATCGGCACTACGACCAACTCCTGGACCCCCTCCTCACCCAGCCGCACCAAGGCTTCATCGGTGTAGGGCTTGAGCCATTCCACAGGACCCACCCGGCTCTGGTAGGCCAGGGTGTAGGGATTGCCATGGCCAAGCAGTTGCTCCAGTTTGGCCATCACCAGCCTGGAGCAGGCCTCGATCTCCTGCTGATAGGGATCACCGGCATCCTCCACATAGCTCTTGGGCACGCCGTGGGCGCTGAAGAACACGTGGGCGGAGGCTGGGTCCTGGCAGCTGCGCACCCCAGCGGCGATCAGCTCAGCCATCGCCAACACATAACCTGGATGGTCGTACCAGCTGCGGATGCAGCGGATCGGCAACTTGCTGAAGGCGGGATCGGCCTGGCGCAGTCGCTGCAGTTCACGGAAGCTCGAACCACTGGTGCTGATCGAGAAGTGGGGATAGAGCGGCAGGACAACCACCTCATCCACGGAATCCGCCTTGATGTCGCCCACGGCCGATTCGGTGAATGGATGCCAGTAACGCATCGCCACATAGGTGGTGGCCTGGACGCCCCGCTGGCGCAGTTCACTCTGGAGCTCGCGTGCCTGCTGCTCGGTGATGCGGCGCAGGGGGGAACCGCCGCCGATGGCGCGGTAGGCCTCCTTGGACTTGCTGCTGCGCAGGGTGCTGATCAGCCAGGCCAGGGGTTTCTGCAGCAGAGGCGTGGGCAGCCGGATGATCTCCGGATCAGCGAAGAGGTTGTAAAGGAAGGGGCCAACATCTTCGATGCGCTCAGGCCCGCCGAGGTTCAGCAGCAAGACGCCGACCCTGGCCATACCTGAACTGATCCACTGAGTGGTTCAGAGCGTAACCCTGCTGGTGCCCGCTGGCGGTAGCCCGAGCTGATCGATATCGTCGGCGCGCCCATCGCCGGCTCCAACTGTTCTGACCCCATCCCTTGCCGCGATCGATGCGGAGCTGAGCCAGGAGAACGCCCGACTGGCGGCCAGCGGCCTGGCCCTGCGGCTGGAGCGGCGGGGGGGACGGCTGGCCCTGCGCGGTCCCCTGCCATGTCCGCGAGGCGGTCCCCTGCGGGTGCAGCGTCTGAGCCTGGGCCTGGAGGCCAGCCCCAGTGGCCTGATCCAGGCCAGGCGGGAACTGAAACGGGTGAACCAGGCCCTGCGCCAGCAACGCTTCGACTGGGGCGACTGGGGCCGGCCCTGCGCAGCGACGTCGGCGCTGGAGCGGCTCAAGGCCTTCGAGCAAGCCTTTTTCGCCGATCCCCGCCGTCGGCGCAATCCCGCCGGCAGCCGCACCACCTGGAGCGCCGCTTATCAGCCTTACCTGCGCAAGCTGCGCGACCGGCTGGAGCAGGGGGAGCTTCTGGACAGCGCGCAGCTGGTGCAGGTGCTGGAGGCTTACCCCCCCGCCAGCCGCAGCCGTCAGCAGTGCGGCACCGCCCTGGCGGCCCTGGCCCGGCATTTGGAGCTGCCCCTTCCCGATGACTGGCGCGAGCGGGCCGCCGGCTATGGCCTGCACCAGGCCCAGTACCGGCGCCTGCCCAGCGATGCCCAGCTGCTGGAATGGGTGGAGCGCATTCCCAACCCCCGCTGGCGGTTGGTGTATGGCCTGATGGCCGCCTACGGCCTGCGCAACCACGAGGTGTTCTTCGCCGATCTCTCCGCTCTGGCCCCGGGGGGCGACCGGGTGATCAGGGTGCTGCCCACCACCAAGACCGGCGAGCACCAGGTCTGGCCCTTCCAGCCCGAGTGGGTGGACCGCTTTGATCTGGCCCCGCTGGGCGAGGGCGGCGACCGGCTCCCCGCTGTCTGCACCGACCTCCGGCGCACCACCCTTCAGCAGGTGGGCCGCCGGGTGGCTGAGCAGTTCCGCCGTTACGAGCTGCCGTGCACTCCCTACGACCTGCGCCATGCCTGGGCCGTGCGCACCATCCACATCGGCCTGCCCGACACGGTGGCGGCCCGGATGATGGGTCACTCGGTGGCGATCCACACCCGTACGTACCACCACTGGATCACCCGCCGGGACCAGCAGCAGGCGGTGGATGCGGCCCTGGCCCGCCAGTGCCTGACCCTCTGAGACGGCCTGCGCGCCAGAGTGGCCAGCGGTTGTCGCGTTCAGCGTCCATGTCCAACTCTGCTGCAGCCGACCCGCTCGATCAGGTGGCCGCTGAACTCGGTCCCGGTGGGGATCTCGCCCCTGAGCGT
This sequence comes from Synechococcus sp. UW140, assembly GCA_943371515.1. GTDB lineage: Bacteria > Cyanobacteriota > Cyanobacteriia > PCC-6307 > Cyanobiaceae > Regnicoccus_A. The sequence continues at coordinate 56,161 of CALRVC020000005.1, read as the reverse complement.
GACGCCGAGGCCTACCGCCGCCGCATGCAACGGCGCCGGGAGGTGCAGCAGCAGCGGGTGGGGGAGCGCAGCCTCGAAAAGGGGCTGGTCCTGGTGTTCACCGGCGATGGCAAGGGCAAGACCACGGCTGCCCTGGGCCTGGTGCTGCGCACCCTCGGTCATGGCGAGGGGGTGGCGGTGGTGCAGTTCATCAAGGGTGGCTGGCAGCCAGGGGAGGCCCGGGCTCTGCAGCTCTTCGGCGATGACCTTGCCTGGCATGCTCTCGGGGAGGGCTTCACCTGGGAGACCCAGGACCGGGAGCGGGACCGGCAGCTGGTCCAGCAGGCCTGGCAACGCTCACTGGTGTATCTGGCGGATCCCGCCCGCAAGCTGGTTGTGCTTGATGAGGTCAACGTGGCCCTCAAGCTGGGCTATCTCGAGCTGGATCAGGTTCTGGAGGGCCTTGATCGCCGTCCGGAGCTCTCCCACGTGGCACTCACTGGTCGGGGGGCGCCCCAGGGCCTGGTCGACCGTGCCGATCTGGTCACCGAGATGAAGCTGGTGCGCCATCCCTTCCGTGAGCAGGGGGTGAAAGCCCAGGCCGGCATCGAGTTCTGAACTTCGTGGGTGGCGCCTCTGCGCTTGCGGGGGCGGTTGCTACTCTGCCGCCGACTGTGTTCGCCGTGCGCTCAATTCCGATGGCTTACCAGCGCGTTCTGCTCAAACTCAGTGGGGAGGCGCTGATGGGGGAGCAGGGCTACGGCATCGATCCCGCTATCGTTCAGGCCATTGCGGCGGATGTGTCGGCTGTGGTGAACGCCGGCAAGGAACTCGCCATCGTGGTGGGGGGAGGCAACATCTTCCGAGGCCTCAAGGGTTCTTCAGCTGGCATGGACCGGGCCACCGCCGACTATGTAGGCATGTTGGCCACAGTTATGAACGCCATCACTCTTCAGGACGCCCTGGAGCGGGTGGGGGTGCCCACCCGGGTTCAGACCGCCATCGCCATGCAGGAGATCGCCGAGCCCTATATCCGGCGCCGAGCCATCCGCCATCTGGAGAAGGGCCGGGTGGTGGTGTTCGGCGCCGGCTGCGGTAATCCCTTCTTCACCACCGACACCACCGCCGCCCTGCGGGCCGCCGAGATCAACGCCGACGTGGTGCTCAAGGCCACCAAGGTGGACGGGGTCTATGACAAGGACCCTGCCCGCCACACCGACGCCATCCGCTACGACCAGCTCACCTTCCAGGACGTCCTCAGCGGTGAGCTGGCCGTGATGGACAGCACCGCCATCGCGCTCTGCAAGGACAACGCCATCCCGATAGTGGTCTTCGACCTGTTCGGGCCTGGCAACATCGGTCGGGCCATCGCCGGCGAGCCGATCGGCACACGCATCGTTCCTGCCGGCTGACGCCGCATTATCCCCGCACCGCCCATGGACCTCGACGCCAGCATGCGCAAGTCGCTGGAAGCCACCCAGCGCACCTTCAACACCATCCGCACCGGCCGGGCCAATCCTTCCCTGCTCGACAAGATCACCATCGAGTACTACGGCTCCGAAACGCCCCTGCGCTCGGTGGCCAGTCTCTCCACCCCCGATTCCCAGACAATCCAGATCCAGCCCTTCGACACCGCTGCGATGGCGGCCATCGAAAAAGCCATCTCCATGAGTGATCTGGGCCTCACTCCCAACAACGACGGCCGTCTGATCCGCATCAACATTCCTCCGCTGACGGCCGAGCGGCGCAAGGAGTTCTGCAAACTCGCCGCCCGCTACGCCGAAGACGGCAAAGTGGCCCTGCGCAACATCCGCCGCGACGCGATCGACAAGGTCAAGAAACAGGAGAAGGACGGGGATCTCTCCGAGGATCAGAGCCGCGATGAACAGGAGAAGGTGCAGAAGCTCACCGACCGCTACATCTTCGAACTGGAGAAAAGCCTCGCAGAAAAGGAAGCCGACATCCTCAAGGTGTGAGCGTGGCCAGCGCTGCCCCCCGGCCAGCCTGTGATGCGGACGTCGTCGTGGTGGGCGCCGGAGCGGCCGGGGCGGCAACCGCGTACCACCTCGCTGTGCGGGGTTGGCGCGTCAGGATCCTGGACGCTGGCAGCCTGCCCCGGCCGAAGCCCTGTGGCGGCGGTATGGCCGCCTCCGTGCAGCGCCTGTTCCCCTTCGATCTCCGTCCGGCCGTCGATCGGGTGATCACCAAGGTGCGTTTCACCTGGTGCCTGGAGGATCCCGTGATCGCCGAGCTGCCTGGGGAGGCACCCTTCTGGATCGTGCGCCGCGCCCGTCTGGATCATCTTCTGGCGGAGCAGGCGGTGGGCTGTGGTGCCGATCTGCTCGAGGCCACGGCCGTGGAGAGAATCACACGGGAAGGGGATCACTGGCGCGTGCACAACTCGGCGGGCGGCTGGATCAGCTGCCGGGCGGTGGTGATCGCCGATGGGGCTCGCTCGGCCTTCGGCCAGCCGCTGGGCCTGGGGTCGCCCCAGCCCCGCTTCGCCTCCGCCGTGTCGGTGGAGGTGGATGCTGAAGTGCTTGAGCCCAACACGGCCCATTTCGAATTCGGCCTGGTGCGCCATGGCTTCAGCTGGGTTTTCCCGCGCCAGGGTGGCCTCAGCATTGGGGTGGGCAGCTTCATCGGCCGTGAGCCCCTCGAGAGCGAGGCTGTGCTGGCCCGCTTGCTGCCCAGCTTCGGGCTGCCACCCGACAGTGGCGAACGGCGGGTGTCTCCCCTGCGGGTCTGGGACGGGCATCACCGACTCCACAACGATGCCGGCGCCCTGGTGGTCGGAGACGCGGCCTCACTGGTGGATCCCTTTCTGGCGGAAGGACTGCGTCCCGCCCTACTCAGCGGCACCCGCGCCGCCGAGGCCCTCGACCGCTGGCTGGGCGGTGAGGCCGGCGCCCTGGCGGGCTACAGCGAGCGCATGCGCAGTGAATGGGGCCAGTCGATGGCCTGGGGACGACGCATCGCCCAGGTGTTCTACCGGTTGCCCCGTGTGGGGTATCAACTGGGGGTGAAGCGACCCACCGCTCCGCGGCGCATCGCCCAGATTCTCTCGGGGGAAATGGGCTACGGCGACATCGCCCAGAGGGTGATCCGCCGGCTGATGTTCAACCGCAGTCAGAGCTAGCGCAGGCAATCCTTGAGTTGGCGCAAACGCTGGTCGATCGAACTCAATAGCTCGATGGCGAACATCGGCGATTCCTGAACGGCGAAGAGGAACTTTTCCCGGTTCATCACCAGGATCCTGCAGGGACTGATGGCCTTGGCATTGCCGAAGCGGCGGTGATCAGGGGTGACCAGCGCTCCTGCACCGAAGACATCGCCTTCCTTGATCTCCTCATGGCCGGCATCGCCATTCCAGCTGAGTTGCACGCTGCCCTGCAGCAATCCGAACATGCAATCGCCGGATTCTCCGGCCTTGAATATCAGATCACCTGGGTCGTAGTCACGCACCTCGCCCTGGGTGGCCAGGGCACGCAGGGTGTCAAGAGCATTCATGGATCAGGCCTGGAAGTGGGATTAGGGTGGGCTGATCAGGCACCGGCGGCCGTAAGGGCCAGGGGGGCTCCCAGGCCACCACGCACGTCTTCGGGGACCAGCTTGCCATCATGATCGGTGTCGAGAGCATCGAAGACCGCATCGCTGCCCAGCCACTCTTCCCGGGTGATGCAGCCGTCGCCATCCATATCGTTGAGCAGGAAGATCTCCTGGGCCGCGTGGGCGAAGGCGGCCTCCCCCTCCAGCTCGGCAAGGCGATGGGCCAGCTGGGCCTCAAGGGTCTCAATCGCTTTGCTGAAGCCACGGATGCCCTCATCGAGCTTTTCGCTGGCCATCCGATCCGCCGCCATGGCGGCGGCGTAACCGGAGCTCTCCAGGTTGAAGCGAGCCTCGGTGGGCCCAGGGTTGAGGGGATCGAGCTTGCGCGGCAGGGGGGCTTCGGTCTGGCGAAGCTGATCGAGAAGCTTGGGAGAGATCGTGAGCAGATCGCAGCCGGCCAGCTCAATGATTTCCTCGATATTGCGGAAACTTGCCCCCATCACTTCCGTGCGGTAGCCGTAGGTTTTGTAGTAGTTGAAGATCTTGGTGACGGAGATCACACCGGGGTCCTCCGGCCCGGGATAGTGATCACGGCCGGTGTCTTGTTTGTACCAATCGAGGATCCGACCCACGAAGGGGGAGATCAGGGTGACGCCCGCCTCGGCGCAGGCCACGGCCTGGGTGAAGCTGAACAGCAGGGTGAGGTTGCAGTGGATGCCCTCCTTCTCCAGCGCTTCAGCGGCCTTGATGCCCTCCCAGGTGGAAGCGATCTTGATCAGCACCCGCTCCTTGCCGATACCGGCCTCCTGATACAGACCAATCAATTTGCGGGCCTTCTCGATCGTGGCCTCGGTGTCGTAACTGAGCCTGGCATCCACCTCAGTGGACACCCGCCCTGGAACGATCTGAAGGATCTCCTTGCCGAAGGTGACGCAGATTTCATCGAGGGCTTCCAGCACCACCTCTTCGGCGGGTGCGGCGGCCCCGATCACCAGCCTGGACGCCTTGAGGGATTCATCGATCAGCCCCTGATACAGCGGTATCTGGGCGGCCGCCAGGATCAGGGAGGGGTTGGTGGTGGCGTCGCGGGGGGTGAACTGCTTGATCGCTTCCAGTTCACCGGTGTCAGCGACGACCACCGTCATGGCAGCGAGTTGATCGAGCAGGTTGGGCATGTCCCCATGCATCAGCATCTGACAGGAGGCTAGCCAGGCACAGCCGAGCCCACCCGGAGCGTCCTCAACCCCGCACCGTTGGCTGGCTGGCTGGCTTCTTGCCGGAGCTGGGGGGCACTTTCTCCAGCACGAGCAGAGCTTCGATGATCTCCTTGGCTACCGGAACCGCCACGGTGGAGCCGTAGGCACTGCCCCCCTGGGGCTCATCCACCACCACCAGCACCACATAGCGGGGATCGTCGATCGGCAGATGGGCCACGAAGCTGGTGATCCGTGCTCCCGGGATATAGACCCCGTTGAGGGCTTTCTGGGCGGTGCCGGTCTTGCCACCGATGCGGTAGCCCGGCACCTGAACGCCCTTGCCACTGCCCTTGTCCACCACCGATTCCAGCCAGGCCATCACCTGCTTGGTGACGGCGGGTTGCATCACCTGAAGGCCATTGGCTGCAGGAGCTTGGGCCAGGCTGTCGCCAGAGCGCAGGCCGCGGGTGATGTGGGGACTAACCAGTCTCCCTCCATTGGCAATCATGGCGTGCAGCTGCAGGAGCTTCAGCGGCGTGAGCGAGAAGCCCTGGCCGAAGGCGGCCGTGGCCGGCTCGATCGGCTGGGTGGTGAACTGCTCGCGGGTCTTGAGCTCGCCAGCCACGGCTCCCGGCAGATCGGTGTCCGGGACAGTGTCGATGCCGATGCGGCGCATCCACTCCCAGTAGGTGGAGGGCTTGAGGTGGCGCATGGCCTGCACCATGCCCACATTGCTCGAGACCTGCAGAACAGTGGCGAAATCCAGAGTGCCGTTGGCCCGCCGGTCGTGGTTGAAGATCGGCCAGCCTCCGATCGTGAGCTGGCCCACGTCGTTGACGGTGCCATTGGGCTGGATGGCCTTCTCCTGCAGGGCGATCGCCAGATTGATCGGCTTGAAGGTGGAGCCGGGTTCATAGAGGTCCTGCACCGACCACTCGCGGAACAGCCCGGGGGAGAACTTCCAGAACCGGTTGGGTTCGTAGCTGGGACTCGAGGTGAGCGCCAGCATTTCGCCGTTCCTCACATCCATCACCATGGCGGACCCGCGCTTGGCCTTCCACTGCTTCAGCTGTCTGGAGAGGGCCTGATGGGCCACCTGCTGCAGGCGGGCGTCGAGGGTCAGCTGCAGCCGCAGATCATCGGTGTAGAGCACCCCGGACTGGAGACCGTCGGGCAGGGGCGTGCCGTCGGCGCCGCGGCGCAACTGACGGATGCTTTCCTGGCGGCGCAGGTCTTTGTCGCGGCTCTGCTCCAGGCCCGCCTGGGCAACCCGCTCAAGGTTGAGGAAGCCGACCACATTGGCGAACAACTGACCCTGGGGATAGATCCGCTGGGGGTAGGCCTCCAGGTCAAGACCACTGATGCCCAGCTCCCGCAGGCGACGTGCGGTTTCTGGATCGAGATCCGTGGCGAGTTTGACCCCGGTTTTGCGGCCATCGATCGTACCCATCAGATCGGAGGCAGGGATCAGCAGCACCTTGGCGAGCTTCTGGGCCGTCTCGGAGCTGCTGCGGATCAGGTTGGGATCGTCACCGGGAAAGTTGAAATAGCGGGGATGGGCCCAGAGGGTGAAGCGTTCCTCGTCGATGGCCACCAACCGACCGTTCCGGTCGACGATCGGCCGGCGCTTTCCGATCGGCTTCGTCTTCTGGGTCTGGATCGCCCGGGCCCGCTGTTGCAGCCGGTCGCCCTCTTTCACCTGAAGCCAGGCCAGTCGTCCGGCCAGACCGACCATGGCCAGGCAGAGGGTGAGATACACAATGAGCAACCGACCAGCCGGCACCGGTTGCAACTGGATCACCCGGCGCCGGCTGCTACGCGAATTGTCTGCCTCAGTGGCGCTGGGTCCCCCTCGATGCAGGGGTATGGGGGGGGACCCAGTGGCGGAGCGACGCACCACCCTCAATACCCAGCCTGAACGATCTGGGGGTCGAGGCTGATCCGGCTCAGTTCCACGCTGAGCGAGCGGGGATCAAGGGATTGGAGGTGGAACGGCTGGGGCTGAGAATTGCTCTGGGGCTGGCCGGTACTGGAGCTTGGAAGGCTCTCCGACGACCTGGCACTGGGAGAGGGCAGATGGATCAGCCGCTGAAGGCTGGTGGGCACCAGCAGGCCGGGGCGACGGGCCATCTCCAGGTGGTGCTGCTCCAGGACCGCCGTGGATTCCTGCAGGCGGTGTTCCAGCACCTGGGTCGACTCCAGTCGCTCAAAACTGCTGGTCCACTGTCCCTGCCAGTGCAGGGTGAGGACGGTGAGACCCACCATCGAGAGACCGAGGGCCACGAGCAGGCCATCAGAGGCTCTGTGCAGACCAGCCAGCCAGGGGGCCTGGCGCACCACACGCCTTGCGGAGAAGGAGCCCTGGATCAGCTCCAGAGAACGGCGCCTGAAGAAGGGCTGGGGCGACGGAACGGCGACCACCGGAACCTGACGAATCTCCGCAAGTGAACCATGGGGCGCAAGGGGCAGCAAGAGAACGATCAGCGAGCCAGCAACAGCAGGTTGGTGAAGGTGAGTCCGTTCCAGAGGGCATGGAGCCCCACACAGGTGCTCAGTCGTCCACTGCTCAGACGCAGCCAGCCCAGGCCCAGGCCCAGGGTGAACAGGGGAGGAAACTCTCCAAGGCTGAGGTGGGCGATGCCGAAAACCGCGCTGCTGAGGAACACCGCAGACAGGGGACCGAGCTCCCGTCCCAGCACCGGCAGCAGCACCCCCCGGAAGATGGTTTCCTCGAACAGCGGGGCCAGCACGATCGCTGTGAAGGCGAAACAGGCCAGAGTCAGGCCGTTACCGCTGCGCAGCACCAGCTCCAACAGTGGATTGCTTCCACCGACATCGCTCCAGACGAGCTGCTGCAGCCAGCCGACCAGCGCCACCAGGGGCAGCACGATCAGCAGATACTTCACCGACTTGCGCAGGGCTGAACCCAGAGGCAGCCAGCGGAGCTGAAGCCAGCCCCCCTGCGGGGCCTCGCCCCTCGAGCGCAGCAGCCAGACGAGCACCAGCAGCGGCGCGGCCATCAGGCCGAGGTACATGGCGAGCACCGTGACGCCATCGGCGAGGGGAGGCTTGATGGCCAGTGCCGAGAGAGTGGCCTGCAGCAGGGGGCTCAGCAGCACGGGCGTGAGGACTTCCCCCAGCAGCACGAACCCTCCGGCGATCAGCAGCACCACATCAATCACTCCCAGGTCGGGGCCGACCAGGGCAGGCAGCGGTGGTTGCTTGCCGCGCCAGCGCAGCCAGCCTTCCCGCAGCAATAGCACCAGCCCAACCAGCAGGGCCAGGGCAGGCAGCAGGTTAATGCCCAGGAGCTGGAGCAGGGCGCGCCGCTCGGCGGCAGGCTCGGCGCAGTCGCTGGTGTCCGCCAGCACCTGGCAGCTCAGCCGCCGCACCAGCGGGTCCTCGAGCATGCCCAGCGCCTCGGCTGGCATGCTGCCGCCTTGGGGCACCATCAGCAGCTGCTCGATCAGGGCCTGATCGTCGGCGCTGGCAAGCCGTTGCAATTGCAGCAGCAGGGGGCGGGCGGCGGCCGGTTGTCCCTGGCGCAACTGCAGCAGCGCCCGCTCCAGCAGGCTGATCCTGGCCTCCCGTTCACCGGACGCCTGAGCGGCCGCTGCTGCAGTTGCGCTGTCGCCGCCCTCCTCCGCCTGCTGCTCCAGTTCAGCCAGCAACAGGCCCCCCGGGTCCACGCCCACCAGGAGCGGCTGCAGCGAGGGCGGAATCGCCGGTGCAGCCAGCGCACTCAGCTCCAGTTGCCGCCTGGACAGGTCGTTACCCACCGATGGGCGCTCCAGACTTTCCAGCAGACCGTTGAGCCAGAGCAGCAGGCTCAGCACCAGGCTGACCATGGCCAGCCCCACTTTCAGGGACCCGGCCCGTCCTCGCCCTGCTGTTCCCACCCCAACTCCTCGCAATGGCCCGATTCTCCCTTGAGCCCGATAGGCGGCCGTAAGCGGAAGCGGCGATGAGCCGTGCGGTAATCCCTCCCATACGATGACGGCGCTTCCAGCTCCAGACCCCGTGCCCCTTCGGCTCCTGCTCGTCCGCCATGGACTCAGCAGCTTCAACACCGAGCGCCGCATCCAGGGCCGGGATGATCTCTCCTCCCTCACCGACGAGGGCCGACTCCAGGCCCGCCTCACTGGCTCAGCACTGGCGGACCTTCGCCTCGATGCCGTCTACAGCTCCCCCCTGAGCCGTGCCGCCAACACAGCCGCCCAGCTGCTGGAGGCCCAGGGGGGTGGGCTCACCGCCGAGTTTGACGACGACCTGCTGGAGGTGGATCTGGCCCCCTGGTGCGGCCTGCTGGGCGGTGAGGTGAAAGCGCGCTTTCCCGAGGCCTACCGCCTCTGGAGAGAGGCTCCCGATCAGCTGGAGCTGGAGCGCTCCGATGGCAGCAGATTCCGGCCGATTCCAGAGCTGATGGACCAGGCCCGCCGCTGGCTGGATCGCCTGGAGCGTGAGCATCTGGATCAGGCTGATCAGGCGGGAGACGATCTGACCACGGTGCTGGTGGTGGCCCACAGCGCCATCCTGCGCTGCCTGGTGCTGCAGTTGCTGGGGTTGCCCGCCAGCCGCTTTCAGGGGCTTCGCCTTGATAACGCCTCCCTCTCGGTGTTCAACCTGCAGCGTCAGGCCGGCGGTGGCGTGCAGGTGCAGATCGAATCGCTCAATGTCACCGCCCACCTCGGCAACGGGCTGCCGCCGAAAGGCGCCGGGGCGCGTCTGCTGCTGGTGCGCCACGGCGAAACCGACTGGAACCGCCAGGGTCGCTTCCAGGGTCAGATCGACATTCCCCTCAACACCACTGGTGTGGCCCAGGCACGCTCCGCGGCCGACTTCCTCAGCGCCGTGCCGATCCAGAAGGCCTTCACCAGCTCGATGGCCCGGCCTCGCCAGACCGCCGAAGCCATCCTCACCGCCCATCCCGAAGTGACACTCCACAGCCAGGAGGGCCTGGTGGAGATCGGTCACGGCCGATGGGAGGGGCGCCTGGAGCAGGAGATCTCCCAGGAATGGGGGGAGTTGCTGCAGCAATGGAAAGAAGCGCCCCACACCGTGCAGATGCCCGAAGGTGAGAATCTGCAGCAGGTCTGGGACCGCTCTCTGGCCTGCTGGAGTGCTCTCGCCGCTGGATTGGAGGCGGGGGAGACCGCCCTGGTGGTGGCCCATGACGCCGTCAACAAAACGATCCTCTGTGCCCTGCTGGGCCTGACCCCGGCCAACATCTGGATGGTCAAGCAGGGCAACGGCGGGGTGAGTGTGATCGACTGGCCGCCGCCGGACAGTGCTGGCGGAATCCTGCCGGTGGTGACCTGCTTGAACCTCACCACCCACCTCGGGGGCGTGATCGACCGAACCGCCGCCGGCGCCCTCTGATGACGGCCCACCTGCTGCAGGATGTTCGACTGCTGCAAGGGCCCGACCAGCCTCTCCTGCGCAGCGATGTGCTGCTCGAGCAGGGGGTGATCACAGCCATTGGCGCCAGGTCCTGGGACGGGGCGGCACGCCTGGGCCTGACCCCCCTGCCTGCTGGCTCCTGGCTGTTGGCGCCGGCCTTGGTGGACCCCCACAGCTTTCTGGAGGAACCCGAAGACGGCCGCGCCGAAACCCTCGAAAGCCTGGTCCGCTCAGCTGCTGCGGCTGGCTACGGCACCGTGGCACTGCTGCCGCGGGCCCGCAACTGGCGCGATCGCCCCGAATGTCTGCGCCTGGCGGCTGAGCCCCCGTTCGAACTGCGCCTGTGGGGAGGGTTCAGCCTCGGTGGCCGCGGGGAAGATCTCTCGGCCCACGCCGATCTGCTGGCCGCCGGTGCCCTCGGACTGGCGGAGGAAGGGGAGCTGCCGCCGCTGCCTCTGCTGGAACGCGGGCTCAGCATCGGCGAATGCGCTGATCGCCCTGTGCTGCTGGCCCCGCGGAACGCCAGTCTTGATCACGGTGGCTTCGTGCGCGAGGGGGTGGAAGCCCTGCGGGCCGGCTGGCCCCTGGATCCTCCCCTGAGTGAGACCATCCCCCTTCAGAACCTGCTGGCCCTTGGGGCCTCCCTGCCCCAGGTGTGCCTGCGCCTGGCGAATCTCTCCACCGCCGCTGGCGTGAAGCTGCTGCGGGCGGCCGATCCGGCGCCGATGGCCACGGTCTGCTGGTGGCATCTGGTGGCCGACAGCGGCAGCCTTGATCCGGTGGCCGAAGGCTGGCGGCTGGTGCCCTCCCTGGGCACTCCCTCAGACCGCCGTGCTCTGGTGGCGGCCCTGGCGGACGGGGTGATCAGCGCGGTGGCAGTCCACCATCAACCGCTTGATCCAGAAGAGCAACTGCTGCCTCTGGATCAGCGCCGGCCTGGTCTGGCGGGTCACCGCTACGTGCTGCCGCTGTTGTGGCACCAGTTGGTGCGGGAGCAGGGCTGGAGCCCCGAAGCGCTCTGGCGCGCCCTCTGCTGGGGTCCGGCCCGGCTGCTCGATCTGGAGGAACCTGAGCTCCAGTGCGGTTCCAGGCGCTGGATCCTCTTCGACCCGGAGCTGGAGTGGATCCCCAGTGGCGATGGCTATGCCTCCAAGGCAGCCAACCAGCCCCTGGGGGGAGAGGTGCTCAGGGGGCGGGTACTGGCGACGGGGCTGCTGCCCCGGCTTTGGCTGGGACCCCGCTGAGGGGATCCGGGTCCCCCAGAGGGCCAGTGCGATCCAGCGGCCAGAAGCGGTAGAAGGCCCTGCCGATGATCTCCTTGCGGGGCAGGAAGGGACCACCGGGCCAGAAGCGTCCATCCCAGCTGTTGGCTCGGTTGTCGCCGAGGGCCAGCACGGCTCCAGGCGGCACCACGGTGTCGAGGGTGCGGCAGGGGCCGGTGCCCTGGCTGTCGATCGGACAGAAGTTCTGGACGTAGGTCTCGCGGATGGTCTGGCCGTTGATGCTCAGCTGCCCGCGGGGGTTGACCACCACCCGGTCACCGGGGATCGCCACCACCCGTTTGATGTAGGCATCGCATGCCGGCTCCTGCAGGCCTGGGATCGAGCCGATCAGGGGCAGATTCACCAGCAGGCAGCCCATGGGGCTGGGGCGTCGATTGGCCTGGAGGGCGGGATCGAAGTGAAAGGGGGAGTGGAAAACCACAATTTCGCCCCGCTGGGGGGCACGGCTGCGAAACGAGATCTTCTCCACCAGAAGACGGTCCTGGATCTGCAGGCCGGGCAGCATGGAGCCCGACGGGATGAAGCGGGCCTCCAACAGAAACTGACGGATCCCCAGGGCCACCGCCAAGGTGAGCAGCACGCTGCGCCAGAACGCCCAGGCACTTTCCGAGCCGTGGACCGACTGCTGCTCTGGCTGAGGCCCCTTTTGCGGCTCGGGTTCAGGTGTCCCCGCAGGTGTGGTCGGTGATGGGGAGTCCTCGGCGCTCAATGCTCTCCTGCTGGAGCCGGCCACCTTAGGGCTCCGGAGCGGGGCATTCCCCCTCTCTACCCTGGGTCGATCGACGCTGTTCTCCATGGTGCGGCCGCGCTGGCATCTGAGGTCCTCGACAGGCAGCAATCGCCTTGGGCACCACTGGGATCAGTTCGTGGCCCTCTGGGCAGCCGTCAATCTGCTCTGGGTCTGCTTCGACATCACCTACGTGCCCCTGCGCACGTTCTGGCTGCAGCGCAACCTCTATCCCCTGCCCTCGGCGCCGCTGGTGCTGCGTCTCGGGTTCCTGCCCGACATCACGCCCTTCTACGACCCGGTGAAGGGGATCGAACCCCACCGGGAGACCCAGGCCTACCTGGACGCCTTCGATCAGATGGACCGCGCCCTGCTGGCGGGTTCCTCAGCCAGCGACCTGCGCCAGCGACAGGTTGCGCTCACCGATCAGATGATCGATGACAACCCCTTCCTCTCTTCGGGTGGCTCCGGCACGCTGGAGAAGATCAAGAACCGCCTGCGCGAGCGCGCCGACCAGGACTCGGCCAAGCAATCGGCTGAGCTGCTGCTCGGAGACGACTGGCTGCGGCGCCAGCCCTGGAGCGACGAGCGCCTCTTCTGGCAGCAGCAGGTGCTGCCGCTGGTGGCCACCAACTTCTGGCGATCGATCGATGAGAACGGACGTCCCACCGACCAGTTCTGGCGGATTGATCTGCTGCTTTTCCAGAGCGTCTTCCTGGCGGACATCCTGCTGAGGGCAGTACGGCTGCGCCGCCGCCTGCCTGGCCTGAGCTGGGGGGATGCCCTGCTGCGGCGCTGGATCGATCTGCCCCTGCTGCTGCCGTTCTGGCGCTGGCTGCGCATCATGCCGGTGGTGGAAAGGCTGCAGACCAGTGGCCTGGTGAACATGGAGCCCCTGCGAGCCGTGATCAGCCGGGCGGTGGTGGCCCTCCTGGCCGTGGAACTGTTCGAGGTGCTGGCCCTGCAGCTCATGGACGGGGCCCAGGGGTTGATCCGCTCCTCTCGGTGGCCCCAGCGGATCCGCCGCCTGCGCAGCCATCAGAGCGTCTCGATCAATGACGAGCGCGAGCTGGTTGAACTGATGCGCATCTGGGGGCCCCTGCTCCTCAGCGAAGTGGGTCCGCGGCTGGCACCCCAGCTGCAGGCCGTGCTGGCCCATGCCCTGCAGCAGACGCTTCAGACGATGGTGGTGCCACCGGGGCTGCGCCAGCTGCAACTGCTGATGCAGGTGGAGCAGCAACTGACCCAGCAGCTCGCCACCGGCATGGTGGACAGCGTGATGGAGCTCTCGCGGGGAGCCGGCGCAAGGCTGCAGCGGCGCGACAACCGCCAGATTGATCTCCTGCGCGACTGTGTCGATCGCTTCTGGGACGAGCTGGCAGAAGCCCTGGAGCGTGGTCCGGTGCTGGAGCGCAGCCAACAGCTGGTCTGCGCCCTGCTGGAGGAACTCAAGCTCACCTACCTGGCCCAGATCAACCGCACGGGGATCGATGCCCTGATCCGTGAGCTGGATCAGCTCACGGTGCCGCCGGCGACGGCAGCTGAGAACCAGCGGATGGGAGCAGAGGCTTCAGGGCCTGCTTCCATACCTCGGGATCAAAGCCCGTGAGCACCGCGACCCCTTCCGCCAGCAGAAGGGGTCGGCGGATCAACTTGCCATCGGCGGCCAGGGCCGTGATGGCTTCGGAGGGAGACATCGCCTTGACCTGGGCGGCGCCGAGGGCGCGGTAGCTGGCCCCGCTGGTGTTGAACAGCCGGCGGGGATCAGGAAGACCGGCCCAGACTTTCTCAAGCTGCTCCCGGGTTGGGGGTGAGAGAGTGATGTCCACCAGATCCACCTCCAGCCCCTCCTCTGCGAGCCATTTCAGGGCCCTGCGACAGGTGGAGCACTTCGGGTAGCTGTAGAGCCTGGGGCGTCCTCCACTGAAGGCACCGTCCAGGCTCACTTCAGACCGACAAGCGACTTCAGAGCACCCACCAGGCTGTTGGAGCCCTTGCCCACGGCAGCGTCCGGGCGGGTTCGAATCGTCACGTCGCCGTTGACGCTGGTGCGGCAGCTGAGGCGGTAGTTGGCGGGGCGATCCGACAGGTAGACCTGCTCGACATCGCTGCGGGGCGAGAGATTCTGGGTGCCCTCAAGCACTTCGACGACGCAGGTGCCGCACTGGCCGAGGCCACCGCAGTTGTTGAGGTTGTTGAGGCCCTTGTAGGGGTTGATGCCGGCATCAAGTGCCACCTGGCGCAGGTTGGCCCCCTCGATGCAACCAACCTTCTGGTCTTCATTATCGAAGCGAATGGTGGGCACTGGTCGCAGCGGCTACTGGCGCGAACCAACTTACCGTCCGGCGGGTCTTGGACGACCAGCCTTGCAATGGATATTGGCCCGGGCGGCGCGGCGTCGCTTCCTACCATCGATGGGAGCGCGCACAGGGCCATGGCTGCAGCGAACAGCGGCGAACTCTCCGGGTACGACCTGGTGGTACAGGGCCTGATCCCTGGCTACGCCAGCCTCGCCCGGCTCGGGGTGGCCCTGCTGGCGGCCTCCCCCCTGGCCGGCCAGGAAGGAGCTGAGGTGCTGGTGGCCGGTTGCGGCACCGGCGCTGAGCTGGTGGAGGCCATTGCCCAGCGCCCTGACTGGCGCCTGAGCGCGATCGATCCCTCCCAGGCGATGCTCAGCGCCGCCCAGCAGCGGCTGGGCACGGCGGCGGCGGGCCTCAACTGGCGGCAGAGCACGGTGGAAGACCTGGATCTGGAGGCCGGCTTCGATGGGGCGCTCTCGGTGCTGGTGCTGCAGGCCCTCCCCGATGACGGGAGCAAGCTGGCGTTTCTTTCAGCTCTGGCCCGCTGCCTCCGGCCTGGGGGCCAGCTGGTGCTGGTGGATCTGATGCGCCCGGCCCTTCCCCTGCTGGAGGAGCAGATGGCGGAGGCCTGGCTCGGCTTCCAGCGGGCCTCCCAGCTGAAGGCACCCCTTGAACTGCTCGAGCCTCTCACGCACGGGGCCCATCCTGTGGGCGTGGCACGGCTCACGGCCCTCGTGAACGCCGCTGGCTTCGGGGATCCGGCGCGGGTATTCCAGGCCCTCGATTACGAGGGCTTTCTGCTGCAGCGCTCCTCCTGATCGGCGCGGGCGGCCTGGATGCAGCGCTCCACCAGGGCAGGCACGGCAGGGGCGTCCTCCCAGCCGATGATCTCGACCGCCCGCCCCTCCAGGTTTTTGTAGGTACGAAAAAACTCGGCCACATCTTCGAGTTGGTTGGCAGCAATCTGACGGATGCTGCGCAGGCCGCTCTGTCGGCCATCGGCTTCGGGCACGCACAACAGCTTCCCGTCATGGGCGCCACAGTCGATCATGTCGAGGTAGCCGATCGGTCTGGCAGTGATCAGGCAGCCGGCGAAGGTGGGCTCTTCCATGATCACCATCGCGTCGAGGGGAGCTCCGTCCTCCGCAAGGGTGTTGGGAACGAAGCCGTAGTCGAAGGGATAGCGGACCGAGGAATGGAGTACCCGATCGAGAGCCATCAGGCCGGCCGCACTGTTGTACTCATATTTGTTGCGGCTACCGGCGGGGATCTCCACCACCAGATTCACCAATCCCGGGGATGGCGAGGGGGACAGGCTGCTGATGTCCACGGCTGATGGGAATGGAGAAGCGGGGATCAGTCCGGAAAGAGCCACGCTCCAGCAGAACGGTGGCCACGGGAACGATCAGAGCCAGCAGGGCAATGGTGGCCCCCAGCAGCGGTGATCCGGGATCCAGGAGTCCGTCTGGGCTGTAGGACTCATCCGTGGAACCCCCGCTGAATGAGGTTGAGCCAAGCTCCGACTCGGCAGCGCCAGGGGTGGGGAGGGTTGGAAGAGCGGCCGTTGCAGTGACTGTGGAGGCGGCCGTTGCGGTGGCCGTTGCAGGGCCGGTTCGTGGAGGTTCGGAATCCATGGATAGGGATGAGGGACCAGCTTCAGGGAGCAGCGTTGGATCGGCACTCAGGCCGTTCAGAGCGGTGGTCCTGGAAGCAGCAGCGGCCTGGCTGATGGGACGAGAATCACCCCGCAGAAAGACCGTTGCCGTCTTCAATATGACACCTTCTGCATGCTTCTGCCCAAGCCGCTGACGAACAGCTCAGGCAGCGGGACGCGACTGCTCCAACTGATCCCTCTTGGTGCTGAGAACCGCAGGTGCCTGATCCAGTCCCTGCAGGCTGAGACGAATGGCCTGAAGTTCCTGGAGGATCGAGCTCAGCAGCTGCTGGGTAGCCGTGGAGGGTGAATTGAGCACCTCGACGGTCACCTCCTTGATTCGCAGCACATCGCGGGCGAAACGGGCCACCTCGTTGGGGTGAAACAGCAATGCCTCCTTCTGATCGGTGCGGTACTCCGGGTTGAGCTTGCGCGAGTTGAAGGGTGGGTTGAGGTTGCGGGGATCGGTGTTGGTGTAGCGGTAGACCGAAGCCCTCGAACGGTTGAGCGCTTTCTGCACCTCGTCGATGCCGATCAGGCCTTCAGCCGATTCGGTGTTGGGATCGGGCAGGCCGGCAGGCCAGGAGGGTGGCACGGTCGGTGGAAGCTCTCCGCTGGAGCCGGCCGTGGATGCAACCATAAGACTTATCTTGGACGGCTGGGAATTCATGCCGACGCTAGCAGAGGAAGCCTGGAAAGCCAGGTCGCTCAGCGACCCGCCCGGTGGCGTGATTAAACCGGCTTAGGCCCCGGTCGGCAAGACCAGCCCCGGTTCTCATCCGCCCTGAAAAACCATGGCCCATGCGGTGATAGGTTCCCGGGCTGCTCAAGCTGTGTCTTCCATGCGCGTCTCCCGCCTGATGCTGGTGACGCTGCGGGATGACCCGGCGGAAGCCGAGATCCCGTCCCACAAGCTGCTGCTTCGCGGCGGCTACATGCGCCGGGTGGCCTCGGGTGTGTACGCCTATCTGCCCCTGCTCTGGCGGGTGCTCAGCAAGATCTCGGCGATCGTGCGCCAGGAGATGGACGCCACCGGCGCCCTGGAGACCCTCCTCCCCGCCCTGCAGCCAGCGAGCCTCTGGGAACGCAGCGGCCGTTGGCAGGGCTATACCGCCGGGGAAGGAATCATGTTTCACCTGGTCGACCGCCAGGAGCGTTCCCTGGGGCTCGGTCCGACCCATGAAGAAGTGATCACGGCCCTGGCCGCCGACCTGCTCCGCTCCTACCGGCAACTGCCGGTCAGCCTTTACCAGATCCAGACCAAATTCAGGGATGAGATCCGGCCCCGCTTCGGCCTGATGCGCGGGCGCGAATTCATCATGAAGGATGCCTATTCCTTCCATGCCGACGAGGCCGATCTCAGGCTCACCTATCAGCGCATGGACGAGGCCTACCGCCGCATCTTCAGCCGCTGTGGTCTGCGCACCGTGGCAGTGGAAGCCGACAGCGGCGCTATCGGAGGCTCTGCCAGCCAGGAGTTCATGGTCACCGCCGATGCCGGAGAAGATCTGATCCTCAGCAGTGCGGATGGACGCTATGCCGCGAATCAGGAGCGGGCCTGCTCGTTGCCGGAGCCGGCGGTGCCCCTGGTCAGCGCCGGCTCCGCGGCAGTGGAGCTCCACACCCCAGGGCAGCACAGCATCGAGGCCCTCTGCGCCGCCCATGGCTTCGAGCCGAGCCAGACAGTGAAGGTGCTGCTCCTGCTGGCCCGCTGCGCCGAAACCAAACCACAGCCCGTGCTGGTGAGCCTGCGCGGCGATCAGCAGCTCAACCCCACCAAGCTCGCCAACGCCGTCAGCGCGTCGCTGGGGGAAGGCGCCGGGGCCCTGTTGGACCTGGAGCCGATCACGCCGGAGCAGATCTGCTCCGAGGGGCTGCCTGCCTGGCCTCTGGGCTGCCTAGGTCCGCATCTGGGCGATGAACTGCTGGCAGGAGCGCGCAGCTGGCAACCCTCGTTTCTGCGCCTGGCGGATGCCACCGCAGCGGAGCTCGAAGCCTTCGTCTGTGGGTCCAACCGCCTGAATACTCACCTGGTGGGAGCACGCTGGTCGGCGCTGGGGGGCGGGCGGCCGAACGTGACCGACCTGCGCTCAGCCCAGCCGGGGGAGCGCTGCCTGCAGGACCCCAGCCAGCGGCTTGAGGCCAGTCGCGGCATCGAGGTGGGTCACATCTTCCAGCTCGGGCGCAAGTATTCCCAGGCCCTGGAGGCCACCTTCACCAATGAACAGGGCCTGGAGGAACCCCTGTGGATGGGCTGCTATGGCATCGGGGTGTCCCGCCTGGCCCAGGCTGCCGTTGAGCAGCACCACGATCACCTGGGCATTCGCTGGCCCGTGGCGATCGCCCCCTTCGAGGTGATCGTGGTGGTGGCCAGCGCCCAGGACCCCGTTCAGGTGGCTCTCGGGGAACGGCTTCACGACGAGCTTGAGCGGGCTGGTCTCGAGGTGCTGCTCGATGACCGCGGCGAGCGGGCCGGGGTGAAGTTCAAGGATGCCGATCTGATCGGAATTCCCTGGCGGGTGGTGGTGGGGCGCGGTGCCGCCTCTGGCCAGGTGGAGCTGGTGGAGCGCGCTGGCGGAGCCAAGCGAGACGTGGCCGCCCAGGAGGTGGTGACCCTGCTGCAGGAGCATATCGGCGCCGCACGTCTGGGGCTGGCGTCGGGGAGCTCGTAAGATCGGCCATCGACACGCAGAGACGCTGATGACTGTTGTCTGGAGGTCCTTCTTCCGTTCGACTGGGCCAGTCCTCAGCGCAGCTCTCCAAGCCTGCTGGGCCAGGATGTTCTCTCCGAGCTGGTGGAGCCGCACGCTGACGCCCCTGCTGGCCATCGCGCTCGGGCTCAGCCTCACGCTCACCAGTTGCGGCAGTGTCAGCAACAGCCTCAGCGGTTCCTACGTCGAGGACACCATGACTGTGGCTGAATCATTGCTGGGAACCATTGCCCTCAGCCAGGATGATCCGGCCCGCCCCGAGGCCGAAAGCGAAGCCCGCGTCCTGATCAACGACTACATGGCCCTCTACAGGCCGAAGGGGCGGGTGAACGGACTGCCCTCCTTCACCACCATGCAGACCGCCTTGAACTCCCTGGCGGGTCACTACACCAATTATGCGAACCGTCCCCTGCCTGACGCGCTCAAGACCCGCCTGGAAAAAGAATTGAAAAAAGCCGAAACCACCGTGGTCCGGGGCACCTGATTCCCCCCAGGCCGAGGGGCCGGGCCTCTCCAGCGCCCTGCCAGCTTGTTTTCAGGCCCTAGGGCTTTGACGAAAGGGCTGGTCATCTGAGACTCTTGACCCTTGTGCTTAGAAGCGGCTACGGGCCGCTGTGTCCTTGGCCAATGTTGTCGTCATCGGTGCACAGTGGGGCGACGAGGGGAAAGGCAAGATCACCGATCTGCTGAGCCGATCCGCCGATGTGGTGGTTCGTTATCAGGGTGGAGTCAATGCCGGCCACACGATCGTGGTCGACGACAAGGTGTTGAAACTTCACCTCATTCCCTCTGGAATTCTCTACCCCGACACCATCTGTCTGATCGGTTCGGGCACGGTGGTGGACCCACGCATCATGCTCGAAGAACTCGACATGCTCGAGGACTACGGCATCGACATCTCCGGTCTGAAGCTGGCCTCCACGGCTCACGTCACGATGCCGTACCACCGCCTGCTTGATCTGGCGATGGAAAAGCGCCGCGGTGATCGGCGCATCGGCACCACCGGCCGGGGCATCGGTCCCACCTACGCCGACAAGTCCGATCGCAACGGCATCCGGGTGATCGACCTGCTCGATCCCGAGCGCCTGCGCGAGCGCCTGATGGGACCCCTGGCCGAAAAGAATCTGATCCTGGAGCGGATCTACGGCCTTGAGCCCCTTGATCCCGAGGTGGTGTTGACGGAATACCTCGCCTATGGCGAGCGTCTTGCGCCGCATGTGGTCGATTGCACCCGCACGATCCACCAGGCGGCCCGGGCCCGGCAGAACATCCTGTTCGAGGGCGCCCAGGGAACCCTGCTTGATCTCGACCACGGCACCTACCCCTACGTCACCTCGTCCAATCCCGTCTCCGGTGGCGCCTGCATCGGTGCCGGCGTGGGCCCCACCTTGATCGATCGGGTCATCGGGGTCGCCAAGGCCTACACCACCCGGGTGGGCGAGGGTCCCTTCCCAACGGAACTGCAGGGCAGCATCAATGACCACCTCTGCGACCGGGGCGGGGAGTTCGGCACCACCACGGGGCGCCGTCGCCGCTGCGGCTGGTTCGATGGGGTGATCGGTCGCTACGCCGTGGAGGTGAACGGACTGGATTGCCTGGCCATCACCAAGCTCGATGTGCTTGATGAACTGGATGAGATCCAGGTCGGCGTGGCCTATGAGCTCGATGGCGAACGCATCGATCACTTCCCGAGCAGCGCCGAGACCTTTGCCCGCTGCCGTCCGATCTTTCAGACCCTGCCTGGCTGGCAGTGCTCCACCGCCGAGTGCCGCGCCCTCGAGGATCTGCCCGCCGCCGCCATGGCCTATCTCCGGTTCCTGGCTGAGCTGATGGAGGTGCCGATCGCGATCGTTTCCCTCGGCGCCCAGCGTGATCAGACCATCGTCGTAGAGGATCCGATCCACGGACCCAAGCGAGCCCTTCTGAACGTATGACGATCCACGCCGACGGCCGATCCCTTGATGTGGTGGGCATCGGCAACGCGATCGTCGATGTGCTGGTCAGCTCCGACGACGCCTTCCTCGAGAAGCATGGACTGAACAAGGGAGGCATGGCCCTGGTGGATGCCGAGCAGGCCCGGGAGCTCTACGAAGCGGCCGGCCCTGGACTGGAAACCTCCGGTGGCTCGGCCGCCAACACCCTGGCGGGCCTGGCCCAGCTCGGAGCCCGAGCCGGGTTCATCGGCCGGGTGCGTGACGACCAGCTGGGGGCGATCTTCAGCCACGACATCCGCTCGGTGGGGGCTCGCTTCGAGACCCCGGCCGCCAGCACGGGTGCAGCCACCGCCCGTTGCCTGATCCTGGTCACCCCCGATGCCCAGCGCACGATGTGCACCTATCTGGGCGCCTCGGTGGACCTCGAACCAGCCGACCTGGACCTGGATCTGGTGCGCCAGGCGGGGATGCTCTACCTGGAGGGATACCTCTGGGATGGGGAGGCCGCCAAGCGGGCCTTCCTCGCAGCCGCGGAGGTGATGCGTACCGCCGGTGGCCAGGTGGCCCTCTCCCTCTCCGATGCCTTCTGCGTCGAGCGCCACAGGCAGAGCTTCCAGGAGCTGGTGGATGGCCATGTGGACGTGCTCTTCGCCAACGAAGCTGAGATCACCGCGCTGTACCAGTGCGATGGTTTCGATGCGGCGATGGAACAGGTGCGCGGTCGCTGCTCCATCGCCGTGCTCACGCGCGGTGCCCTGGGTTCGGTGGTGCTCGGAAACGGACAGATCCATCGGATCGATCCCTGGGTGCTCGGCCCCCTGGTCGACACCACTGGAGCCGGTGATCTCTATGCCTCCGGTTTCCTCTACGGACTCACCCGCGGGGAGGATCTGGAGCGCTGCGGCCAACTGGGATCTCTCTGTGCCGGCCAGGTGATCACCCAGCTGGGGCCCCGCCCGCGGGCTTCACTGCCCCAGTTGGTGGCCGAGCACCTGGGCTGATTCCGCTCCAGCGGGCTCTGGCCTTCCCACCTGTCCGAGCAACTCCTCCAGTGGCCACAGACCCGACTCAGGCAGCGGTTCCGTCGGTCGCCTGAGCAGCAGCAGCGTCAGCCCCAGCTCGGCGCAGAGCTGCTGCCAGAGCTGTTCGGTCGGGCCGCCCGACTGGCGGCAGAGCACCGCCGAGATGCCCCATTGGTCCAGCAGAGCCCGCTCGATCGATCCGGCCGTTGACGCCGGTTGCCCCGTGCCGGGACGGTGGCAGGCAAGGGCACCCTCACCCAGCCCCGCCGCCAGGGCCTGCCGCAGGCTTGTCGGGTTGGGCAGGATGCGGGCGAAGCAGGCAGAGGCCTTGGCCAGCGCCACGGCCCTCGCCAGATTGCGGGCGCCGATCGCCAGCAGCAGGCGCTCGCCGGCCAGATCAAGGCCGGCCAGATCCTCCAGCTGATCGAGCAGGATCAGCCTGGTCCCAGGCAGCTGGGGGACCGGCGGGCGCCAGAGGCGAAGCAGGGGTTGGCCGCCGCGGGTGCAGACCGCCGCCAGATCGGCACTGATCCGAGCGGCGAAGGGGTGGCTGGCATCGATCACCCAACGGAAAGGGGCAAGGGGAGCATCAAGCAGTTCGGCTTCGATCGCCCCAGGGCCGGCCAGCGCTCCCAGGCGACTCTGCAGCCGGGGGTGGGAGGGATAGGCCCGCAGGGCGTCCTCGCTCACCAGAGAGATCTGCACACTCCATCCGGCGGCCAGCAGCCGGCTGACGATCAGTGGCCCTTCTCCGGTGCCTCCCAGCAACCAGATCGATGGCCGCCGTCCTGGTGCTGCAGCGACGTCCGCCGCATCAGATCCGGCGTTCAAGGGTTGGGTCCGTGCATCAGGATGGGGCCCACTGTCGTCGAGGGGGACGTGAACCACTGTTTGCTGGAGGTGGTGGTGCTGGAGGCACCCCAGGTGCGCTACACCCAGGACAACCAGACACCGGTGGCGGAGATGGCCGTCGAACTCGACGGTCTCCGCCCCGATGATCCCCCGGGGCAACTGAAGGTGGTGGGCTGGGGCAACCTCGCCCAGGATCTTCAGAACCGGGTGCAGGTGGGTCAGCGGCTGATGATCGAGGGGCGCCTGCGCATGAGCACCGTCTCTCGCGCCGATGGCACCAAGGAAAAGCGCGCCGAATTCACTCTCGCCCGCCTTCACCCACTCACGGCCCAGGGTTCCGCTCCGGCTCCATCGGTGGCGCCGTCGATGGCTGCAGCGATGGCTCAGGGGGGTACGGCTCAGGCGACTGGATCCCAGGCCGCTGGCGCTCCGGTGCGCACGATTCCACGGCCGACGACTTCCGCGCCCCGGCCCGGCACTCCGGCACCTCGCCCTGCCGCCGCGGAGCCACCGCCCCCCACCTGGAACACCTCGCCGCTGGTGCCTGATCTGGCCGACGACGACGACGAAATCCCCTTCTGAGGGCCGGATCAGCCCGGTTCGAGCCGCTGGCGGGCCTGGTCGAGCAGCTGCCCGAGCTCCCGCTCCAGCGCAGCGAGATCCAGCCTCAGATCGGGCCAGCGGCCGCCGTCGATCTGCTGCAGCAGCCAGAGGCGATCTTCGGTGAGCTGGTCCAGCAGCGTCAGGGTGCTGGGGTCGTTGAGCGGGATCTCGGGGGGAGACGAAGGCGAAGCGGGATCGGCAGCTGGGCTGGGGTGATCCATGGCCGGAGGGACTCCTGGGCAACGATCGCCATCCTGGACCGCGCTGCAGGAAGATGGCGCTATGGAAGCACTCACATCGCCCGGCAGCCTGCTGACCATCCTCGGTGCGGCGCTCACCGTGATCGGCTCGATCGCCTACGTCACCGACAGCCCCAACATCAGCCTGGCGGGAGTGTTCTACGGCGTTCCGGTGCTGCTGGGAGGCCTGGCCCTGAAGTCCTCGGAGCTGCCTCCAGCCCAGCGGCTCACGCCGGCAGCGGAGCTGCGTCAGCTGCGCGAGCAGCCCGAGAGCGAGCCCCTGCGCAAGCTTCTCAAAGACGTGACCCGCTGGCGTTATGGCCAGAAGGCCCACCTCGAGAGCTCCCTCGAAGCCCTCAAGCTCTGGAACGACGACGCCCCGCCGGAGCTGTTGAGCGTGGCCGAGCGCGATGTGGAGGGCGGCTACGGCCTTGTGCTCCACTTCCGCTGCCATGGAGTTCCCCCGGAACGATGGCAGGCCAAGCAGGAGCGGCTCGGTCGCTTCTTCGGGCCTGGACTGCGCGCTGAGCTGCGTCTGATCTCCGCTTCCGAGCTGGAACTGAGCCTGTTGCCCGGCGCGGATGTTGTCGAGCCCGCTCCAGCGGCCTGAGCCCTGGCCCCGGCGGCTGCCGGTCCGTCCCCACGCCCACCCTCTCCCATTTCCCTCTTGAGCCAGGACCCCGTCATCAGCGCCGAGGACACCCTGAGGGTGTCCGTGCTCAGTGAGGCGCTTCCTTATATCCAGCGCTTCGCCGGACGCCGCGTGGTGGTGAAGTATGGTGGTGCGGCGATGGTGCGCGAAGATCTGCGCGATGCAGTCTTTCGCGACCTGGCCCTGCTGGCCTGCGTGGGGGTACAGCCGGTGGTGGTGCACGGCGGCGGACCGGAGATCAACCAGTGGCTCAAGAAGCTGGAGATCCCCGCCCAATTCCGTGATGGGCTGCGGGTCACCGACCTCGCCACCATGGATGTGGTGGAAATGGTGCTGGTGGGTCGGGTCAACAAGCAGATCGTCAACGGTCTCAACCGGGTGGGCGGCCGTGCCGTGGGGCTCTCCGGCAGCGATGGGGCTCTGGTGGAGGCCCGCACCTGGGGGGACGGTTCCTACGGACTGGTCGGAGAGGTGGCGGCGGTCAACCCCGATGTGCTCGCACCTCTGCTGCAGAGCGGCTATATCCCGGTGATCTCGAGTGTGGCTGCCGATCCCAGTGGACAGGCCCACAACATCAATGCCGACACGGTGGCCGGGGAACTGGCCGCTGCCCTTCAGGCCGAGAAGCTGATCCTGCTCACCGACACCCCGGGCATCCTGCAGAACCGGGAGGATCCCTCCAGTCTTCTGCGCCAGATCACCTTGCCCGAGGCCCGGGAGCTGATCCGCACCGGTGTCGTCAACGCGGGGATGACACCCAAGACGGAATGCTGCATCCGGGCCCTGGCCCAGGGGGTCGGCGCGGCCCACATCCTCGATGGCCGCGTCCCCCATGCCCTGCTGCTGGAGGTGTTCACCGATGCCGGCGTCGGCACGATGGTGGTCGGCAGCAGCCGTGCCCCCGCCCGAGCGAGTGCCGAGCGGCGTGGCTGAGGATCCACTGGCCCCGGCACGGGCCGCGCTCGAATGCGGTGAGTACGGCCGCTGCCTGCGCTTGCTGGAGCCGATCGTGGCGGCCCATGCCATCACGGTTTCCCTGGGAGGACGGGCCCGGATGCTGATGGCCACGGCGCTGATCGGCCAGGGGGAGTCCGAGCGGGCGGCCAGCTGTGTGCGCGGTCTCCAGGCCTGTGCCGATCCCGAGCTGCGCCGGCAGGCCCGAGACCTCAGCCTGATTCTCGAGGCTCCCAGTCTCAAGCGGCCGGAGAACTGGTCCATCACCTTGCCGCCGATCGGCGGGGTGGAGTCGCTGCAGCAACGGGTGATGCCCCTGGCCCAGGCCCGCCCAGGCCGCGCCAGAACGGAGTCGGCGCCACCGCCGCCCGTGGGTCCCACCCGGGCGCCCCTGGGCTTTGCTGTCGTCGTGCTGGCTGTGCTGCTGCTGCTCACGGGGCTGCTGGGGGGCTGCCTGCGCGTCGACACCGAGCTGAGCCTGCCGGCACCGGGTCGGCTCGAGCTGAGCCAGAGCCTCACCAGCGTCAGCGGCAGCTGGATGCCCTGGCAGAGGCAGTTCGCCAGCACCCTCTCAGCCGACCCTGACCTCACTCGCTTCAAGCTCTCCCTGGATCCGGATCAGGGCCGCCTCAGCCTCAGCAGCGGCCTGGTGTCGGCGACGGAAGCCTCTGGCCTGCTGCGGCGGCTGGCTCTCGATGCCGGCGCGCTCACAGGGCAGGCACTGCCTGCCCCTGTGCTGAGGCTTCAGGAACGCAACTGGCTGCTCGGTGTTCGTCAGCAGCTCGGCTTTGAGCTCGACCTGCGCCAGGTGCAGCCCCTGCCGGGCCTGAGCTTCACGGTGAGACTCCGGTCCCTGGGCATCGGGACGGTGCGAATGGCCCAGCCGCTGGCCGTGGAGCCCCGTTCCGACGGACTGAACTGGCCCCTGCAGCTGGGGGCCGTCAACCGGCTTGAGCTGAGCGGCTGGCGCTGGAGCCGCCTCGGCCTGGGCAGCCTGCTGATCGCCCTGTTGCTGGTGCTCAGCCTGGTGCTGCAGCGGTTGCGGCGACAGGCGGGATTCGGCTGGCCTGAGTTGCCCTCCCCGTAGGGGGTTCCCTCAGAGCTCGATCGGATCGGGATCAATCGAGAGGCTCACGCTGCGGGCCAGGCCGGCGCGCAGCTCCACTTCTGGAGGCAGGGGCAGATCGGCCCCGGCGGGGCCGTGCAGCAGCAGTTGCCAGCGGTAGCGGCCCGCCACCCGCGCCACCGCGGCAGGCGCGGGGCCGATCATCTGCCAGCCGGCCTGCTCCACCTGGGGCCGCAGCTGCTCGGCCAGGGCGGCGGCGGCCGTGGCGGTGGCCGCTCCGGATGGGCCAGCGAGGCGCAGCAGACAGGCCCGACTGAAGGGCACCAGCTGGGCCTGGCGGCGCAGCTGCAGTTCCGCCTCGAGAAAGGTGTCGTAGCGGCCGTCGATCAGATGCTGGATCACAGGGTGATCCGGCAGGTAGGTCTGCACGATCACTTCCCCGGGACGCTCCCCCCTGCCGGCCCTGCCTGCCAGCTGCAGCAGCAGCTGCAGGCAGTGCTCCGAGGCCCGCAGGTCAGGCCGGTGCAGGAGACCATCGGCTGCCAGCACCGCCGCCAGGGTGACCCGGGGCAGATCCATGCCCTTGGCCAGCATCTGGGTGCCCACGAGCACATCGGCCTCCCCGGCCGCGAAGCGTTCCAGCAGGCCTCGGTGCCCATCCCGGCCCCGGGTGCTGTCCCGGTCGAAGCGCAACAGGCGCAGACCCGAGAGTTCCTGTTCCAGCTGCTCCATCACCCGCTGGGTGCCGGCGCCGAAGGGCTTGAAGGCGGTGGAACCGCAGGACCCGCAGCGGGAGGTCAGGGGCTGGCGGTGGCCGCACCAGTGGCAGCGCAGGGTCTGACTGCCATCGCGCAGCCGGTGGACGGTGAGGGACACATCGCAATGGGGGCACTGAACCACCTCACCGCAACTGCGGCAGCTCAGGAAACTGCTGTAGCCGCGGCGAGGCACCAGCACCACGGCCTGCTCCCCCCGCTCCTGGAGCCGCTCCATCCTCTCCATCAGGGCGCGGCTGATCAGGCGGCGGTGGCCCTCCGCCAGCTCCTGACGCAGGTCCACCACCCGCACCGGCGCGGCCTCCTGGCCACTGATGCGGCGGCTGAGGCGCAGCAGGGTGGCCGGGCGCTGAGGATGCCGGCAGGCCAGCCACGACTCCAGGGAGGGGGTGGCGCTCCCCAGCAGCAGCCGGGCCCCCGCGGCACGGCAGCGCAGGCGGGCCACCTCCCTGGCGTGGTAGCAGGGCATCGGACTGTCCTGTTTGTAAGAACTGTCGTGCTCCTCATCCAGCACGATCAGGCCCAGGGGCGCCAGGGGCAGGAACACCGCCGAGCGAGTGCCCACGGCGATCAGCGGCTCCGTGGGGCCGGCCTGCAGACAGCGACGCCAGGCGGCGATGCGCGCCCGCTCCGAGAGGCCGCTGTGGAACTCGAGGATGCGGCCGCCGAAGCGGGCACGGCAGCGGTCGAGCAACTGGGGGATCAGCCCGATCTCAGGAGTGAGGATCAGGGCACTGCGGCCGGAAGCCAGGCAGGCCGCCGCCGCCTGCAGATACACCTCCGTCTTGCCTGAGCCGGTCACTCCCCAGAGCAGGAACTCCTGGCCACTGGATCCGGCGAGGATCTGCTCGAGGGCTGCTTGCTGCTCCGGATTCAGGGGGCGGGGTGACTCGAGCGGTCTGCCGGCCAGATCAGGAGACTGCTGGACGGCGCCTGGCCGAGGCGCACCGCCGCCGGCCAGCACCTGTCGGCTGCTGCGCAACCAGCCTTTGGCCACCAGGGTCTGCAGCAGGGAACGGCTGAAACCCCACGCCATGACCGCGCTCTGAGGAGCCGCCGAGCCGGCGCTTTCCCGCAGGCGATCGATGAGCTGGCACTGGCGGCTGGTGAGTGGCTGGGGGCTCTCCACCAGCTCCAACCACAGCTGGGTGCGCAACTGGAGCTGGGCCCGTCCCGGCCGCTGTCCCAGCCAGCCTGGAGGCAAGGCTGTCTTGAGGGTTCGAAACAGGCTGGTGTGGCACTGACGGGCCACCTCCTGCAGCAGCGCCTGCCAGTGGGGATCAACGGCAGCGGCCTGGTGGAGGCCTTCCACGGACTGGATCACCGCTGGATCGAGATCAGCCGGAGCCTCAGCCAGGGTGTCGACCACCAGGCCGATCTGGGGGCGTCCCCTCAGTCGCACGGTCACCAGATCGCCGACCGCCAGGCCAAGGGCCGGTGGCGCGGCGTAGGTGAAGATCCGCCCCTCCCGGCCGGCCTCCACCCAGACCTGAACCCAGAGCGGGGGCAAGGAGATCTCCAACACGGTCGAGATTCGCCTTGCAAACCCCATAGGGGTTTCTTAAGATAAAGGAGTTGAGCAGCTCAACTGGCTGCTGTCGGAACCAGGCAGAGTTCCGTCCAGTGGGAAGACCTGAAGTGCAGGCTGCTTGGAGATCCCTCCAGCGCGCCTCCCGGTCTGCGAACACCCCTGACAGCACTGCCTGGCCTCCGGGTCGTTCCATGTCGTCAGGTCTTTGTTTCCTCCGCTTCCACCCGGCGCCTGATGGGGCCTGTTCTTGATCCTGGTCGGCCATCGGCTGCTCCGGGATGCCGAAGAAACGTTTTGTGTCGTGATGTTGTCATCGCGCCCAATTGGCTTGGCTGAATTTCCGGCCTGAACTTGTCGGCCCAATTGTTTTCACTTGACCATTCCGTCACTCCGTCGCAGTCCCGCTATGAGCCCAGTGTCCGCCGCCAGCCCCAAGCCAGGCGTTCCTCAGATCCTGATGGTGGCCGCTCCATCGGGAGAGGAAGTGGCGGTGAAGCTCAAACCGAAGGCCAGCGCCAGCAAGGCCAAAGCCTCCCCCAAGTCATCCGCCAAGTCAAAGGTCGACCTTGCAGCTCCTGCCGCTGCTGACGAGGGCGAAGCCCTGACGGCAGCCAACACCGTCACCAGGACCCGCAAGCCCGCCGCGAAGGCGGCTTCGAAGAGCACCACCGTCAAAGCCGGCCCAGCAGCCGCCAAGGCCGGCGCCACCAAAGCGAAGGGAACCACCGCCAAAGCAGCGGCCAAACCCAAGGCTGAAACGGTCAGCAGCGACCTCAGCGCGGCGGCCGATGAGCTGCTCGAGGCGGCCGACGGTGCCAAGGACAAGAAGAGTTCGGCCAAGGACAAGGCCCTGGCCAGCATCAAGGTGGGGCCCAAGGGGGTTTACACCGAAGATTCGATCCGGGTCTACCTGCAGGAGATCGGCCGGATCCGCCTGCTCCGCCCCGATGAGGAAATCGAGCTGGCGCGCAAGATCGCTGATCTGCTGCTGCTGGAGGAGCTGGCCACCCAGTTCGAGCAGGACAACGGCCATTATCCCGACAACAAGGAATGGGCCGTGCTGGTGGACATGCCACCACTCAAATTCCGTCGGCGCCTGATGCTGGGCCGCCGTGCCAAGGAAAAGATGGTGCAGTCGAATCTGCGCCTGGTGGTGTCGATCGCCAAGAAGTACATGAACCGTGGACTATCATTCCAGGACCTGATTCAGGAAGGCAGCCTCGGCCTGATCCGCGCCGCTGAGAAGTTCGACCACGAGAAAGGCTACAAATTCTCCACCTACGCCACCTGGTGGATCCGTCAGGCGATCACCCGCGCCATCGCTGACCAGAGCCGCACGATCCGCCTGCCGGTGCACCTCTACGAAACGATCTCCCGCATCAAGAAAACCACCAAGGTGCTCTCCCAGGAGTTCGGCCGCAAGCCCACCGAGGAAGAGATCGCCGAAAGCATGGAGATGACGATCGAGAAGCTGCGCTTCATCGCCAAGTCGGCCCAGCTGCCCATTTCCCTGGAAACCCCGATCGGCAAAGAGGAAGATTCCCGCCTGGGCGACTTCATCGAAGCCGACATCGAGAATCCTGAGCAGGACGTGGCCAAGAATCTGCTGCGCGAAGATCTCGAAGGCGTGCTCGCCACCCTCAGCCCCCGCGAGCGGGATGTGCTGCGTCTGCGCTACGGCCTCGACGACGGCCGCATGAAGACCCTTGAGGAGATTGGGCAGATCTTTGATGTGACCCGCGAAAGAATCCGCCAGATCGAGGCCAAGGCCCTGCGCAAGCTGCGGCATCCCAACCGCAACGGTGTGCTGAAGGAGTACATCAAGTAGTCCCGATCTCCTGAGGCCTTGCTCTGTCGCTTCTCGGCCCTGAGCGAGGCTTGTGGCTGGTGTCCTGTTCCTTGCCGGATGGCGTGTTGATCACTGAGGGATGGATGGCCTGGCTGGAGCGCGATCAGCGCCGGCTCTGGCTGGTGAGCGGCCTCGGCTATCTGCTGTTGTGCTGGCTGGCGTTCTTTCAGAACCTGGGCAGCCTCAGTCTGATGGACAAGACCGAGGCCCTGTTCGTGGAGGTGGGCCGCCAGATGGTTGATCGGGGGGACTGGATCACCCCCATCTGGAATGGCGAACTCTTTTTCGATTACCCCGTCTGGGGGTACTGGATGGTGGCCCTCAGCTTCCGCCTTTTCGGTGTGAACGAGTGGGCCGCCCGCCTGCCGGTGGCCCTGGCGGCCAGTGCCGTGGTGCTGGCGGGTTTCGGCCTGCTGTGGGTCAGCGCCTCGGCTGAAGGGAGCCTGCGCCAGCGCTGGCAGAGGGCCGCCTTCGGTGCGGCCCTCCTGGCCCTCAACCCCGGCTGGATCGGCTGGGGCCGCAGTTCCGTCACCGACATGTTCCTGGCCAGTGCCATCGCCCTGAGCCTGTTCGGTTTCTTCCTCAGCTACAGCCAGCCCGGCGGCAGCATGGCCCGGCGCCTGGGTTTCGTGGCCATGCCCCTGTTCAGTGCCATCGCTGTGCTGGCCAAGGGGCCGGTGGGCCTGGTGCTGCCCGGGCTGGTGGCTCTGGTGTACCTGATCGCCCAGGGCCAGTTTATCGCCTATGTGCGGCGCTTGCCGTTGCTGCCGGTCATCGGGATCTTCCTGGTGGTGGTGCTGCCCTGGTACGTGCTGGCGGCCCAGGCCCATGGCATGGCCTTTCTGGGGGGGTTCTTCGGGTTCAGCAACATCCAGCGATTCACCTCGGTGCTCTATCGCCACGCCGGCCCCTGGCACTTCTATCTGCCCTGGGTGCTGCTGCTGCTGCTGCCCTGGTCGTTTCACCTGCCCGTGGCGCTGATGCGTCTGCGCTTCTGGCAGCTCAAGACCTGGCGCCGCCAGCCTCCCCAGTCCCAGTTGGCCCTCTTCTGCCTGGTCTGGTTCCTGGTGGTTCTGCTGTTCTTCTCCGCTGCCGCCACCAAGCTGGCCGGCTACATCCTGCCTCTGGTGCCGGCCACAGCCCTGTTGCTCGCCCTCTACTGGTTTCCTCTCGAGAGTGGCCCCCCTGAGGCCAGTGGCGGCAGCGAGGTGGTGGCTGCCCATCAGCCGGACCGGCCCCAGCGTTGGAGCGGCTGGGTCAATGCCCTGGTGTTCGCCGCCCTGGCCCCAGCCGCCGCCCTGGCTCCGCGCTGGGCCGCCACGGATCCGGCCTATCCCGGCTTTGCCCAGGCCCTCACCCGCTCCGGACTGCCCCTGCTGCTGGCCCTGATCCTGGCGGGAAGTGCCATCGGCCTGGTCGTCCTGCTGCTGCGTCCAGGCCGACCCAGGGCCCTCTGGCTGCCGGATCTGGCCGGCATGCTGCTGCTGATGGCTGTGGTGGTGCCCCCCCTGGCACCACTGATGGAGACCCAGCGACAGCGGCCGGTGCGGGAGCTGGCGGAGCGGGCCGGGCAACTGGCAGCTCCCGGCGAACCGCTCTGGGTGGTGGGCTACAAGCGCTACAGCGTGGTGTTCTACAGCGGCCGCGAGGCCGTCTTCCTCGACAGCCCGGAGGGTGCCCGGGAGGCCCTGAGGGAACCCCCGGCGCCTGGTTCAGCCGCCCGCAGCGTGCTGATCTTTGGAGAGGAATTCCGCCTCAGGGAGCTGCCCGGGACCTTGCCTGGGGCCGAGCTGCTGGAGAGCCGTGCCGGGCACCAGCTCTGGCGTGTTCCGCGCACGAGCTGACGCGATGATCGGGCAGCATGGGTGATCCAGAACACCAACGAACCGATCGGCTGATCACTTGATCCAAACCCAATCCCCGATTTTCTCCGCGCCGACCCCCACCGCAATCCGCCGCTGGTTTCGATTGTTCGGTCCGGTGCGGCTGCTGCTCTGCGGCCTGGCGGCCCTGGTGGTGATCTGGATCGAGCAGGTGGTGCTGAGTCAGCAGGAGCCGGCGTTCGATGAGGCCGTGCTGGCCTGGCTGGGAGATCGCATCCCCGAGAGCTTGGGTCGCTTTCTGGTGATCGTGTATCAGGTGAGCGGCACCCGCTTCACGGCGATGCTGGTGCTGGCGGCCTTGATCTTCCTTTTGATCAAGCGGTCGTGGAACCAACTGATCTGGGTCGCCATCGGCACCAGCGGCATCCTCCTGATCGTGGATCGCTGGTTGAAACCCCAGTTCGATCGTGCCCGGCCCCTGGGCCGTCTGGTGGAGGTGATCGGCCGCAGTTTTCCCAGCGGCCATGCCGCCGGAGCGGTCGTCTTCTATTTCCTGATGTGCACGATCCTGGCGGAGCGATACCCGCAACTGCGCCGCCCACTGGTGCTGGGCTCCGCTCTCTGGGTGGGCCTGATCTGGGTGAGCACTCTCTATTGCCGGGTGCACTGGCTCACGGACATCATCGCGGGGGCAGCAGTGGGCTTCATCTGGCTAAGCATCTGCCTGACGAGCCTGCGCTTCTGCGCGGACCGTCAGAGTGGCTGAGCCCGAACCGGCCATCATGAACGTCAGCAGCAGCGCAGCCTCCAGTGATCTCACCAGCCTGATGGGCCTGCGCAGCGCCCCAAATCTGGATGCTGCCCAGCGTCAGGCCCTGGGCCAGGAGCTGCAGCAGCGCCTGGCGGCCTGTGACTGGTTCACGATCGGCGTGATGGCCTCATCGGCCCAGGCGGCCCTGGCCGCCCTGCGGGCCTGCGAGACCGCCCAGGGCTGGAGCCCGCTGCAGGGCGAGAGTGAGGAGCTTGTGGAGGGGCCCGTGTTCCTGAAGGGGAATCAGCGCACGGGCCGCTTCCTGCTGCGGGCCGAGAGCGGCCTGGGAGAGGGGCTGCTGATCGGCGGTCAGAGCGACAGCCATCCGGAGGCCACCGGCACCTGGGGGCCCCTGCCCCTCGACTTTTTCGGCTGATCACGGTGCAGCCTGGGCTGGCCTTGAGCTGGCCGGCTGGTCCTTAGGCTTGACCGCTGTTCTACGGCCACGCGGCCGGGCTGAGGAATCGATTGATGGCTGGCACCACTCTGCGAATCGCCTCCCGCCGCAGCCAGCTGGCGATGGTGCAGACCCACTGGGTGCGCGATGAACTGACCAGGGCCCATCCGGACCTGGAGATCAGCATCGAAGCGATGGCCACCCAGGGCGACAAGATCCTGGATGTGGCTCTCGCCAAGATCGGCGACAAGGGCCTGTTCACCAAGGAACTGGAGGCCCAGATGCTGGTGGATCAGGCCGACATCGCCGTGCACAGTCTCAAGGACCTGCCCACCAACCTCCCCGAGGGCCTGATGCTCGGCTGCATCACCGAGCGCGAAGATCCCGCCGATGGTCTGGTGCTGCACGAGCGCCACCGTGGCTGCAGCCTTGAAACCCTTCCGGAGGGCAGCGTGGTGGGCACCAGCTCGCTGCGGCGCCTGGCCCAGCTGCGCCACCACTTCCCCCACTTCCAGTTCAAGGACGTGCGCGGCAATGTGATCACCCGCCTCGAGAAACTCGATGGCGGCGGCTACGACTGCCTGATCCTGGCGGCCGCCGGCCTGGGACGCCTCGGCCTGGGCCACCGCATCGACGCCCTGATCGATCCCTCGATTTCGCTGCATGCGGTGGGCCAGGGGGCCCTGGGAATCGAATGCCGCCTTGGCGACAGCGCGGTGCTTGAGCAGATCAAGGTGCTGGAGCACACCCCCACCGCCCGCCGCTGTCTGGCGGAGCGGGCCTTCCTGCGTCAGCTCGAGGGAGGTTGCCAGGTTCCGATCGGTGTGAACAGCCGTTTCGAGGGTGAGGAACTCGTGCTCACGGGGATGGTGGCCAGCCTGGATGGCCTGCGCCTGATCCGGGATGAGGCCCGGGGGCCCCAGCAGGATCCCGAAGCGATCGGCATCAGCCTCGCCCAGCTTCTACGCAGCCAGGGTGCCGGTGAAATTCTGGAGGAGATCTTTGCAGCTGTCAGGCCCGAAGCCTGAGGCAGGCTCCGCCGCACCTCTGGAGGGCGACACCCGCGGGCTTCCCTTTCAGTGGAGCCTGCTGGCCTGGGCCGCGCTGGTGGGGATCCTCACCGGTGTGGCCGTGGTGGGCTTCCACTACCTGCTGGGATTCATCAACAATTTCCTGTTCGGCACCCTGGTGGAGTGGGTGCTCGATCTGGTGAGTTCTCAGCAGCTGGATCCCCCCACGGTGGAGGTGTTCAGCGCCCCGGATCCCGACTCCGGCACACCCCTGAAGGCTCTGCTGCAGATCGGTCTGGGCGGGGTCGGCTTTCTGCCGCCGCCGCCTCCGCCCCTGCCGGAGCCCACCCCCCTGCCCCCGATCGGACCCAGCGGTTGGCTGGCCTCCTGGCCCGTGGTCATCGCCCCCCTGCTGGGCGGCGTGGCGGTGGGGCTGTTGCGCCAGGTGGGCCGCGACCTGGGCCCCAGCCTGCCCAGTCTGATGGCGATGGCCGACGGGGCCGCGCCTGCCCTGCCACGCCTGCCGGGGCTGCGGCTGGTGGCCGCCTCCCTAAGTCTGGGAAGTGGCGCTTCGCTGGGACCTGAGGGGCCGAGCGTGGAGAGCGGCGGCAACCTTGGCCTGTGGGTGGCGCTGCGGGGACGACTGCCGCCCGAATCCCAGAAGGCCCTGGTGGCCGCGGGCGTGGCGGCGGGACTGGCGGCCGGCTTCAAGGCCCCGATCGCCGGGGTGTTCTTTGCCTTCGAAGGGGCCTACAGCGCGATTCCCGGGCGGCCCAGTCTGCGGGCGGTGCTGGTGGCTGCGGTGGCGTCTTCGCTGGTGACCCAGCTGTGCCTCGGAGATGAGCCGATCTTCCGCCTACCGGTCTATGAGGTTCGCTCACCCCTGGAGCTGCCGCTCTACCTGGGTCTGGGGCTCGTGGCCAGCCTGATGTCGTGGGCATTGGTAAGTCTGCTGGCGGCCGGGCGCAGTGAGCCGGTGCAACAACGGTTTGCCCGTCTGCCCCTGTGGCTGATCAATGGGCTCGGTGGCCTGGGCGTGGGTGTGATGGCCCTGGGCTTCCCCCAGGTGCTGGGAGTGGGCTACGACACGATCGAGGCCCTGCTCGGCAGCGAGGGGGGGGTGGCGCTCACCACCCTGGCGGCCCTGCTGGTGGTGAAGCTGCTGGCCACGGGCCTGAGCAATGCCACCGGGTTCGTGGGCGGCGGCTTTGCACCGGCCCTGTTTCTAGGGGCCGTGCTGGGCAATCTCTACGGCCAGCTGCTGGGGGACGGTGGCTTCGGGCTGCCGGTGGCGGAACCGCCGGCCTACGCCATGGTGGGCATGGCGGCCGTGCTTGCCGGCAGTGCCAGGGCGCCGCTGACGGCGCTGCTGTTGCTGTTCGAGCTCACCCACGACATTCGCATCGTGCTGCCGCTGATGGCGGCCACCGGCCTCAGCGCCGTGCTGGTGGAACGCTGGCAGGGACTGGCGGACCCGGGCATGCTGGGGCCTGATCCCGCCGAAGAGGAACGGCGACAAGGGCTGGCTGCCCTGCCGGTGATCGAGGCCCTGGAGGCGGAGGCTCCGCTGGTGCTGAAGGCGACCACCCCGGCCAGGGCGGCCCTGGGGCTGCTGATCGAAGCCCACGGCCACTGCCTGGTGGTGGAGCGCGACGGCTGGGTGATCGGTGTGGTGACGCTGATCGACCTGCAACGGGCGATCAGCGCCGGCCACGGGGGGGAAGGACTGCCGCTGGAGGAGTGCCGCCGTTCCGATCTGCTCTGGCTGCCGGGTCAGGCGAACCTGGCCCAACTGGAGGACCAGCTGGTGCCCAATGGGCTGCGCCAGGTGCCTGTCTTCGACCTCGACGGTCCTGGACTGGCCCAGTTGCCCGCCGGCTTACCGAACAGCGGCTTGCCGGCTCAGGCCCTGCTGGGCCTGGCCAGCCGGGATGGCATGGCCAGAGCCCTCGCTCGCAGACTTCGCATCTGAGCTCAGCGCACAACCACCACGGGAGTTCCCACCTCCACCATGTCGAACAGCTTGCGCACATGTTCATGCTTCATGCGCACGCAGCCGTTGGTGACAGCGGCACGCTGATCCACCCACGTGGGCCAGGGGGTGCCGTGAATCCCGAACTGGTTCGGGCCGCTCTGCTTGAAACCGATCCAGCGATCGCCCAGGGGGCTTGAAGGGCCGACAGTGGAATTGACCTTGCCGCTCTTTGTGCTCGCGTACTTCGGGTTGGTCACCTTGTTCTCGACCCGGAAGGTGCCGGTGGGAGTGGGGGTGGCGGGATCACCGATCGCCACCGGCCAGGGGCCGTAGACCTTGCCGTCGCGCTCCAGGCGGATCTCCCGCTTGCCTAGGGCCAGCAGGATCCGGGAGCTGTTGACCGGAGCCGCCTGGGGGGCAGTCGGAACAGCGGCCGGAGGCGGGGAAGCAGCGGGGGGCGGGTCGGCCTGGAGCACAGCTGCCGGGCTGCCAATCGCCGGTAAACTCGGTATCGGAGCGGTGGGGGTGATGATGCCGCCGCTGCTGGCCAGGGCCATGGGAGAACCGGCGACCCATAGGGTGGCGAAACCGGTGAACAGGCCGGCTGCCACTCGGGCGGGAGCCAGCGATGAACGGGAGTGGGTGAAGCGCATGCGGTGAATCGAAGCTATGGACAGAAACGGTGACCGTACGGGGCGGTTCAGTTCACCAGTTTGGCGTCAATCTGCTCGAGATAGCGCGTCTCGCACTCCTTGATGATCCGAACAGCCTCCTGAGTGTTGAGAAAGCCATTGACTTTGCAGGTGCCGGGCTTCTTCAGATCCTTGTAGTGCTCCCAGTAGTACTGGGTTTCCTTGAGCCAGTGGGCGCCCAGCTGCTCGAAGCTGGTGATGTGATCCATGCGCTTGTCATCGGCCAGTACGGCGATCACCTTGTCGTCCACCTCACCGCCGTCATCGAAGGTCATGATGCCGATGATTCGGGCCTCCACCAGGCTGCCGGGCACCAGGGGTTCGGTGACGCCCACGATCTCAATGTCGAGCGGATCGCCGTCCTCGTCCCAGGTGCGGGGGATGCAGCCGTAGGCGAAGGGGTAGGAGAGCGAGGAGTAGCCCACCCGATCGAGCTTGAGATGGCCGGTTTCGGTGATCAGCTCGTACTTGTTGATGGTCATCGAGTTGAGCTCGACGATCGCATTCAGCCGCAGTTCGTCTTCATCGGCGAACGCGGGCAGCACATGCAGCAGGTTGAGCATGGTGCGGCTTGGGGCGTGGTCGATGTTCGCCATGGGGCGTCGCGAAGCGGCTGCGGCGGCATCTTACGGACGCCGGGCTGAGCGGAAGCCACGCCTGACTCAACTGGTCTCCAGCAGCCGGTCGACCTTGCCGCTGAGGTAACGGAGGAACGGGCTGGCGCTCAGGGGAGCCCCGGTGACCTGGGCCACCAGCTCCTCTCCATTGACGGAGCGGCCCAGGGGCCAGACGTTCTCACTCAGCCAGTGCTGAAGCCGTGATTCCTCGGCGGCGCCCACCGCCGACTCAATCGGCCCGAGCTGACACTCCATGGACTCGGCCAGCTGGGCACTGATCAGGTGGCCGAGGGCGTAGGAGGGGAAATAGCCGAACAGGCCTTCGGCCCAGTGGATGTCCTGCAGACAACCCTCGGCATCCCGCTCCGGCCTGATCCCCAGCAGCTCGCCCATGCGCCGGTTCCACAGCTCGGGCAGCTCCGACACCGGCAACCCCTGCTCCACCAGGGCCAGCTCCAGCTCGAAGCGGAGCACGATGTGCAGCCCATAGGTGAGCTCGTCGGCTTCCACCCGGATCAGCCCCGGCCGCATCGGGTTGAGCCCTCGCCAGAAGGAGTGGCTGCCGCCCCAGGGATCGCTGCCCAGAGCCCCGCTGAAGCGGGCATGCCAGCGGCTGGCAAAGGCCTGGCTGCGCGCCACCCGGCACTCCCAGAACAACGACTGCGACTCATGGACCCCCATCGAAGTGGCCTCCCCCAGCGGCCAGGGGAAGTAGTGGTCGTCGCCGCGGGGGAGCCCCTGTTCATAGAGGGAGTGGCCCCATTCATGGGCGGTGGCCAGGAAAGCGGAAAAGGGTTGATCCGGCACCACCCGGCTGGTGATGCGGTAGTCGGCCGGGCCCAGGGTGCAGGAGAAGGGATGGGCCGAGCGCGAGCGCTGGCAGCGGCTGGGGTCGTAGCCCCAGCTCTCGAGCAGCTCGGCGCAGAGTGTCTCCTGCAGCGCCTCCGGGATGGCGGCGGCTGGGGCCGAGGGCCTGGCAGCCGCAGCAGCAGCAGGGGATGAGGCCAGCACCCGCTCCAGCAGCGGCGGGATCCCTTCAGAGAGGGGCGTGAACAGCTCCTGGAGGCGGTCCTTGCTGACATCGGGCTCGAAGGGCTGGGCCAGGATCTCCCAGGGGCTGCGCCCGGCTGGCTCGATCGGCGCCAGCTGGGCGGCCTGCTCACGACGCAGCTTCAGGAGCTCCTCGAGCGCCGGCGCAAAGACCGCAAAGTCGTTGCTGCGCCGGGCTTCCTGCCAGACGGCATTGCCCCGGGACTGGGCTGCGGCAAGGCAGGCCACCAGCTGGGGATCCAGGCTGCGCTGCCGCTCCAGTTCCTGCCTCAGCAGCTGCAGATTCCGCCGGGTGGAGGCGGGGGCGCAGTGATCAAGCTCGGCCTCGGCCGCTGCCACCAGGGCCGCATAGGTCTCGCTGCTCTGCCGCTCGTGCAGCTGGCTCGCCAGCAGGGCCAGCTGCTGACCCCGCCAGTCGGCGCCAGCCGATGGCATCACCGTGTTCTGGTCGTAGTAGAGCGCGCTGCTGATGGAACCCAGGAGCCTGGTCTGATGCAGATGCTCACGGAGGCGCACAAGGGCCTGACCCGGCTGGGGCATGGGACAGGAGCAGGGTGACGGGTCCAAGCATGGCGCTGAGCATCAACCAGCCGCTGGCCTGAGCGTCTCCCAGTGCAGGTCCATCGCCACCGAGCCCTCGAGGCTGCGTTTCACCGGGCAGCCCTCGGCGGCGCGCTGCAGCAGACGGATCTGATCGTCACTAAGGCCTGCCGGCAGGGCCACCCAGACCGCGAGCCGCTCGATCTGGCGGACTCCGCCGCTCGTCATCGTTTTCTCCACCCGGGCCGTGCAGCCCTGGATCGGGATGGTGTGGCGTTCCGCCACGATGCCCATGATCGTCAGGATGCAGGTGGCCAGGGCGGTGGCCACCAGGTCGGTGGGCGAGAACCGTTCCCCCAGCCCCTGGTTGTCCGTGGGGGCGTCGGTGCTGAGACCCGAGCCCGAAGGACCATGGCTGGCCGAGCAGCGCAGTGCCCCCTCGTACTGGCACAGGATCGTGGTCATCAACTCAGGGGCGGCTGGATCGCTCCCCAGCATCCTGTGATTCTGACCGCGCGGCGGCGGGGCTTTGATGTTCTGGCTGATCTCGGTAGTTTGTGCGTCGAAGGCCGTTGATCCAGGCCTCACGGGCGGGCCCCATGCTGCTGGGCGAGATCCTGACCAACCGCAGCCTGAGCGAGGAATCGGCTGTGGTGGGCCTCTCCAAGGCCATAACCCCCGCCGTTACGACTGAAGGCAAAGGGAAGCATGGACTCGGGCGGATTCATTGAGCGACAGGCGCAGTCGCGCCGGGAGGTGATGGCCATGCTGGAGAGCAGGAGCCTGATGGTGGTCAGCGGCCGCCGGCTGGTGATCTCTCTGCTCACCGGGGTGATCGCCGATCGCTGCCAGTGGTTCGGCTCCGCCACCAGTGAAGGCGAGGCGCTGGAGCTGTTGAGCGAGCGTCAGCCGCACTTGCTGTTCGTGACCCACCCCTTGCGTCCCGGCAGTGGTCTTGAGCTGGTTCGCCGCGCCAAGGCTCTGCACCCGACGCTGCCGTGCCTGCTCTTGCTGGAAGAGGAATCCCCGCCGCTGGTGCGCGCCGCGCTGGAGGTCCGTTGCGACGGCATCTGTGCCGATCGGGGCGTGGGATTCGGCCATCTGGTGGCGGCCACCAGGGCTGTGCTCGGCGGCGGCTTCTACATGGACCCCCAACTGAGGGATCTTCTCACCCAGGCCTGCCGCAGCAGCCGTGCTCCGGCGGGGCCGGGCCTGAGTGAGCGGGAACAGGAGGTGCTCGAGCTGGTGGTGCGGGGGTATCAGAATCCCCAGATCGCATCCCGGTTGCACCTCTCGGTGGAAACGGTGCGCAGTCACCTCAAATCAGCGTTTCAAAAGCTGGGGGCCGCGGGACGCACCCAGGCGGCGGTGATGGCCGTCTGTCAGGGGCTGGTGAGCTGGCACCTGCAGGAGCTGCCCTGATCGGAAACGGCTCACTTGCTTCGGCTCACTTGCGCCGGCAGTAGCCGCCGCCCACGTTCATCCAGCCGGAGGGGCAGGCCTCGCCGTTGCTGGGCGCCACCGAATAGGTGGTGACCCCGAGGGTGCTGCACTTGCCGTTGAAGAGATCGACATAGCCGAGTGGACACATCTCCCTGAGTTTGGGCACCACCTTCTGGGCCTGGGCCGGTACCTCAGTGCACGCGATCGTCAGCGGGATGGCCAGGCTCAGCAGCAGCAACCCATGAAGCCGGCGTGAGGGAGGTGGAGCAGAGGGCATCGGTACAGGCCTGGTCAGTCAGCACGAGCCTAGGTTTGATGGGCTTTCTGAGGGGTCTGGCGAGCGGCTGTCTCTGCAACAAGAAGCGACTCAGATGCAACGGCCATGCAACCCGCTGACCTCACTGTGACCCCTTTCAACCCTGATGCTGCGTCAGCACCTCGACCGGCTTGAGCTCACCACCGCTGGGGAGGGCTTCCATGACCTGACGGCCCGGCTCGGGACCTGCCTGGCGGCCACTGGCCTGCAGCTGGGGGTGTTGCACCTGAGTGTGCTTCACACAAGCTGCAGCCTCACCATCAACGAGAACGCCGATCCGCGGGTGCTGCTGGATCTGGCCGCCTATCTGAAGGCGCTGGTGCCCGAGGAGGGCGTGCGTCCCATCAGCGGGGCTGGCCCCCTGCGCACCTGGGTCCACGACGACGAAGGGGCCGATGACATGCCGGCCCACATCCGCACCGCCCTGACCGCCACCAGCCTCAGTCTGTCCTTCGAGCGGGGCCGGTTGCTGATCGGGACCTGGCAGGCGATTTACCTGTGGGAACACCGTCGCCGTCCCCACCGGCGCCAGTTGAGCGCCCACTGGATCGGCAGTTGAGGTCGGCTCCAGCAGCTGCGGCTGGAAGCAGCCATCAAGGCTGATCCCGGTGCGAGCGATCCCAGCACTCCCACAGCTTCATCAGCAGCATCGACGCGTCGAGGTCGTCGTGGGAGTGCACCACCAGGCGGCGCAGCTGCTCGGCGGAGCTGAGCGGTTCGGCCGTGCGCTGCTGCTCCAGCAGCACCGCCAGGTCGGCGTCACTGGGGTCGTCATCCAGGCGCTGGCGCCGCTCCAGCCGCTGCAGCAGCAGGGCCTGATCGGCCCGCACCTCCAGCAGCAGGGGGACCGCCCCCAGGCGCCGGGCCAGCTGGGTGGCTCGC
The DNA here is from genome assembly GCA_943371515.1 of Synechococcus sp. UW140. Lineage (GTDB taxonomy): Bacteria > Cyanobacteriota > Cyanobacteriia > PCC-6307 > Cyanobiaceae > Regnicoccus_A. The sequence goes on along the minus strand of CALRVC020000005.1, from coordinate 14,328 downwards.
TGCCGGCTGCCGACCCTCAGGTGGGTGGCATCGAGCAGCACCCATCGACCCTGCCGCAGGCTGGCCTCGGCGGCGGCGAGCAGGGCGTCTTCCGTGCGGTGGTGGGCCTCGGGGCTGTAGATCGTGTGGCGCTGCTCGCCGCTGGGGCGCTGCAGGGGAGTCAGGCCGTACAGGCGCTTGCGGATCAGGTCGCTGCGCTGGTGGTCCGCCAGCAGCCAGGGGGCGAGGCGGGCGCCCAGGTGGCTCTTGCCGCTGCCGGACACCCCATGGAGCAGGATCAGGGCCGGCGGGCCCAGCCCACAGCCGACGTAGGCCAGGGCCAGGCTCAGGTAGCAGCGCGCCATCGCCTTGGCGGCCTGGCGCTGCTGGGCGGGGATCTCCTGCTCGCCGCTGGTGGCCGCTTCCACCTTCGCTCTGACATGGGCGCGGTAGGAGCAGAACAGCTGGAGCACAGCCGGCTCGATCGCCTGTCCGTAGCCGGCCAGGAGGGCCTCGACGCGGTCGCCATGACCGGCCGCCTGCAGGTCCATCACCAGAAAGGCCAGATCCGAGGCCCGGTCCACCTGGCGCAGATCGGCGTTGAACTCCACCCCATCCACCACCGCCAGCTGCGGCTCCAGCAGCACGTGCTCCAGGCGCAGATCACCGTGCCCATCCACCGCCTGCCCCGCCGCCAACCGCTGGCGCAGGCGGATCCTGCAGCGACGCAGGGCCAGGGCCAGGCCGCTCACCAGCAGCCCATGCACCCGTGTGGGGAACAGCTCCGGCACCGAGCGGCGGGTGGCGCGGACGTTGTTGCGCAGCACCGCCGCAAAACGCCTCTCGGCGCCGAAGGCCAGCTCCGGCGCCAGGGGGTGCTGATCGTGAAAACGGGCGATGCGCTGCCCCAGCCCCTGGAGCTCCCCGTCGCTGACACGGCCGGCCGCCAGGCGGGCCGCGAGGGTGGCACCGGCGGCGAAGCGGTGCATCACCACCACATGCTCGCCCCCCTCCAGCTCCTCGCCCAGAGGAGAAAGGCGCACCTCACCTCTGGCGAGCTGGAGCACGGCAGCCACACCGAGATAGAGATCAGGGGCCAGGCGGCTGTTGAGGCGCACCTCCTCGCGGCACCAGTGCAAGCGCCGCTCAGCGCTGCCGTAGTCGAGCAGGCCCCAGAAGCGCAGCGGCTTCTTGAGCTTGTAGGCGCGGCGGCTGGTGAGAAAGACCACGCTGATGTGGGTCTGGATCACCTCCACCAGGCGTTGATCGACCGGCAGCTCCCCCCAGGCCTCGTCGGGATAGGCCCCGGGGCGGGAGAGGGCACGGATCAGGGCGGGCAGCTCCGGCGGCGTTGATGAGCTGGGCTCTGAGCCTGGTGAAAGATCGGGGGTAACGGATGTCACATCAGCTGGAAGCAATTGAACGCGGCCCCGACGACCTGGCTCCGTACGTTGCCTGGACGACATGCCATCACCCATGACCCAGCATCGCCCCCCCCGGCTCCTGTCCCGGGCACTCGCCCTTGGCGGGGCTCTGGGGCTGGCGTTGCTGACGGGCTGCAGCCAGGCTGAGAAACCCGAAAAGTCCGCCGCCGAGGGCGGTGGGTCGAGCGCCGGCCAGGAGGTCAATGTCTATTCCGGGCGTCACTACAACACCGACAAGGAGCTCTACCAGCAGTTCACGGCCCAGACCGGCATCAAGGTGAACCTGCTCGAGGGGAAGGACGATGAACTGATCGTGCGCCTCAAGAGTGAAGGGTCGGGCAGCCCCGCCGATGTGCTCGTGCTGGTGGATGCCGCCCGCATTCAGAGGGCCCGCCAGGAGGAGCTGTTTCAGCCGATCCGCTCCGAGGCCCTCAACCGCGACGTGCCCGCCAACCTGCGCGATCCCTCCGGCAACTGGTTCGCCCTCACCCGCCGGGCCCGCCCGATCATGGTGAATCCGGCCCTGGTGGACCCGGCCAGCCTGGAAACCTACGCCGATCTGACCAGGCCGGAGCTGAAGGGCAAGCTCTGCCTGCGCAACCGCGCCAGTGTCTACAACCAGTCGCTGGTGGCCGACATCCTCCAGCAGAAGGGTGAGGCCGCCACCAGAACCTGGCTGGAGGGCCTTGTGGCCAACGTGAAACCACCCGTCTTCACCAGCGACACGCCGATGCTGCGGGCGCTCGGCCGGGGTGAATGCGGCGTGACGGTCGCCAACCAGTACTACCTGGCAAGGATGCTCTCTGAGGAGGCCAAGCCGGAGGACCGGGCTCTGGCGCAGACGATCAAGGTGGTCTTCCCCAGGCCCACCCACGTGAACATCACCGCGGCCGGTGTCACCCGCCATGCCCGCCACAAGGAGGCCGCCACGAAGCTGATCGAATTTCTGGTGTCCCCCAGCTCCGGCAAGGGCTACGCGTCCGCCAACAACGAATACCCCCTGCAGGGATTCGGCGACAATCCGATCCTCAACGGGTTCGGCAGCTTCGAGCCCTCGCCGGTGACTGCCGACCAGCTGGCCAGGGGCAACCGGGAAGCCAGTGCGTTGATGGTGGAAACAGGCTGGAAGTGACCCTGCTCGCCCCCAGGCCCCTGAGCCGCGTCACTCCCTCCAGCCGGCCGGTGCTCACCGCCGTGGTGGTGGTGATCGGTGTGCTGGCCCTGCTGCCGCTGGCGGCCCTGCTGCGCGATGCCGCCCTCCAGCCGGCCCTGGCGGGGGGACTGGGCCTGGGGTTCGATGGCGGCGAGCAGATCCGCGGCACCCTGGTGCTGGTGCTGGGGGAAGGGGTCTGCGGGGCGGTGCTGGGCACCGCCATCGGCTGGCTCACGGCCGCCTGCCGCTTCCCCGGCCGGCGCTGGCTGCGGATCGCCCAGCTGCTGCCGCTGGCCTTTCCGGCCTATCTGCTGGCCGCCAGCCTGATCGACTGGGGCAGCAGCCATGGCCTGCGCATCCACGGCATGGGCTGGGCTGTGTTGCTGCTCAGCCTGGCCAACTACACCTATGTGTTCCTGCTGAGCACCGAGAGTTTCTCGATCACCGGTGGCCAGCTGCTGGAGGCCAGCCGCAGCCTGGGGGTGGGCCCCTGGCAGGCCTTCCGCCGCGTGGCCCTGCCGATCGCCCTGCCGGCGATCGGTGCCGGGGTGGCCCTGAGCGCGATGGAGGTGGTGAATGAGCTGGGGGCGGTCCGGCTGCTCGGGGTACCCAGCCTCTCGGCAGGCATCCTCGATCGCTGGCAGGTGGAGGGCGATCCCCGCGGGGCGGCGCTGCTGTCGTTGATCGCGCTGGCGATCGTGGTGCTGCTGGTGGCCGCCGAGCGCTCCCTGCGCCAGCGCAGCCGCCGTTGGAACTTGGGCCATGCCAACGCGGAGGCCCAGGCCTATGTGCTCAGCGGCTGGCGCGCCCTGCTGGCCCAGCTGGTCGCAGCGCTGCCGCCCCTGCTGGCACTGGCCATTCCCCTGGTGTGGGTGGCGGAGGGCTGGCGCAATCTGCTGCTGGAGCCGCTCGGTGAGCAGCTCACCCTGGCGGGGCGCAGCCTCGGTCTGGCCCTGGTGGCCACCCTGCTCACGGCGGTGGCGGCCTTGCTGCTGTCGATCATCCGGCGCTGGAGCCCCCAGCTGGTGGTGCGCCAGCTCAGTTTTCTGGCGGGGATGGGCTACGCCGTTCCGGGCAGCGTCATGGCCCTGGGGCTGATGCTGATCGGGGGCCCCTGGGCACTCAGCCCGCTGCTGCTGCTGATCTGGGGCTACGGGGTGCGCTTCATGGCCGTGTCGAAGCAGGGCCTCGATGCCGGCCTGGAGCGCATCCCCCCCAGCATCGATGAATCGGCCACCAGCCTGGGCTGCAGCTGGACCCAGGTGCTGCGACGGGTGCACCTGCCGCTGCTGCGGGGGCCGGTGCTGGTGGGGGCGCTGATGGTGTTCGTGGATGTGGTGAAGGAGCTGCCGCTGACGCTCTCCCTGCGCCCGTTCGACTTCGACACCCTGGCCGTGCGGGTGTTCCAGTACGCCAGTGATGAGCGGGTGGGGGCGGCGATGGCGCCGGCCCTGGTGATCATGGCCCTGGGACTGGTGGCCTCACTGGCCCTGATCCCCACCCTCGAGAGCCGCGACTGAGCCGCGACTGCTACTCCTGCTGCTGCTACTCCTGGTGCTGCTGCTGCAGCCGGCCTGCCGGCGCGGGGCGAGGCGGGCCAGGCGGTTGGCCTGCAGCGGATTGAAGTTGTCGTCGCTCACCAGAAGCAGGGTTGGACGACCATCGGGCAGGGGAGCCCCCAGGGCCAGTCCCTCCCAGTTGTCGGGGGGGAGACCGGCGGCCAGCAGGTCCCAGCGCGCCAGCGGCTCCTGCAGCGACCCCACCGGGCCCGGTGGGGACAACTGCAGCAGCTGGGCCCACCAGCTGGCGGGAGACTCGAAGCCCCGCACCAGACCCAGCAGGCCACCGCCCGGGAGAGCGAGCAGCTCGGTGAGCCCCCAGTGGGGGGCGGGCAACAGCAGCCGCAGGGAACCCACGGGCCTTAAGCCCCCTGGTCCGTGCTCCAGCAGACGCAGCTGATCGGGCGGATCCTGCAGCAAGGGGCGCTCGGCCGCCAGCAGCAGGTTGAGGGGTGCGCCCGGCAGACGGGTGAGCGATTCGGGCCCTTGGTTGGCAGCCAGGCCCTGGCCTGGGGCGGCTCTCCAGGGCAGGGGAAGGGGCTGGGCCTGGAGCAGGTGGCCGCTGCGGCGATCGAAGCGCAGCAGCTGGGCCGGGCGATCGGCGCTGCGGCGCTCCTCCGTCACGATCCAGAGGTCGTTGCCCTCCAGCACCAGGCCCTCGGCATCGAGGGGGGCCCGGAAGGGTTCGCCTGTGGCGTTGCGCAGGGGCAGACGCTCACCCAGGCGCAGGGGCCGCCGGCCAAGAGCTTCCAGATCCCAGATCGGAACCAGCTCGGGTTCTTCGCGGTCGCTCAGCAACCAGAGGCGCCCATCGCGGGGATCGCTGGCGACGGCGGAGAAGCCCCCGAGGCTGCGGCCATCGCGGCCTTTGGCAGGAAGCACGCCGTGGGCCACCAGCTCCCAGCCAGCCGAAAGCGGGCAGGGCAGCAGCGGAGTCGGCTGGCTCAGCGGCTGTGGCGGCGGTGGCGTGGGAAGGGGAATCAGGCGGCGGCCAGGGGGGCGGATTCCACCAGGGAGGGCGCCAGGCGCAGCCCGGGTTCGCCAGCCGGGGCTTCCAGCAACTCAGCCTGGCGGATCCTGGAGATCAAGCGGGTGGTGGTGACCCGGGTGGTGCCGATCAACTCGCCGATGCGCTCGTGGGTGAGGCGGAAGGGCAGATCGCACCAGGGACCGCAACGGCGGCCGAGGCGACGCACCAGCAGACCGAAGAGGGCATGCAGGCGCTGCTCGGCGGAGCCGAGATGGCGAATGCGCAGCAGTTGCAGGGTCCATTCGTTGACCGGATCGAAGCCGGTGCCGTCACTGGCTTCGGCTTCGGAGCGGAAGCAGAGGGGGGTGAGGGCCTCCACGCAGACGCCTTCACTGCAGAGGCGGTCGGTGCGCAGCTGATCACCCGGCTGGAGGAAGGCCAGGGTCATGCCTTCGGTTTCCTCGCAGGGGCAGTAGACGCGGGCGATGCCTTCGAGCACCTGGATGGACGTGCCGCCGGGGCGGAGAGCGGGATCGAGCAGCACGGTCTGGCCGGCCGGCATCCGCACGCAGGAGAGGGGCTGATCGGGCAGGAAACGGAAGCTCACGGGACCGTCGCTATTGCGAATGACTCGCAATCTAAACAGCAAGCCTGCCTTTTTGCAATCAGTTCTCAATAACGACCATTGTTGCAAGCCCGGCCCCTCGCCCACCCGTCGCGAAAGGGGCACTGGCCTGTGCCTTTTCACGCCCCCATCGGTGACCGATGGGTCCGGTGCTCCAGGCCGCTGGCCCCAGCCTTGGGATCGTTCTCGCAGCTCAGCCATGCTCAGGCTCCACGGCGATCGCGCCACCCTGCTCGCTGCCCTCAGCAGCCATTTGGCCGCCGTTCAGGCGGATTCGCCGGCCGCGCAACGAGGGCAAAGGGCCCGCACGTTGAGCACGCATTCGATCAGGCGAAAGCCATGACTGCGGGCGGCCTGCCGGCCCTCGGCCAGCACCACGGCACTCTCGAATTCCTCGGTGCGGCCGCAGCCCACACAGACCAGGTGGTGATGATCGCGGTGGGCGTCGCTGGCCAGCTCGAAGCGGCGGCCCCCTTCCGGTAATTCCAGTTCCCGCAGCAGCTCCATCGAGCTGAGCAGGCGCAGGGTGCGGTACACCGTGGCCAGGGAGACCCGCTCCTCGGCCCTCAGCAGGCGTTGATGCACCTCCTCGGCACTGAGGTGGCTGCCTGCACCGATGCGCTCGAACAGGGAGAGCACCGTCTGGCGCTGGGGCGTGAGCCGCTGGCCTCGGCCATGCAGGCTGGAGCGCAGTTCAGTGGCCGGCCCGGTGGAGGCGGGAAGGGCTGCCGCAGGCGGGCTGGACCGCGCCGGCGAACCCGCTGGCAATCGGGATGGCACTGGATCACCCCGAACGTCAACGCCACTCTAGCCGCTGTTCTCAACAGGTCCAGCAATTGCGAAGAGAAGAAGCGCCTCAGCCTTCAGACTTCAGCCTTGAGCCTGGGTTTCTGCCTCAGGCTTAGGCCTGGGCTCCGGCCTGAGTTCCTGGCCGTCGCGGCTGGTCGAGCGCCCCATCCAGCCGGGCAGTGAGGGCCGCCAGCAGATCAGCCGCCGTGACCACCAGGCGGTAGCTGAGCGCCACGGCCAGCAGCGGGGCTTCCGCCACCTGCCCGGCCAGCTGTAGCAGCAGCACCGCCTCGAACACCCCGAGGCCGCCGGGGGCGCCTGGCACCACGAGACCCGCTGTCCAGGCCAGGGCGAAGCCCAGCAGCCAGCCGACCCAGGGCAGGGACAGCTGCTGATCAAAGGCCAGCACGCAGGCCGCAAACCCCCCGAAGCGCACCAGCACGAACAGCGCCAGCGCCAGCAGCGGCAGCAGCGGGTAGCCGGGCAGCACGAAACCGGCTGACTCAGGGCTGGCCGTGAGCGCTGGCTCCGGTTCAGCCGTCCGCTGAACCAGGGGCTGAGACCGCTGGGCCCGGGCCAGCTGGCGCTCTCGCGAGCGCTCGAGGCGCTGGAGCAGGGGCTGGAACCAGCGCGGCACCAGGAGCAGCAGGGGCAGCAGGCCCAGCAGGGGCCAGCCAGCCGTCCAACCCACCGCCGCTGCGAGCGCCAGCGCCGCGCTGGCAGCCAGCAGCGGATCCAGCAGGGTGGCCGCCAGGGCCAGGGGGGTGGCCACCGAAGAGTGAGGGCCATCGAACAGGCGGTCGTCCTGGCCGAGCAGGCGCACCCGCGCCGCCAGGTGCCAGATGCCACCGGGCAGGTACTTGAGCAGGTTGGTGCTCAGGTAGGCGCGCACACTCGGGCCCCAGCGGGGCCTGAGGCGGAACCAGCGCAGGCCCACGGCCCAGGCCAGGCCGTTGATCACCAGGCTGAGCAGGCTCACCCCCACCCCGATCGCCAGCCAGAGCCAGCCCTGGGGATCGAGGCGCTGGGCGAGCAGCTGCTCGCCGTTGCCCTTGAGGGCCGCCAGCAGGAAGCCCAGGCTCAGCAGCGTCACCCAGAGGCGTGCACCGCCCGGCAGGGGCGGCAAGCGGGCGATCCACGTTGACCACAGCTGCCGGGGGGAGGTCATCAGCTGGTGGGGGGCGGAACCCAGTCATTGTCCCCGGCCAAGGCCTCGTGCACCAGCTTGCGCACCTGGTCGAGGCTGAGGCCATGGCGGCGGGCGAGGGCCGCCAGGTCGTCGTGTTCGGCCTTGTAGCGATGGGGACCGCCGGGAACCTCGGCCTGCTTGACCTGCACCACCCCCAGACGGGTGCGGAGGGCGCGGCTCGCGCGAGCCAGGACCCAGCGTTGCTGAACCTGCTCGCGCAGCCCGAGGCTGGTGCCGTGGCGCCACCAGATGCGGCGCAGCTCATCGGCCTGATCCGGCCGGGCCAGCACGGTGAGCAGCACCCCCTGCCGACCCTTCTTCATCTGGATGGCACCGGTGAACACCTCGAGGGCCCCGGCGCGGCGCAGCTCCTCCACCAGGAAGGCCAGGTCCTCAGGGCTGGCGTCATCGATCTGGGCCTGCTGCTGCAGCACCGTTTCCAGCTGGGCACCGCTGGCCGACGACACAGCTCCAGAGCCGGTTGCCCCCAGCCAGAGACGGAGCAGGTTGGGACGATCCAGCACCCGGTGGCCCAGGCCGATCCCCACCTGCTGCGGCACCAGGCTGGGTGCCTGGCCGAAACGCTCGGCCCAGCAGGCCATCAGGGCCAGGCCTGTGGGGGTGGTGAGCTCCCCTGGCGGGAACCCTTCGGCGCTCGCCAGGGGAATGGCCCCGCGCCGTGCCAGCTCCAGCACCGCCGGGGCCGGCAGGGGCAGCCGGCCATGGGCCATGCTGACGCTGCCATGGCCGGCGGGCGGGGGGGCGCAGATCAGCTGGTCCACCTGAAAGTGCAGCAGGCCGGCGCAGACCCCCACCACATCCACCAGGGCATCGAGGGCCCCCACCTCATGGAAGTGCACCTGCTCCGGGGCGTGGCCGTGCACCGCCCCCTCGGCGTCCGCCAGCAGGTTGAACACCGCCAGCACCCGCTCGCGCAGGCGTGGCTCGAGGGCACTGGTGGTGATGGTCTGGCGCAGACCGCCCCAGGAGCGGTGGGGAGGATCCGGCTCGAGGGTCTCCACCGTGAGCCGGCGCCCGCGCAGGCCGCCGCTGCGGCTGTCCTGGTGGTGCAGGCGGTAGCGGCCCTCCAGCCCGAGAAGGGCCAGGGGCTGGTGGATCACGGCCTCAGGCAGGCCCAGATCGAGCAGGGCCGCCAGGAGCATGTCGCCGGCCAGGCCGGTGGGGCAATCCAGAAAGGCCAGCACCATGGAGCTCAGGCGGTGGCGCGCAGCAAGCGGGGGGCCGCCAGCACCAGGGCCTCGGCGCGGGCCTCGAGCTCGGGCTGGCGGCGGCGCAGCAGTTGCTCCACCTCGCGGCGGGCGCGCCGCTGCTCCCGCTGGGCGGTGTCGACATCGAAACCTGAAAGCCCCCAGAGGCGCCCGAGCAGGGCCCGGTCGTCGGCGCCACCCCTGGCCTGCTGGTAGAGCAGCCGCTCGGCGAGCATGCCGGCCTGCAGCACCCGGCTCCAGCGGCGCAGGTCGTCAGGTAGAAGCTTGGCGTGCTGGGGGGGCTCGAACTCTGTGCTGCCGCTGGCACCGACGCCAGCCCGCAGGCAGGCCAGGCTGCCCACCAGCACCTGCTTCACCGCCAACCCTTCCTGCTCGGCCACCAGGGCATGGCCGGCCTCGTGGATGGCGATGCGCCGCAGGCGGGAGAGCCCACCGGGGAGGGTCTCCGCCAGCAGATGGCCGCCGCGGCCGCAGAAACGGGCCGAATCAACGGTGAGTCCGGTGAGTCCGCCGCCGGCGGCCAGGGCCACCAGCCAGGGAGAGAGACCCAGGGCGGGACCCAGCACGGCCAGCAGGGTGCCACCGGCTACAACGGCACCGACGCGCAGGGCCTCGGAGGAGCCATCACCGCGCTGGGGCCGGGCGTCCATCTCAGTGGGCGGGACGGCTCACGGGCGTGCGGTGGCCGCCCCGTTCCGTGCGGCCCTTGCCACCGCGGCTGCCGCGCTGGGCCACCGGTCCGATCACCTCAAAGCGCTCCACCTGCAGGTTCTGGCCGTGGCGGCGCAGGTCGAGGGCCACGAAGTGACGCAGATGCTCCAGAGGCACCTGGCCGCTGAGGGGCAATTTGAACGGTTGGGGGCGGCTGCCATCGGGCCGGGGACGCTGGCGCACCTTCACCACCAGCTCGTTGGAGTCGGGTCGGGTGTAGATGAGCTCGCCACGCACTGAGAAGTAATCGTCGCCTTCGGGGAGAGCATCGGCGGGTGGCTCCGCTTCGACGCCGGACGCCGCATCCGGCCCGCTCAGGGTGCTGGGCTCCCACACGCCCACCATCTGCAGATGGAGGGAGCCGGCTTCCCGGCAGCGCGGGTAGACCACCCAGAGGTGGGAGCGGTCCAGGTCGAGGTGGCGGCGCACCAGGCTGAGCACACGGCCCAGCACGACGGCGTCGATCTCGCTGCCGTCGTCGGTGCGAATCAGCCCTCGGGTGAGCTGCTCGGAGTCGGTGGGGACGTACTGACCACGCACCACGCCGATGGCCCGGTATTGCAGGGGTTCGGTGACCGGGGAAATGGGATGGTGACGCATCGTCGGTGGGGGCATCCATTGGCCCGGTGCGCAATCTAGCGAGGGCACCAGGGGCCAGACTTGCAGGGCCCGGTTCAGGATCGATGCCCTCCCGCCCCTCCACCGCCGCTGTGGGCTCCCGGCCAAGGGCGTTGCTGGTGCTGGGTGCGGCGGCCCTGATGGTTCTGTCCCTGATGGCGGGGTGGTGGTTGGGGCAACGCAGCCTGGGCAGCCGGCAGGTGGACCGTTCCCGGATCGAGCTGGAGAAGCAGGCGATCAGCCTGCGGGCGGAGGTGAGCCGGGGGCAGGCCAGTGAGGGCCAGCAACAACGGCTGCTGCAGCTGCTGCTGGCCCTCGACAACAAGGCGGAGGCCACGGCCCTGCTGGAGCGCATGGCCGATCAACAGCCCGAGCGCTGGAGCCTGCGGCTGATGCTGGCGGAACTGCGCCGCGACCAGAAGGATCCGAGCGGCGCCGAGCGTGAGCTGCGCCAGCTGCTCAACCTCAAACCCGACCAGATCGAGGCGTTGCAGCTGATGGCGTTGCTGCAGCTGGAGCAGGGCCGGGGAGCGGACGCCGAGGCCCTTCTCACCAAGGCCTATCAGAAAGCCAGCCGCGAGAAAGCCAGTGAGCAGGCCCTGGGGCTGGGGCTGCTGCTGGCCGACCTGCAGCAGCGGCGGGGACAGACCAAGGCGGCCGATGACCTGTACCGCAAGCTCGCAGCAGCCCACCCGGTCGACCCCCGGCCGGTGCTGGGCCAGGCCCTGTTGCGGCAGCAGCAGGGGCAGACACCCCAGGCCCTGGAGTTGCTCGATCGAGCCCGTCGCCTGAATCCCAATCAGCCCGATCTGCGCCTTGATGACGTGGCGGCGGCCTGGGGACTGGAGCCTCTGCGTCGCGCCAAGGGGGCGAAACCAACTCCTGCTAAGCAGCCGCCAGCGCCCATGGAGCTGCCTGAACCTAAGGAGCTGCCTGAGCTTCCAGGGCCCTGATGGCCTGATCGATGGCGTCACCGGGCTGGGTGGCGTTGTCGAGGGCACTGTTGCGCCGCAGCTTGTTCATCAGCTCCAGCGGATTACCCGATTCGAGAATGCCGCTGCTAGGGCGGCCGGTGGGGCTGTTGTCGTAGATCTGCTGCTCCTGTACCGACTGCCCGAAGGAGGTGGACGACGGCTGGGCCTGAACCGGTGGGACCAGCAGGGGAGCGGCCAGCAGGGCAAGGGCCGCAAGGGCCAGGGGACGGGCCATGGCAGGCGTGCGACGGGACAGGATGGTGCCTTGATGCTAAGGGCCACCAGCGGTGGGTGAATGTTGCGGCATGCAGATCGCCACCTGGAACGTGAATTCCGTGCGCAGCCGGCTGGAGCAGGTGGTGGCCTGGCTGGAGCGGGAAAGCCCGGAGGTGCTCTGCCTGCAGGAAACGAAGGTGGACGACGGGGCCTTCCCGATGGAGGCCTTCACGGCATTGGGCTACACCGGGGTGATCAGCGGCCAGAAGGCCTATAACGGCGTGGCGATCCTCAGCCGATTGCCGCTCGAGGATGTGCGCCTCGGTTTCGACGCCCTGCTGACCGATGAGGCGGCCCTGGCGCTGGCGGAGCAGAAGCGCGTGATCAGCGCCCGCATCGAGGGAGTGCGAGTGCTCAACCTCTACGTGCCCAACGGCTCATCACTGCGTTCCGACAAGTACAGCTACAAGCTGGAGTGGCTGGCCTGCCTGCGCCGCTACCTCGACGCCCAGGACAACGACGGCGACCCCCTCTGCATGGTGGGGGACTTCAACATCGCCCTCGACGACCGCGACATCCATGACCCCAAGCGGCTCAGTGGCGGGATCATGGCCAGCGAGGCCGAGCGACAGGCCCTGAGCCTGGCCCTGGATGGGCGGCTGGAGGATGTGTTCCGGGTCTTCGAGCCCGATTCGGGCCACTGGAGCTGGTGGGACTACCGCAGCGGCGCCTGGGACCGCGACAGCGGCTGGCGCATCGACCACATCTATCTCTGTGAGGAACTGCGGGAGCGGGCCACCGGCTGCGTGATCCACAAGGCGGTTCGGGGCAACGAGAAACCCAGCGACCATGCGCCGGTGGTGGTGACCCTGCAGTGGCCACCAGACCCGGACGAGGAAGCGGACGAGGACGACTGGGCTGTCTAGTGTGCCGTCCCGGAAATAACCCCTAGAGTCAGGAGTGTCTCCCAAGTGCTTCGTGGCGCTTGGCCGTCCGATGCCGCCGCTGGTTCTCAGCGACGACGAGGTTCAACAACTGCAGGGCATCGCCAGCTCTCGCTCACTGCCACATTCGATCGTGCAGCGCGCCCAGATCGTCCTGGCCTGTGGTGCTGGCGAGACCAACACGGCGATCGCCAAGCGGATGGGCCTGACCGGCATGACCGTCGGCAAGTGGCGCAAGCGCTACCGGGAGCTGGGACTGGAGGGCTTGCACGATGAGCTGCGCCCCGGCCGGCCTCGCACCTATGAGGACGACACGGTTACCGAGGTGATCAACCGGGCTCTGCAGACCAAACCCACCGATGGCATCACCCATTGGAGCGCCCGTTCCCTGGCTGCAGCGACTGGCATCTCCAAGACCACCGTTCACCGCTGGCTGCAGACCTTTTCGGTGCAGCCTCACCGGCAGAAGACGTTCAAGCTGAGCACCGATCCCTTCTTTGTGGAGAAGGTAAGGGACATCGTCGGCTTGTACCTGAACCCGCCGGACAAGGCGATGGTGCTTTGCGCCGATGAGAAGACGCAGATCCAGGCGCTGGACCGGACCCAACCGCTGCTGCCCATGGGTCTGGGCTACGTGGAGGGCGTGACCCATGACAACATCCGCCACGGCACCACAACCCTGTTCGCCGCCTTGGACGTGGCGACCGGTGAGGTGATCACCCAGTGCAAGCCTCGCCATCGACACCAGGAGTTTCTCGGCTTTCTGCGCCAGATCGAGCAGTCAGTTCCAGCCGAATTGGATGTTCACCTGATCGTGGACAACTACGCCACCCACAAACACGCCAAGGTCAGGTCCTGGTTGGCCCAGCGGCCCCGATTCCACGTCCATTTCACGCCCACCTACGCCTCCTGGCTCAACCAGGTGGAGCGCTGGTACTGCTTCGCAGAAGCCAAGGGCTACGGGATCATCACCCAGCGGGCCATCCGGCGCGGCAGCTTCTCCAGCGTCAAAGAGCTGATCGCCAGGATCGAGCAGTTCGTGGCGGCCTACAACAAGACCAAGGCCCCGTTCAACTGGACCGCCACAGCGGATTCAATCCTGGAGAAGCTCCAGCAACTTTGCTCGCAAATCTCCGGGACAGCACACTAGCAGCAAGCTCAAGAACCACATCATCTTCATTTCAGATGCCCAGCGACGGGACCTATCAGGAAAGTTGTCTGCTCGGGGTGCTGAGCTGTGCACCAAATTGCAGCGTACTGCGAGTTGACGTTCATGGGCCCCGTGGCCTGGGAACTGTTGTCATCAGTTGATCTTCCGTGGAGATGTTCCGGCGCCAGCCCCTAATCGTGGCTGTAGCCGATGGCGCCCCTCCAAGGGCGCCATCGGCTACAGCCACGGGGGCCTGAGTTGTTGAGGGTCAAGCAGCTACAGGTTTCTGAGGCCGGGGATAGTTGATGCTCACAATCGCTGGTTGTTTCCAGTCTCGGGGTGGCCGGCTCCAGCGCTGAGGATGCCTCTGCCGTGCTTCCTCGTAGGTCTGCTGGCGGATGGAGCAGATCGCGTCAGCTTGGCCGTAGTGGCGCTGATTGGACGTCACGTACTTGATACCGCTGTGCCGGTGCTCAGAGTTGGACCACTCGACAAAGCCATCCACCCAGGCCTTCACCGAAAGCAGATCCCGGAATCGCCTAAGCGGATAACTCTGGTGGTATTAACCGCTCCGCGGGACTGCGTCTACATCGTGCGGAACCACGACTCAGCATAGGTGTTGTCATTGCTGACGTGTGGCCTGGAGAATGAGAGCGACACCCCCAACTCCGCCATCTTGGCAGCCAATGTGAACGATCGCATGGGGGCGCCATTGTCCGAGTGCAAGACCGCAGCAGACCCTCCTGCCGCATGATGCGGTAGATCGTGGACTCTGAGCCCACATAGATTCCCTCCTCG
>CALRVC020000004.1:0-148795 GCA_943371515.1 Synechococcus sp. UW140 | reverse complement strand
CAACGCTCACAACTTCCCGCTCGACCTGGCTTCTGCTGAAGCCACACCTGTAGCGCTGACCGCCCCGGCGATCGGCTGATGCAGCCGGTGGGCACCTCTTGCGGCCCACCAACTCCTTCAATTCAATGGTCAGTAAAGCCTCCGCCTTGCCGGGGGCTTTTTGGCAAGCGCAAGCGAGGAGTCTGGTTCGATTGCCCATCAGCACTGAATTCTCTCCATGCCCTCGGCAGGGATTGAACGATCCGCTGCGAAACGGATGCCCACCCAGTCCGGATGATCCTCAAACGGGCTCAGCACTGACCACCTGAGAGCAACCAATGATCCAGCGGGGCTGGCTTGGCCAGGATCTGAGAGGTCAGTATTCCCCCAGTCTGCGCCGACCATTGTTTCGGCGACCTGAGACCGGTTGGCGCATCAATCAGTAGATTCTGATTTCGGTTTGATTCTCCGCCGAATTAGGTTGGAAATCTCCTTGATTACGGACGGTTGATCTTGAGCTTTTTATTCTGAAGTGATCAACAGTGTGCATCACTTGTCAAGTTGGCAAAGATCCCACTATTATTCTTTAACCACTCAGGGCGCAGCCGAAAGATCCATTCGGCGTGGGGAGAAAAGCCGGTGATCGGACTTGAACCGACGACCTACTGATTACGAATCAGTTGCTCTACCACTGAGCTACACCGGCAGCTTGATTAAATTAGCATTGAGGCGTTCCGCGGGTTTCCGGACCATGCCAACGACACGGCCCAAGCCCACGTCCCTGGATCCGGAGTTGCGAGAACGGCTGCTGGCGGAAGCCAAGGCCCCTTGGAAAGGTCTGCGACGGGCCCTGTGGTTTGCTCTCACCGCCTCTGGAGCGATCGGCCTGGCTGTCATGGCGATGCGCTCATCCGCCGGCTCAGAGGTGGCTTCAGGTGACCTGCTCATCCAGCTCGGTGCCTTCATCGGCTTTGGGCTGCTGCTTTGGCGCGACCGCTGAGGCGCTGGGGTATTCCGCCTGGAGTTGGCTGTTCTGCAGCAGGCTGAGAGGATCGGGGAGCAGCAGGGGCAATCCAAGGCTCAACCGTTCCCGCCCCAGTACTTCAGGCGTCATCGCAGGTGTAGCTGCTACCTGCTCATGGCTGCGGCTGAGCAGCCAGAGGGCCTGGATCACCTGCTGCCCCTGCCAGACCAAAATGGCCAGCAGTGGCACGGTCAGCAAGATCGTGACCAGCCTGGATGCTTCAGGCAGGGGAGCGATGGCCGCCATTTGGGCGGAGAGGAGATCAAGTCGCCAGATTGCCGGCAGCAGCAGCACTGACCAGGCCTTCGCCAGCAGGCGAATGGGGAGCGGCGATTGAAGGGCACTCAGCCGCCGCTGACTCTCGCGGCGCCCCCGTGCCGGAGTCTGAAGCAGCAGCATCGACCAGCAGTCCGCCGGCCGCTGCCAGAGCAGCATGGTCGGCAGCAAGGCTCCAAGGGCCCAGAGCAACAGCCGCTCGATCGCTGGAACCGGACCAGGATCGGCGCCTGAGAGGACCAATGCCACGGCCAGCAGCTCCGCTGGGATGGCGGCCAATCCGAGGAGTTGCAGCCAGAGCAGGGGTTCGCTGCGAGGGTTCACATCAGGTGCTGAGGGTGCGGCGTTGGGTGACCAGCTTGTAAGCCATCACCCGATCACCGTCCTGCCAGTTGGCGAAGCGATCGCAGCCGATGCCGCACTCGAAGCCCGTGGCTACCTCCTTGACGTCGTCCTTGTTGCGGCGCAGAGAATCGAGGTCGCCCTCGAACACCACCTGCTTGTTGCGCTGGATTCGCACCTTGCAGTTGCGCTGCAACTTGCCGCTGGTGACGTAGCAACCCGCCACGGCGCTCTTGCCGATGGTGAACACTGCACGCACCTCCGCTTCGCCGAGTGGCTCCTCCACCAGCTCCGGCTCCAGCAGGCCCTCCATGGCCAGCTGAATGTCCTCCAGGAGCTTGTAGATCACGTCGTAGTCGCGCACGTCGACGCCATTGGCATCGGCGGCCCGCTTGGCACCCGAGGCCATCGAGGTGTTGAAGCCGACGATCACGGCACCCGAGGCGGCCGCCAGATCCACGTCGGTTTCGGTGATCTCTCCAGGGGCGGAGAGCAGCACGCGCACCTGCACCTCGCCCTGGGGAAGCTGCTCGAGCGAGCCGAGAATCGCCTCGACGCTGCCCTGGACATCGGCCTTGAGAATGAGGTTGAGCTCCTTGAGCTCCCCTTCGCTGGCCTGCCCCGACATCGATGCCAAGGAGACTCGCCGGGAGGCCATCTGCTGGGCCAGGCGAGTGGCACGGGCTTCGTTGGCCCGATCCCCCACGACCGAGCGTGCGGTCTTCTCGTCGGGGTAGACCTCGAATTCATCACCGGCGGTGGGCACCTCGCTGAAGCCGAGGGCTTCCACAGCCGAGGAAGGACCTGCGGTCTTGACCCGCTTGCCGGAGTCGTCGACCATGGCGCGCACCTTGCCGAGCACAGGCCCTGCTGCCAGCACATCGCCGGCCTTGAGGGTGCCGTTCTGGATCAGCAGGGTGGCCACGGGACCCTTGGCCTTGTCGAGGTGAGCCTCGATCACGGTGCCCTTCGCCATCCGGTCCGGGTTGGCCTGGAGGTCTTCGACCTCCGTCACCAGCAGGATCATCTCCAGCAATTTGTCGATGTTCTCACCCTTGGTGGCACTCACCGGCACCATCACGGTGTTGCCACCCCAGTCTTCGGAAACGAGATCAAGAGCCGAAAGCTCCTGCTTGACCCGCTCGGGCTGGGCGCCCTCTTTGTCGATCTTGTTGATCGCCACGATGATTGGCACTTCTGCCGCCCTGGCGTGGCTGATGGCCTCCAGGGTCTGGGGTCGGACGCCGTCATCGGCGGCCACCACCAGCACGGCCACGTCGGTGACCTTGGTGCCCCTGGCGCGCATGGCGGTGAAGGCTTCGTGGCCCGGGGTGTCGAGGAAGGTGATGCGACGGCTTTCACCGGAGTGGGAAATCGTGACCTGATAGGCGCCGATGTGCTGGGTGATGCCGCCGGCTTCCCCGGCCGCCACACGCGTCTTGCGAATGGCATCGAGCAGGCTGGTCTTGCCGTGGTCGACGTGGCCCATCACCGTGACCACCGGTGGACGCCGGATCAGGTGAGCGAGATCGCTGTCTTCGATCATTTCCACCGTCTTCTTGGCGGCCTCCTCCACGTCGTCCTGGAGGACGGGTACGCCGAATTCCTCGGAGACCGTTTCGATGGTGGAGAGATCGAGAGTCTGGGTGACCGTGGCGATGATCCCTTTGAAGAACAGGGATTTGATGATCTCGGAGCTCTCCACGCCCAGGCGGTCGGCCAGCTCCTGCACCGTGAGGTTGCCCTCCGGCACGATCAGCATTTCGGGTCGGGTGGCCTTGGCTTCCCGGGCGGCGCGCAGTTCCATGGCGCGGCGCCTCTGCCGCTGGCGGGTGGTTTCCTTCTTGCGCTTGCGCATCGCCACCACGGGCTTGGCGCCCGGCGTGGTGGGACGGCTGCGCGGCTTGGCCGGCCGGGCCAGGCTGGCCTGGAGCACCATCGCCTCGTGCTCGCCGGCGAAGCCGCCGGTTTCGGCGGTGAGGGCATCATCGTTGTCGCCGATGATGTGAACCTTCTGGCGTTGCTTCTGGGGCGACTTGCTGCGCAGCGCCTCCAGCTTGGCGCTGTCGTCCCATTCGGGCCGTCGTGCCCGGCCAGGCCCTGCAGCCTGGGGTGTACGGAAGGCCGGCCGCCGAGGAGCTGCCGGTGGGGTGGCGGTGGGGCGGGGGGCTTCGGGACTGCTTTCGCTGCGCTCCGGCCGCCTGGGGGGTGCGGCGACCGGGCGGCTGCCGGGTTTCTGGAGCTGCATCAGCTCGCCGGGGGCCACCGGCTTCCGCATGCCCTGGGGCATGCCGGGGCGCACAGGCGCGCCTGGGCGGCTGGTGCCTGCTGGGCCGGCTGCGTCCCGGCGGATCGGTTTGCCCACCAGTTCCAGAGGGCTGCGGGCCTGGGTGGGCCGTCCCACCTGCGGAGTTGGTCGCTGGGGTGCCCCAGCCGGCCGTTGACTCAGGGCTGGGCGGCCCGAAGGAGGCGCCGGACGGTTACTCGTGCCGGGCTGGCCTGGCTGGGGTCGACCCACCAGTTGCGGACGGCCGACGCCGGAGCTGCTTGTCGAGCGCACCGGAGCCGGGGCTCCGGGCCTTTGGGGAGAGGCCGGCCGGGAAGGGGCAGGCGCACTACTACTGCCCCTGGGTACCGGCCGAGGGCTGGTGGTGGGACGGGGACTGGGGCTGGCCGCTGCGGCCGAATCGGGCTTGCGCACCTGGGGCGGCTCGGGCTTGCTCACCGGAGGGGCCGGTGGGCGGCTCGGGGCACTCGCCGGTTTGGCTGGACTGGCAGAGACCGGTGTGGGCTTCAGCGGCGAAACCGGCCGGGCTGGTGCGGCCGCGGAGGGGCTCTGAGGATTGGCCTGGGGAACCACTTTCCTGACGACCGGCGGCTGGGTAGCCGGTGGGGTGGGAGCCGCCGATTTCGGTGCGGCGGCGGCGGGGGCTTGAGCCACGATCTCCGGCCTGGGGGCCGGCTTGACGATGGTGGGCTTGGCGGCTTGGGCAGGCGCAGGAGCTGCAGGCTTCTGGGGGCTGCTCGCCAGTCTGACGGCCGGCTTCGGCTTGGCGGCACCTTCAGGACTGGCCGGAGTGGCCGCCGGCGCCGGGACGGCCTTTTTGAGGGAAAGGATGGCCTTGGCTGGTTCGCTGGCTGGTGGCGTTGGCCGGACGGGCTGGGTCGCTGGGGCACCGCCGCCGTGGGCGGGGGTGCTGATCAGGCTGCGGATGCGCTCGGCCTCCCCATCGCTGATGGAGCTGCTGTGGCTCTTGACCGCAATGGACAGCTTCTCGGCGGCATCGAGCACGTCCTTGTTCTCTAGGCCCAAGTCCCGGGACAGCTCATAAATTCTGACTTTGCCGCTGCTGGTCATTCAGGTCTCCGATCGGTCGGGGCACCGTGTGCCGCCGAGCCCCACGCACGGTGCGGCCACTGTTCATCTTGCCTCAGAGGCTGCATGGCGTGGCTCTTTCAACCGTTCCTCCAGTGCCGTGTAGATGGAATCCGACACCTGACAGCGCAGGGAGCGCTGCAGGCGTTTCCGGCGCCTGGCGTCCTCGATGCAGTTGATGGAGGGACAGACATAGGCCGAACGGCCCATGGACCTGGTCTCGGCCCCCTCGAGCACGACCCCATCGCCGTATTGGCGGATGATCCGCCAGAGCAGGCTGCGATCGCGCCGTTCCCGGCAGGACACGCAGCGCCGCAGGACGATGCCCCCGCTCACCGCAGTTCAACAGCGGCTTCGTCATCCGGCTCTGCTGCGGCTGGATCGGTTGTGTCAGCCGTCAGGGCCTCGCTCTGCGCTGCGGGCTCCGCCTCGTCGTCCGATTCGGCCTCCCCAGCCTCGGCGTCGCTGTCGTAGCCCTCCTCGTCTTCGGGCAGTGGGTAGAGCTCCCGCAGGCGAGCATCCTCCTCGGCCCGTGCGGCCTGCTCCACCGCCAGTCGGGCTTCGGCCTCGGCCTGCTGCCGCTCGTCCTCTTCGCGCAGGGCGATCAGCTCTGCTGCCCGTGCGTCCTCACTGGCCTGGTCGTAGTCGGCGGCATTCTTGATGTCGATCTTCCAGCCGGTGAGACGTGCCGCCAGGCGCACGTTCTGGCCCTCGCGGCCGATCGCCAGGCTGAGCTGGTCGGGGGGGACGAGCACGTGGGCGTGCTGCCCCACAGGATCCACCAGCCGAACCATTTCGACACGGGCGGGGCTGAGAGAATTGGCCAGGTACTGACCGGGATCGGGCGACCAGCGGATCACGTCGATCTTCTCGCCGCGCAGCTCGTTGACCACCTGCTGGATGCGTGAGCCACGGGCGCCGATGCAGGCACCAACGGGGTCCACTTCACGCTCGACGCTGTCGACAGCCACCTTTGTGCGCGGGCCTACAGCCCGCGAGGGGGGATTGGCTTCACGAGCCACCGCCACGATCCGCACCGAACCTTCCTGAATCTCCGGCACTTCGTTCTCGAACAGATAAACCACCAGACCGGCATTCGCCCGGGAAACGAACAGCTGCGGTCCGCGGCGGGCCACCTCACTCACTTCCTTGAGAAAGACCTTGAAGGTGGCGTTCGCCCGGTAGTTGTCGTTTGGGAGCTGATCCCGCCGCGGCAGTTCCGCTTCCACCTCAGGCCGGCCCAAGCCTGAACTCACGCCCATGATCACCGACTGGCGTTCGAAGCGGATCACCCGGGCGGTGAGCACGGGATCTTCGAGATCGGCGAACTCCTCCTGGATCATCCGGCGCTGCTGGTCACGCAGCTTCTGGGCAAGCACCTGCTTGGTGGTGGAGGCGGCCATGCGGCCGAAGTCGTCCTTCTCGGGGGTGACATCCAGCACCACGGTGTCTCCGATCTGGGCGTCCTCGGCCACCTGCTGCACCTCGGCCAGGGCGATCTGGTGGTCCTCGCTCTCCACCTCTTCCACGATGATCTTGCTGGCAAGCACGCGGTAGCCCTCCTCGTCGAGGTCGAGGGCCACATCGAAATTACTGAAGTAGTCCTCCTCGAAGGGGTCTTCGCTGATGCCCAGGTACAAAGTGCGGCGGTAGCGCTCGTAGCCCTTGAGCAGGGCCTCGCGCAAGGCCGCCTCCACCACCTGGGTGGGAAGTTTCTTCTCCTCACTGATGTCCTCGATCAGGTTCTGCAGACCGGGGAGGAGAACGAGTGCCATCGGGTCAAAAAGGGGGTTGAGGGGTGTAGGGAGCAGAAGCTGGTCAATCTGTGGCGGGGGTGACCAGGCGGACGGAGATCACATCAAGGCGGGGGATCCGACTGATGCGGCCGCGCACATTGAGCTGGAGGTTCTCCTCATCCCTCTCCAGCAGCAGGCCTTCGCGAGTGGTCTCCAGGCCCTGGCCATCTCGGAAACGCACCGCTACGGGGAACCCGCGGAAACTGCGGAAATCGCGGTCCTCGGAGAGCTCCTCGCCGATCCCAGGGCTGCTGACCTCCAGAACATAGGCCTGGGGCATCAGCTCACTGGCTTCAACGACCTCGCCGAGCACACCGCTGAAGGCAGCGCAGTCGTCGAGGTTGACGTCCCGTCCGTCGGCGTGACGGATCTGGATCACCAGCGTGAGCGGCAGCCGGTGGGCCTGAATCTCCACACCCTCAACGGCCAGACCCGAAGCCTCGGCGAGCGGGGTGACCAGAAGCTCCAGATCGGGGATGAGTGGATGGGGCACCGGCGGGGCTGGAGAGCGGGTCGGACGCCCGACCGGCCACTGCAGAGAACTGCTCCTGACTTCGAGGTCGGCCGGAGGCCCGCACTCCAAGGATCAGGGTGATGCCCGCCGGGCATGAAGACGAGCTTACAAGCCGGCACGGCTGACCCTGGAACCAACCGGCTCAGGCCGGAGGGGTGGCCCCGCCCGGTGCGTCAAACAGACCCAGGCTGGGGGCCTCACCGTAAAAGTCGTCGGCGCCGACCTCACCACGGATCGCCTGGTCCTGGTTGAGACAGCGTTGGGGTTCCCTGACGTACTGGCAGACTCTGGCCCAGAGCTTGGCGCGGGTTCCAGGGGCCCCCTGGCTGAAGATCACCTGGTCCTGGCCGCCCACCATGCCTTGGATCTCCACTTGGCAGAGGGCACATCGCACACGGGTGCCTGGGGGGATCGAGGCCATGGGCTGGCAGCGCTGTTGCGGCAACTTAGGGTGAAGTCCCCGATCTGTGGCTCCTTCTGTTGCGTGCCCTTCAAGAGCGGGGCCACACCAGCCAGCCGGATTCGGAGGCTTCGGCCTCAGGCGCCGGTTCGCTCAGGGTGCTGCAGCTCAGTGATCCCCATCTGCTGCGCCAGGGGCAGGGTCGCTACAGGGGGCGCACACCCCTCGCTCAGTTGCGCCATGGCCTGGAGCAGGCCCTCGCCGCCCTCGAAGTCTCTCCGGATCTGCTGCTGATCAGCGGTGATCTCTGCCAGGACGAGAGCTGGGGAGGCTATGTCCAGCTTCGGACCCTGCTCACCGCCTCGGGCCTGCCCCTGGCCCTACTGCCGGGAAACCACGATCACCCGATTCTGCTGCAGGCAGTCATGGGGCGCCATGCCGTGCTGGCTCCCGCTGAGCTGCGGCTGGGCCCCTGGCGGTTGCTGCTGCTCTCCAGCCACCGCTGTGGTGACTGCGGTGGCTGGCTGGGCACCGGGCAACGGGACTGGCTGCGGCAGCGCCTGCTGCAGGAGAATTCCCCCACCCTGGTGGCTGTTCATCATCCGCCTCTGCCGATCGGCGACCCCGGCTTTGATGCCATTGGCCTACGTGATGGGGCTGAGCTGGCCAGGATCCTCTCCGAGGCTTGCTCACCTCCCCTCCTGCTCTGCGGCCATGTCCACCAGCACTGGCAGGGGCGGCTTGGCGGAGAGCCGGGTAGTCCCGTGCTGGCCTGTCCCTCGACGCTCTGTGCCTTTGAGGCGGTGCAACCCTGCCCGCTGGGGCGCAGCGAGGATCCAGGCGGCCGGCTGCTGGAGCTGCATCACGACGGCCGCTGGAGCCAACAGCTGCTGCGCTGGTCCTCCTGGCCTGAGACAGCGGCAGCCGATCCAGCGACCTAGCCTCAGCTTCATGCCCAGACCCGCTTCCTCCCGCTTCCTCGGTACAGCTCAGGCGCCGCGCAGATCCTGGGGCAGCGGTGGCCGCTGGCTGGCACTGCTGCTGGTGATCGGCCTGACCCTGGGGCTGCCCGCCCGCGCCACGGCGCTCACCCCCGAGCTGCCTCAAGCTGCTGAACTGGCCACTGCCTCGCCGCCAACGTCTGCGCCGGCCCACAATTTCGTCGCCGAGGCGGCCCGCCGGGCAAGTCCGTCCGTGGTGCGCATCGACACCGAGCGGGAGGTGCCGCGCCAGGCCTTCGATCCGGCCATGCTTGATCCGCTGCTGCGTGATCTCTTCGGTGATCCGGCCGGCAGCAGCCGTGAGCGAGGCCAGGGCTCCGGTGTGGTGATCGACGCCGATGGGTTGGTGCTCACCAATGCCCACGTGGTCGAGCGGGTCGATCAGGTGGAAGTCACCCTCGCCGATGGCCGCCAGCTCGACGGAACCGTGGTGGGGGCCGACCCGGTCACCGATCTGGCGGTGGTGCGCATCGACGCCCCGCGAGGCATCCAGGCCGCACCCCTGGGCAATTCCGAAGCCCTGGAGGTGGGCGACTGGGCCATTGCCCTGGGCAGCCCCTATGGCCTGGAGCGCACGGTCACGCTTGGCATCATCAGCAGCTTGCACCGCAACATCAACAGTCTTGGTTTTGCCGACAAGCGGCTCGACCTGATTCAGACCGATGCCGCCATCAACCCGGGCAATTCCGGTGGGCCGCTGATCAATGCGGCCGGTGAAGTGATCGGCATCAACACCCTGGTGCGTTCCGGCCCCGGTGCCGGCCTCGGCTTTGCCATTCCAATCAACCTGGCCCGGGGCGTGGCCGATCAGCTACGCACCGGCGCTGATGTGGTCCATCCGTATCTGGGCCTGCAGCTGGTGCCGCTCACGGCCCGCCGCGCCCGCGAGAACAACCGCGACCCGGAAGCGGTGCTGCTGCTACCTGAGCGCGACGGTGCCCTGGTGCAGCGGGTGCTCCAGGGCAGTCCGGCAGAATCCGCCGGTCTCCGGCGTGGTGATCTGGTGGTGGCGGCGGCTAATCAGCCTGTGGCCGATCCCGCAGCCCTTCTGCAGCGAGTCGAGGCCTCCAGGGTTGGCGAGGCCCTGCCCCTCAAGGTGGTGCGTGGCAACCGGGAACTTCAGCTCTCGATCAGGCCCGCTGCGCTGCCGCGAGCGTCCTGATCTGCCTAGCGCCACCTGGGTTCTCCAGGAGTTCAGTCTTCAGCTTGCTACGGTCGCTCACCCTCTGTTCCATCCCCCATGGCCGAGCTGCAGGATCGGATGAAGCTGGCCGTGGCTACGGCTGCTGTTGATCAGGTCCGCGATGGCATGGTGCTTGGTCTTGGCTCCGGCTCCACCGCCGCCCTGATGATCCAGGAACTCGGCGCTCGCCTGCAGCGGGGTGAACTCTCCGGCATCACTGGAGTGACCACCTCGTTCCAGGGCGAGGTGCTCGCCGCTGAGCTGGGCATTCCCCTGCAGAGTCTCAATGCCGTCTCCCGCATCGACCTGGCGATCGATGGCGCCGATGAGGTCGACCCGGACTTCCAGTTGATCAAGGGTGGTGGGGCCTGCCATGTGCAGGAGAAATTGGTGGCCCGCCGGGCCGACCGCTTCGTGGTGGTGGTGGATTCCAGCAAGTTGGTGGAGCGCCTCAATCTGGAGTTCCTTCTGCCGGTGGAGGTGCTGCCCGGTGCCTGGCGCCAGGTGAAGGCGGAACTGGAGGCGATGGGCGCCAAAGGTGAGCTGCGGATGGCTGTGCGCAAGGCAGGCCCGGTGGTCACCGATCAGGGGAATCTGGTGCTTGATCTCAAGTGGACCGGCGGCATCGCCGATCCAGCGGGCCTGGAGCAGGCGATCAACAACCTGCCGGGGGTGCTGGAGAACGGGCTGTTCGTGGGCCTCACCGACCAGGTGCTTGTAGGTGAGATTGTCAACGGGGAGCCCCGGGTGCGGGATCTGGAGCGGGCCTGACAAGCAGGCTGAATTACTCACTCGAGCCGGCGGCGCACCGAATCGGCGTGGCTGTGCAGACCCTCGCTCCTGGCCAGGGTGATCACTGCGGGTCCTGTCGCCTCGAGGGCCTGGCGGTTGAAGGCGATCATGCTGGTGTGACGCATGAACGTTTCCACACTCAGGGCGCCGGAAAAACGGGCAGTGCCGGAGGTGGGCAGAGTGTGGTTGGGACCCGCCAGGTAGTCGCCTACTGCCTCGGGGCTCCAAGCGCCGATGAAGATGGCACCGGCGTTCTCGATCCGCCCTGCCAGGGGCTCGGGCCGCTCCACCAGCAGCTCGAGATGCTCGGGTGCGAAGTGGTCGCTCAGCCGAGCGGCGTCCTCAAGGGAAGGGCAGAGCACGATCAGTCCCCAGTCTTCCAGAGCGGCCCGGCAGAGATCTGCCCGGGGGTGGTGGCGAAGCTGCAGCTCCAGAGCCTTGGGCACAGCCTCTGCCAGGGCAGGGCTGGTGGTGAGCAGGATCGCCGCCGCCAATGGGTCGTGCTCGGCCTGGGCCAGCAGATCGGCGGCGATGTGATCCGGATCGGCGCTGTGGTCGGCAATCACCAGCACCTCGCTGGGGCCAGCCAGGGAGTCGATGGCCACCTGGCCGTACACGGCTTTTTTGGCCAGGGTCACGTAGAGGTTGCCCGGACCGCTGATCACATCCACCCGAGGGATCGATTCGGTGCCGTAGGCCAGGGCTGCGATGGCCTGGGCCCCGCCGACCCGATACACCTCCTCGACCCCGGCCAGGTGGGCCGCAGCCAGCACCGTGGGGTCGGGTTGTCCCTGGGGACCCGGGGGAGTCACCATCACCACCCGTTTGACCCCGGCCACCCGGGCGGGAACGGCGTTCATCAGGACGGTGCTGGGGTAAGAGGCCCGTCCTCCGGGCACGTAGAGCCCCGCTCTGGCCACTGGACGCCAGCGCCGCCCAAGGCGTTCACCGTGCACGCCCGTCACCTCCAGATCACTGGGCTTCTGACGCTGATGGAAATCGAGGATGCGCCGGTGGGCCAGCTCCAGGGCGCTGCGCAGGTCAGATGGGCAGGCCTTCCAGGCGTGGGCCAGATCCTCCCGCGGCAGGCACAGGGGATCGGGGCGGAAGCCGTCGAACCGTTCGCTCAGCTCGAGAAGGGCGCGATCGCCCTGTTGCTTCACCTGCTCGATGATGGCCTCCACCCTGGCGGCGGCCTCCTGGCTGGCGGTGCCGCTGGTGCGACCGGCGATGAGCCCGAGCCTGGTCGCGGCCGCATCGAGATCCTCCAGGAAGTCGATGGCCAGGGCTGGTGGGGTGTCGCTCAGGGTGTTCGGCACAGGGAAAGGCGGTGGCGGAAGACGGAAGACGGCGCCGCGTAGTCAGTTTCCCAGGCTAGGGCGGGTCGCCAGGGTGGCGAGCCTTTGAGGGTAAGATCGACAACTGCTGAATCAGCGCTGAACCCGCCTGTGGCCAATAACAAGTCTTCGAAGAAGCGCATCCTGATTGCCGAGCGCAACTGGCTGCAGAACCGCACCTACAAGTCGGCGGTGCGCACCT
The DNA here is from genome assembly GCA_943371515.1 of Synechococcus sp. UW140. Taxonomy (GTDB): domain Bacteria; phylum Cyanobacteriota; class Cyanobacteriia; order PCC-6307; family Cyanobiaceae; genus Regnicoccus_A. The sequence goes on along the minus strand of CALRVC020000004.1, from coordinate 136,573 downwards.
TGATGAAGCGTTGCTTCACAGCTGTGACCGCCTACAGCCAGGAGCCCGGCGAGGACAACAAGACTGCTGTTCAGACCAGCCTCAACGCGGCCTTCAGCAAGATTGACAAGGCCGTCAATCGCGGCGTGATCCACCCCAACACCGGGGCCAACCAGAAATCGCGGCTCAGCACCGCCGTCAAGCAGGCCATCGAGCCCGTTGCCGGCAACGCCTGAGCGGCTCGCCGCCCCCATGACCGTCAACACCATCCCCGCCGTGGCCACCGCGCTTCCGGCGCTGGTTGATTCCCACTGCCACGTGGTGTTCAGCGCCTTTGAGCCCGACCTTGACGCGGTGGCACAGCGCTGGCGCGACGCCGGGGTGGTGTCCCTGTTGCATGCCTGCGTCGAGCCGTCCCAGATTGCTCCGATCCGGGCCCTGGCTGATCGCTTCCCCGAGCTGCGCTACTCGGTGGGAGTTCATCCTCTGGACAGCGCGCGCTGGGGCGCCGGCACCCAGGAGCTGTTGCGCCAAGCCGCTCTCGACGACGAGCGGGTCGTTGCCATCGGTGAGCTGGGCCTGGATCTCTTTCGCGACTCCAACCTCCAGAGCCAGCTGTTGGTCCTTGGCCCCCAGCTTGACCTGGCGGTGGAGCTTGATCTGCCGGTGATCATCCATTGTCGCGATGCCGCCGAGCCGATGCTGCAGGAGTTACGCCAGCGTCAGTCCAAGGGTTGCTGCCCGCGGGGCGTGATGCACTGCTGGGGCGGCACCCCGCAGGAGATGGCGGCGTTTCTGGAGCTGGGGCTGTATATCAGCTTCAGTGGAACGGTCACCTTTGCCAAGGCATTCGACACCCACCTCTGTGCCCAACAGGTTCCGGCCGATCGTTACCTGGTCGAAACCGACTGCCCCTTCCTGGCACCGGTTCCTCGCCGTGGCAAGCGCAACGAACCAGCATTTGTAGCTGCTGTGGCCTGCCGGGTGGCTGAGCTCAGGGGGGAGACCCTGGAGCAGGTGGCGGCCGACTCAACTGCAAATGCGGTACGCCTGTTCGGCCTCCCGCGACCATCCACCCACGATAGTGTATGATGTTTTATTGGACCGGTAGCGTGAGCGCCCCTTTGTCGAGTTCGGCAATTCCGATTCGAGATTCATCAGCGTGAACAAGGCAGGGTTTCCCTCTTTCCCGGGGGATGCCCTGCCATGCCTTTGGCTGTCCTCAAGGCAGTCCGCAGTGTCAGGCGTGTTCCCGCCTGCACAGCATATCCACCTTTTCACCCGTTCTTGCAGGTCCCCGCATGAGCAGCGCGATTCAGGTCGCCAAGACCGTCACTTACCTGCCCGATCTGGTCGAGGTGCAGCGGGCGAGTTTCAAGTGGTTCCTGGAGAAGGGTCTGATCGAGGAGCTCGACAGCTTCTCCCCGATCACCGACTACACCGGCAAGCTTGAGCTCCATTTCGTCGGCACGGAGTACCGCCTGAAGCGTCCCCGTCACGATGTGGAAGAAGCGAAGCGACGCGATGCCACCTTCGCCTCGCAGATGTATGTCACCTGCCGGTTGGTCAACAAGGAGACCGGTGAGATCAAAGAGCAGGAAGTCTTCATTGGTGAATTGCCGCTGATGACTGAGCGCGGCACTTTCATTATCAATGGTGCCGAGCGGGTGATCGTCAATCAGATCGTCCGCAGCCCCGGGGTCTACTTCAAAGACGAACAGGATAAGAATGGCCGCAAAACCTTCAATGCCAGCCTTATCCCCAATCGGGGTGCCTGGCTGAAGTTCGAAACCGATAAAAACGATCTGCTGCACGTTCGCGTCGACAAGACTCGCAAGATCAATGCCCACGTCTTGATGAGGGCGATCGGGCTTTCAGACAACGATGTGCTCGACAAGTTACGGCACCCGGAGTATTATCGCAAGTCGATCGAAGCGGCTAACGACGAAGGGATCTCTTCGGAAGATCAGGCCCTGCTGGAGCTCTACAAGAAGCTGCGCCCAGGTGAGCCGCCTTCGGTGAGTGGCGGTCAGCAGCTGCTGCACAGCCGATTTTTCGATCCCAAGCGCTACGACCTGGGTCGCGTGGGCCGCTACAAGATCAACAAAAAACTTCGGCTCACTATCCCCGACGCCGTGCGCACCCTCACGGCTGAGGATGTGCTTTCCACGATCGATTACCTGATCAATCTAGAGCTCGATGTGGGCGGAGCCTCCCTCGACGATATCGATCACCTCGGTAATCGTCGGGTGCGCTCCGTCGGAGAATTGCTGCAGAACCAGGTGCGGGTTGGCCTCAACCGGCTGGAGCGGATCATCAAGGAGCGCATGACGGTCGGTGAGACCGAATCACTCACCCCCGCGCAGCTGGTCAACCCCAAGCCACTGGTGGCGGCGATCAAGGAGTTTTTCGGCTCCAGCCAGCTCAGCCAGTTCATGGACCAGACCAACCCCTTGGCGGAGCTGACCCACAAGCGGAGGATCAGTGCCCTCGGTCCCGGCGGTCTCACCCGAGAGCGGGCCGGCTTTGCTGTGCGCGACATCCACCCGTCCCACTACGGCCGCATCTGCCCGATCGAGACTCCTGAGGGCCCCAATGCCGGTCTGATCGGCTCGCTGGCCACCCACGCCCGCGTCAACGAATACGGCTTCATCGAAACCCCCTTCTGGAAGGTGGAGAACGGTTTCGTCCACAAGCAGGGCAATCCGATCTATCTTTCTGCCGACCTGGAAGACGAATGCCGCGTCGCCCCCGGTGATGTGGCCACCGATGCTGACGGTCGCATCCTTGCTGAGCTGATCCCCGTCCGCTACCGCCAGGACTTCGAGAAAGTGCCGCCCGAGCAGGTGGATTACGTGCAGTTGTCACCGGTACAGGTGATCTCGGTGGCCACGTCGCTGATTCCCTTCCTCGAGCACGATGACGCCAACCGCGCCCTGATGGGCTCGAACATGCAGCGTCAGGCTGTTCCCCTGCTGCGGCCCGAGCGGCCCTTGGTGGGCACCGGTCTGGAAACCCAGGTGGCCCGCGACTCGGGCATGGTGCCGATCACCCGGGTGAATGGCACCGTCACCTTCGTGGATGCCACGGCCATTGTGATCCGCGATGAGCAGGGTACCGATCACATCCACCATCTGCAGAAGTACCAGCGTTCCAATCAGGACACTTGCCTCAACCAGCGGCCGATCGTCAGCCAGGGTGACTCGGTCATCGCCGGCCAGGTGTTGGCCAATGGTTCCGCCTGCGAGGGCGGCGAGATCGCTCTGGGTCAGAACGTGCTGATTGCCTACATGCCCTGGGAGGGTTACAACTACGAGGACGCGATCCTCGTGAGTGAGCGGCTTGTTCAGGACGACCTCTACACCTCGGTGCACATCGAGAAGTATGAGATCGAAGCCCGCCAGACCAAGCTTGGTCCCGAGGAGATCACCCGAGAGATCCCCAATGTGGCTGAGGAGAGCCTGGGCAACCTTGATGAGATGGGCATCATCAGGATTGGCGCCTACGTTGAATCCGGTGACATCCTGGTCGGTAAGGTCACTCCCAAGGGTGAATCGGATCAACCACCGGAAGAGAAGCTCCTGCGGGCGATCTTCGGTGAGAAGGCTCGTGATGTGCGCGACAATTCCCTGAGGGTTCCCAGTACCGAGCGCGGCCGGGTTGTGGATGTGCGCATCTACACCCGTGAGCAGGGTGATGAACTTCCGCCTGGGGCAAACATGGTGGTGCGGGTCTACGTGGCCCAGCGGCGCAAGATCCAGGTGGGTGACAAGATGGCCGGCCGCCACGGCAACAAGGGCATCATCAGCCGCATCCTCCCTCGCGAGGACATGCCTTACCTGCCGGATGGTTCCCCGATCGACATCGTTCTCAATCCCCTGGGTGTTCCCTCCAGGATGAACGTGGGCCAGGTGTTCGAGTGCTTGATGGGCTGGGCCGCATCCCATCTGGACTGCCGCGTCAAGGTGGTGCCCTTCGATGAGATGCACGGCAACGAAACCTCCAAGAACACTGTGCAGAAGTATCTGGAGGAGGCTGCCAGCGCCCCCGGCAAGGAGTGGGTCTACGACCCTGAGAACCCCGGCAAGATCCAGCTGATCGACGGCCGCACCGGCGAGCCCTTTGATCAGCCGGTCACCGTCGGGTACGCCCACATTCTCAAGCTCGTTCACCTGGTCGACGACAAGATCCACGCCCGCTCCACCGGCCCCTATTCCCTGGTCACCCAGCAGCCCCTGGGCGGCAAGGCGCAGCAGGGCGGTCAGCGGCTCGGGGAGATGGAGGTCTGGGCACTGGAGGCCTATGGGGCCGCCTACACCCTGCAGGAGCTGCTCACCGTCAAGTCCGATGACATGCAGGGCCGCAACGAGGCCCTCAACGCCATCGTCAAGGGCAAGCCGATTCCCCGGCCAGGCACCCCGGAATCCTTCAAGGTGCTGATGCGCGAATTGCAGTCGCTGGGTCTGGATATTGCCGTCTACACCGATGAAGGCATCGAGGTGGATCTGATGCAGGACGTCAATCCTCGCCGCAGCACTCCTAATCGGCCCACCTATGAATCCCTCGGCGTCGCGGATTACGACGACGATTGAATCCACGCCCTGAGCTTCACTGTTTCATTCGACGTCCGCGCGCCCTTCGGCCATGACCAACAGCAACTCCCGCACCGAGAACCACTTCGACTACGTCAAGATCACTCTGGCTTCGCCTGAGCGGATCATGCAGTGGGGTCAGCGGACCCTGCCCAATGGCCAAGTGGTCGGTGAGGTCACCAAGCCCGAAACCATCAACTACCGCACTCTCAAACCCGAGATGGACGGGCTCTTCTGCGAGAAGATCTTCGGCCCTTCCAAGGACTGGGAATGCCACTGCGGCAAGTACAAACGGGTTCGTCACCGCGGCATCGTCTGTGAGCGTTGCGGTGTTGAGGTCACCGAAAGCCGGGTGCGGCGTCACCGCATGGGCTTCATCAAACTGGCGGCTCCTGTTTCTCACGTCTGGTACCTGAAGGGGATCCCCAGCTACGTAGCGATCCTGCTCGACATGCCCCTTCGGGATGTCGAGCAGATTGTTTATTTCAACTGCTATGTTGTGCTCGAGCCGGGTGATCATAAGGATCTCACCTATAAGCAACTTCTCACCGAAGACGAGTGGCTGGAGATTGAAGATCAGATCTACGCCGAAGATTCTGAGATCGAGAATGAGCCAGAGGTGGGCATCGGCGCCGAGGCACTCAAGCGTCTGCTCGAAGATCTCAACCTCACCGAGATTGCCGAACAGCTGCGCGAGGACATCGCCGGAAGCAAGGGCCAGAAGCGGGCGAAGCTGATCAAGCGCCTGCGCGTGATCGACAATTTCATCGCCACTGATGCCCGCCCCGACTGGATGGTGCTCGATGCCATTCCGGTCATCCCCCCCGACCTGCGCCCGATGGTGCAGCTCGATGGCGGTCGTTTCGCCACCAGCGATCTCAACGACCTCTACCGACGGGTGATCAACCGCAACAACCGCCTGGCGCGGTTGCAGGAGATTCTCGCTCCGGAGATCATTGTTCGCAACGAGAAGCGGATGCTGCAGGAGGCGGTGGATGCACTGATCGACAACGGCCGCCGCGGTCGCACCGTGGTTGGTGCGAACAATCGTCCGCTCAAGTCACTCAGCGACATCATCGAGGGCAAGCAGGGCCGCTTCCGCCAGAACCTGCTTGGCAAACGGGTCGATTACTCCGGTCGATCAGTGATCGTGGTGGGTCCCAAGCTCAAGATGCACCAGTGCGGCCTGCCCAAGGAAATGGCGATCGAGCTGTTCCAGCCGTTTGTAATTCACCGCCTGATCCGCCAGAACATTGTCAACAACATCAAGGCCGCCAAGAAGCTGATTCAGCGTGCCGACGATGAGGTGATGCAGGTCTTGCAGGAAGTGATCGAAGGACATCCGATCATGCTCAACCGAGCGCCCACCCTGCACCGGCTCGGTATCCAGGCCTTTGAGCCGAAGCTGGTCGACGGCCGCGCCATTCAGCTCCACCCCTTGGTCTGTCCCGCCTTCAACGCCGACTTTGACGGCGATCAGATGGCTGTGCACGTGCCCCTGGCCATCGAGGCCCAGACCGAGGCACGCATGTTGATGCTCGCGAGCAACAACATTCTCTCGCCGGCCACCGGCGAGCCGATCATCACTCCGTCCCAGGACATGGTGCTTGGGATCTACTACCTCACAGCAGTGGATCGCAAAGAGAGCAAACCCAGCTTCGGCGACCGCAGTCGTACCTTTGCTGGCCTCAACGACGTGATCAACGCCTTTGAGGAAAGGCACCTTGATCTGCATCAGTGGGTATGGGTTCGCTTCAGTGGCGAGGTCGATGATGATGATGAGGGTGATACCCCCGTACACGAGGAGACCCTCAGCGATGGCACCCGTATCGAGCAGTGGAAGTATCGCCGTGATCGATTCGACGAGGACGGTGCGCTGATCACCCGTTACCTGCTCACCACTGTGGGTCGGGTGGTGATGAACCGAACGATCATTGACGCGGTGGCCGCCACCTGAGCTGACCTGCTTCAGCACGTCGTCGACTTCACCTGGTGAACCAGGTCTTCTCTCCGGTCTTTTTTGCTCGTTTCCATGACCACCACTCCTTCCAAGCCCAATGCCCAGGATCGCCGCGCTCCCCTGAGCAAGGAACCGCCGCGCTTCCGCAACCGGGAGATCGACAAGAAGGCCCTGCGCAACCTCGTGGCCTGGGCTTACAAGCACCACGGCACCGCAGCCACGGCCTCCATGGCCGACGATCTCAAGGACCTGGGCTTCCATTACGCCACCCAGGCAGCGGTTTCTATCTCTGTTGAAGACCTGCGTATTCCCTTCGAGAAGGCCCGCCTGCTTGAGGAAGCGGAGCAGCAGATCACCGATACCGAAGAGCGCTATCGACTGGGGGAAATCACCGAGGTGGAGCGGCACACCAAGGTGATCGACACTTGGACGGAAACCAATGAGCGGTTGGTTGAGGAGGTCAAGAAGAACTTCAACGAGAACGATCCCCTCAACTCGGTCTGGATGATGGCCAACTCAGGCGCCAGGGGCAATATGTCCCAGGTGCGTCAGTTGGTGGGCATGCGCGGTCTGATGGCCAACCCCCAGGGGGAGATCATCGACTTGCCGATCCGCACCAACTTCCGTGAGGGACTCACCGTCACGGAATACGTGATCTCCTCCTATGGCGCCCGTAAGGGTCTGGTGGACACGGCCCTGCGCACCGCCGACTCGGGCTACCTCACCCGCCGCCTGGTGGATGTGGCCCAGGATGTGATCGTGCGGGAGGACGACTGCGGCACGACCCGCGGAATTCCAATTCATGCCGATGAGAAGGGTCGATTCTTCGCCAAGCTCGTGGGCCGTCTGGCGGGTGAGCCCGTCCTCGGCTCAGACGGCGCCCTGCTGGTCGATCGCGACGGGCAGATCGACCATGAGCTCTCCCGCCGGATCGAAGCCGCTGGGGTCAAGACCGTCGTCGTGCGCTCGCCCCTCACCTGCGAGGCCGCTCGATCGGTCTGCCGTAAGTGCTACGGCTGGGCCCTGGCCCACAACGAGCTGGTGGATCTGGGCGAAGCGGTGGGCATCATCGCCGCCCAGTCGATCGGTGAGCCCGGCACCCAGCTGACGATGCGCACTTTCCACACCGGTGGTGTGTCCACGGCCGAAACCGGCGTGGTGCGCTCCTTGGTGGCCGGAACAGTCGAATTCGGTCCCAAGGCCCGAGTGCGTGACCATCGCACCTCCCATGGGGTTGAGGCCCATCTCTCCGAAACCGATTTCACCCTTTCGGTGAAACCGAGCGGCAAGGGCAGGATCCAGCGCCTTGACGTCACCACCGGTTCAGTGCTGTTCGTCGCCGATGGTGATGAGGTGCCCTCCGACATGGTGCTGGCCCAGATCTCCGCCGGCGTCGCGGTGCACAAGAGCGTGGAGAAGGCCACCAAAGATGTGATCTGCGATCTGGCGGGTCAGGTGCGCTACGAAGATGTGATTCAGCCTCGCGAGTCGACTGACCGCCAGGGCAACATCACCCTCAAGGCCCAGCGCCTTGGGCGGCTCTGGGTGCTGGCGGGTGACGTCTATAACCTTCCCCCCAATGCCCAGCCCGTGGTCAAGGGCAACACCGCCGTCACCACTGGTGAGGTGCTGGCAGAAAGCCGTCTGGTGAGTGAGCACGGAGGTTCGGTGCGCCTGCGCGATTCCACCGGCGATTCCCGTGAAGTGCAGATCGTCACCGCCAGCCTCACCCTCAAGGACTGCAAGCTGGTGGGTGAATCGACCCATTCCGGTGAGATCTGGCACCTGGAGGGCAAGGACAACATCCGTTACCTGCTCAAGACCCAACCGGGTAGCAAGATCGGCAGTGGGGAGGTGATCGCTGAGCTGGCCGATGACCGCTTCCGCACCCAGACCGGTGGCCTGATCAAGTACGCCCCCGGCCTCTCGATCAAAAAAGCTCGCTCTGCCAAGAATGGCTACGAGGTGTCCAAAGGGGGCACGGTACTTTGGATTCCCCAGGAAACCCACGAGATCAACAAGGACATCTCCTTGTTGATGATTGAAGACGGCCAGTGGATCGAGGCTGGCACCGAAGTGGTCAAGGACATCTTCAGCCAGACGGCCGGGATCGTGACCGTGACCCAGAAGAACGACATCCTGCGCGAAATCATCGTTCGATCGGGAACGCTGCATCTGGTCAGCGATGCCAAGATCCATGCCCGCTACAGCGACGAAGGTCGTCTGCACAATCCTGGCGAGGAGATCGCCCCCGGACTCGTTCCTGAGTCGATGGTCTTCGTCGAGTCCGTCGACACTCCCGAGGGAGGCGCCCTCCTGCTGCGACCGGTTGAGGAATACCCCATTCCCGACCAGGCTCACCTGCCCGAGCTGGGCAGCGTCAAACAGAACGGCGGGCCCTTTCTGGGGCTCAAGGCCACCCAGCGCCTCACCTTCAAGGACGGTGAACTGATCAAGTCGGTGGACGGAGTCGAGCTGCTGCGCACCCAGCTGATCCTCGACACTTTCGACACCACTCCCCAGATGACGGTGGATGTGGAGGCTGTCCCCGACAAGCGGGCCAAGACGATCGAGCGGCTGCAACTGGTGATTCTCGAAACCCTGCTGGTCCGCCGCGACACCCTCTCCGACGCCAGCCATGGCTCCACCCACACCGAGCTGCAGGTGGAGGACGGCAGCAGCGTCAAGAGCGGCGATGTGGTCGCCACCACTCAGATCCTCTGCAAGGAAGACGGTGTGGTGCAGCTGCCTGATCCGGTGGAAGGGGAGCCGGTACGGCGTCTGATCGTCGAGCGCGATGGCGACACCCGCGACCTCGATATCGGCAGCGCTGAGCTGGCCGTGAGTGTGGGTCAGCGTCTGGTGGATGGCGAGCCTCTCGCGAGCGGGATCGAGGCTCCCTGCTGCGGTCAGGTGGAAGCCATCGACGGCAGCCTGATCACCATCCGTCTGGGCCGTCCTTACATGGTCTCGCCGGATTCGGTGCTGCATGTCCGCGACGGTGAGCTTGTTCAGCGCGGGGATGCCCTGGCGCTGCTGGTGTTCGAGCGCCAGAAGACCGGAGACATCGTCCAGGGTCTGCCCAGGATCGAAGAGCTGTTGGAAGCCCGGCGACCGCGCGAATCCGCGGTGCTCTGCCGCAAACCCGGCACCGTCACCATCAAGCAGGGCGAAGACGACGACTCGATCACTGTCTCTGTCATCGAGCATGACGATGTCAGCACCGACTATCCGATCCTGCTCGGGCGCAATGTGATGGTGAACGACGGCCAGCAGGTGACGGCCGGTGAAATGCTCACCGATGGTCCGATCAATCCCCACGAACTGCTGGAGTGCTACTTCGAGGATCTCAGAAGCCGCAAACCCTCGATGGAGGCGGCCCAGGAAGCCATCTCCAAGCTGCAGTTCCGCATGGTGCAGGAAGTGCAGAACGTCTACAAATCGCAGGGGGTCACCATCGATGACAAGCACATCGAGGTGATCGTGCGCCAGATGACCAGCAAGGTACGCATCGAGGATGCCGGTGACACCACCCTGCTCCCCGGTGAGCTGATCGAGCTGCGCCAGGTGGAGCAGGTGAACCAGGCTATGGCCATCACCGGCGGTGCCCCCGCCGAGTTCACACCGGTTCTGCTGGGCATCACCAAGGCCTCGCTCAACACCGACAGCTTCATCTCCGCCGCCAGCTTCCAGGAGACCACCCGGGTGCTCACGGAAGCGGCGATCGAAGGCAAGAGCGACTGGTTGCGCGGTCTCAAGGAGAACGTGATCATCGGCCGCCTCATCCCCGCCGGCACCGGATTCGGTGGCTTCGAGGAGGAGCTGCGCGCTGAAGCCGGACCCCACCCCGACATCCTCGACGAGGAGGCCGGCAGCTACCGCCGTGTGGCCAACCTCCGCCCGGACTACACCGTGGAGATGCCTGCTGCGGCCCCTGTCACCAAGGCGGTGCTGGAGGACCCTTCCGAGGACGAGCTCGATGCGGTCCGCAGCAAGCGGGGCATCGAAGCCGCTGCCAGCTCTTTTGCCGCCTTTGCCCGGCCGGCCCAGGAGGAAGGACTGGAGGAAGAGCTCATCCCTGATCCCGCGGCCGTTGAGGGTCTGCAGGAAGAGGGTCTACTCACGGAGGACTGAACCCCTTGCTGACTCCCACGCTTGTTCCGAAGCGGCGACTGCCCCGCTTCGGCTTCCACACTCACACGGAACGGCTCAATGGCCGTTTGGCCATGCTCGGCTTCATCGCCCTGGTGGCGGTGGAGCGGTGGCTTGGCCATGGTCTGCTGATCTGGTCGTGATCGTCGAGGCCCCCTCCCCCCAGCCCGTGCCCCTGCTGGGAATGGGCCTGGGCGAACTGGAGGCCTGGGCCATCAGTCAGGGGCAGCCCGCCTTTCGTGGACGCCAGCTGCATGACTGGATCTACGCCAAGGGGGCCCGGCGCCTGTCCGAGATCAGTGTGCTGCCCAAGGTCTGGCGAGAGAGTCTGGCGGCTGGGGCCGACCCTGTTGGCGCCGATCTGCTCGGCCGTTCCAGGGAACTCCAGCGCCGGATGGCCCAGGACGGCACCACCAAGCTGCTGCTGGGCACGGCCGATGGTCTCAGCCTCGAAACTGTGGGCATTCCCTCCCGTGATCGCCTCACGGTCTGTGTCTCGAGTCAGGTGGGCTGTCCGATGGCCTGTCGCTTCTGTGCCACCGGCAAGGGCGGTCTGCAACGCTCCCTGGCGGTGCATGAGATCGTCGATCAGGTGCTGTGCGTGCGCGAGGTGATGGAGCGCCGCCCCAGCCACGTGGTGTTCATGGGCATGGGCGAACCCCTGCTCACGATTGATTCGGTGCTGGGGGCCATTCACTGCCTCTGCACCGACCTTGGTATGGCTCAGCGCCAGATCACGGTGAGCACCGTGGGGGTGCCCAGCACTTTGCCCACCCTGGCCGAGCTGGCCCTTGAGCGGCTTGGCCGGGCCCAGTTCACACTGGCGGTGAGCCTGCATGCCCCGGATCAGGGCCTGCGGGAGCAGCTGATTCCCACGGCCCATGCCTACCCCCTGGAGGATCTGCTCGACGACTGCCGCCGCTACGTGGAGATCACGGGCCGGCGAGTGAGCTTCGAGTACATCCTGCTGGGGGGGCTCAACGACCAACCCCGCCAGGCGGCGGCCCTGGCGTCACTGTTGCGTGGGTTCCAGAGCCACGTGAACCTGATCCCCTACAACCCGATCGAGGAGGAAGACTTTCAACGTCCCAGCCCCGAACGGGTGGAGGCCTTCCGGCGGGTGCTGCTGGAACGACATGTGGCCGTGAGCGTGCGCGCCAGCCGCGGCCTCGACGAGGATGCCGCCTGCGGTCAACTGCGCCGCCGGACCGTCGCCGCGGTTTGATCGGTGGGGGGCTTGGTCATGTGGGATCCCGCTGCGGGTCGAAGGCGCCCTTGGCGCCGCTGCCGTTCCAGGGCGTGAGCCGCGACATCAACAGAAAGGCCGGCAGGGAAGCGGCGGCGGTGAACAGGAAGAAGCTCGGCCAGCCCACCCGCTCAGCCACCACCCCGGCGGGCGCCGCCAGCACGGAGCGGCTCATCGCGTAGACGCCTGAGAGCAGGGCGTATTGAGTGGCGGAGAAGCGGGGATTGCAGAGGCTCATCAGCAGAGCCACGAACACCGCGCCCACCATGCCGCCGGAGAGGTTCTCGAGGCTCACGGCCGTGATCAGACCCGCCAGACCGCTGCCGAAGCTGGCCAGAGCCCAGTAGCTGAGGTTGCCGATGGCTCCTGCGGCGGCGAACAACCAGAGCGAGCGGTTCATCCCCAGGCGACTGAACAGCCAGCCGCCCAACACTGTGCCGACGATGGTGGCGCCGATCCCCCAGCCCCCCTGCACCAGGCCGATGTCGGCCGCGCTGAACCCCTTGGCGGTGAGGAAGGGGATGGCCATGGCACTGAGCAGCCCGTCCGGCCAGCGGTAGAGCAGCACCAGCAGCAGCAGCTGCCAGGCCCGGTTCGGGCCGCTGCGGCGCAGGAATTCCCGTGCTGGGCCCAGGACCGCCTGTCGCAGGCTGGTGACCGGGTGCTGGATCGGGGTCAGCCGTGGCGCCGCGAGCGTGAACGGCACCACCGCCGCCATCAGTGCTGCCGCGCCGAGAAAGGCCACCGGCCAGCCGAACCGCCCCGCCAGGAGGAAGCCGCCGGCCCCGATCGCGAGCATGGCGCTGCGGTAGCCGAGCGAGGCCGCCGCCGCACCCGGACCGCGCTCCAGCTCGGGCAGGAGGTCGGTGCGGTAGGCGTCCACGGCGATGTCCTGGGTGGCGCTGCAGACCGCCAGCAGCAGGGCCATCAGCCCGATTGCGGCAAGACTGGCCGGATCAAGACTTGGACGCAGCAGGGCCATGCTGCCGATCACGACCACCAGGGTGAGCTGCAGCAGCAGCAGCCAGCCGCGGCGGCGGTCCGGCCAGGGGATCGGCCAGCGGTCGAGCAGCGGCGCCCAAAACAGCTTCAAGGTGTAGGGCAGCTCCGCCAGCGGGATCAGCCCAATCAGCGCCAGCGGCACCTGGCTGGCGCTCAGCCAGCCCTGAAGCAGACGGCTGCCCACCATGTAGGGGGTGCCGCTGGCCACCCCCTGGGCGGCGACAGCCATCAGCCGTTGCCAGGAGGGACCTGCGGCCGGTGAAGGGGATCCAGGACTGGAATCAGACGGCACGGCGGCGGCACGGTTGGCCGAACCCTACGGAGCGGCCCACCGGGGTCAAGCCCCCAGGCCGCGGCCTGCCATCAGAATGACCTGGAAATGTGGTCGCGCTGTGTCGTTCTTCCGCTCCGTCCTGCTGCCGTTGGTGATCGTGGCCCTGTTTGCCCTGGCGCTGTTCGCGGTGAGTGCCAGGATCTGGTTGCCGGGTGACATGGCCGCCCCCGCTCCGATCGGCTGAGGGCCATGACCGACCAAGCCAATCCCGATCCCGGCGTTTCCCCGCCCCCCTACTCCTACGGTCCAGCTGAGCTGGCCTTCGACCCGGAATTGCTGGCCGGCGAACTGGCCCAGGAACTGCTGGGTGATCCGCTCGAAGACTTTGATGCGCTCGAGCCCGCCGAGTCGGATATCGCCGCGGAATGTGACCTGGGGCTGGAGTGGCTCAAGGGCGGCCATGACCAGCGCATGCAGGGGCTGCGCATCTTCTGCGAACACCGCGATCCCCGGGCGATTCCGCTGTTGCTGCCCCTGCTGGAGGCCACATGCCCGATCCTGCGCATGAGCGCGGTCTATGCCCTGGGCCGCAATCCCGATCCCCGTGCCGTGGCGCCGCTGCTGGCCTTGCTGCAGGACGACAGCAACGGCTATGTGCGCAAGGCGGTGGCCTGGAGCCTGGGCAACTACCCCGAGTCGCCGGTGCTCAACCCCCTGATCCGCTCCCTCCAGACCGACATCGCCGCGGTGAGACTGTGGGCGGCGGGGTCGCTGGCGGATGTAGGAGGCACAGGGGCGGCCAAGGCCGATCAGGCCGCCGCCCAGTTGCTGGTGAGCCTGCGCATCGATTCCGAGCCCGTGGTGCGCAGTAACAGCGCCTGGTCGCTCGGACGCCTCTTCGATCATCTGGTGGATCCACGCCAGGCGGAACTGGTGGAAACGCTGGTGGCGGTGATGCTTCAGGACGGGGATTCCACGGTGCGGGACGAGGCGCGGGTCGCCTTGGAGCAGTTGGAGCGTCCGGCGGTGCTGGAGCGGCTTCAGACTCTTGTGGAGGACGGCTTGATCCATTGATTCGGCCCCCGGCAGCGGCAGGGGAACCTGGTTAACATTGCCCCACTTGAGTGAGCCTGGATGGCCCAGACCACCATTCGCTTCCGAATCCGCCCCGATGGGCGAGTCGAAGAGCTTGTGGAAGGTATCCAGGGTGCAGCCTGCCAACAGCTCACCGAGCGGATCGAGCATCAACTCGGTTCGTTGCAGCAGCGCCGCTCCACCTCCGAGGCCTTTCAGGCCGCAGCGGAGGCCGTGACCACCTCCTTGAGCGTGCACCAGCGCTCCACCTGAGTTTCACCCGTTCCTTTGGTCGCTCCGATGTCCCACTTCAGCATCGTCAAAACAGAACTTCGCGATCGTGCGGCCCTTCTGGAGGCTCTGCGGGATCTCGGCCATGAACCCGAGCTGGGGGAGCGTCCAGTGCGCGGATACCGCGGCCAGACCGTGCTCGCCGATCTTGCACTCACCCGTGACGATGGCTGCGATATCGGCTTCCGTTGGAATGCCGAATCCGGCAGCTATGAGCTCGTCACCGATCTGGAGATCTGGAAGCAGCCGATCCCGGTGGAGCGGTTCCTCGCCCAGATCACTCAGCGCTATGCCCTGCATAAGGTCCTGGCGGCCTCGGCTCAGGAGGGCTTCCAGGTGAGCGAGCAGACCTCCAGCCTGGATGGTTCGATTGAACTGGTGGTGACCCGCTGGGATGGCTGAGGCCAGCCGCCCCGCCATTGCCGCCCACCCTCAGACCCAGCGCGAGGTGGATCCTTCCCTGGCTTTTGCGGCACCCGCCCGCTCCAGGGAGCAACCCAGCGGCCATGAGCCACTGCTCGGTGGGAGTCTGAGGCAGCAGGCTGTCTGGGTGGATGAGGCTGTCTGCATCGGCTGCCGTTACTGCGCCCACGTGGCCGGCAACACGTTTCTGGTGGAGCCGTTGTGGGGGCGCTCCCGGGCGATTCGCCAGGACGGAGACAGCACCGAAACCATCCAGGAGGCGATCGACACCTGTCCTGTCGATTGCATCCACTGGGTGTCCTACGAAGATGTTCCCCAGTTGGAAGATCGGTTGCGCTCTCAGGAGCTGCTGCCGTTGGGCTACCCCAGTCAATCCCGGGTTCAGCGCACCTTGCCGCGCCCATGACGGTGGCGGTGCCCACCCGCCGCTTCGGCCGGACGGAACTGGCCATGCCGGTGCTGTCGCTGGGGGGAATGCGCTACCAGCAGAGCTGGAACGACCTTCCAGCCGGCGAGATCACTGCCGAGAGCCAGACCAATCTGCGCGCCACTCTCGAGAAGGCCGTGTCAGCCGGGTTTCATCACATCGAAACCGCCCGCCACTACGGAACCTCTGAGCGGCAACTGGGTGATCTGCTGCGGGAGGTGCCCGATCCCCAGCGCATCCTGCAGACCAAGGTGCCGCCCCACGAGGATCCCACCCAGTTCGAAGCGGAGCTGGAGCTGAGTTTCGAGCGCCTGCGCATCGAGCGGCTTGATCTGCTCGGCATCCATGGCCTCAACCTGCCTAAGCATCTGGAGCAGACCCTGAGACCGGGCGGCTGCCTGGACGTGGTGCGGCGCTGGCGGGAGCAGGGCCGCATCGGCCATGTGGGCTTCTCCACCCACGCGCCTCTGTCGCTGATCCTGGAAGCGATCGCCAGCGATGCCTTCGATTACATCAACCTGCATTGGTATTACATCCGCCAGGACAACCGCCCGGCCCTTGAGGCTGCCCGCCACCACGACATGGGTGTCTTCGTGATCAGCCCCACCGACAAGGGTGGCCATCTGCACAGCCCCTCCGCGCGGATCCGCGGGCTGTGCGCGCCACTGCACCCGATCGAATTCAACGACCTGTTCTGCCTGAGGGAGGAGGGGATTCACACGATCAGCGTGGGCGCCGCCGGTCCGGCTGATCTCGACCTGCACCTGCAGGTAGTGGCGCGGTTGCCCGAGGCCGAGCGCTGGCTGGCCCCGGTGCAGGAGCGGCTGGAGCGCGCCCGGCTCAAGGCCCTCGGCGCCCATTGGCTCGAGAGCTGGAGCGATGGTCTGCCCACCTGGGAGGCCACTCCCGGAGGGCTCAATCTGCCGGTACTGCTCTGGCTGCACAACCTGCTGGCGGCCTGGGAGCTGGAGGGATTTGCCCGCGCCCGCTACGGCCTGCTGGGCCAGGGGGGGCACTGGTTTCCTGGCGCCAATGCCGATGCCCTTGATCAGGAGGTGAGCGAAGCAGACCTCCTGGCGGTGCTGGGGGCCAGCCCCTGGGCCCAGCGCATTCCGGCGCTGCTTCGCGGTCTGCGCGAGCGCCTGGGGGGTACCAGCGTCCGCCGGCTGATGGCTGAAGACTGATCTGTTGATCCGGTTCAGGCCAGGGGTTGCTTCGCGGGCAGACCCACGGCCCTGGGGTAGCTGACGGGGCAGGGGGCGATTGGTCTCAGCACAACCGCATGGCGCACGCCCCGCCCGCCCGGCAGGTCGATCCGCTCCACCCTCTCCACTGCGGCGCGCAGGCTGGAGGCGGCCCGCTCCAGGCCGGCCAGATCCTCTGGGCTCCACTGGCCGCGGTAGAGCAGGGCCCTGCCGCTGGCATTCAGCAAGGGGACCAGATACTCCGCCACCACCGGGGCGGAGGCCACGGCCCGCGCCATGGCCCAGTCCTGGCGGCCGCGGCAGGCTCGGGCGTGGCCGGTGGTTTCTGCCCGCTCCCAGCGCACCTCCACCCGTTCGCCCATGCCCAGGCTGGCGGCCATGGCCTTCACCGCTTCAGCCTTGCGCCCGACGGAATCCACCAGAGTGAGGCGGGCTGCCGGGAGGGCGATCGCCAAGGCCAGGCCGGGGAAGCCGCCACCGGTGCCCACATCGAGGCAGCGCAGCGGCTGCGATGGGGTACGGAGCTGGTCGCGCCAGGGCCAGAGGCTGTCGTACACCTGGGCGATCCAGTAGTCGTCGCCATCGACCAGACGGGTGAGGTTGAGGCGAGTGTTCCAGTGGCGCAGGTGCTGCTGCAACGCCATCAACAGCTGCAGCTGCTCTGGGGTCGGCTCCCAGCCCAGGCTGTCCCAGAGGCCAGCTGGAACCGGATCGGCGGGAGCCGTCATCACTGCAGCAGAAATGGGGAAGCTCTCTAGGATCTCGCAACCATGGCGCGTGGTTGGTGGCAGGCGGCGAGCACCCGGTCACGGGCCCATCTCTTTATGCCCTGCTTGGTCTGCCGAGCACGGCCACGGCCCAGGACCTGCGGCAGGCTTTTCGTTCCCTCAGCAAGCTCTACCACCCCGATACCACCACCCTGCCGCTGGCCGAAGCCCGGGACCAGTTCCGCCGGCTGCAGGAGGCCTATCTGGTGCTGGGGGACCCCCAGCGTCGATCCGCCTACGACAGCCAGCTGCGTCTGGCCCTGCTGCACCGCGTTCAGGCTCTCAGCCCACCGACCGCCACTCCTGCTCCGGGGCCGGGGCCGGGGCCGGGGCCGATCATGCCAGGACCGGTCTCGACCCATCGTCCCCTCTCGGTACGGCGGGCCTTCTCGGGGGGGGAATGGTTCGCCCTGGTGCTGCTGGCCCTGGCCCTGCTCTTCAGTCTGGTGCTCGGCCTGGGCCTGGCCTGGTGGCGCGGGGTGGAACTGGTCACCCAGCCCCCGGGCAGCGCCCCGGCCGCTGATCCGATTGAGCGGCAGACTGAAGGCTCGATTGCACGCTTGCCCGGGGATGATCTCCTTACCCCCCCTGCAGACTCCGCTTTACAACCACCCGCTGCCGGCGCTTGAGCAGTGGCTGAGTGATCTGGGCGCCTGCCGGGACCACGCCGAGCCCTGCCTCTGGGACCTGAGACAGCCGTTATGGAGTGCCCGCATCGAGCTGGAAGTGGAGGAGCTCAAAGTGAGCTGGGAGCACGGGGGCAGCGTCACGGTGCGCCTGTTCCCCTATGGCCTCAGCCGCGCTGACGTGGAATCGGCGATCCTGGCGGGCCCCTGAGGCCTCAGTTCAGCTGGTCGAGGCCTGAGCGGATCACGGTGTAGCAGTCCTGCAGCTGCCGCTCGCTGAGGCAAAGCGGCGGCAACAGGTAGACCACATGGCCCAGGGGCCGCAGAAACACCCCGGCCTCGAGGGCATGGCGCTGCAGCTGGCGGCCGGCGGGGTGGAGATAGCCCGGCCGCTCCACCGCCAGATCGAAGGCGGCGATGGTGCCGCACAGCCGTGGTCGCTGTACCAGGGGATGGACAGCCAGGGCCTGGAGATGGGGCCTGTGACGGGCCTCGAAGCCTTCGTGGAGCGTGGGCTGGTGAAGCAGCAGATCCAGGCTGGCGTTGGCGGCGGCGCAGCCGAGCGGATTGGCCGTGAAGCTGTGGCCGTGGTACAGGGTGTGGCTTGGGTCGTCGCTGATGAAGCCCCGGTAGATCCGCTCGCTGGCCAGGGTGACGCCCATCGGCAGGAAGCCACCGGTGAGGCCCTTGGAGAGGGCCATCAGATCGGGGCGGATCTCCGCCCGATCGCAGGCGAAGAGGGCACCGGTGCGGCCGAACCCAGTCATCACCTCATCGGCGATCAGCAGGGCGCCGGCCTGACGGACCCGTTGCTCCAGCTTCCGCAGGAAGCTCTCCCGCACCATCGCCATGCCGCTGGCGCCCTGTACCAGGGGCTCGAGGATCACCGCGGCGGTGGGCACCTCCAGCAGCCGCTCCAGCGTCGCCAGGGCCTCAGCTTCCTTGCCCTCCACGTCTTGATCGTCCCACCAGGTGGCGGGCCAGGGGGCCCGGGCCACCGGGGAGAGCAGGGGCTCGAACGGAGCAGAGAACAGGGAGCGCTCCCCCAGGGCCATGGCCCCGAAGGTGTCGCCGTGGTACGCCCCCTCGAAGGCGATCAGCTGACGCCGTTCGGAGCCCTGGTTGCGCCACCACTGCCAGGCCATCTTCAGGGCCACCTCCACGGCAGTGGATCCGTCGTCGGAGAAGAACAGCCGCTCCAGACCGGCGGCGGCGCTGAGACGCTCGGCCAGGCGCTCAGCGGGGGGATGGCGGAAGTTGGCGAAGATCACCTGCTCCAGCCGTAGGGCCTGCTCCGCCACCGCCGCGGCGATGCTGGGTTCGCCATGGCCGTGCAGGGTGACCCACCAGCTGCTGATGGCGTCGATCAGCTCACGGCCGTCGTCGAGTTCGAGCATGGCTCCACGGCCGGCCACCGCCCGGAGGGGGGGATCGGAGCGGGCCACCTGGGTGGTGGGGTGCCAGAGATGGGGATGCCAGCTCAAGGGTTGGGAAGCAGCAGCTTCAGCGGCACTGCTTCTCCAGACGGGCCGATTCTGAGGCCCAGGGTCCGCAGTTGAACCAGCGCACCATCCCCAGCTCCACATCGGTGAACAGCACCAGGATGCCTGTGCAGAGCAGGGCGACTGACGCGCTGACCAGCAGATTGCCTCGTGTCATCGGAACAGGTTACGGGCCAGACCACTGGCCTGCCATTGCTCGGCCAGGGCGTTGCGATCAAGCCGGGGAAGGGGGGGTAGACAGGCCAGTACCGGCGCCCCGCTCAGGGCCTCCAGGGTGCGGGGGTTGTCGGGGTGGGGTGGGCCGTTGAGCACCAGGCCCAGCAGGGGGATCCCTCTGTTGCGGAGGGCTTCCACCGATAGCAGGGTGTGGTTGAGGGTGCCCAGGCCGCTGCGGGCAACCAGCAGCACCGGCAGGCTCCAGCGCTGGATCTGATCGATCTGGAGGCTGTCGATGCGCAGGGGCACCAGCAGGCCGCCGGCGGTCTCCACGACCAGAGAACCCTGCACAGGGGGCAGCGCCAGCCGCCCCAGCTCGATGGGCCGCTGCTCCAGCTCCCCGGCCCAGTGTGGTGAAACCGGATGGTTGTAGCGGTACACCTCAGGGAGGAGGCGTTGGGCGGCTTCGCTGGGAGTGAGGTCGAGCATGGCCGCGACCCTGGCGGTGTCGCCCCCCTCCTCGAGGCCGCATTGCACCGGCTTCCAGTAGTGGGCTCCGAGTCCCTCCACCAGCAGAGCACTCACCACGGTCTTGCCCACATCGGTGTCAGTGCCGCAGACCACCAGACTCGTCATCGCTTCGGCTCCTTCGGGGATTGGCGGCCGATCAGCAGCAGCACCTCCCAGCTCAGGTGCTTGTGGCCGAAACGGTCCTGGGGCCAGTGCGCCTCCAGCTTCCGCCAGTCCCCGACCCCCAGAGGGGCTGCGTCGGTGGTGCCGGCCCCCACCGCCCCCATGGGCCGCAGCAGGGCCGCGCCGCTGGGGCCGCTCCGGCTGTAGCGCAGGGGCGCGCACAGCCGCAGTTCCAGGCGCGGGGCGGCCACGGCCAGCAAGCGGGGCAGCTCGGGCAGGGCCAGGGCGGTGCAGGGCACGCCGGCGGCGGCCGCCGCCTGGCGCCATTGGGAGAAGCTGCCGGCGGTGGGGACGGCCAGTCCCAGCCAACCGCCAGGCGCCAGGGCATCGCACCACTGGCGCAGGCTGGCGGCGGGATCATCCAGCCAATGCAGCGCGAAGCTCGAAACCAGCAGTGCCGCCCCGCCCAGACCCTCGGGCAATCCGTCGTTGAGGTCCCAGAGACGCTGGGGCGCTGAAGCCAGCGGCGCGGCAACCCCGGCGCGGTCTTGGCGGTCTCCCTGCTTCAGCAGGGCCTCGCAGGCATCGAGCCGCAGCAGGGTGCAGCCTGGACGCTGTTGCTCCAGGGCCTTGCTGAGCAGCCCGGTGCCGGCCCCCAGATCCGCACTCGGCCCCGGCGGGAGAGCCAGGTCGCGGCAGTGACGGGCCAGCCGCCAGGCCACGGCTCGTTGCAGGCTGGCGGCTGCGTCGTAGTGGCGGGCACGGCGACTGAAGGCCAGCTGTACTCGCTGGGCCATCGAGGGGGCTGGCTGGAGCAGGACCATCAGCGGCAGGCCTCCAGCCAGTTCAGGACGGGATCGATCAGATCGCTGCCCAGCAGGCTGTGGCCAACGCCGGCCAGGGACCAGCGCTCTGCGGTCGGCAGGGCCTGGACCAGGGCTGCGCGGCTCTCGGGGGCCACGATGCGATCGGCACCGGCCTCGACGATCAGGCTGCGGGCGCCGGCGGGGAAAGCGGGGGGCACGGCGGTGCATTGCTGCAGCAGGAGCAGATCCTGGCGCAGCCGCTCCACTCCCTCGGCCGGTATGGCCCCGGAGGAGGGCCCAGCCGGCAGCAGCTCCACCGGCGCGGGAGCGGCGGCTTCGCGCAGGAAGTCGTTGAGCATCGCGGCGCTGTCGCCGGCCTCGAGGCGCTGGCCCATGCCGCGAAGGGCCTGCCGCCAGCGCCGGCCGTTGGGCCCGGCGGGCACGAACCGCCCGAAGCTGGCCAGCAACACCACCACCTCCGCACCCGCCAGCACCGGCGCCGGCAGCAGATGCAGCCCGAGGGAATGCACGATCACGGCCCTGGGGCCGTTCTGCTCCGGCCAGTGGGGGGTGCTGGGAACCAGCTGGCCGTAGCCGCGCTCACCGTTCTGCCAGCTCCAGCCCCGGCTGGCCGCGGCCTCCTGCCAGGGAAGCCAGGCTCGGCTATCGCCGGCCCAGCCGTGCATGGCGATCAGGTCCAGGGCAGGACGACTCATGGGGCGGGTGCGTGAGGCCAGGCGGCCAGGGACTGGAGCAGTCGATCAAGGCTGCTGTGGGGCAGGTCGCGCCGCAGCACCAGCCGCAGGCGCGCCGTTCCAGCCGGCACCGTGGGTGGGCGGATCGCGACCCCCAGCAAACCGGCCTGCTCCAGGTGGCGCTGCAGGTCGAGGGCCAGGGCGTCATCGCCCACGTGCAGCGGCAGGACGGGACCCTCGCCGGGCGGGCGCCGCCAGCCGGCGGCCTCGAGGCCATCCCGCCAGCGCCGTGCCCGGAGTACCAGGGCTGCGCCCTGGCCGGGATCGGCCTGGAGCTGCTCAAGGGCCGCCAGGGCCGCAGCCGCCAGCGGTGGAGCCAGGGCGGTGGTGTAGCGGAAGGCCCCGGAGCTCTGCAGCAGCCAGTGACCCACGGGCCCATCGGCTGCCAGGAAGGCCCCGCCAGCGCCGAAGGCCTTGCCGAAGGTGCCGCTGACCAGGCTCACTCCCGCCAGGCCCCAGGCCAGGCCGCGGCCACCGGGGCCGAGCAGTCCCAGGGCGTGGGCTTCATCCACCAACAGCAGGGCGCCGAACTCCTGGCAGGCCGAGGCGATGCCGGCCAGATCGGGGCTGGTGCCCTCCATGCTGAACAGGCTTTCGCTCACCACCAGCCGGCGCCGGCCCGGATCGTTCTGGGCCCCGCGCTCCAGCAGGCGGCGCAGGTCGCTCAGATCGTTGTGGCGAAAGCGCCGCAGCTGGGCGCCGCTGGCCTGGATCCCCACCAGCAGGGAGTGGTGGATCAGCCGGTCGGCGATCACCTCGCTGTGGCGGTCGGCCAGGGCCAGCACCGCGGCCAGGTTGGCCTGAAAACCGCTGGGGAAGAGCAGCACCTGCTCGCGCCCCAGCCACTGGGCCAGGGCCGCCTCGAGGTTGTTATGGCAGGGACGCGTGCCGCTCACCAGCCGTGATCCGCCGCAGCCAACTCCGTCGCTCTGGATCGCGGCCATAGCCGCCGCCTTCAGGCTGGGGTGGGCGCTGAGTCCGAGGTAGTCGTTGCTGGCCAGATCGAGCAGGGGTACAAGGGGCGGGCCGGCTTCGCCCGGCAGCAGGGTGGCGCCTGGGCCGGGGCGGAATGTGCGCAGCCGCCGCTGCCGCTCCGTGGGGACCCGGTTGAGGGCCTGCTGGATGGGATCGAGCGGATCACGGGCCACGCGGAAGTCAACGCCTGGGCAGTTGCATTCATCCCACTCTGCTTGCTAGCAGCCCATAAGATTGGGTGATGCAAACCGCCGGTTCCGACGCTCCACCTGATCCGGCGGCGGACCGAGAATGTTCAGCCGATCGCAGCACTCCAGAGGCGGTGAAGGAACCGGCCGCCGATCCAGCCGAGATTCCGCCCCTCGATCAGATCTTCCCCTTCCCCCTCGATCCCTTCCAGCTGGAGGCGATCGACGCTCTCAATCAGGGACATTCGGTGGTGGTGAGTGCACCCACCGGCTCCGGCAAAACGCTGGTGGGGGAGTACGCCATCCACCGTGCCCTTGCCCATGGGCAGAAAGTCTTTTACACCACGCCCCTCAAGGCCCTCTCGAACCAGAAGCTGCGCGATTTCCGGGAGCAGTTCGGGGCGGATCGGGTGGGGCTCATGACCGGCGATCTGAGCGTGAACCGCGAGGCGCCGATCGTGGTGATGACCACCGAGATCTTCCGCAACATGCTCTACGCGGAGGTGGACCGGGGTGACGATCCCCTCGCCGATGTGGAGGCTGTGGTGCTCGATGAGTGCCACTACATGAACGACTCCCAGCGCGGCACGGTCTGGGAGGAATCGATCATCCATTGCCCGCCGCCGGTGCAGCTGGTGGCCCTCTCGGCCACGGTGGCCAATGCCGGGCAGCTCACCGACTGGATCGAGAGGGTGCATGGCCCCACCACCCTGGTAGTGAGCGACCACCGGCCGGTGCCGCTGGCCTTCAGTTTCTGCAGCGCCAAGGGTCTGCACCCCCTGCTCAATGAGCAGGGCACGGGCCTGCACCCCAACTGCAAGGTGTGGCGGGCCCCCAAGGGGGAGCGGCGCAAGGGCAGGATTCCGAAACCGCCCCAGCCGGAGGCGGCGCCGCTGCCCTTCGTGGTGGCCCAGATGGCCGAGCGCGACATGCTGCCGGCGATCTATTTCATCTTCAGCCGCCGCGCCTGCGACAAGGCGGTGCGCGACCTGGGTCGCGTCTGTCTGGTGAGCGAGGCGGAGCAGGCCCTGATCGTGGCCCGGCTCGATGCCTTCGTGGCCGCCACCCCGGAAGCGGTGCGTGAGGGCGGCCACGCCGAGGCCCTCACCCGCGGCATCGCCGCCCACCACGCCGGGGTGCTGCCGGCCTGGAAGGAACTGATCGAGGAGCTGTTCCAGCAGGGGCTGATCAAGGTGGTGTTCGCCACCGAAACCCTGGCGGCGGGCATCAACATGCCGGCGCGTACCACGGTGATCTCCGCTCTCTCCAAACGCACCGAGCGGGGCCACCGGCCGCTGATGGGTAGTGAATTCCTGCAGATGGCGGGCCGGGCCGGACGGCGCGGGCTGGATGTGCAGGGCTATGTGGTCACGGTGCAGAGCCGCTTCGAGGGGGTGCGCGAGGCGGGACAACTGGCCACCAGCCCCGCCGATCCGCTGGTGAGCCAGTTCACCCCCAGCTACGGCATGGTGCTGAATCTGCTGCAGCGCTACGACCTGGCCAAGGCCAAGCAGCTGGTGGAGCGCAGTTTCGGGCGCTATCTGGCCACTCTGGATCTGGTGGAGGACGAATCCAACATCGCCTCCCTGCGTGCCCAGTTGGCCCAGCTGGCGGGTCCCACCGCCGACATCCCCTGGGACGACTTCGAGGCCTACGAGAAGCAGCGGGAGCGGCTGCGGGAGGAGCGGCGCATCCAGCGCATCCTGCAGCAGCAGGCCGAGGAGACCCTGGCCCATGAGCTCACCCTGGCGCTGCAGTTCGCCAGTGAGGGCACCTTGGTGAGCCTGAAAGCGCCGCCGCTGCGCTCCCGGGTGACTCCCGCGGTGATCGTGGCCAAGCAGCAGGGCTCCGGCCAGTTCCCGCTGCTGCTCTGCCTCACCGATGAGAACGTCTGGATCCTGGTGCCCTGCCATGGGGTGGTGAGCCTCCATGCCGAACTGAGCTGCCTGCAGGTGGATTCGATCGCGGCACCGCGCCTGGAGCATGCCGGCGAGATTCGCCATGGTGACAACGCCAGCGGTGGCCTGGCCCTGGCGGTGGCCTCAATCGCCCGTCGCCACGACATGCACACCCCCCAGTACGACCTGGCGGGGGAGGTGCGCAGCCAGGCGGAGCTGGTGCAGCAGCTGGAGGAGGAGCTGGAGCAGCATCCCGCCCATCGCTGGGGCGACCGGCGTCAGCTCAAGAAACAACGGCGGCGGATGGAGGAACTGGGCGAGGAGATCGAGGAGCGCCAGAGGCTGCTGCACCACCGCGCCAACCGCCACTGGGAGACGTTCCTGGCCCTGATTGAGATCCTGCGCGCCTTCGGTGCCCTGGCGGGAGCGGATGGCCTGGAGCCCACCGAGGTGGGCCGCACAGTGGCGGTCCTGCGTGGCGACAACGAGCTGTGGCTGGGCCTGGCCCTGATGAGCGGCCACCTCGACGAGCTCAACCCTGCGGAGCTGGCGGCGGTGTTCGAGGCGATCAGCACCGAGGTGAACCGTCCGGATCTCTGGAGCGGCTTCCCGCCGCCGCCGCGGTCGGAGGAGGCCCTGCACGATCTCGGTGGTCTGCGCCGGGAACTGCTGCGTCACCAGGAGCGGGCCCAGGTGGTGGTGCCGGCCTGGTGGGAACCTGAGCTGATGGGGTTGGTCCATGCCTGGGCCCGTGGCAGCAGCTGGAACGACGTGATCGCCAACACCTCCCTCGATGAAGGTGACATCGTGCGCATCCTGCGCCGCACCGTCGATCTGCTGGCCCAGGTCCCCTACGCCGAAGCGATCAGCGAGCAGCTGCGCACCACCTCCCGCAAGGCACTCAAGGCGATCAACCGTTTTCCAGTGTGTGAATTCATCGATCTGGGTACCCAGGTCGTTCCTGTCCCCGCCCTTGTTCCGGCAACCCCCGCCACAGAGCGCCCAGCCCCTCAAACGGCCTGATCGCAGAACCCCCAGCAGAACGGGGGGGGGAAGGGAGTGCCAACCCAGCAGGCTCAGATTCCCAGCCGCTCCCAGATCACATCCAGCTGGGCCCGGTGAAGCTCGGTGGAGAAACAGGCGTCGAGCTGAGCGGCGTTGAGCCGCGCGCTCACCTCGGGGTCAGTGGACAGATTGGCGCGGAAGTCGCCGCCTTCGTGGTTCCAGGCCTCGTGGGCATAGCGCTGCACGATCCGGTAGGCGTCCTCCCGGCTGAGGCCGCTCTCCACCAGGGCCAGCAGCACCCGCTGGCTGAACACCACCCCGCCATACACATTGAGGTTGCGGGTCATGTTCTCGGGGTAGACCCCGAGCCCCTTCACCACCTCCGTCATCTCCCGCAGCATGAAGTGCAGCGTGCAGGAGCAATCGGGCAGCATCATCCGCTCCACCGAGCTATGGCTGATATCGCGCTCGTGCCAGAGGGCCACGTTCTCCAGGGCCGCGATCGTGTAGCTGCGGAGCACTCTCGCCAGGCCGCTGATTCGCTCGCTGCGGATCGGATTGCGCTTGTGGGGCATGGCCGAGCTGCCTTTCTGTCCCTTGGCGAAGTTCTCCTCCACTTCCAGAACATCCGTGCGTTGCAGGTTGCGGATCTCGGTGGAGAACCGTTCCAGGGAGGTACCCACCAGCGCCAGGGTCTGCACATATTCCGCATGGCGATCGCGGCCGATCACCTGGGTGCTGGCGGTGTCGGGCTCCAGGCCGAGGCTGGCGCAGGTCAGGGCCTCCACCTGGGGGTCGGTGTTGGCGTAGGTGCCCATGGCCCCGCTCACCTGACCTACCGCCACCACCTGGGCCAGCCGCTCCAGTCGCTCCCGGTTCCGCTCTGTTTCGGCCAGCCAGCCCGCCACCTTGAAGCCGAAGGTGATCGGCTCGCCATGGATCGCATGGGAGCGGCCGATCATCACCGTGTCCTTATGCTTCGCCGCCAGGGTCCGCAGTGAGGCGGCCAGCTGATCGAGCTCTCGGCGCAACAGCGTCACCGACGCCTTCAGCTGCAGGGCCAGGCCCGTGTCGAGCACATCGGAGCTGGTCATACCCACGTGGATGTAGCGGCCCGCATCGCCCACGTGCTCATTGACGTTGGTCAGGAAAGCGATCACGTCGTGGCGCACCTCCGCCTCGATCTCCAGAATGCGGGGCACCTCGAAGCGGGCCCGCTCACGGATCGCGGCCATGGCCTCCTCTGGCACCCGTCCCAGCTGGCAGTTGGCGCCGGTGGCGGCGATCTCCACATCCAGCCAGCTCTGGAATTTGGCCTCTTCGCTCCAGAGGTTGCCCATCTCGGGCAGGGTGTAACGCTCGATCAAGGCCAGCGCGTGGCAACGTCCTGGTCAATCTATGGGTCAACCCCAACGGGATCCCGATGGCAGGCAAGCAACGGCTCGATCAGCACCTGGTGGCGCTTGGGCTGGCCGCGAGCCGTCAGCAGGCGCAGCAGTTGATCCGTGCCGGGCGGGTGCGCAGTGGTGATCGGGTGCTCGACAAGCCCGGCCAGGAGGTGCCAGCTGAGCTGAGACCCGAGGTGAGCCACCCACCCCGCTTCGTCTCCCGTGGCGGAGAGAAGCTGGTGGCGGCCCTGGAGGCCTTTCCCCTGGAGCTGCCGGGACGCATCTGCCTCGATGGCGGCATCTCCACCGGCGGCTTCAGCGACTGCCTGCTTCAGCATGGGGCCGCGCGGGTCTACGGCGTTGACGTGGGTTACGGCCAGACCGCCTGGAGCCTGCGCACCGACCCCCGGTTGGTGCTGCGCGAGCGCACCAACCTGCGCCGCCTCACACCCGAGGAGCTCTACGGCCCCGATGACCCCTGGCCCGACCTGGCCGTGGCCGATGTGTCGTTCATCTCCCTGGCCCTGGTGCTTCCGGCCCTGCGGGCTCTGCTCAAGCCAGCCGCCGCCGAGGCTGTGCTGCTGGTGAAACCCCAGTTCGAGGTGGGTCGCGAGCGGGTGAGTAAAGGCGGTGTGGTTCGTGAGCCAGGCGCCCATGCCGATGCCATCACGGCCGTGATCCGAGCGGCTGCAACGCACGGCTTGTGGCCCTGGGGCCTGATCGCCTCACCGCTCACCGGCCCCGCCGGCAACCACGAATACCTGCTATGGCTGCGTTCGGATCCGGCAGCGGCTGATGCAGCGGTGACGTCCGACTCGATCCGCGCCCTTGTGAACCGCACCCTCTCGGCTGGCTGAGCACAACCAGGCGATCCGATCACAAAACAGCCGGAGATCCCAAGGGATCCCCGGCTGGATGGTGTTGAAGCGTTGTCTGGCCGCTGAGTCAGATCGCGGTGCTGTCGCGGTCGCCGGTGCGGATGCGGATGACGGTGCCAACGGAGCTGATGAAGATCTTGCCGTCGCCGATCTCGCCAGTGCGGGCTGCGTCCTGGATGGCGGTGACCACCGTGTCCACCCGGTCGTCGTCGACCACCACTTCCAGCTTCAGTTTCTGCAGGAACTCCACGGTGAATTCAGAACCACGGTAGCGCTCCACCTGGCCCTTCTGCCTGCCGAAGCCGCGCACTTCACTCACCGTCATGCCAACGATGCCAGCGTTCACCAGGGCCACCTTGACATCTTCCAGCTTGAAAGGGCGAATGATGGCCTCAACTTTTTTCATGGAGTCTCCAATGATTCGGATTAAGTCTCTCAGGAGGGATCGCTGAGAGGAAGGGAAAGGTTGGGGATGCGGTTGACTCGGAGCCCTGCGGACAGGGCATCCTGACAAAGTCGATCGGCGGAGCTTGGACTCACCTGAACCCTGCCGGTTGCCAGGTGGGACCACACGGCATCGTCGAAATGGGTCTGAAGCCAGACCATCCCCAGTGCCGACTGGGGCTTGAGGCGAAAGCCGCCGTGACTGCTGGCGAGGAGGAGGTCCATAAGGAAGACCCTGCGCACTGGGGCCATTAGGCCTGAGTGCGCAGGGCTTCGGCGTAGCTGTTGCTACGGGGCATCAGGCTGACGGGACTCAGCCAGCCTGCAAGTCAAGCTGGGCCTGCTGCTGGCGGTGGTGATAGATGTGCCCGCGGTAGTGAAGATCAAGGCTTTCATCCACCAGCCGGGGCTCATGCTTCAGCGGCATGCGGTAGTGAACGCCTCTGTACACATGCTCCACTGGTTCGAGGCTGGTGAGCGGGTGGTGATGGTGGGTGCTGTATGGGACACCCCGGTAGACAAGTTGGCCTGCGGTCATGACTGGAGCCTCGAAGGGACTGAGATCACTGGCCCCTTGGGGTCGGTGCCGCTTCGTGGGAAGGAGCGTTGCTTCGCCTCGCGGGGGGCTACTTCCGACAGGAGGGCTCTGAGGCTCTCCGTAACCTCCAACGTTTTGTCCTTCAGATCATTTCTAGCGAAAATGGCTGTTCAGGGCGAACAAGGTTGAGTCTGCTTCAGTAATCTTTACTGATTTGCCGTTCCTACGATCGGCAGAACGTCGTTTCTCCTCCTGCGACCGCTGATGCCATCCCCATCCACCACCTCCACTCCAGCTGCCAACACAGCAGCCACTTCAGCCGCCGCCGCTGCTGCGGCCACCGAGGAGCCCCAGGAGGGCACTGTCAGCCCGCACTACGGCGAGCGGCAGATCAGCGAGGAGGGGCCGCTGATCTGCTTCGACAACCCCCGCCGGGGCCGCGCCTACGAGGTGGCGATTGAGCTGCCGGAGTTCACCTGCAAGTGCCCCTTCTCCGGCTATCCCGACTTCGCCGTGCTTCGCCTGATCTATCAACCCGGCCCCAGCGTGCTTGAACTCAAGGCCCTCAAGCTCTACGTGAATAGCTGGCGCGATCGCAGCATTTCCCACGAGGAGGTGGCCAACCGCATCCTCGATGATCTGGTGGCTGCTGCGGAGCCTGTCTGGATGCAGCTGGAAGCCGATTTCAATCCCCGCGGCAATGTGCACACGGTGATCCGTGTCAGCCACGGCCAGCGGCAGGACTGCTGAGCTCGGATCCCGCTCTCAGTTGCTCCAGCAGCAGCGGCAATTCGTTGGCCAGGGCCGTGAGGTTGCGGTTACAGAGCCCGCCCACGTGCAGCTGGCCCTGATCGTCATCGGCGATGGCCCAGAGCTGGCGCGTGGCGATCAGGCTCAGCCCACCGCCCAGCAGAGCAATGGCGAAACCGCCGTACACCAGGGGGACCCCCGGATCACGCTTCAGCAGCAGTCCGCTGGCGGGCATCACCTCCACCACCTTCAGGGGCAGGCCACCGATCTCCAAGGCCTCTCCACCAGGGGTGATCTGGCCGATCAGCTGGGCCTGGGCCGAATACACATCGATGGGTCCCATCTCGCTGCTGAGGGCCAGAAGCACCGGCTCTGATCCGTCCGGCCGCGTGGGCAGGGCCAGTCCCCACACCTGCTCTCCCAGCTCAGGGAGGCTGCGCAGAGGCAGCTGCAGCAGGGGGCTTCGCCCCAGTTGCACAGTGATCGCCGCCAGCGACCAGTCAGCCTGGTACACGGTCATCCCCCGGAAGCGCAGGGGATGGTTGACGCTGATCTGGCTGCGCTGCAGTGATTTCCCCTCGGCATCGAGCAGGCGCAGCTCGGAGCGGAACTGTTCGGGCCGTCCGGCTGGATCCCGCTCGATCCGGAACGAGTCGACCGCCAGGGTCATCTGGTTCACCCCGCGTTGATTGAGCAGCTGCAGGTCATGGCCCGGGGCGAGGAAGCGTTCCAGCCGCTGCCCCGCCAGGCCCCCCCACGAGGCCCCAACCATCAGCACCACCAGGCCGGCATGAACCAGCAGGGGGCCCACCCGACCGAGAATCCCGCGCCGGGCCGCCAGCCGATCACCCTGGATCTTCAGCTGCCAGCGCTGGTTCTGCAGCAGCTGGGCCAGGGCGTCGAGGTCGGCCCTGGGCTCGGCCGTGGGCAGGGATTCGGCCAGGCTCAATTTGCTGAGCTGGCGGGGGGAACGGTAGTCGATCCAACGCAGGGCAGCCTGCAGAGCGGGCCACTGGCGCCGCCAGCTGCAGAGCACCAGCGCGAGTCCCAGCCAGGCCAGCAGGGCCAGGAACCAGTTGCTGGCGTAGACGTGGTCGAGTTCGAGCTTCAGGATCCAGTCGCCATTGAGCAGCCCCAGCCAGGGCTTGGCGTCGTAGGCCTGGTGGTAGGCATCCGCCGTCTCCTGCTGAGGAATGATTGTGCCCAGGCCGCTGGCCAGGGCGATCACAAGGAGCAGACCAATGGCGAGTCGCAGATCCGAGATCCAGGCGGCGAGGCGGCTGAGGGCCTTCATGACAGCTGGGCCAGCAGGGTGAGGCCGCCGCTGGCGAGCAGCACCACGCCACTGATCGGCGGTATCCATCGGCTGCGTTCGCGCAGGGCCAGAAGCCTGGGCATCGCCGCGGCCGCTGTGCCCGCCAACATCAGGGGAATCACCTGTCCGGCTCCGAAGCAGGTGAGCAGCAGCATGCCCACCACAGGGTGTCCCTGCTGGGCGATCCAGGCCAGTAACACCGCCAATACCGGCGTGGTGCAGGGACTGGCCGCAAGGCCGAAGGCGGCCCCGGCAGCCAGGGGGGCCAGGGGGGTGGGCACCCGCTGGCGCCACAGCTCGGGATCAGGGCCGGCCGGTAGTGGCAAACGAACCAGCCCCAGCAGGTTGAGGCCCATCACCACCGCCAGCAGAGCCACCACGGTGGGAACGACCCCGGGCACCTGGCCATAGAGCTTCCCGAGCAGGGAGGTGGTGCCCCCCAGGAGTACCAGAGCCGCCACGATTCCCGCAGCAAAACTGAGGCTGCGCTGCCAGGGACGCCCAGGCGCTTCCGGTCTGGAGAAACCGGCCATGTAGGCCACGGTGATCGGCAGTAGCGAGAGTGAGCAGGGCCCCAGGCTGGTGACCAGGCCGGCGCTGAACACCACCGTGAAGGTGAGCGGCCCTGGCGTGGAGAGGGAGCGCTGAAGCAGCTGCTCACTCCAGAGGGCGAGATCCGAGAGGGGCAGGCCGAAGCCGTTCATCCGTGTCCTGGTCATCCGGGACGGCTGCAGGCCTGTCAATCCGGAGGGGAGTTCAGCCTATCGGGGCGGGGTTGGGGCTGGCCCCACCGCCGGGGTCACGGCGGCCGCGGAGCGGGCGTCTCTCCAAGCCGCGTGATTCCAGGGAACAGCGGATCAGCAGGCCCGCGGTGAGCAGGCTGGCCAGCAGGGAGTTGCCTCCATAGCTGATCATCGGCAGCGGCAGGCCCGTGGTGGGCATCGAGCCACTGGCCACGGCGATGTTCAGGATTGATTGGCCCACCAGCAGGGTGGTGGCACCGATGGCCACCAGTCGCTGCTGATTGCTGCGGCAGCCCAGGGCCACCCGCAGGCCCACGAAACCGAACAGCACCAGGAACAGCAGCAGCACCAGTGAACCCACGTAACCGAACTCTTCGGCGAAGACAGCGAAGATGAAATCGGTCGACTGGATCGGCAGGTATTGCAGTTTCTGGGTCGAGAGGCCGAATCCTTCACCGAGCACCCCACCTGAACCGATCGCCAGCAGGCTCTGCACCAGTTGATAGCCGTCACCCTGGGCGTCGCGCCAGGGGTTGAGGAAGGAGACCACCCGCAGGCGCTGGTACTCGTTCACCATGATGCTGGCGGCGCCCAGGGCCCCTCCGGCGGCAGCAGTACCCAGCAGCGAAAGCAACGGCAAGCCCGCTGCCAGGGCCATGAACCAGAGCAGCAGGCCCGTCAGGGCGGCGGTGCTGAGGTTGGGCTGCTTGAGGATCAGCAGCAGCAGGGCCGCAAAAGTGCCCAGCCAAAGCATTTTCTGATCCAGGCCGATGCGTTTCCAGTGGGCGAAAAGGGAGGCCCCCTGAAGCACCACGAAGGGTTTCACCAGCTCCGAGGGTTGGATCTGGATCGGTCCGAGCACCAGCCAGCGGCTGGCGCCATTGACGGTGCTGCCCGCCACCAGGGTGAAGGCGATCAGTGCGCCACCGATCAGCACGGCCGGGCCGGCCATCCGCAGCCAACGCCGCAGGGAGGTGCGCGTACCCAGCCAGAGCAGTCCCCAGCTGGCGATCAGCCAGATCGCCTGGCGCTTGAGGTAGAAGGCGGGATCTCCGTTCTCCCGTGCTGCCACCCACCAGCTTGCCGAGCCCAGGATCAGCAGTCCGGCCAGGCACCAGATTCCGACCATCACCAGCAGCAGTCTGGCTTCTGCGGGCCAATCGGCCCAGGCCAGAGGTGGCGGAGCTGGACTTGCCTCCGCCACGGTCAACTGGTCTCTCGATCTTGAGTTGGCTGGGCTCCTGGGGCGTCGGGTCATGGTGGCCGGCAAGGACTGGCGCAAGGAGTGCGCTTCCCCATTCAGCCGTGGTCGCAGCTTCGGGGAAAGGGGGTTGGGACAAAAAAAAGCCCGGTCAGGGCCGGGCTTTGCTGGTTTGATCAGTCAGGAGTCAGAGCTCAGAGCAGCTGTCAGTTGCCGACGTTGATCTGACGGCGACCCGTGACGAGCTCAACCTTGAGAATCTTGCCCCCCTGCTTCATGATTCGCTGCTGTTCAGCGAACCAGCTCTCGTAGGGCACCCACTTGGTGAAGAAGGTGTTCTGCAGTTCCCGCTGGCTCCTGACTTTTTCAGGGCAGGGAATACAGGCCGTGATCTTGAACAGGCGCATGTGGTGATCCTCGCGGGTTGGGCGTTGGGTCGGGATCAGTTGCCCAGGCCGGAGCTGATGTAATCGAGGTAGGTGCCGAGTTCACGGCCAGCCTCGGGGCCCACCAGCGAAGCGGCCGCCTGTTTCATGGCCTGTATCGACTGGACGGTGGCGCCGATGGGCACACCCAGGGAGTTGTAGGTCTCCTTGAGCCCGTTCAGGACACGCTCGTCAAGAATTGAGGTGTCACCCGCCAGCATGGCGTAGGTGGCGTAGCGCAGGTAGTAGTCCAGGTCGCGGATGCAGGCTGCATAGCGACGGGTGGTGTACATGTTGCCGCCCGGACGGGTGATGTCCGAGTACAGCAGAGTCTGGGCGACAGCTTCCTTGATGATCGACGCCGAGTTGGCACCGACGGTGGCCGCTGCGCGGACACGGAGCTCGCCGCTGGAGAAATACTGCTCCAGCCGTCCGATTGAGGAATCGTCCAGGTAGAGACCCTGAACGTCGGACTGGTTGATGACGTTGGTGATCGCGTCTTGCATGTGTCCTGGGAAGAGGCGGTGGGCAAGGAGAGGCGAAGCCTCAGGAGAGGGCGCCGATGACGTAGTCGAAGTAGAAGCCTGCCTCTTCGGCGTCGGCTCCCGTGAGCAGCCCCAGGGAGGCGTTCTTGAGCTCACGGACGACCTCGGCCATGGCCTCCAGGGGAGTGCCGAGCGCGCGATACATCTCGCGAGCGCCGATGATGCCGATTTCTTCGATCGGGGTGACGTCACCCGCTACAACGCCGTAGGTCACCAGGCGCAGGTAGTAGTCGACGTCACGCAGACAGGTGGCCGTCATTTCCTCGCCGTAGGCGTTGCCGCCGGGTGAGATCAGGTCGGGTCGCCTCTGAAAGAGGGCGCCGCCGGCCTGCTTCACAATGCGCTCGCGGCTTTCGCCCAAGACCTGAGCCACCCGCAGACGGCGTTGACCGCCGGCGACGAAGGACTTGATCTGGTCGAGTTCGCCAGGGCTGAGGTAGCGGGCTTCGGCGTCCGCGTTGATGATCGAGTTGGAGACGATGCTCATGCAGTTCTGCCTCGAAACAAGCGGTCGCCGTAATGGAGACCGATATCCGGTGGGTAAGGGATGCCCCTCGCTCCTTCGCTTCGTTGACGTGAACGCCAACGGTTTGGTCGGGAGAGTGAGCTGTCGATCAGGCTTGCTGACCGCGGAGTCATTCTGCGGCAGAGGTGGCCACCCCTCCCTGCGCCGGTAACAGTTCTTCACGGCACTGTGCTTGGGTCAAACCCCTTGTCTGGCAGCGACTCTGCCCTTTTCTGCGCCTAAGGGAAGACCTCTTATTTTGTTAACACTTTGCAGTTCTTCTGGCGCTTCCCAAATCAATTCCACATCAGTGTTCATGGTGATCACATCATTTTTCCATGAAGAAATCCCCCGAACTTTCGTCCGGGGGGCGCATGAGGAGACCAATGGGTTGATCCCTGGCTGAGCGTTCAGCAGAAGCTCAAATCGCCCCGCGAGGTGGGGGAGTCAGTCCGGCATTCCCTGAGTAGAGCAGGGCCGTGCGGTTCACCGTGGCCAAGGGGATCCCATCGGCGGTGGCCATGCCCCTGATGTAGGGAACGGTGTCGCGGCCGAAGCTGTTGGCGTACTCCTTGGCGGAGAGCATGTCGTCCAGGGCGGCCACCTGACCCTTCTTGCCTCGAGTGGCCAGGTACAGGCTCACCTCTCGGGGCTGGGCAGCTCTGCCCAGCAGGGCGAGGTAAGCGGCCGAGGCCGCCCGCAGCGGCGCCATGCGGTTGAGCCGTTGCTGGAAAAGATCAGAGCCGGCGATCACTGCCACGAATTCCGAGACTGACAGGCGCCGATCTCGCAGTTGCGATTCGGCATCGCCCAGGCGCTCAGCCGCCAGCGGGACCCGGTTCAGCAGTTGCCGGTAGGTGGCTTCGATCACCTGCTGGAGCATGGCCTCATCGGCCTCGGGCAGCAGCATCACCGGTTGGCCGAGGCTGCGGCGGCGGCTGAAGCCCTGGGGCCGAGCTCCGTCGAGGGCTTTAGCCATGGCTGCTCCAGGCTGGGGTGCCGCTGCTGCACGGAAGCCATTGGAGGCGACCTGCGCGCTCCAGTCTCCTGGAATCTGGCTGCGGTCCACAGGTTTGGCCAGCCGTGCTGAGCTGCCGGCATTGGCACTCCAGCCTCTGGAAGCGGCGCCGGGCCGGGTCGGGGCCTGGCTCCAGCGGCGGCTGGGCTCGGGTGGTTGACGCAGGCTCTGGGGAGAGCTGCTTGCAGGCCTGGAGGGAGTCTCTTCGCCTTGGGCGAAACGAGCGCTCCAGCCTCCTACCACCTGGTTCAGGCGACGGTCGGGCAGGTTCCGCGGCGTGATGTCGCCACTGCTGCGGAAGGTGGTGATCGGGGCCACCTGTGGCCGGCTCAACGGGGTGAGGTCGGCGATGGTCGAGGGATCAAGGACACGGCGCAGGGCGGGAATCCTGCGGGCATTGAGGTCGGAGGGGGTGATGAAGCGCTCGTAGGGAACCGTGTCTTCCCCGAAGGCTGCCAGGTATTCAGGGCTGTTCAGCATGGCGTCGACGACGCCGTAGAAGCCATGGCGCGCCGCCGTGTCGAAGTAGCTGTTGATCTCACGCCTCCCGAAGGTGGGACGCCCGAGCAGACGACGGTGCATCACCTCGATGGCCTTGGTGATGTAGAGGTTGGCCCAGTAACGGCGACGGAAGGCGGTCGAGCGGGCCACCTGGCGAATGAACTCGCGCAGGCTGATGTCACCGTTTTCGAGCTTGATCTCCTCCACCTTCAGCGGCTCGCCGTCGTAGCCGGTGGTGCCTAGCACCTGCACGTACACGGCCCGTATCACCGCCTGAGTGCTGGATTCTGTGCCGCGGATGCTGGGTTGGCCGCCGCGCCGTGGCACCGAAGCCCCACCGGTGGCGATTTGCTGCAACCTCACCACCTTCGGACCGACGCGGCGGGGGGTGGAGGCCCGGAACTGGGGGCTGTCCATCTGACCGGGCTCCGCCATGCCGTTGCCCACCAGGATGCGCCGGGTGTCGTCGTTGAAAGGGGCGGGGCGGGTGGCCACTGAAGCCGTTCCCGAGGGGAAGATCGCCCCATAGTTCAGACCGAGGGGATCGTTGCCACCGCCGTAGGGGTGCTGATCGGGCAGAGGTTGGCGGTATGACGCGTAGAGCGTGATGTACTGCGGCGCCCCTTCAAAGGGCGCGCTGAAGCGGAACAACTTGCGATTTGATCCCCAGCCGGCACTTTCCTGGGCTTCTTCACCCAGACTGCGCAGGTAAGGGACGGTTTCCTCCCCGAAGGTCTGGGCGTACTCCTGGGTGTTGATCAGGGAATCCACCAAGCCGGGCAGTCCCTGCTGGCTGACGATGGCGAAGTAGCGACGGAATTCTTCGATCGTGCTCACGCCGCGGCCGAGGAAATGGCGGAAGGCAAGTTCCACGACCCGGCTGTTGGAGAAGCGGCCATAGAACTGACGCCTGTATTCCTTGCTGCGCCCCAGAGCGCGAATGAACTCCCTCATCGAGAGTTGACCCTGCGCCACCTGGGTGGCTTCCACAGGAGCCACCACCTGGGAGTAGCCCTTGACGATGTCTCGCTGGAACACCTGCCGGTAGGCGGCACGGATCACCTCGGCCTTTTCGCGGCCGGAGAGGCCTGACTTCATGACGAAGCGCTGGCGGGATTCGGCGGCCAGGGCGTAGATGGCCGGAAGCTGCAGGCCCTGGTTTTCGGGGCTGCCCAGGCGCTGGCGAGCCGAGGGGGTGGGAACGTCCAGCTCCTTGAGCAGCACGTTGAAGCAATCGATCACCAGTCGCCTTGATTCCGAGTCCTTGCGGAAGAGATTGGCGGCGGCTGCGCGCATCTCCTGGAGGGCCACGTTGGTGGCGGTCAGGGAGCAGGCACGTTCAAGCACATCGCGCAGGCCGCGTGTGTTGACGGCCAGGATGCTGGGATCACCGGCCACCAGGGCATAACCCACGTAGCGCAGGAACCAGCCCATGTCGCGCAGCGACTTGCGCATGCGCTCGGTGCCGTAGCGAGCCACGCTGATCGGGCTGAAGCCGGCGGGAAGCACCACCCGCACATCGGCATCGGCCTGGACCCCTTCGAGGATCCGGCCGAGGAGGCCGGTGCCACCGCTGCCCTGGGCGAAGGTACGCACGGAGGTAGCTGCTGCCAGCTGGTCGCTGGCCAGTGGCTCGCTCTCGAGAGAACCCACGTTGAAGGGGGTCAGAGGCGCATCCAGATAGGACAGCGGCGTGCCGCCGGCGAAGATCCGGTTGGCGGCCTTGGCAACGATGGCGTCGGCATTGGCGGAGATGAGGCGAGCGGCCTCCACTCGGGCCGAGCCGCTTCGGTAGAAGTTGAGCAGAGTTTCGAGCTCGACCTTCTCGGGGAAGCGATCCTGTTGCTCCGCCTGACGGACGCTGGAGAGCGGCAGGGTGTCGTAGAGCTGGGGGCTGACCCTGGTGCTGCCGCTGCTGGCGGTCACGGTCATGAACGGGCGTGTACCGGGCAAAGCCACGTTACGGCTGGGGTCCTGCCCTCCCGGCCGGCATGAACAAATGTTTGCAGCGGACCTTCAGCGGCGCCCATCCTCCAGAGGTGTCCATCGGTGGTCCCAGCCCATGAAAAGCTCCCAATGGATTCCATCCCTTCGACGATGAACCCTGGCTCCGCCGATGCCGCCACACCGGTGGTGAGCGCCTTCTACGACCGCTTCCCCTACCCGGGGGATCCGCTCCAGGACGGACCTCCGCCCGGCTACAACTGGCGTTGGAGCTATCCCTGCGTCAGCAGTGCCTGCACGGGCCGCCTGCCGGAGGCGGGCCGGCCGGCCCGGCTTCTGGATGCTGGCTGCGGCACCGGTGTCAGCACCGATTACCTGGCTCACCTCAACCCTGGAGCGGACATCCTGGCGGTCGACATCAGCTCGGGCGCCCTGGAGGTGGCCCGCGAGCGGCTGCGTCGCTCGGGCGGCGCCCGGCACTGTTCTTCCCTGCGCCTTGAGCAGCGCAGCCTGCTGGACCTCAAAGGAGAAGGCCCGTTCGAGCTGATCAATTCGGTCGGGGTGCTGCACCACCTGCGTCAGCCCGAAGCGGGACTGCAGGCCCTGGCCGAACTTTTAAGCCCCGGCGGCCTGATGCACCTGTTTCTTTATGCCAATGGCGGCCGCTGGGAGATCCACCGGGTGCAGCGGGCGCTCACGGCTCTGGAGGTGATCGGCGATGGCGATGGCCTGCGCCTGGGCCGTGCCCTCTTCGAGCAGTTGCCGGAAACGAACCGCCTGCGCCGCCACCACGAGCAGCGCTGGGCCCTCGACACCACGGCGGACGCCAATTTCGCCGACATGTACCTCCATCCTCAGGAAACCAGCTACGACCTGGAAGGCCTGTTTCACTTCGTGGCCAGCGCCGGGCTTGAGTTTGCCGGCTTCTCCAACCCCGAGGTCTGGGATCCGGCCCGCCTGTTGCAGGGAGAGCTGCTGGAGCGTGCCCGGGCCCTGCCCGACCGCCAGCGCTGGGCGCTGGTGGAAAGCCTCGACCCCGACATCAGCCACTTCGAGTTCTTTCTCAGCCGAGGCCCACTGCGCATCAGCTCCTGGGACAAGGACGAGGAGTTGCTCTCGGCCAGCGGACGACGGAACCCCTGTCTGTGGGGCTGGCCGGGGGCCACGTTGCTTGATCCTGATCTCAGGCCGATCGAGCTCAACGATCAGGAACTGGCGCTGCTGAAGGCCGTGGAGGTCGCGCCGGAGTCCACCCCGATCGCAGGGTTGTCCCTGGGCTGGTCACCCGATCAGCAGGCCGCGGTGGCGCGCACTCTCTGGAGCCGCCGCCTGCTGTTGCTGGCTCCTGCCGGTGAGTGCTCCACGACTGGGTTTTAACAGCTTCATGATAGATTCCGCGCGCCTTTTACGATCTGCTGACGCGCTTGCAGGCCACCCCCGCATCCGGCACCACTACCGGGCCTGATTCCCCTGAGGTGTCCCCCCAGGAGGCTTCTGATCTGCGGGCGTCCTTGCTGCGTGGTCTGGCCGGAAGAGAATTGGCGGTTCCCACCCTGGTTCCGCCGGCTCCATCCCCCGAGTCCACTCCAGTGGTGGACATGCCAGACAACGGCATGGACGAGTACATGCGCCTGCAACGGCGTCTGTTGTTGTCCACTCTGCTGGTTTCAGTTCTGGCTGTCCCAGTGGCGGCCTTCCTGTTCGATTGGACCACTGCCCTGAGCCTCTCGCTTGGAGCGGTTGCCGGCATGCTCTATCTGCGGCTTCTGGCACGCAGCGTGGGTCGTATCGGTCCCGAGTCCAAGCGGGTGGGAAAGGGTCAGTTGCTGGTGCCGGTGGTGCTTGTTCTGGGTTGCTCCCGGATTCCGCAGCTGGAAATCCTTCCGGCCCTGATCGGGTTCCTGCTCTACAAGCCGGCCCTGCTGCTTCAGGCCTTCGTCCGCCCCTGATCAGCGATCATTCGATCTCCTGATCAACCCATCCGTCGCTTCAGCGGCACCTCTGTACCTCTCGATGGTTCCGTTGTCTCTTTCTCTTCCCTTCGCCGAACTGGAGGTGGGTCAGCACCTCTACTGGAAGATCGGTGGTTTTCAGATTCATGGCCAGGTCTTCCTGAGCTCCTGGCTCGTCATCGGCGCGCTGCTTGCTCTTGTTGTCGCTGGCACCAGAAAACTTGAGCGCGATCCCCGTGGTGTGCAGAACCTGCTGGAGTTCATCTGGGGGTATCTGCGTGATCTGGCCCGTGACCAGATCGGCGAGAAGGCTTACCGAGACTGGCTTCCCTTCATCGGCACCCTTTTCCTGTTCATTTTCGTGAGCAACTGGGGCGGTGCTCTTGTTCCCTGGAAACTGATTCATCTGCCCAGTGGGGAGCTCGGGGCTCCTACTGCTGATATCAACACCACCATTGCCCTGGCTTTGCTGGTATCTCTGGCCTACTTCTATGCAGGTCTGAGCCGCAAGGGTTTTCGGTACTTCGAGTACTACGTGGAGCCCACGCCGATCATGCTTCCATTCAAGATCGTCGAGGATTTCACCAAGCCCCTGTCGCTCTCCTTCCGTCTGTTCGGCAATATTCTTGCCGATGAGCTGGTGGTGGCGGTTCTGGCATTCCTGGTGCCTCTTGTTGTTCCTCTCCCAGCCATGTTCCTGGGTCTCTTCACCAGCGCCATCCAGGCGTTGATTTTCGCAACCCTCGCCGCCTATTACATCGGTGAAGCGGTTCACGAAGAACACCACTGATCCTTCCAGGCTGATCAGCCTCCCCAGGTCCGGTCGGTCCTTCTGCTAAATCTTCTGCGCGTAGGTCCGGTCTGAACCGGGCCCGTCTCCCCCAGGGGAGATGTCCCAGGCGCCAGGTTCATCCCGCGCTCTTCCGGCGCCCCCACATCCCCAACGTTCCACCATGGATTCCATCACTTCTGCAGCGTCTGTTGTGGCTGCCGGTCTCGCCATCGGCCTCGGCGCCATCGGCCCCGGTATCGGTCAGGGCACCGCTGCAGCCGGAGCTGTCGAGGGCATCGCCCGCCAGCCCGAAGCCGAAGGCAAGATCCGCGGCACCCTGCTGCTCTCCCTGGCGTTCATGGAAGCGCTCACCATTTACGGCCTGGTTATTGCCCTTGTGCTGTTGTTCGCCAACCCCTTCGCCGGCTGAGCGCTCCCGGCAGGAATGGGGGACTGGGGCTGAGGCCTCAGCCCCCGTTCCGTTTTCCCAAAGCTTCCATCCGTCCCCTCCGGCCCCAGGTCGGGGCGGCCCACCCGATCCCTCCAGCGTCCCCGCCCCATGACCAGCTGGCTACTGCTTGCCGCAGCAGGTGCTCCCGAGGGAGGTCTGTTCGACCTCGATGCCACCCTGCCGCTGATGGCGGTTCAGGTCGTCCTCCTCACCTTCATTCTCAACGCTTTTTTTTTCCGCCCTGTCGGCAAGACCGTCGAGGAGCGTGAGAGCTACATCTCCACCAGCCGCGCTGAAGCCAAGCAGCAGCTGGCCCAGACAGAGCGGCTGGAGGCGGATCTGCGCCAGCAGCTGCGCGAAGCCCGCCAGCAGGCCCAGGCCCTGATCGTGGAGGCCGAACAGGAAATGGATCGTCTTTACCGCAGTGCACTCGCCGCGGCCCAGGCAGAAGCCAACGGCAGCCGTGAGGCGGCCCGGCGGGAAATCGACAGCCAGAGGAAGCAGGCTGAAGACACCCTCAATGTTGAAGCCGACCGGCTCGGCGATCTGATCGTCACCCGTTTGCTGGCAGCCCAATGAACATCTTCACTTCAGTCCCGCGCCTTCTTGCCAGTGAGGGAGGGTTCGGTCTCAACCTGAATCTTTTCGAAACCAACATCATCAACCTGGCGATCGTGATCGCCGCGTTGGTCTGGTTCTTGCCCAAGGTGCTCGGCGGGATTCTCGCGACCAGGCGAGCGACCATCCTCGCTGATCTGCAGGATGCCGAGCAGCGACTCCTGCAGACCACCACGGCCCTGGCGGCAGCCAAGCAGGACCTGGCCGATGCTCAGAAGAAGGCTGAGAAGATCCGCAGCGATGCCAGGGCCCGTGCGGATGCCCTGCGCCTCGATAGTGAGCGCCGTACCGTCGAAGAGATGGCGCGTCTCAAGCAGGGTGCTGTGGCCGACCTCCAGTCGGAAGCCTCCAGAGTCAGCGAACAGCTGCGCCGCGAGGCTGCCCGCCGCGCTGTCGAGAGGGCCCTGGCTTCCCTGCCCGCCAAGCTTGACGCCGACGCTCAAGCCCGCTTCATCGACCAATCCATCAACAGCCTTGGGCAAGCCTGATGCCTCTTCTCAACTCCATCTCCACCCCTTACGCCGAAGCCCTGCTTCAGGTGGTCGACCAGCGTCAGGAATCCGAGCTTGTGGCCGAGCAGGCCAAGGAGCTTCTTGATCTCTGGCATGCCTCACCCGAGTTGCGTGCTGCTTTCGCCTCACCGGTGCTCGAGCCCGACGCCAAGAAGAAGGCCCTGATCACGCTGTTCGAGAAGGACATCACTCCAACGTTCCTGACACTGCTCAAAGTGCTGGCTGATCGCCAACGCATCTCCATGCTGGATGCAGTACTGGATCGCTTCTTGG
Organism: Synechococcus sp. UW140; assembly: GCA_943371515.1. Classification (GTDB taxonomy): domain Bacteria; phylum Cyanobacteriota; class Cyanobacteriia; order PCC-6307; family Cyanobiaceae; genus Regnicoccus_A. Next base: position 93,864 of record CALRVC020000004.1, on the reverse strand, counting down.
TGCTCTACCGCGAGCAGCGGGGCATCGCCCTGGCCCGGGTCACTTCTGCTTCACCTCTGAGTGAGCAGCAGCAGCAGGCCCTGCATACCAAGGTTCAGGCCGTTGCCGGTACCGACAAGGTCGAATTCGACCTGCATATCGACCCTGCCCTCATCGGTGGCTTCGTCGTCAGCGTCGGTTCCCAGGTGATCGACGCGAGCCTCGCAGGCCAGGTGCGCCGTCTCGGCCTGGCTCTGGCCAAGGCTGGCTAGCCCTCCCCCATCCGCCTTCAACTCCCTTCCATCGTCTCCCCGCCCGGGGATTTCCATCCATGGTTTCCATCCGCCCCGACGAGATCAGCGCCATTCTCAAGCAGCAGATCGAGGACTACGACAAGTCCGTTTCGGTCAGCAACGTCGGAACCGTGCTTTCGGTGGGTGATGGCATCGCCCGGATCTATGGCCTGCAGCAGGTCATGTCCGGCGAGCTGGTCCAGTTCGACGATGGCAGCGAGGGCATCGCTCTGAACCTCGAAGACGACAACGTCGGTGCCGTGCTTCTCGCGGAGGGTGTGGGCATCCAGGAAGGCAGCACCGTCAAGGCCACCGGCCGCATCGCCGAGGTGCCTGTGGGTGAGGCGATGCTCGGCCGGGTGATCAACCCCCTCGGTGTGCCGATCGACGGTAAGGGTGAGATTGCCACCACCACGACCCGCCTGATCGAGTCGATGGCACCTGGCATCATCCAGCGCAAGTCGGTGCATGAGCCGATGCAGACCGGCATCACGGCCATCGACGCCATGATCCCCATTGGTCGAGGCCAGCGTGAGCTGATCATTGGCGACCGGCAGACTGGCAAGACTGCCATTGCTATCGACACCATCCTCAACCAGAAGGGTGAGGACGTTGTCTGTGTCTATGTAGCCATTGGCCAGAAGTCGGCTTCGGTGGCCAACGTGGTGGAAGTGCTGCGCGAGCGCGGCGCCCTCGATTACACCGTGATCGTTGCCGCCAGTGCCTCTGAGCCTGCGGCTCTTCAGTACCTGGCTCCCTACACGGGTGCCGCCATTGCAGAGTCCTTCATGTATGAAGGCAAGGCCACCTTGGTGGTGTACGACGACCTGACCAAACAGGCACAGGCCTACCGGCAGATGTCGTTGCTGCTGCGCCGTCCTCCCGGCCGTGAGGCCTACCCCGGCGATGTCTTTTACTGCCACAGCCGTCTGCTCGAGCGTGCAGCCAAGCTCTCTGATGCCATGGGCAAGGGCAGCATGACTGCATTGCCGATCATCGAAACCCAGGCTGGAGACGTGTCGGCCTACATCCCCACCAACGTGATCTCGATCACCGATGGTCAGGTGTTCCTCAGCTCCGATCTGTTCAACTCCGGTTTGCGGCCAGCCATCAACGTGGGCATCTCCGTGAGCAGGGTCGGTGGTGCCGCCCAGACCAAAGCAATCAAGAAGATCGCCGGCACCCTCAAATTGGAATTGGCCCAGTTTGATGAATTGGCCGCTTTCTCACAGTTCGCCTCCGACCTTGATGCCGCTACCCAGGCCCAGCTTGGCCGCGGCAAGCGCCTGCGCGAGCTGCTCAAGCAGCCCCAGTACAGCCCGCTGATCCTGGCGGAGCAGGTGGCCGTGGTCTACGCCGGCGTCAAGGGTCTGATCGACGAAGTGCCTGTGGATCAGGTGGTCCAGTTCTGCCGCGAGCTGCGCGATTACCTCAAGACCAACAAGCCCGAGTTCATCGCCAAGGTTCAGAGCGAGAAGCAGCTGGGAGACGAAGCTGAAGCGATGCTCAAGGACGCCATCAACGACGTCAAGTCCACCCTTCTGGCTTCCGCCTGAGGTCCCCCCACCATGGCCAACCTCAAGGAAATCCGAGATCGGATCAGTTCCGTTAAGAACACACGCAAGATCACCGAGGCGATGCGCCTGGTGGCGGCGGCGAAAGTGCGGCGCGCCCAGGAACAGGTTCTGCGCGCCAGGCCCTTCGCAGACCGACTGGCGCGGGTGCTCGAGAACCTGCAATCACGCCTCCGCTTTGAAGACGTTGTCAACACGCCCCTGCTTGAGCAGGAGCGTCCCCTTCGCCATATCACCCTGTTGGCGGTCAGTGCCGATCGGGGCCTATGTGGTGGCTACAACGCCAACATCATCAAGCGCACGGAACAGCGTTTCGCTGAGTTGAAGGGACAGGGCTATGAGATTTCGCTGGTCTTGATCGGCCGCAAGGCCACCACCTACTTCCAGAATCGCTCGTATCCGATCACGGCCACGTTCACTGGTCTCGACCAGGTGCCGAATGCCGATGAGGCCCGCGCTATCGCTGATCAGGTGCTGGCCGAGTTCCTCTCCGGCTCCACGGACCGTGTCGAGATGGTGTACACCAAGTTCATCAACCTGGTCAGCAGTGCTCCGGTTTCTCAGACTCTGTTGCCCCTCGATCCCCAGGGCATCGCCAGTCCTGACGACGAGATTTTCCGCCTGACAACCCGCGAGGGTCGTCTGGCGGTGGAGCGTGGCACAGCACCCAACCAGGAGCCGGCCCTGGAGTCTGACTTTGTTTTCGAGCAGAGTCCTGATCAGTTGCTCAACGCCCTGCTGCCTCTTTATCTCGAGAATCAGCTGCTGCGTTCCCTGCAGGAGTCGTCGGCCAGTGAACTGGCCAGCCGAATGACGGCCATGAACAACGCCAGCGACAACGCCAAAGCTCTCGCCAAGAGCCTCACCCTCGACTACAACAAGGCCCGCCAGGCGGCCATCACCCAGGAGATCCTGGAAGTGGTGGGTGGTGCAACAGCCATGGCCTGAGACGGATCGAGGGATCCTCAGCCTGTTCCCCCTGGCGATTGGCCGGGTTCAACTGCGGCCGGATCCGCTCGATTCGGCCCTGATGCTGCAACAGGTGCTGGCCCTGCGCGGTGAGCAGCATGCCAACCCCGATCAAGGTTGTGCCTGGACCGGGGATTTTCATGGCGTCTGGCAGCTGCATCAACATCCTGAGTTCGCCTGGCTGTTGGAGCAGGTGTGCCGCGAAGCCCAGCACTATCTGAGGGCCCTTGGCTTCGATCTCGCGCGCACCAGGCTGCATCTGCAGCGCTGCTGGCCCGTGGTTGCGGAGCCCGGCCAGGTGGTGGGTCGGCACCACCATCCCAATGCCCATCTCAGCGCTGTGTATTACCTCAATGGCGATGGCAGCGGCCGCAGTGGTTGCCTGCGCCTGTTCGATGGACGCCGCAGCAATGAGCTGGTGCCCGGCCTGGCGGTCGGCCACGACGGCCCGCTCGCTTTGGGCCATCCCCTCAATGCCGGCTGGCACGACCTCGCCCCACTGGCTGGTCTGCTGGTTCTGTTCCCCTCCAGCACCGACCACGCCGTGTTGCCAAGCGAGGAAGAGGAGGACCTGCGCCTCTCGATCAGTTTCGACCTCTGTCTCACGGCTCCAGCCTGTGGCCCTGGCGAACCCCAGCCTCCGGAATATCTGGCGCCCCATCCCGGCCAGTGGCTGGAGCTGCCACTCGATGGGGCCACCCCGTCCGGGAAGATGGAGGGGTGATCCGCTGAACAGGCGGTCGCCTCCTGATACTGACCCCGCGCCGCGACAGGCCCCTGCCGCGTTTCAACCACGCCATGAGTGACAGCTTCACCGTGATCGCCGAGCTCAACGGCGTCACTCACACTTTTTCCTGCCGGGCCGATCAGACCGTTCTCGCGGCAGCGGAGGAGGCCGGTGTTCCCTTGCCCAGCTCTTGCTGCTCCGGGGTCTGCACCACCTGTGCGGGCCGCTTACGCCAAGGGGAGGTGCACCAGCCCGATGCGATGGGTGTCAAGGCCGATTTGCAGGCCGAGGGCTTTGCCCTGCTCTGTGTGTCTTACCCCCGCAGTGATCTGAACCTTGTGGCGGGCCAGGAGGATGCTCTCTACGAGGTCCAGTTCGGCCAGTACCAGCACTGAATCCCCCTCCAGTGCCCTGGCTCGAGACAGTGGACTTCTGGTTGGAGGCGGCCCCCGGTCCGCTGCTTCCTCAAGTGCGGTCAGCCCTGGCTGAGCGCGGTGAGCCCTTGCGCTGGGCCATCACCGCTGTCCTGCCGGCCGAGGAAGACTCCAGGCTGCGGCGGCGGTTGCGGATCGAAGCGGTCCTGCTTCAGAGCCCTTGAGCCGGCCTCTGCCCACCTTGTTGGTGATTCCCACCGGCATCGGCTGTGCCATCGGCGGCTACGCCGGCGATGGCCTGCCGGCAGCCCGGCTGTTGGCGGCCGCTTCCGGCTGTCTGATCACCCATCCCAATGCACTCAATGCGGCGTCTCTCTACTGGAGCGACCCGTGCATCCACTACGTGGAGGGCTGGGCTCTGAACCGCTTTGCGGCCGGTGATCTGGCTCTGGCGCCAGTGGCGTCCCAGCGGGTGGGACTCCTCCTCGATGCCGGCATCGAGGAGGAGTTGCGCCTGCGTCACCTGCAGGTGGCCGAGGCCTGCCGCGCCAGCCTGGGCCTCTCAATCGGCCCTGTGCTCAGCACCGACACTCCCCTGGAGGTGAGCCTCTCGCTCGGCCCCAGCGGGGCGAGCAGCGGTCTGATCGGCCGGCCGGATGCTCTGATCCGGGCGGGGGAACGCCTGCGCCAGGCCGGTGCCACCGCCATCGCCGTGGTGGCCCGCTTCCCCGATGACCCCTGCAGTGAGGCCCTGGCCTCCTACCGCCAGGGCAGCGGCGTGGATGCCCTTGCTGGCGCTGAAGCCGTGATCAGCCATCTGCTCAGCCGCCAGCTGGGCCTCCCCTGTGCCCATGCCCCGGCCCTGGCCCCCCTGCCCCTGGATCAGCGCCTGGATCCATTGGCCGCTGCGGAAGAACTGGGTCACACCTTTCTCCCCTGTGTGCTGGTGGGCCTGAGCCGGGCCCCCAACCTGATCCCCCTGCGGCCCGTGCCATCACCTGGGTTTGAGCTCTTTGGCGAGGCCCTGATTCATCCCAGCCGGATCGGCGCTGTGGTGGCCCCCGCCGGTGCCCTGGGCGGTGAGGCTGTCCTGGCCTGCGCGGAACGGGGCATCCCCCTGATCGCCGTCGAGGGCAACCCTTCACTGCTGGACGTGAGCGCCGAGCGCCTCGGTCTGCGGACGATCGCTGTAGCCAGCTACGCGGAGGCCGCCGGGATGGTGCTGGCCCTGCGGGAGGGTCTGCAGCCAGAGGCGCTGCGGCGCCCCCTGCCGGACCTGGAGGCGCTCAGCGCAGACAGGCCATCGGATGGCGGGTCGGCATTCCCAGGGCCTTGGCCACTCCGGGATGGCAGACCGCCCCATCCACCGTGTTGAGGCCGGAGAGCAGCTCGGGCCGCTCGGTGACCGCTTCCACCAGTCCCCGCCCGGCGATGCCCATGATGTAGGGAAGGGTGACACTGACCAGGGCTTCCGTGGAGGTGAAGGGCACAGCGCCGGGCATGTTGCCCACGGCGTAGTGCTGCACGCCGTGGATGGTCACCACGGGATCGGTATGGGTCGTCTCTCGGCTGGTGGCGATGCAGCCCCCCTGATCGATCGCCACATCGACGATCACCGAGCCGGGCTTCATCCGCTTGACCACCCCCTCATCCACCAGGGTGGGGGCCCGGCTGCCGGGGGTGAGCACGGCGCCCACCACCAGATCGGCACTGGGCACCAGCCGCTCGATCAGGCTGTTGCTACTCACCAGGCTCACCATCCGCCCGATCCGCTGGGGTTCCAGCATGCGCAGGCGCTGGGGGGTGTGATCCAGCAGGAACACCTCCGCATCCATGGCCGCGGCGACCCGAGCGGCATGCCAGCCGACGGTGCCGGCCCCGAGCACGATCACCCTCGCTGGTCGGACCCCGGCGCAGCCGCCCATCAGCACCCCTCTGCCGCCATGGGGTTTCTCAAGCAGATGGGCTCCCACCTGGGCGGCAAGCCGTCCGGCGATTTCGCTCATTGGCGCCAGCAGCGGCAGGTTGCCGTTGTCGAGCTGGACGGTCTCATAGGCCACGCCCGTGGTGCCTGCTTCCAGCAGGGCCCGGCCCACCTCGGGATAGGCCGCCAGGTGTAGATAGGTGAACAGCACCTGATCAGCTCGCAGGAAGGGGAATTCCTCCGGCTGGGGTTCCTTCACCTTCACCACCAGATGGGCGCCCCAGGCCTCCTCGCGGTCCACCAGGCGTGCTCCCGCCTCGGCGTAGCTGGCGTCCTCCATGCCGGCCCCCTGGCCTGCTCCGGCCTCGACGCGCACCTCAAGGCCCTGAGAGACCAGTTCCCTCACCCCGTCGGGGCTGAGGGCCACCCGCTGTTCATCCCGTTTGATCTCCCTGGGAACACCGATGCTCGCGATCGGTGCCGCTGGGCCCATGCTGGCCATGCCACTGAGAAGCTCCTTCTAGGTTGGCGGGCTGGCCGCCCGATCGCCAGCTTTCGCCATGGATTGGGCACGGACCGCTTCGATGAGCGTCCTTCAGGTCAGCGGTCCGGCGGCGATGGGCATGCGCCAGCCCCCGCCGAAGGCCCGGCCACTCACCTTCAGCAGGGGAGCCGCTTGGCGGCGTTTGAATTCGGCCGTGCGCAGCAACCGGTACACCCGACGTGCCAGCTCCCCATCGACTTTCCCTTGGGCGATCAGCTCCTCCGGTGAGCGCAGCTCCTCGATGTAGGCCCTGAGCAGGGGATCGAGCTGGTCGTAGTCGGGCAGGGAATCGGTGTCGAGCTGGTCGGGCCGCAGTTCGGCGCTGGGGGGCTTGGTGCGGATGGCGGCGCCGATCAGCTCGCCGCTGCTGGGGAGGCCCAGGGCCTGTCGGCAATCGGCGGCAGCCTCGCTGTCGAGCCAGTGGCAGAGCCGGAATACTGTGGTCTTGTAGAGATCGCCGATCACTGAGAGCCCGCCGTTCATGTCCCCGTACAGGGTGCAGTAGCCCACCGCCAGCTCCGACTTGTTGCCGGTGGAGAGCAGCAAGCGGCCCTGTTGGTTGGCCACAGCCATCAGCAGCGTGCCGCGGATGCGTGACTGCAGGTTCTCGGCGGTCAGCCCCTGGGGAGCACCCCCCAGAACGGGCTCCAGGCTGTGGTCAAATGCCCCCATCAAGGCCTCGATCGCCACGGTCTGATGGGGGAGTCCCAGCCGGTTGGTGAGGTCGATCGCATCGAGGCGCGACCCAGCCGAGCTGTACGGGGAGGGCATCAGCAGGGCCTGCACCTGCCCGGGCCCGAGGGCCGCTGCGGCGATCACGGCCACGAGGGCCGAATCGATGCCGCCGCTCAACCCCAGCACCACCTGCTGGAAGCCGCATTTGCGGGCATAGTCGTGTACCCCCAGCACCAGCACCCGGAACAGCTGCTCCATGGGGGCCGGCAGTGGCTGAGGCGACCGCGGCTGAGGCGGCGGCGCGGTCGAGGCTGGGGTCGCAGGGGCTGTTTCCCGGGGTGCGGGCTCCCAGAGGTCGAGGGCCACCTGGGCACAGGGCAGCTGGCGCAGCACCCGGGCCTGGGGATCGATCACGAAGCTGCCCCCGTCGAAGACCAGCTCGTCGTTGCCCCCCACCTGGTTCACGTACACCACCGGACAGCCCAGCCGGGCTGCTGCCGCTGCCGCCAGCTGCAGACGCAGCTCCGGTTTGCCCTGGGCAAAGGGGGAGGCGGAGAGGTTCAGCAGCAGATCGGGGCGCTGGGAAGCCAGCTCCGCGATCGGGTCGGCGCCTGCCAGCCGGTGGCCCTGCACCCGCTCCTCCACCCAGAGGTCTTCGCAGATGGTGAGCCCCAGGCGCCAGACCCGCCCGGCCCCAGGCCACTCCAGCAGGCAGGCCTGATCACCGGGCTGGAAGTAGCGCCGTTCATCGAAGACGTCGTAGCTGGGCAGCAGCCGCTTGCGCGCCACCATCCGCCAGCTGCCCCGCTGCACCAGGGCAACGGCGTTGTGCAACCCCGGCAGCTCGCGACCGGCAATCGGATCCACCAGGCCCAGCAGCAGACCAAGCTCCGGCGGCAGCTCGGCAGCGAGGGACTCGAGCACCCGCCCTTGCTCCTGCAGCAGGGAGGGGCGCAAAAGCAGGTCTCGCGGGGGGTAACCCCAGAGCGAGAGCTCGGGGGTGATCACCAGATCGGCGCCCGCAGCCGCGGCTCGCTGGCTGTGCTCCAGCAGCTGGGCCGAGTTGCCGCGCAGATCCCCCACGAGGGGATTGATCTGAGCCAGGGCAAGACGCATCAGCGCAGGGGAGGACGGCTGGCCTGGCAGGTGCGCAGACCATAGAGATTCTGCTCCAGCAACACCGGCCAGAGCTCTGGCGGCACCAGTTGCGGGTCGGGGTGGCGACGGATCGCGGAGCTGGCTGTGGCCGGGATCTCCAGGGGCAGCACCTCCACCCGTCCACCCCGTTGGTTCAGCTGCTCGATCTGCAGGGAGTCGAGCGGCCAGCCCAGCCTCGGCACCACCGCCAGACGGCAACGATGCAGGATCTCATCCGCCGCGTACCAGCGCTGGATCTGGGGAAGCAGGTCGCTGCCCACCACGAAAACCAGCTCCGCATCGGGCCACTGTTGCGCCGCCCGCTTCAAGGTGTCCAGGGCCCTGGGGCTGCTCAGGCTCTGGTCGAGGCGCAGCTTGGGACTCTCCAGGCTCTCCACCACCGCCTCCAGCAGGGCCGCTCGCACGGCCAGGGGTGCCCCATGGGTCTTGAAGGGGTTGTCGCTGGCCCAGGTCCTCACCAGGGGGTAGTGCCGGATGAGCCCCGCCAGCAGAGTGCGGTGGCCAAGGGTCGGTGGATCGGCGCTGGTTCCGAACAGGGCCACCAAGGCCGGCTGGCCGGCGGATTCACTCACGGCAGCAGGCTGGCATTCACGGCTTCCCGGCCCTCCAGCTGCCACTGCTGCAGCCATAGACGCGCCTGGGGATCATGGCGTCCCAGGCGGCGCAGCAGCGCCCCTGGGCGGGCCCGGCCGCGCTGGGCCCCGTTCAGCAGGGCGGCGGCAGCCAGCTTCCCCGTCTGGCGTGTGGTCTGGATCGCCAGGGCCGCCTGGGCCAGGGCCACCGGTGCCGCCGGAGCCAGGGACAGCCCGGCGGTGGCCGGCGCCGCCAGCAGCAGCAGTTGGCGCACGGCTCCAAGCAGCAGTTGCAGGGCCAGCTGGGCCCCCCCCAGCAAGGCGCTGTGGCTGGAGAGACGGCCCAGAAGTGCCCTGGCCTGGGGACCACTCAGCGGCAGCCCGTAGAGCTCACAGAGCTGCAGAACCAAGGCCGTATCCAGGGCCAGCCCACCGGCGAGATCCAGAAGAATCAGCGGGTTGGCGGCCACACCCGTGGCCTTGAGGGCTGCGAAACGTCCGATCAACGTCTGGGCCTGGCGGCGGTGCTGGTGCAGTCGCCAGTGCGAGAGACGCTGGTTGAAGCGGTCTCCGGCCGCCAGGGCATTGAGAGCCAGCAGCAGCTCCCCATGGGCCTTGAGCAGCCCTCTGAGCCTTGTGCGCAGGGGCTCCACTTCCGGCGGCAGCTGCTCGCTGCGCACCCTGCCATCGGGGCGCAGCACCCCGCCCCGGGGCGCCGCGGCAACGGCCACCAGCTCCAGCTCACGGGCGGCTGCGGGAAGCCGGCTGCGGATACTGGCCAGCAGGGCCTTCCGCTCTCCCTCGGGCCAGCCGTCGATGCGGTTCACCACCAGCAGCAGGGGTTTACCCGAGCTCAGCAGCAGCTGCACCGCGTCGGCTTCCACCCGGCTGAGGTCGCCGTCTAGCACCACCAGCACCAGATCAGCCCCCAGCGCCACCCGGGCGGCCAGGCGTTGCCGGGCGGCGGCGGCCACCTCATCGATGCCGGGGGTATCGACCAGCTGCACCTGCAGCGGCCCGGCCATGGCCCCGGACCAGAGTTGCCGCTGCTGCTGTCTCGTGGAGCCATGGGCCAGGTCGGTGGCGAAGCGGGGCTCCCCCAGCAGGGCATTGAGCAGGCTCGATTTGCCCACTCCCACCCGGCCGAGAACGGCCACATGCGCCTCCCGGCGCCGTAGCCGCTCCAGCTGGCGATCAAAGGCGGCCAGTTCCGGCCCAAGGCTGGTGCGCTCCCGGGCGCTCAGAGACAGTTGGCCGCGCCAGCGCAGCAGCAGCTGCTCACAACGCTCGAGGATCGGCGGCGGAGCCATGGCCGTTGCTGTCATCCCTGAGCCTCCCCGACGGGTTGGGGACGCCGCCACCAGCCCGCCAGCACCGCCAGCACGGCGTCGGCACCGATCACGCCCACGAACCCCCCGAATTCATCCACCACCACCCGCACCGAATGGCTGCTGCGCCGGAAGGCGGTGAGCAGCCGATCGGCGCGGATCATTTCAGGCACGAACTCCACCGGTTCGGTGAGGCTGAGGGCGCTGTCGAGGCCGCGGCCCTCCACCAGGGCCACCAGCAGGCTCTCGCGGCTGGCAACCCCCAGCACCTCATCCACCTCCTCACCGAGCACCACCCACCAGCCAGCGCTGTTGGTGAGCAGCAGATCGCGCACGCTCTCCAGGGGCGCATGGCCCGACACCGTCGGTGCCGCCACCCGTGGCACCATCAGATCCCGGGCGGTGAGGTCGTTGAGCTGAAACACTTTGGCGATCATCGCCGCCTCGTCGGCTTCGATCTGGCCCTTCTGTGACCCGAGGCGGGCCAGCAGGCGGATTTCCTCTTCGTCGGTGGTGAGTTCGCTCTCGGCTGTGATCGCCGGCATGATCCGCTCCAGCAGGATCACCAGCGGCAGCATCAGCCGCAGCACCACGCTCACGGTCGCGGCGCTGGCCAGCGACACCGGCAGCGCCAGGCGGCTGCCCACGGCCTTGGGAAGGATCTCCCCGAGCATGATGACCAGCACCGTCAGCCCCACGGAGAAGAGGGGGAGAGCCACCCGGTCGACGCCGAGCTTGGAGAACACCCAGCCGGCGTAGCTGCCCAGCATCAGGCTGCCGAAGATGTTGAAGCCGTTGTTGAGGATCACCAGCACGGCCAGGGCGCGGCCCATGCGGTTCTTGAGGTCGAGCAGGGCCCTGGCGCCCCGCACCCGCCTCGGCCGGCTGGCCAGTTCGTGCACCCGCAGGGGGTTGACCGTGAGCAGGGCCGCCTCCACTCCGGAGCAAACGGCCGAGCCGATCAGGATGACCACCACCAAGGCCGCCAGACCCAGGAGCTCATTCATCGGGGTGTCGTCGCGGCCGATCGCGGCATGGGAGCACGTTCATTCAATGGGGTATGCCATCTTCTCGCTAGAGGCGTTGACCCCATGGTGATCCCCCAGACCGAGTTCCACCAGCGTCGTGTGCGTTTCCTGGAGGCCCTTGGGGGGGCGGCGGCTGTGATTCCGGCGGCAGCGCTGGTGCGTCACCATGCCGATGTGGAGTACCCCTTCCGCCAGCAGAGCGACTTCTGGTACCTCACCGGCTTCGATGAGCCGGGGGCCGTCGCCCTCTTTCTGCCCCACCAGAGCGACAACCCCTTCGTGCTGTTCGTTGAGCCGAGGAATCCCTCCGCCGAAGTGTGGAACGGCTTCCGCTGGGGCTGCGAGGGGGCGGTGGAGCACTTCGGTGCCGATCTGGCCCACCCTCGCGCCGAGCTGGCCTCCCGCCTCTCCGACTACCTCCAGGGCGCCGAAGGGATCGCCTTCCGGGTGGGCCGCGACACCACCGTGGAGCCCCTGGTGCTGCAGGCCTGGGGCCAGCAACTCGATCGTGCGCCACGCACGGGACGGGCAGCCCTGGGACTGGTGGCCCCTTGCCCGATTCTGCAGGACATGCGCCTGCGCAAGAGCCCGGCCGAACTGGAGCGGCTGCGGGAGGCCGCGCGCATTTCCGCCGAAGCCCATGAGCGGGCTCGTGAGGTGGCTCGACCTGGGCTGAGCGAGCGCCAGATCCAGGCGGTGATCGAGCAGCATTTCCTCGAACAGGGCGCTCGCGGTCCGGCCTATGGCTCGATCGTGGCCGGTGGCGACAACGCCTGCGTGCTGCACTACACCCGCAACGATGCCCTGCTGCGGGATGGGGACCTGCTGCTGATCGACGCCGGCTGCAGCGTGTCGGACTACTACAACGGCGACATCACCCGCACCTTCCCGGTCAGTGGCCGCTTCAGCGGCGAACAGCGAGCCCTCTACGAACTGGTGCTCGAGGCCCAGCTGGCAGCGATCGCCACCGTGGCTCCAGGCGCCGACGCCGAGCAGGTCCATGGCGCGGCCCTGCGGGTGCTGGTGGAGGGCTTACGGGACCTCGGGCTGCTCAGCGGCTCGATCGACGAGCTGATCGAGCAGGGCTCTTACCGTCATCTCTACATGCACCGCACCGGCCACTGGTTGGGCCTCGATGTCCACGACGTTGGCGCCTACCGGCTGGGGGAGCATCCCCAGCCGCTCGAGCCGGGCATGGTCCTCACGGTGGAGCCCGGGCTCTACGTGAGCGACCGCCTGGCAGTGCCGGAGGGCCAGCCTCAGATCGAAGAGCGCTGGAAGGGGATCGGCATCCGCATCGAAGACGATGTGGCCGTGACCGACGTGGGCCATGAGGTGCTCACGGCCGCCGCCCTCAAGGCGCCGGCGGCGATGGAGCGTTGAGGGGCCTGGCCCCCAGCCAACCCAGGAGCTGGTCTGGCTCCAGGCTGGCGGTGCTGGGGATGAGTCGATCCGCCCCAGCTGAGAGCAGCCCCTGCTCGTAGTCCTGTCGCGCAACGGCCAGCTCCGGTGTCTGCAGATGCGGCGGGGCCACCGCCAGGCTGAGCAGGGTGAGGTCCGGTCGCTGGCGCCGGGCGGCCGTCACCGTGCGAACGTCCGCCACGGTGTCGCCCAGGTAGGCCACCGGCAGTGCGTGTCCTGAGGCGGTGGTGCCGAGCTTCAGGGCCAGGTGCAGAAAGCCGGTGGGATCAGGCTTCTCGGGTGCCTCGCCCATGGCGATCAGGGGCGGATCCACCAGTCCCAGGCGCTGCTGAAGCACGTAGCGGCAGGAGGGCGGCTCGGCGCCACTGACGAAGCCCCAGGCGATGCCGGCCTGCTCCAGCACCTGGAAAAAGTCACGCTCCACCAGAAGCGGTTCGCTGCGGATGAAGCCCCTCCAGCCGGCTGGATCACCATCAGGATCGCCACCGAAATAAAGTCGGCTGAAGACCTCCACGACTGCGTCGAGGGGTGGCAGGGGCTGGAGGCCCCGGCGTCTCAGCAACTCCAGCGAGGCCTGCCAGTCGTTGTTCCAGTGGCCTTCGGCCTTGAGGGCGTCGATCTGGCCCGGTTCCGGCCGCCAGCCGTCGTAGTGATGCACGGTTTCGGCGATGGCCCGCCGGTAACTGCCACTGACATCTCGGATCACCCCGTCGATGTCGAAGAGAAGGACGGCGCGGGGCTGCAGAGAGGCTGGTTCAGGGACTGGTACGTTAGTTGTTTGCCTTTTTGCCTTGAGCGCCGAAACCATGACGGCCACCGAAAGCGCTGCCATCGCAGGACTCCCCGCCGAGGCGGCCGTGGCGGTGAGCTCCGCTGAAGAGGCTCCCACCCAGGGGCGCCCTCCCCTGCGCGGAGCCAGCGCCGCCCTGGCAACGGCAACAGTCGATGAGGATGGGGTGCCTTCCGGTCACACCCCCAAGGCCGATGAGGGCCGCTTCCTGCTCAAGATCCTCTGGCTGCCCGACAACGTCGCGCTGGCCGTGGATCAGATCGTGGGAGGCGGTCCCAGCCCTCTGACGGCCTACTTCTTCTGGCCGCGGGAAGATGCCTGGGAAACCCTCAAGGGCGAGCTCGAAGCCAAGTCGTGGATCACCGACAACGAGCGGGTTGAGATCCTCAACAAGGCCACCGAGGTGATCAATTACTGGCAGGAAGAGGGCAAGGGCAAAGCCCTCGAGGAAGCCAAGGTCAAGTTCCCCGATGTCACCTTCTGCGGCACCGCCTGATCGGTGTCTCCGATGGACTGAGTGTTCCATCAGCAAGGCGCCCCGCATGGGGCGTTTTTTTGTGCCTGCCCCCCCAGCTGTTGGCATCGACAATCTGGTGTTCAACCACAACTAGCGGGCCTTGACCACCCCCCCGAAGTCGCTGGCGGTGATCAGGGCGGGAGTGGTGGCGGTGTCGACGCTGAAACGGCGGCTCTCGGTCTGGACGCTGCCATCGGGGTAGACGAAAGTCACCAGTCCCTGGAGGGTGACGGTTGAGCCGTCCTGGCTGGTGACTTGCAGATCGGCCACGCTCACCTGCTCGAACTGGTTGAAGAAGGCGGGATCGAACTGATCGGCCGCAGCGCCACCGAAGAAGCGGCGGGCCTGGTCGTAGGTCTTGCCGCTGAGAGCGGCATAGAGGCCCTGAACGCTGGCGATCGCCTGGTCGGTGTTGGCCGCCGGCGGCTGTGGCGCGGTGATTGGCTCCGGCTCCGGCAGGCTCGGTTCCTGGGGTGGCGTGGCGGGTTTCTCCGCGGTCGTTGGTGATGCCGAGCTGGGCCTGGGGGTGGATGGGCTTTCCACGATGCTGGGCGGGGACTTCTGAAGCAGCACCACGGCGCCCACCAGGGCTACCGCCATGCCGCCGGTGAGGAAAGCGAGAACACCGAGCAGGGCGTTGCTGCCCCCGCCTCGCCTGGCCGGAGCCTGTAGGGGTGGAGTGGCTGGAGGCTGGAGGGGAGTCACAGGAGCTGGCACTGCAGATCTGCGCGCTGCCTGAATCCGTGCCGCCGCGTTGGGCAAGGCTGCCGCTGCCGCTGCCGCTGGGGATGAGGTTGAGGCTGGGCCTGAGGTTGAGCCAGAGACGTCCTTGGGCGGCAGGCCGAGCAGTCCCCCCACCACGCTCTCCATGCGCTGGCAGATGGCGGGGTTGAACACCTCCTCCAGTTCCTGCATCAGCCTGGACAGCAGCCGCGAATCGGAGAGGGGCGGACTCTGGCTGGCCGCACTGGCGAAGGCGGCTGAGAGCACCAGATGGCGCAGGGCCGGCAGCAGCTTGATCTGCTCCTCGCCGCAGAGGTCTCCGGCCAGCGCCTGCAAACGACGGCCCTCGGCGCCGCGGCCGCGCTGGAGGTCGCTGAGCACCTGCTGCCTGAGGGCGGCTCCGAGCTGGTGGTCGTTCATCGGTCGGGGAGATCAGGGATGGTCGGGGGTTGCCATTGACGCTGCAGGGCAGCAGCGAGGAGTGGGCAGAAAGCGAGGGTCGTGAGGGCCTCCCCCTGCACCATCCCACCTGTGGCGGGATCGAAGCTGCTGGCGATCAGGGCCCCGAGAGGATCCAGATCGGCCGCGTCCAGCAAGGGCGGGGCTGTGAGGCGCCCTTGGCGCAGATCCGTGAACTGGCTGCGCCGGTTGCTGAGGGTGCCGGCGATGGCGCTGGCGGGGCCATGGCAGAGCTGGTTGATCTGGCGCCGAACGGCTCTTGGGGGCCCGGGGGCCATGCTCCAGTGCTGTAGCCAGTACCAGCCGGCCCCGAGGCCGGCGGTGGCCACCAGCAAGGCCCCGAGCAGTGCGGGTTTCTTGGCGCGAACGGTCCTGGTCTGAATGGGCTGCTCGCAAGGCGGCGTCTCCTCGCTGATGTTCTCCTGGCTGGGGGTGAAGAGGCTGCCGTGCTGGGCCATCGCGACTGACACGTCGTCGCCGCTGCCTTCGCTGGTGATCTGATCCAGGTTCTTGGCCAGCACCTCGCTGGCTCCGGCGGCAGGGGTGGCGATCAGGTGAGCGGCGAGCAACAGGAAATCTGCGTCGGTGGCGCACGATTTGCGGATGCCATCGGTGCTCAGCAGCAGGCCGAACCTGGCTTCTGGGCGCTCGATCGGCTCCAGTCTGCTGCGGAACAGTCCGGCGGCCTGCTCCAGGCAGAGGCTGCCCGTGGCCTCGCCGCCGCCATCCCCCGCCGTTTCCTCGCTGAGCAGTGCGGCCTGCCCATCGGCGCCCACCTGCACCAGATCCCAGTCGCCCACACCGGTGTAACCCCACCATCGGGGGGCCATCACCACCAGCCCCAGGGTGGTGCCGTAAAGCCGTGACACCTCGGCTTCGGGTGTGGTGGCTTCAGAACAGGGAGCCTGATCCGGAGCTGAAGACTGAGCAGTGTGCTGCTGCCAGTGCTCCCGCACCAGAGCCAGCCAGCGGCTGTGGATCCGTTGGGGCAGCTCGGACGCCAGCCAGTGGGCCCACGTGTCAAGCCCCGGTGCCTGTGCACCCTGCAGCGCCCAGAGGCCTAGTTGCTCCCCCACAACCTGCAGCGCCAGGTCACAGGCCAGGGCGCTGCCGACGTCGCTCAGGAGGTAGTGCTCACCGCCGTGGCCATCGGCCACTGCCATCACCTGCACGGGCTGTCCATCCCGGCTGCGGTATCGGGTGACGGCCACCGCGTCCTGGCAGGGGCGGCCCTTGCGCTGGTGGGCCGCGCCGACGCGCCGGGCCTGGAGTGCTGGCCTCCAGCCGCTCACCACACCAGGGGACCGACGTCGTCGGTGGGATCCATCAGGGTGGGGGGAAGATCCGGCAGGGGGATGTTGGCCTGGGGCCCCGAGCCAGCCATGCGGCTGGCGGGCATCGACGCTGCGCCCACCACGGCGGTGGAAGCCCACTGGATGTACTGGGCCAGGGAGGTGGCACTGCTGGCCTGCAGGGGCCGGCGGGGCGAGCGGCCCGAGCGGTGCAGGGGCGTCTGACCGCTGGCGCCAGGGATTTCACCAGCGGGCAACCCACCGCCGGGATCGCTGCCGATGAACTGCTGCAACACCTCCGTGTCGGCGTCATGGCCCATGGCGATCGCCAGGCGCACCGCCTTCTGGGCCCAGGGCTGACGCATCAGGCTGGCCAGGCCGGCGTCGAAGTCGTCGGTGGGCTGGCCATCGGAGATCAGCACGAGCACCGGCGGCAGGGCCCTCTCCTCCATCGGCGGCGACTGAAGCACCTCAGCCACCAGCTCCAGCGCTTCGCCCATGGCCGTGATGCCTCCGGCCTGCAGATCCAGCCACTGCAGCTGCTGCACCTCCGTGGGCTGCTCCAGGTGCCAGACAGCCCGGTCGGCAAAGCTCACGGCCCGCACCAGCACCCGCGCCTCCGGGTTCTGGCGAGCCACCTCGGCCATTCCCGGCAACGACTGACGAATCGCCTGATTGAGGGCCTGGATCTTGCCCTGGGCCGCCATTGAGCCGGAGCAGTCGCAGATGTAGATGAAATGCAGCGGCCGGTTGGCGAGCCTGACGTTGGGAAAGGGCATCGGATCTGGGCTCGAGAGATGGCTCAGGAGGGCAGCTCGACCGCCCCGGCCGGTGTGGTGATCCGCACCAGTGGCGCGACATTACAGGCTTGTCCCGGCTCCACCACCACCCGGTTGCCGGTCCTGAGCTCGGCCTGCCAGCTCTGGCCACTGAGATTGCGCAGCCCCAGCAGGTCGCCATCGCTGGGATGGGCTTCCACCCGGGCCAGGGGCTGATTCAGTCGCAGCGGTAGCAGGCTGTCGAAATGGTGGGCATGCAGCTCGTTGCCGGGGGCCGCCGTCACCTGGCCATGGGGCAGCCGCAACCTCCCAGGGGGTGGCATGGGGCAGCCGCAGCTCCAGCACAAGGGGGCCGGATCGCTTGGGGCGGGGAACGTTTCCTGGCCGCAGCGGGCGCAGAGCTGACGCTGGTCGAGGGCCGCGGCCAGGGCCGCCATCCACTGGCCGGTCAGTGCCCGGCGCTGGGGGGCCTGCAGGCCGGTGCAGAAGGTCTGCTCGAACAGCTGTTTGATCGGCTCGGGGTAAATCGGCCAGGTGATCAGGGCTGCGACGTGCTCGATCGGATCGGGTCGGTTGCTCGGATCAGCCGGATCAAAGATGAACAGTGGGTCTTCGCCGTAGAGCCGGCGCCGGGCGGGCTCATCCAGGCAGCGGATCGCCAGTTCACGGCGGCCCCGCAGGGGGTCGTGGCGGGTGAGCAGGCGGAAGATCAGCACCGCCAGGGAGAAGAGGTCGCTGTTGGCCCCCGGCCGGGCCCGGCCCATCAGGATCTCCGGTGCCATGAACCCGGGGGTGCCGAGCACGCTGCCCAGATCCCGCCCATCCACATCCACGTTGTCGTTGTCGCAGATCAGGATGCGGCCGCTGGATGGTTCCAGGAACAGGTTGCCCAGGGAGATGTCCTTGTAACAGAGGCCCTTGAGGTGGAGGGCATGGAAGGCCTCAGCCAGGAAAAAGCTGGCCCGCAGGACCTGGAGCAGGCCGATGGCCAGGTGGCCGCCCACGTGTTCATGGGCCCCCACAAAACCCGTGGGCCGCAGCTCCATCAGGTAGCCGAAGCTCGGTTCGCCGCCGCGCAGCAACGGCACCGAGCCTTGGCAGGGTTTCACCAGCGCCAGGGGCCAGAGGAAGGCGTCGCTGGGGGCCGTGGCGCGGATGCTCTCGCCCAGACGCCGCTCCAGGTGGGGATCGCGGGCAATGCACGCCGGTAGATACCACTTCAGGGCTAGCCGTTCGCCGGCCACCTCCACTTCGAACACCTGGCCCTGGGTGCCGCCCCCGAGTCCGCGCAGCACCTTCAGGGGGCTGGAGATCCCCTCCAGATCAAGGCTGGCGCCTTTCGGCAGGATCCATGTCACGGAGGGCTGGCTTGGAGTCTCAGGCCTCCAGACTCTGGCCGATGGCCTTGCGGATCCCATTGCGGTGGGAGAGAGCCGTGAGCCGGTTGGCGAAGCTGCGACGCTGGGCGCGGCCATCACGCAGCACCACTGTGAGGGTGTGTTCCTTGCGGGAGCCCAGCAGGATCCAGCCGGCCAGGGCCGCCACTTGCAGCGGCCAGAACAGGAACGGGAACGGCAGCAGGAGCAGGCCCCCCAGGCACACCAGCAACCACCAGCTGAAGATGTGGGGATGGCGTGGCAGGCTCTGCACAGTGGCCGATCGGATCTGATCCAGGTCGATCTGCTGGCCACCGATGTCGAGGCTGCTTACGGCAGGCGCCACGGGCGGGACCACGGGCTGCAACGCAGCAGCAGCGGCCAGCTCGAAGATCAGCACCGGACCGCTGCGTCCCAGCCGGATCTCATCGCCATCGGCCAGGGGCCGGCACTGCTGAAGGCGTTCCCCCTGGAGAAAGGTGCCATCGGTGCTTTGCCAGTCGCATACCACCCAGCGCTGATGGCTGCTGGAGTGGCGAACCACGGCGTGGTGGGGCGAGAGTCCGTCCTGCTCTGGCATGCACAGGCGATTGTTCCGTTCACGCCCGATCGTGAGAGGCCTGGCTGGATCGAGCCGGGCCACCTTGCCCGGCTGATCCCGCAACCGCAGCTGGGCTGGAGGCAGGGTCATGGGCTTCCGCGGCGTCGGCGCCACCACAGGCGCCTGTCGTCCTGGAGGTCGCTCCACCAGCCCCCATCGCCGGCGCGGTGCGCAGTGACACGGCCGGGAAAGAGCAGGGCCTTGCTGGCCAGCAGCAGGGCCACCAGCACCAGGACCAGCAGCACCCAGCCCGGGATGGCCCCCACCCAGGTGGCGGCGAAGCTGGCTCGGATCGCATAGAGCCCGATTGTGATGGCCAGCCAGAGCCTGAAGGGCTCCCAGGGATCGCGCTGGCGCAGCACGGGGCGAGGAGATCGCTGCGCGTAGCGTATCCCCAGGCACGCCGGTTCATTCCCGCATGGTCGAGCCGTCCTCTCCTGAGGGTGTCCGCGAGCAGGCCTCGGGCCCCGCCACCACCACCGATCAGGACTCTGGCTCCAGCACCGGGCAGCTGCCGGCAGGTGGTCGTCGCGGGGCCTGGCGGCGTTTTCTGGCCGCCTGGAGCGGCGGAGGGCCTCACGGGCGCCCTGCCGCCATCCGCTCGGCCTGGAGCCAGCTGCTCGAGCGCCAGGCTGTGGCGGAGCTGTGGCTGGGGGAGCGGCGGGTCAGCCGCACCGTGTTGGGAGAGGGCCGCTACCGCATCGGTCGAGATCCAGCCTGTGAGCTGCCGATCGAGGCGGAGAGCCTCAGCCGCGTGCACGCCATCCTGGAGAAACCGCGCCCCGGGGATCGCGATTTCGCCCTCGACGACTTCAATTCCGCCAACGGCCTGTTCCACCGCGATCGTCGCATTCGCTCCATCCGTCTGCGCCACGGTGATCAGGTGCAGCTGGGATCACCACTCAAGGGCTCGGCTCCGCGCCTGTATTACCTGCACCCCCGCAGTCCACTGGAGCAGGCGCTGCACCTGCTGGGCCTGGGCAGCCTGCTGGGGTCTGGGCTGCTGGTGGGGGGCCTGCTGCTGGTGTCCTCCATCGGTGGCGGCTCGCGCATTCGCCTGATCTCAGGCCCCGTCAAGATCGTCTCGGCCTCGGGTCAGCAGATCGACGCCAAGGAGGGCTCCGCCACCGCTCTGCCCTCCCTCCAGTCTTATCCCCTGCACCTGCGCCAGGCGCTGATGGCTTCGGAGGAGGCGCGCTTCGGTTGGAACAGCGGCGTCGATCTGTTTGGCACCCTGCGCTCGGTCCTGCTGGGCAGCGGCGGCGGCAGCGGCCTCACCCAGCAGGTGGCCCGCATCTATTACCCCGAGGTGGGAACCGACTACAGCCTCAGCCGCAAGCTGCGGGAGCTGTGGGTGGCCCTGCAGCTGGAGGTGGGCTACAGCAAGAACCAAATATTGAAGATGTACCTCGACCGGGCCCATCTTGGTCTCGGTACCGATGGCTTCGAGCAGGCGTCCAGGCTCTACTTCCGCAAGCCGGCAAGTGACCTGGACGTGGGCCAGGCGGCCTTCCTGGTGGGCCTGCTGCCCAGCCCCAATGGTTACAGCCCCTGCAATGCCAAGGATCCCACTGCCGGCCGTGAGCGCCGCGACCTGGTTCTCAAGCTGATGCATGAGCAGGGCTATCTGCGCGATCAGCAGCTGATCGATGCCCAGCGGCGGCCCCTGAACATCGATCCCTCGGCCTGCCGCGAGTCCAGCTTCTCCAGCTATCCCTTCTTCAGCGACTACGTGCTCGGCGAACTGGAGGGTACCCGCTTCGGCCTCAACCTTTCGGAGAAAGCTTCAGGCGGCAACTACTACGTGGTGAGCACGATCGATCCGAAGTTGCAGCAGCTTGCCCAGCAGCAGTTGCAGCGCTTCCTTGAGGGGCCAGCCGCGCGGGCCGGGCTCACCCAGGGGGCCCTGATCTCCCTCAATTTCCGCAGCGGCAAGATCCTGGCCTACGTGGGCGGCGGCGATTACTCCCGCTCCAGCTTCGATCGAGTGCAGGCCATGCGCCAGCCGGGCTCCACCTTCAAGCTCTTCCCCTACCTGGCGGCGCTTGAGGCTGGCGCCAGCCCAGACCAGGCGATCTCCTGTGCCCCCCTGGCCTACGTGGCGGGCTGCCGCCACGGGGCCGCCGGCGGCAGCGTCAGCGTGACCAGGGGCTTCGCCGATTCCGAGAACGTGGTGGCCCTGCGTCTGGCGGAGACAGCCGGCCTGAAGCAGGTGGTGCGCAAGGCCCGCCAGCTGGGGATCAGCACCCCCCTCGACGCCGACTTCAACACCATGCTCGGCGGCCGTGAAACCCTCCTCTACGAGATGGCCCGGGCCTATGCCGTGGTGGCCAACGGTGGCCGCAGCGTGCCGATGCACGGCGTCAGCAAGATCTACGATCTGGGCATCTGCCGTTCGATCTACAGCCTCGCCACCTGCCCGGAGCGGGGGGTGACCACCCCCATCGGTGAGCAGCCGCGCCAGCTGCTGCGTGGAGAAGACGCCGCGGTGTTGGACGATCTGCTGGCAGGGGTGGTGCGCAGCGGCACGGGGCGGGCCGCTGCGTTGGTGGCCGATGGCCGCGGCAAGACCGGCACCACCGACAACGGCGTGGACGTGCTCTTCATCGGCTACTCCCCGACGCTGGAGATCCTCACCGCCATCTGGATGGGCAATGACGACAACCGGCCGGCTCAGGCGGCCAGCGGTGCCTTGGTGGCCGAGCTCTGGGGGCGGTACATGGCCGCGATCGGGGCGGGGCGCCAGACCTGAGACCAGTCCCTGAGGCCGTTCCTCAATAGCCCGCTCAGCCGCCGGCTCCCCTCGACTTCAGAGCCAGCTGAACCAGTGTGTCCAACCGGTTGACCACCGCCCAGGCCACCCCCAGCACCAGTCCCCACCACCACTGGCTGCTGAGCAAGCGGTCGAGGGGACGGCTGGCGTCGTTCTCGCTCTGGCGGGGCAGCTGCCAGCCCAGCTGCAGGGCGCCGTACACCAGCAGCAGCACCCAGGTTGGAATGTCGATCGGGCCCAGGCTGAAGTTCAGAGCACGCCAGCTCAGCAGGCTGGAGGCGGCAGCCAGGCCGATCAGGGCGCTCACCGCCCCGGCGGCTCCATCCCAGCGGCGCTCACTGGTGCGCCATTCAGCCACCAGCAGCGCCAGGGTAGTTGTCGCCAGGCTTGTGAGCACGTAGCGCAGCACCACATCGGGCAGAGGTAGCGGAGATGGAGCCCGCAGGATCAGCAGCAGCAGGGCCACATTCACAACCGCTTCGGGATGGCTGTGATGGATCCAGGGGGCGGTCATCCAGCGCCAGGCTTGGCGGGGCTCGGTGGCATCGGCCTGCTCCAGGGGCCACTCTCGCCGCACCCGCTTCAGGGGACCGAGGCTGAGGATCTGCAGCAGTGCCAGGGTGAGCGCCAGCACGAGCCAGCCCTGCCAGTTCCAGGACTTGAACAGCCAGCGGTCGAGTTCGCCGCTGAGCCAGCGCAGCACCAGGGCAGCACCCGCCGCCAGTGCCAGGCCTGGGCCCATGGCCTGCAGCGAGTGTCCAAGCCACCGCTTTTGCTCTGGAAGTCGCTTGACAGCGGGGGTGTCTGGTGTTGCCGGTGGGATGGCCTCAGGGCCTTGGGGCCGGGAGACCGCCACCCCCGTGGCTGCCTCCAGCAGATCAAGCAATTCCTCCAGCACAGCCGGGGCATAGGTGGAGCCCAACTGCTGGGCCAGGAGCTGCACGGAGGTGCTGCGGCCTGCCCCGCTTTCCTGGAGTGCCCTCAGCAGCAAGGGCTGGTCCGCCAGGTCGCGCACGGGCCCCTTGAGACGCTCCTCGGCCCCGAGCAGATCCACCAGCCTGTTGGCGATGGCCCTGCCGTTGCTCAGCCCCGGGCTGCGGGCCTCGTGCCAGGCCCGCAGCTGCAGGCCGAGCTCCCGTCCCTTGCCCCTCACCGCTCCACCAGGGTGGCGTCATCCTCAAATCGTGCCGCGGCGGCTTCGGTGGCCTCGCAGCTGAACAGGGCCGCCGCCAGCTTCGGGGAGAGGGTGAAGGTGGTCATTCCGGCCGCCGCCAGGCGGCTGAGGTCGCTGGTGGTTCGCAGGCTGGCCACCAGCAGCCGCAGGCTCGAGCCACTGCGATCAACGCACTGCTGCATCGTGATCAGTTCCTGGTGGCTGTCTCGGCCCAGATCCTGGATGCGACCCAGATAGGGCGCGATGTAGCGGGCGCCGAGAGCGGCGGCCACAAGCACTTGGGGTGCCTCATAGCAGGCGGTGAAGGTGAGCGGAATCCCCTGGGCGATCAGTATCACCGCCGCCGCGATGCCGGCCCTGGTGAGCGGAACCTTGATGGTGATCCGCCCTGGGGCCAGTTCAGCCAGGGCCAGGGCACAATCCAACAGTGCCTGAGGCTCACGCCCCCAGGCCTGAAGGTGCAGCTCCTGGCAGCCGAGCTCAAGGGCACGTTGGCTGATGGAGCGCAATTCAGGGATTCGGCAGATCTGGCCGGCCTGCCGCAGAAGCGTGGGATTGGTGGTGATGCCGTGGAACAAACCGCAGGGAATCCACTCCTCCCAGGCGAGTGGATCAGCCGAGTCGAGGAAAAAACGCAGGCTCATGGAGAGCCCCGAGTCCTCAGTTGGAGCGGGTTGCTTGGAGCCTTGCCCTGGAGCGTGCCAGCTTCTGCTGGGCCTTCACCTTTTCGGTGCTGGGAGGCTGACCTTCAAAGCCAGCTGCCATCTGCTCGGCCATCTCCACCTCTTGCTCAGCCTTGCTGGGATCGATGCGCGAGCCGAGCTCGGCACCGTTGACAAGCACGGTGACCTCATTGGCCTCCACTTCAGCAAATCCACCCATCAGGGCGATGCTGGTCCAGTCCTTGCCGGTTCGAAGGCGCATCACGCCCACATCAAGGGCCGTGAGCATAGAGACGTGGCCGGTGAGGATGCCCACCTGGCCAGAGATGCTGGGCAGGATCACCTCATCGGCAAGGCCGTCGAAGACACTTTGGTCTGGAGCCAGAACACGCAGGTTGAGAGTCATGGGGGTGAGTGCTCAGGAAGCGGATGGGATGGTGAAACTCAGCCCTTCTTGGCTTCGGAGGCAATCTTCTGAGCTTTGGCCTTGACCTGATCGATCGTGCCCACCAGGTAGAACGCCTGCTCGGGAAGATCATCGAGTTCGCCACCGAGGATCATGTTAAATCCTTTGATGGTTTCTTCCAGCTTCACGTATTCACCTGATTGGCCGGTGAAGATCTCAGCCACGAAGAAGGGTTGGGAGAGGAACTTCTCGATCTTGCGGGCCCGATCCACCGTACGGCGATCATCCTCAGAGAGCTCGTCGAGACCCAGAATCGCGATGATGTCCTGCAGCTCCTTGTAGCGCTGGAGGGTACTCTGCACAGCCCGGGCGGTGCGATAGTGCTCATCACCCACCACTGCAGGCTGGAGCATGGTGCTGGTGGAATCGAGGGGATCCACAGCGGGGTAGATGCCCTTGGAGGCTAGGCCACGGCTGAGCACCGTGGTGGCGTCGAGGTGGGCGAAGGTGGTGGCGGGAGCCGGGTCTGTGAGATCGTCGGCGGGAACGTAGACCGCTTGGATCGAGGTGATCGAGCCTTCAAGGGTGGAGGTGATGCGCTCCTGCAGCTCACCCACGTCGGTGCCGAGGGTGGGTTGATAGCCCACCGCGGAGGGCATGCGGCCCAGCAGAGCACTCACTTCGGAGCCGGCCTGCACGAAGCGGAAGATATTGTCGATGAACAGCAATACATCCTGTTTGTTCACGTCGCGGAAATGCTCAGCCATGGTGAGCGCTGAGAGGCCAACCCGCATGCGGGCGCCAGGGGGCTCGTTCATCTGCCCGTAGCAGAGCGCAACCTTCGATTTGCTGAGGTCCTCGGAGTTGATCACTCCGGACTCCTTGAATTCTTCGTAGAGGTCGTTGCCTTCGCGGGTGCGCTCGCCCACCCCACCGAAGACCGACACACCGCCGTGCTCCTTGGCGATGTTGTTGATCAACTCCTGGATCAGCACGGTTTTGCCGACGCCGGCTCCACCGAACAAACCCACCTTGCCGCCTTGGCGGTAGGGGGCCAGCAGGTCAATCACCTTGATGCCGGTTTCGAACACCTTGGGTTTGGTTTCCAGCTCGGTGAGCTTGGGAGCCTCGCGGTGGATCGGTGAAGTGAGTGTGGTGGAGACAGGACCACGCTCGTCGACCGGTTCACCCAGCACGTTGAAGATGCGACCCAGCGTGGCTTCACCCACGGGTACTGAGATGGGTGCGCCGGTGTCCAGGGCTTCCATGCCACGCACCAGGCCGTCGGTGGTGCTCATCGCGACGGCACGAACCCGGTGATCACCCAGAAGTTGCTGCACCTCAGCGGTCAGAGCCACGTCCTGTCCGGCTGAGTTCCTGCCTTCGATGCGCAGGGCATTGAAGATCCTGGGAAGCTTGCCTGCAGGAAATTCAACGTCCAGCACAGGACCGATCACCTGGCGGACAATGCCCTTGATGCCGGTGGAGGCGCCGGAGGTTGCGGATGCAGCAGCCATAAGTCGAAAAAGGATTCGCGCAGCGGGGGCCCCCCGCCTTAAGCGGCGCAACCCTACCACTGCAGCTAACCGCTTTCCCCATCGGCCATGCAGCTTCAGGTCTTGCGGCAACGCAACCGGCGGCGGCGGTTCGGTGACCCGCACAGGGATCGGATTGCCGCGCTGCAATGGATCCGCCTAGGTTGGCAGTCAACGGGCTCGAGTGCCAACTCCCCGTTGTCGTGGCGCCCTAGGCGTCACTCTGTCGCAATTGCATGGATTCATGGCTGCTGTTTCTCTGAGCGTTTCCACGGTTAAACCCCTTGGAGACCGCGTGTTCATCAAGGTGTCCGATTCGGACCAGACAACCGCTGGTGGCATCCTCCTGCCCGATACCGCCCAGGAAAAGCCCCAGGTGGGTGAGGTGGTGCAGGTCGGTCCCGGCAAGCGCAGTGACGACGGATCCCGCCAGGCTCCGGAAGTGAGCGTGGGCGACAAGGTCCTCTACAGCAAGTACGCCGGCACTGATATCAAACTCGGTGGGAATGAGTTTGTTCTCCTTTCGGAGAAGGACATCCTCGCCATCGTCAACTAGTCATCGTTGTTGACTGGGGAAGTCAGGCTCTCGTTACTGCGGAAGCCGTCCCCATTGCTCCATTCTCTACCCCTTTGAAACGAGATTAATTTTCCATGGCCAAACGCATTATCTACAACGAGAACGCCCGCAGGGCCCTCGAAAAAGGCATCGACATCCTGGCGGAAGCCGTGGCTGTCACCCTCGGACCCAAGGGTCGCAACGTGGTGCTTGAGAAAAAATTCGGTGCCCCTCAGATCATCAATGACGGCGTCACGATCGCCAAAGAGATCGAGCTGGAGGATCACATCGAGAACACCGGTGTGGCTCTGATTCGTCAGGCCGCCTCCAAGACCAACGATGCCGCCGGTGATGGCACCACCACCGCGACCGTCCTGGCCCACGCCATGGTCAAGGCCGGTCTGCGCAACGTGGCTGCCGGCGCCAACGCCATCACCCTCAAGAAGGGCATCGACAAAGCTTCCGACTTCCTCGTCAAAAAGATCGAGGAGCACGCCAAGCCGATCTCTGATTCCAACGCCATCGCCCAGGTGGGCACCATCTCCGCCGGCAACGACGAAGAGGTGGGCCGCATGATCGCTGACGCGATGGACAAGGTGGGCAAAGAAGGCGTCATCTCCCTGGAAGAAGGGAAATCGATGACCACCGAGCTGGAGGTCACCGAAGGCATGCGCTTCGACAAGGGCTATATCTCGCCCTACTTCGCCACCGACACCGAGCGGATGGAAGCGGTGCTCGAAGAGCCCTACATCCTCCTCACCGATAAGAAGATCGGCCTGGTCCAGGACCTGGTGCCCGTACTCGAGCAGATCGCCCGCACCGGCAAGCCCCTGCTGATCATTGCTGAGGACATCGAGAAGGAAGCCCTTGCCACCCTGGTGGTGAACCGTCTGCGCGGTGTGCTCAACGTGGCCGCCGTCAAGGCTCCTGGCTTCGGTGATCGCCGCAAGGCCATGCTCGAAGACATCGCCGTTCTCACCAACGGTCAGCTGATCACCGAGGACGCTGGCCTGAAGCTGGAGAACACCAAGCTGGAGATGCTGGGCACCGCCCGCCGCATCACCATCAACAAGGACACCACCACCATCGTGGCCGAAGGCAACGAGGCGGCGGTGAAGGCCCGCTGTGAGCAGATCCGCAAGCAGATGGACGAAACCGACTCCTCCTACGACAAGGAGAAGCTGCAGGAGCGTCTGGCCAAGCTGAGCGGCGGTGTGGCCGTGGTCAAGGTGGGCGCTGCCACCGAGACCGAGATGAAGGACAAGAAGCTGCGCCTTGAAGACGCCATCAACGCCACCAAGGCGGCCGTTGAGGAGGGCATCGTTCCTGGAGGTGGCACCACCCTGGCCCACCTGGCCCCGGCCCTTGAAGAGTGGGCGGCCGCCAACCTCACCGGCGAGGAGCTGATCGGCGCCACCATCGTGGCTTCCGCCCTTACCGCTCCGCTGATGCGGATCGCCCAGAACGCTGGCGTCAACGGCGCCGTCGTGGCTGAGCACGTCAAGGGCATGCCCTTCAACGAGGGTTACAACGCTGCCACCGGCGAATACGTCGACATGCTGGCTGCCGGCATTGTTGATCCTGCCAAAGTGACCCGCTCCGGCCTGCAGAACGCGGCCTCGATCGCTGGCATGGTGCTCACCACCGAGTGCATCGTGGCCGATCTGCCCGAGAAGAAGGAAGCAGCTCCCGCCGGCGGCGGCGGCATGGGCGGCGACTTCGATTACTGATCCTCGCCGGCGGAGCGTGTGAACGCTCCGCCATCAGGATCGATTCTGTAGGAGGGGGGGTCTGGCCTCCCTCCTTTTTTTGTTGTGATCATCCGCCCGGCCCGGGCGGGCAGGCTTCAGCCGACCTTGAACTCCAGGGCCACGCCGTTGTTGCAGTAGCGCTTACCAGTGGGCCGGGGACCATCATTGAAGACGTGGCCCTGGTGGCCGCCGCAGCGGCTGCAGTGATATTCGGTACGGGGTACCAGCAGTTTGAAGTCGGTTTTGGTGGTGATGGCCTCGGGCAGGGGCTGCCAGAAACTGGGCCAGCCGGTGCCGCTCTCGAATTTCGCCGAGGAGCTGAACAGGGGCAGGCGGCAGCCGGCGCAGAGAAACGTTCCCTTTCGCTTCTCATTGTTGAGGGAGCTGCTGAAGGGACGTTCAGTCCCTTCGCGTCGCAGCACGTTGTATGCGGCAGGGCTCAGGCGCTTGCGCCATTCACTGTCGCTGAGCTGCCACCTGGGATCTGCGGCCTTCGAGTCCGCCTCGGCTTTGGCACCCCCCCAGAGCGTGCTGAACAGGACGGCAAAGGAGGCGAGCAGCCCTCGGCGTTTGATCGGATCCACAGGAGGACATAGAGGCGGAGGGAACGCGAGCTGAAAGCCTGGTCTGAAGCGGCAACCTCAGCGCAACCAGCCGGCACTGAGCACGATCGCCAAGCCGAGGAACAACCCCAGCAGGGTCCAGCTGATCCGGTTGAGGGTGTCTTCGGCGCTGCGGGCGCTGCTGAACATCGAACCGCCACTGCTGGCCAGGCCCCCCATTCCATCCCCCTTGGGACTGTGGAGCAGCACACTGCCAATCAGCAGAAGGCCGACGGCGAACCAGACCCAGGAGAGAACGGCTGTAATCATGCTGCCAACCTAACGAACTGCTCAGACCTGGAGGGCTTCCGCGAAGGCGGCTTTGGGGCTGGCCAGTTCCAGCGGTTGCACCAGGGAACTGCCCGTCATGCTCTCCGGCTGGGGCAGTCCCAGGATCTGCAGCAGGGTGGGAGCGATGTCGGCCAGACCACCCCCCTGACGCAGCTGGGGCGCGGCCCCATGTCCCCCAAGGCTGCGCTTTTCGCCCTCCACCAGGATCACCGGCACCGGGTTGGTGGTGTGGGCCGTCCAGGGGCGGCCGTCCTCCCCTTCCATCAGCTCGGCATTGCCGTGGTCGGCGGTGATCAGCACCGTGCCGCCCAGGCGGTTGGTGGCTTCCACAAGGCGGCCGATGCAGTGGTCCACCGTGGTGATGGCCTGCTCGGTGGCGTCCATGCGGCCGGTGTGCCCCACCATGTCGGGGTTGGCGTAGTTGATCACCACCAGGGAATACACCCTCTTGTTGAGGGCGGCGATGCAGTTGTCGGTGAGTTGGTTGGCTGACATGGCCGGCGCCTGGTCGTAGGTGGCCACGCGTGGGGATGGCACGAGCTGGCGATCTTCGCCAGGGAAGGGTTGCTCGATGCCGCCGTTGAGAAAGTACGTGACGTGGGGATACTTCTCGGTTTCGGCAGTGCGCAGCTGACGCAGACCATGGGCTGAGACCACCTGGCCCAGCAGGCCGTCGAGGGATTCGGGTGGGAACGCCACCGCCACGGGCAGGCCCAGTTCGTACTGGGTGAAGGTGACCACATGCAGGGGACTGATGCGCTTGCGCTCGAATTCATCGAAGTCGTCGATCACCAGGGAACGGATCAGCTGGCGCACCCGATCGGGCCTGAAGTTGAAACAGATCAGCCCATCGCCGGGCTTCAGGTGGCCCGGGGCGAGGCGCAGGGGTTCGAGGAATTCATCGTTGATCCCCTCGCTGTAGGCCGCCTGGATGGCCTCCTGGAAGGAGAGCGGGCTGATCTCACCGGCTTCGCTCAGAAGGAGATAGGCCTTCTCGGTGCGCTCCCAGCGATTGTCCCGATCCATGGCCCAGTAACGGCCGCAGATGGTGCTGATCCGCCCGACCCCGGCCGCCTCCGCCTGGGCTTGGATGCACTCCAGGTAGGAAATGGCGTTCTGGGGGGGTGTGTCGCGGCCGTCGGTGATCACATGGATGCAGACGTCGCTGAGACCTCGCGAGGCGGCCCATTGCAGCAGGCCACCAAGGTGGTCGATGTGGCTGTGCACGCCGCCATCGGAGCCGAGCCCGAGCAGATGGAGGGTGCCGCCGTCACGCAGCAGCTGATCAGCCAGCTCGTTCAGGGAAGGGTTGGCTGCCAGGCTGCCATCGCGTACGGCCTTGCCGATCCGCACCAGCTCCTGACGGATGATCCGGCCGGAGCCAATCGTGAGATGGCCCACTTCAGAGTTGCCCATCTGGCCGTCAGGCAGACCCACCTCTCCGCCGCTTGCCTGGATCAGGGTGTGGGGATAGGCCTCCCAGAGGGCATCCATGACCGGTGTGCTGGCCGACTGGATCGCGTTATGACGTGCGTCTTCTCGAAAGCCCCAGCCATCGAGGATGGCCAGCACCACGGGGGGGATTTCGCCATCGCGGTCAGGCCCCGGAGCTGACTCCCGGCCGGAGGAAAGGGTTGGAGATCCGAAGCTAGGAATTGCGCTCACCCTGACTTCCCGAATGGTCATTCAAGCGTCTTCCAAGGTCAAGTTACTCCTGAAGGTCGTTGAGCCAGACTCCGGTCTGGGGGCGTCAGCTTTTGGGGACATTCCCGCCTCCATACGATGGAATGTCCAACTTCGGTTCCTCGTGAACACTCCCTTGGTGCCGTCATCCGATCAGCGGCGGGTGGAGATCCTCTCTGCCGACGACCTTGCCCGCACGGTGCGCCGCCTTGCTTCCCAGGTGCTCGAAGGAGTCGTCGACAGCCGCCAGTTGCTGCTGCTGGGCATTCCGACCCGTGGGGTGGCCCTGGCCCGGGTTCTGGCCCAGCAACTTCAGGAGCTCTGCGGTCACCCCATCCACCAGGGGAGCCTCGATCCCACGTTCCACCGCGATGACCTGGAGCGGGTCGGCACCCGGCTGGTGGAAGCCACCCACCTGCCCTCCGACATCGAAGGTCGCCAGCTCGTGCTGGTGGATGACGTGATCTTCACCGGGCGCACGGTGCGGGCGGCCCTGGAGGCCCTGCACACCTGGGGACGTCCCGATCTGGTGCGGCTGCTGGTGATGGTCGACCGTGGCCATCGGGAACTGCCGATTCAGCCAGATTTCTGTGGACGCCTGGTGCCAACCAGCCGACAGGAGTCGATCCAGCTCTGTTTGCGCCAGACCGACGGAGAAGACGGTGTGTTCCTGATTCGCGCCGGTTGAGCTGGTTTCTCCCCAGCGCCGATGGTCTGGGCCTGGTCGTTCAGCCCGCCGTTTCAAGTTCGTCGGGGCGGAAGTGGGCTCGGAAACGTCCGAACGCCACGATCACCGGCAGGGTGGGGCTGATCGGTTTGCCCTTCCAGTCGTCGAGCACCTGTTGCACTTCTCCGTGCTGTCCCAGAAGATCGAAGGCCTTGCCGCGGTGCTCAGGGTGGGTGTAGACGACCACGCTCTGGCAGACCTTGACCTGTTCTCCAGGCTTCATGCGCAGGGGACACTGAGGAAGGATCAATCCTGTCATGGCCCCAGGGATGGGGGTGGCCCTGCGGTCTTCAGCGGCGACAGGTGGTCTCCGGTCCCGACTCCACCACCCGTCCGCCCAGCTCGGCGCATGCCTTGGTGAAGGCGGTCCACTCGTCGACGCCTTTGGCCAGTTGGCGTTGGACGGCGGCATCGAGGCTGGCGATGGGCACGCTGTCGAGCGGCTGATCACCGTGGCTGTGGTGCTCCTGTTCCTTGCTCCTGAGCCCGACGATCGCCTGATCCACCTGCTGTCGCAGGGGCGCCGTCGCGGTTGTCCACCAGGGGTGATCGATCCGGTTGAGGGCGTCGAGAGCTTCCCACCAGCGTTTCTCACCTGCCAGTTTCACGGCCCGCTGCTGCTGCAGTTGGTTGCGCGCCCAGAACTCGCGCAGGCTGTCGCCGAGAGCGGAGCCGTCGGGCCGGTGATGCTCTCCCATCGGCTTGAGCAGGGCGAGGGCCCCCTCCAGGTCCCCCCGCTGGAAGCGGGAGAGGGCCTGGTCCTTGAGATCCTGCTGCCAGGCCAGCAACTGCTGCCGGTCGGCCTCGGTGCCCGCTGCTGAATTGGCCAGCAGTAGCTGCAGTTTGAGGGCCTCCTCGGGTTTCTGCTGCCGCCAGAGCTGTTCGGCTTTGGCCCGGCGGCAGCGTCCCTGCTCCGCCGGTGCGCGTCCGCTCAACCAGCGCAGGGAAGCCAGCTGATCGCTGTAGCGGATGCAGTCGTCGAAGCGCCCCTCGTTCGCGGCCCGCTCAAGCCGGCGTGGCAACTGGGATTCCCACCACCAGGCACCACCGACCCCAGCTGCCACCAGGCCAAGGGTGAGAGCCAGCCAGAAGCGCGGAAGCCTGTGGCGGCGAATGGCCAAGAGGGGAAATCAGATGGATTTCCCTGTTCTATGAACAGCGGGGCCCGGCAAACAATGTCAGGGGGCAGCCGCCGCGTCGTCCACTGCCGCGGGCCGGTGGCACCGGCAGCACTGTTCAGCGCACCGGGCCGAGCACCCTGGCGGCCGTGATGGTGCCGCCGAGCAGATCTTCGCTTTCAAGCAACAACTGCCCCTCGGCGTCGATGCTGAAGCGGAGCCGCAGCCGGTCGATGCCGCAGGTCCCGGGCGGGTCGAGGGTCACAGGGGGCGGCTGCCGGCTCCAGGGCTCAGTCCTGGCTTCGCCGGCAGGGCGCCGCCGCACCTGGGGAAGCCCGTCGACGAAGACCACCTCGCTGCGTTCCTCCTCGATCGGCTCACCGAGCACCAGCTCCAGACTGCTCTGCTCATCGCGGCTGCAGCTGAGCACCAGCTCAAGGGGCTGGTCGGTGGGCCAGCTCTGACCGGCGAGGAACAGGGGGTGCCAGCGATGTTCCCCGCCGCGCTGATCCCAGCAGCGCAGCGACACCCCCCGGGCCAGCACGTCCTTGAGCCGCACCCCAGGCGTGAGGGCGAGGGCCCCCAGGGCCACCGCCTCCACAGGCCGCTGGTTGCGCAGGGGGATGGAGCCACAGCGGTCAGCCAGCCAGTGGCGAATGCTGGGCAGGCGGCTGGTACCCCCCACAGGAAGCACCGCATCGATCTGCTCTCGGTCAAGTCCTTTTGCCCGCGCCGCTGCCAGCACCCGCTCCAACAGGTCGTCGAGCAACTCCAGCAGCCCACGCTCGCGCAGCAGCCGATCAAGCTGGGTCCGATCAAGGCGCAGGACGCGGCTGTCGGCTCCCGCTGAGCTCCAGATGCCTGTCACCTCCTCGGCCTCGCTCAGGCCGCACTTGAGCCGCTCGCTGACCTCCAGCAAGCTGGGGTCCTCTCCCAGGTCCGGGGCGAGACTCATGGCGATCCAGCGGTCGATGTCGCGGCCACCGAGGGCGGAGCCGGCCTTGCCGATCACTTCCGCGCAGCGCAGGGCCTGGCGACCCCCATCGAGATCCCGGCCGCCGAAGCGCAGCAACTGGGCGATCGGTGCCGCCCGTCCTTCACCGCCCTGGAGGGCCACGAGCGAGAGATCGATCGTGCCGCCGCCGAGATCCACCACCAGCACCCGGCTGCCTGCCGGCAAGCCCGCCCCGATGGCGGCCGCCGTGGGTTCATCCACCAGGGCCACCTCTTCCACGGGAATCTGGCTGCTCAGCTGCTGCAGCCACTGGCGGTAGCCCCGGTACCCCTCGATCGGGGCGGTCAGCACCAGTCGGGTGGGCACCACCGACGCAGGCAGGGCTTGCCACAGTCGGGTGATCAGCAGGCTGCCGGCCTGCTCCGGTGTGAGTGGTTCGCCGCTGGCTCCTGCGGCCGCCGCCGGGCCGGACTCGCCTGCGAGGGCACCGATCCTGCGTTTGAAGTCGCGGCAGAGGCCTTCGCCGCCACTGACAGCCAGGCCCGCATCGAGCACCTGACGGCCGATCAGGGGCTGATCGCTCTGGGGGTTCGCGAGCCAGATCAGGCTGGGGACCACACAGG
This sequence comes from Synechococcus sp. UW140, assembly GCA_943371515.1. Classification (GTDB taxonomy): domain Bacteria; phylum Cyanobacteriota; class Cyanobacteriia; order PCC-6307; family Cyanobiaceae; genus Regnicoccus_A. Next base: position 59,904 of record CALRVC020000004.1, on the reverse strand, counting down.
GATCGTTGCTGCTGAAGGGTGGAATGGCGAGCAGCTCCGGCGCTCCGCCCGAGCTGGGTTGAAAGGCCAGCACCGTGGTGCTGCTCCCCAGGTCGATCGCCAGGGTGCCGGTCACGGCCATGGATGGGGGTCAGCGGCGGAGGGGCCTGATGCAACGCGGCTTGACCGATGGGGCAGGGGCCCAGGCAGCGGCTGAACTAGGGTGGTTGAAATGGGTTTGTTTCGATGTTTACCGGTCCGACTGTTCATCCCAAGGAACTGGCCCAGCGGGCTGAAAGTCTGATCGGTCAGTCGAGCAACCGTTACCTGACCACTGTTCGCATCGCTTTTCGCGCCAAGCAACGCCGCTTCGATGATTTCGATGGCCTGCTCGAAGATTCAATGGTGAAGCCCGTACAGCGGGCGATCGTTGAGCTCAGCGACGAGCAGGACCAGCCCGACCTGCTGCCCGGCTGAGTCCTTGACCCCCAGCGGGTACAGCGCCGAAGCAGAGGGTTGGAGACTGGTCTGGAATCCGTCCAAGGACCCTTTCCCTTTGCTCATCGGCGCAGCCGACTGGGCGGTGGAGCTCACCGCGGTAGAGGCCAGCAGCCTGCGCGCCGGCCTCCTCAGCCTGCTGGAGCAACTCGACGCCATCGCCGATCAGCTGATGGAAGAGGAATTGATCAGCCTTGAGCTGGAGCGTGACGGCTGGTGGCTGGGCCTTGATGGCGACCCGGGCCACTGGCACTTGCGCTGCATCCTCATCCCTTCTCAAGGGCTGAGGGGATGGGAGGGCGCCTGGGCGCCAGGTGCTGGCCTTGAGCTGGCGCGGGCCCTGGAGCCCTTGCCCCTGTGAGACAGACCACGGGATTGGGGGGCGATCAGCACTGCTGATTGCCGGGGTCCTCCCCAGCCACTGTTCCGCCGGACCAGCCTTTTGCACAGTTTTTCCACAGGTTCAGGTTCTGTGATCCTTCCGGTGGCTCAGGTCTGGGGAGAACTCGGCTTTGGCGGCCTCTCCCCTTGACAGGCTTCCTGTTCAGCTTCAAGCCCATAACCTGCCGAGGTCGAGGGCGGGCCTTGCTCCTGCGCGGCAGCCAGTCTCAGGGTTGGAAGGAGCTGCCGCCCCGTCGGGTCCCCGATTTGACGCGGCCCCGGCGCTGTGGAGAAGTGGATGACATCACCAGCTCAACCCGTCCATGGACATTGCTCCGGTCATGACCGCTTCCGTCACTGCGTCCGCTCAGGTCGCCAAAGCCGAGTCGGACGCCGGTGTGGTGAGTTTTCGGGCTGAGGTCCCCGAGGCATTGCTCACTTCCATGGCTCAGTTCATCGACGCCCACCCCAATTGGGACCAGTACCGGCTGATTCAGGCGGCGCTGGCCGGCTTTCTTGTGCAGAACGGGGTCCAGAGCCGGGCCGTCACCCGCTGCTACGTGGCCAACATGTTCCAGCGGGCGGCAGAGGGGAGGCCCGATCAGGCGGCGCCGTCAAGGACTCCTCGGCCTTCGGCGCCAACGATCTCCTGGTAACCGGCGGTCAGGCTGCAGATGGCCAGGGGCCAGGCCACCAGCAACCCTGCGGCCAGGGGCCAGGCGATCAGCAGGGCAAGCCCCAGGGGCAGCAGCACAATCAGGATCAGGCTGATGCTCAGGGCCAGCAGATGCCAGCCATGGGATGGCACCAGGGTCCGCCCGTAGCGGAAGGTGGCCACAGGAGAGAGTCCACCGGCCACGGCCAGCGGCAAGTGGAAAATCTGCGTCACGAACAGGGCCACCATCAGCGTGGCGCCGATCAGCAGTGGCACCAGGGCCAGCAGCGGGTGGATCAGGCTCACCAGCCCCGCAGCCAGCCCGGCTGTGGCCATGATCAGCAGGCTCAGCACCAGCAGCAGCAGCTCCACCGCCAAAAGTCGTCCCATGGCCGCGGTCCGCCAGCGGGTCAACTCGGCCAGCCGTGGCGTTCGTCCTTCCAGGGCAATCCAGGCACCCCCCAGCAGCCCAACATTCAGCCAGAGAAGGCTGCCCACGCTGAGCAATAACCCCGCCAGTACCAGACCCATCGAAACCAGCACGGGTTCCTCCGTCACGGCCAGGGCATCACTGGCCCTGTTCTGCACCGTCTGGCCCAGCAGTTGAGCACTGCCGCCCACCAGCGTGAATCCGCTGAACAGCCAGGGTGCTCGCCCGTAGGCCCTGCGTCCCTGCCTCAGCCAGCCCCGCACCGCCTGAATCGCGGTCAGGCCCTCCCCGGCTCCATCCGCCAGCCAGGCCCCGCATCCTCGGGGCTCCGTGTTCATCGGCCGGGATCCAGCAGTTCAAGCAGCCGCAGGGCCGTGGCAGCCGGGACCGGCAGGATCGAGAGGCGATTGCCCCGGCGCACCACAGGCAGCTCCTGCTCATCGAAGCTGCTTCGCAGTTTGTCCAGGCTGAGCAGCTGGGGATAGGTGCGCCGGTAGGCCAGGCGGACACAATCCCAGCGGGGGGCCTCCGGTTTTGAGGCCGGATCGAAGTACTTGGAGGCCGGATCGAACTGGCTGGGGTCGGTCAGACCCGTTTCGATCACCTCCATCAGGCCAATGATGCCTGGCGGCTTGGTGTTGGAGTGGTAGAAAAAAGCCTGATCACCGAGTGCCATGCTGCGCATGAAATTGCGCGCCTGGTAATTGCGGATGCCGTCCCAGAGTGTGGTGCCCTCGCTCTCAAGATGGCTGATGCCAAACACATCAGGCTCACTTTTCATCAACCAGTAAGCCATCTCGCCTTGGTCAGCCCTGCTGGGCCGTGGTTCTCGGATGCTTGATCCTATCGAGCGGGTTTGTGTCGGTTGGGTTGGCCGGAGCGGGTCCCCTGGCCTAGACAACACCCGGATCAACTTGCCGAGAGGATTGTGATGGGCCTGTCTCCAGCACCGAAGCCCACCCTGCAGTCGGCCTGGAACCTGTTCGTGGCCCACTGGCGCACCTACCTGGCCCTCCAGCTCACGGTGCTGGCCCTGGCGCTGGTCTCGGTGGCGATCAGCCTGCTGATCACCGTGATCGCGATGGCGGTGACCGCCGGCGTCTCGGCCGATCTGCGCGAAAGCGTTACCCAGCTGGTGTCGTCGGTGCTGAACCTGCCCTTTTCGATCCTCTATCAGGTGGTGGCGGGGCTGATCGGCGTGCTGCTTTCCGCCCTGCCGGCCCTCTGGTTTGCCACGGGTCACCATCCGAGTTACCGGGAAGGGCTGGCCCTGCTGCGCGCCAATCCCCGCCGCTACGTGCTCGCAGGGCTGCTGGTCTCAGTCGCCGCCGGGCTCGGCATCCTGCTCTGCCTGATTCCAGGCCTGATCGTGATGGCGCTCACTCCCATCTATGTGCGGCGGGTGTTCACCAGCGGGGAGCCGCTCTGGCCTGCCTTCCGGACCTGCTTCAACGATCTCTTCTCCAGTCCCCACAGCTGGGGACTGGTGGGCTATGAGCTGCTTTCGGCAGTGCTGATCGCCATTTCCGCCCTGTTCTGTTTGCTGCCGTTGCTGGTGACCGTGCCCCTGGCAGCGATCTTCATCCAGCAGTACCTGGCGGCCTGGGAGATCGGCGCGCCGCCGCCGGACGAGGCCGCCGCTGCGCTCCTGTGAAGGATGGGGGGATCGGCAAGGCCGCTCAGAGGGCGGCCACCAGGGAGCGGAAATGCTCCCCGCGGGCCTCGAAATCCTTGTACTGATCAAAGCTGGCGCAGGCCGGTGAGAGCAGAACCGTGGGGCAGCCGAGGCGGCGGGCCAGCTCCCGGGCCAGGGGCACCGCCTCAGTCTGGTCCTCCACCAGCTGCACCGTGCCCGGATAGCCACTGTCGCTGAGCAGGGCGGCGATGGCGTCCCTGGCCGCTCCGAACAGGACCACAGCGGCCGCTCGGTGCCCGAGGGCCTCGAGCCAGGCCCCGGGGTCGCCCTGTTTGATCTCACCACCCGCCAGGACCACCATGGGCCCCTCCACGGCCGTGATCCCAACCTCGGCGGCGTCGTAGTTGGTGGCCTTGCTGTCGTTGAACCAGCGCACACCATCCAGCAGGCGGATCTGCTCGAGGCGATGTGGCACCCCGGGGAAGCTGCGCAGGGCGGCCTCGATCACGGCGGGCTCCAGACCCAGCTTGCGGGCGGCGGCGACGGCCAGCACCATGTTCTGACGGTTGTGGGCCCCGGGCAGGGCCAGGGCGGTTGCTGGGAACAGGGCCCCTGAGGCTGCCATCACCATCCCGCCGTCGATCCAGAGGCTGGGCTGCAGGCCGGCACCCAGCTGCTCCCGGGGGCCAGCGGTGACCCAGTCGGCCCGGATCCAGCTGCCGGCATGGGCGCGCAGATCGGCATCATCGGCGTTGAGCAGTTGCTCCCCGGAGTTCTCCAGCAGGGTGCGCTTGATCGCCCGGTACGCCTCCAGCGTTCCATGCCGCTCGAGATGGTCGGGGGTGAGCGTGGTCCAGAGACCCAGGCGTGGTGCCAGCTCCGCTGATGACTCGATCTGATAGCTGCTCAGCTCCACCACCAGCCAGTCGGGCGGGGTGGTTCCGGCCTCGCGGCGCTCGAGCAGCAACTCGGCGGCCGAAATCCCGACGTTGCCCACCATCGGCGCATCCAGCCCTGCGTGGTTCAGAACGTGACTGAGCAGATGGGTGACGGTGGTCTTGCCGTTGGTGCCGGTGATGCCGATCCAGGGAATGCTGCCGCTGGCCTCCCAGGCCACCGACATCTCACCACAGACCCGGACGCCCCGCTCTCTAAGGGCCTGCAGCACCGGATGATCCCAGCGGATGCCGGGGCTCACCACCACCCGGTCGCATCCCGGCTGGAGTTGGGCGAAACGTTCGGCCGTCAGGGGTTGCCCCAGCTCCACCTCCACCCCACCGGCTCGCAGAGCCTCGGCCTGCTGCTCCAGCTCGGGGCTGCGGCGACTCTCCAGAACCAGCACCCGACGGCCGTTGGCTTGAAGGAGACGGGCGGCACCGGTGCCGGAGCGTCCCAGACCGATCACCACCTCCAGGGGGTGTGACGTGCTGGGCATCCTGAACTCCTTGTGCAGAGGATTCAGTGGGCGATACTGGAATCGAACCAGTGACTCCTACCGTGTCAAGGTAGTGCTCTACCTCTGAGCTAATCGCCCGGGTTCGGGAACAGGAATTCCCGTCGGTGCGACCCTGGTGTAACGGCCCTTCAGCGGCTTCACCAGAATCGAAGTGGGCAATTTAGCAGTCGACCTGCCACCACTCAGTGGCGTTCAAGTTCCAGGCGCCATCGCTGACGCTTGGTGGGTTGGATCGAGAGCACTTTGAGCTCTCCGCGGTTCTCCAGCTGGATGCGGTCCCCGGTTTTGAGGTCTCGGCTGGGGCTGGTCACGGGTTGCCAGTTCACGCGGGCGTCACCACGGCGCACCAGTTCGGCCATGCGGCTGCGGGACAGCCCGAACCCGGCCGATGCCACCGCATCCAGACGCAGGGAGGCCTCCACGGTGGCCAGCTGGCGTGGCTGGGGTCTGGTGGGAAGTTGCAGCTGATCTAGATCCCTGGCCTCCAGCTCCACGTCCACGCTGCGCACCCGGGCCGTGGTGCCCCCCAGGCGGCTGGCCAGCATGGGGTCCACGATCACCTGGGCGCCGCGGTCGCCCCGCAGCCAGAGATCGCCCAGCTCCCCGTCGAGGGCGCCGGCCGCCAGCAGGGCGGCGCGGACATCGCCCGGTTCGGCCGGATCGAAGAGGAAGTTGCCGCTGACGTCCAGACCGGCCAGAGGCGCCGGCGGCGGGGTTGACCCCGCGGCAAGATCGCGGCGTTGCAGCAGCAGCCGGCAGCGTTCGGCCTGGGGCCTGCCGCCCTCGGCGTCCAGGTGCAGCTCGCTGAGGCTGCCCAGCCGCTCCATCGCCTCCTCCCTGGCCATGGCAGAGAGGAATCCTGACCAGTGGGGCTGCCAGTCGCGCAGGGCCTGCTCGGCCAGGGCGATCAGGGGTTCGAGGGCGGCCGGATCGCGGCTGCCGCGCAGCAGGTCGGCGCCGGGGGGCGTGCGGCTCATCCTTCGCCGAGCCGCACAACCGCCTGGGGACCGGCCTGCTGAATCAGCAGCCAGGGGATCTCCTGTCCCGGACTGCTCTCCACCAGCAGCAGCCAGCTGCCTTCCTCCAGCCGGTTGCGCAGGCTGCGGATGCGGTCGTCGGCTTCCGAGCGAACACTGGCGGCAGCGGCGTAGCTGCCCATCCAGCCCGAACCCATGCCCAGGAGCCCTCCGATCAGGGGTTCGCCGTAGGTGCCGGCAAAAGAAAAGGTGTGAAGGTTGGTGATGAGGCTGAACATGAGCCCGGCGAAGAAACCGAACGGCATCAGCCAGCGCACCATGCTGCGTTGACGCCGCTGCCGAGCCAGGGCCGGGTTGAGCAGTTCGATGGAATCGATGCTGCTTTCTCCTTTTCCCAGGGCCATCAGTTCCCGAGGGGCGGGCTGGAGTTCGGCGAGCTGATCGCGCAACCGCCGCAGCTTGCCCAGGTCGTTCATCACCACCACCACCGACAGTCCCAAGACCGTGCGCCCAAAGGCCCGATTCTCGGGGTTGGAGGGGAGAGCCGTGGCCACCGCTCACTACACTTCACCCCCGGCAGTGTCTGGAGTTCTCCAGACCCCCTCTCTCTCCGCCCCGGGTCATGACAAAGGTTCTGGTTTCTGATCCCATCGACCAGACGGGTATCGACATCCTGTCCCAGGTGGCCCAGGTGGATGTGCGGACAGGGTTATCCCCGGAGCAGTTGCAGCAGATCATCGGCGACTACGACGCCCTGATGATCCGCTCGGGCACCCAGGTGACCGCCGCCATCATCGAGGCCGCCACCCGGTTGAAGATCATCGGCCGCGCGGGCGTCGGCGTCGACAATGTCGATGTGGAGGCCGCAACCCAGCGGGGTGTGCTGGTGGTCAACTCTCCGGAGGGCAACACGATCGCGGCTGCCGAGCATGCCTTGGCGTTGATGCTGGCCCTCTCCCGTCATGTGCCCCAGGCCCACGTCAGCACCATGGCCGGTGGTTGGGACCGCAAGAAGTACGTCGGCAACGAGCTCTACAAGAAGAAGCTCGGCGTGGTGGGGCTGGGCAAGATCGGCTCCCACGTGGCCCGCGTCGCCAAGGCCATGGGCATGGAGGTGCTGGCCTACGACCCCTACATCTCCGCTGAGCGTGCGCAGTTGCTGCAGGTGCGCTTGATGGCGGTGGGCCCCCTGTTCGCGGAAGCCGATTTCATCAGCCTGCACCTGCCCCGCACCCCCGACACCGAGAACCTGGTGAACGCGGAGCTGCTGGCCACGATGAAGCCCACGGCACGCCTGGTGAACTGCGCCCGCGGCGGCATCGTCGACGAGAAGGCCCTGGCCGAGGCCGTCAGCTCCGGCACCATCGCTGGCGCCGCCCTCGACGTGTACGGCAACGAGCCCCTGGAGGCCGATTCCCCCCTGCGCCGGGTGGAAGACCGGCTGATCCTCACACCTCACCTGGGGGCCTCCACCGAGGAAGCCCAGGAAAACGTGTCGGTCGATGTGGCCGAGCAAATCCGCGACGTGTTGCTGGGGCTCCCCGCCCGCAGTGCCGTGAACATCCCCGGTCTGACCCCGGAGGTGATGGAGCGGCTCAAGCCCCACCTGCAATTGGCCGAAACTCTCGGGCTGCTGCTCAGCCAGCTGGCCGGAGGGTCGATCCAGGATCTGGAGGTGCGGCTCCAGGGCGAATTCGCCCACCATCCCTCCCAGCCGCTGGTGGTGGCGGCCCTCAAGGGCCTGCTCTCCAGCGCCCTCGGCGAGCGCATCAACTACGTGAATGCCGGGATCGAAGCCCGCAGCCGCGGTATCCACGTGCTGGAGGTCAAAGACGACGCCAGCCGCGACTTTGCCGGCGGCTCCCTTCAGCTCACCTGCCGTGGCGGTCAGGGCAGCCACAGCGTCACCGGGGCGGTGTTCACCGACGGCGACCTGCGCATCACCACCATCGATGAGTTCCCGGTCAACGTGATGCCCACTCGGCACATGCTGATCACCCGTCACCGCGACATGCCCGGGATCATCGGCAACATCGGTTCGCTGCTGGGCGAGCACAACGTCAACATCGCCTCGATGCAGGTGGGCCGCCGCATCGTTCGTGGCGACGCCGTGATGGTGCTCAGCCTCGACGATCCGATCCCCCCCAGCCTGCTGGTTTCGATCCACGGGATCAACGGGATTCAGGAAGCCCATCCGGTCACGCTCTGAGCCCTGCTGCCATGTCCCCGGCTCCCCGCTGGTGGCGTCTGGAAATGGAGGCTCCTCCCGAGCTGGAGGAGTCGCTGCTCTGGAAGCTGCCCTCCCTCGGCATCCGCCGGGTGGCCATCCTGTTCAGCCCCGAGCAGCCCAGCTCCCACCAGTTGGTGGCCTGGCTGCCGGAGGCCGACTGGCCGGAGCCTGAGCGGCAGCGTCTGGCCGAGGAGCTTGAGCGCCTCACCGAGCCCTTCGCCATGGTCCTGCCGCCCCTCGGCTGGCAGCTGCAGGACGAGGAGGACTGGAGCCTGAGCTGGAAGCGCCACTGGCAGCCCGACCCTGTGGGTGAGAGGCTGCTGATCCTGCCCGCTTGGCTGGAGCCGCCCCAGGAGCATGCCGGCCGTGACCTGATCCAGATTGATCCCGGCAGCGCCTTCGGCACCGGCAGCCACCCCACCACGCGCCTTTGCCTAGAGGCGTTGGAGCGGCTGGCGCCGATCGATCAGCGGGTGGCCGATCTGGGCTGCGGCAGCGGCATCCTCGGCCTCGGCGCCCTGCGCCTGGGGGCGCGCTGCGTAGCCGCGGCCGACACCGATCCCTTGGCGGTGCGCGCCACGGCCAGTAACGGCGAACTCAACGGCTATCCCGTGGTTCCGGGCAGGCCGTTGCAGGTGGTGGAGGGATCGGCTCAGGAGCTGGCGGGTCTGCTGGCAGAGGACGGTCCGGCCGATCTGCTGCTCTGCAACATCCTGGCGCCGGTGATCGCCGAGCTGGCCGGGCACTTTCACACGCTGCTCGCACCAAGCGGGGTTGGCCTGCTCAGCGGCCTTTTGGTGGATCAGGCGGAGGGGCTCTGCCGGCTGCTGGCTGCGCATGGCTGGAGCGCCGATCTGGTGGCCTCCCAGGGCGTCTGGGGACTGGTGCAGATCCAGTGGTGCCGGGCTGTGATCCCTGGGGATGTCGCATAAATCACGCTTATGCGTGCTCACCCTTTGATTGGGCTTCCGGGGCTGGGAGGCCAGGATCGCCGTCAGAGCCCCGGTCCGATGTAGGACGGTGCTGTCCTACAGGCCCTGAGCACTCAGGAGTCTGTGAGCCCCAATCCTTTCCATGGCTTCCTACAAGGTCACCCTCATCAACGAGAGCGAGGGACTCAACAAGACCATCGAGGTTCCCGACGATCAGTACATCCTCGATGCCGCTGAGGAGCAGGGCATCGATCTCCCCTACTCCTGCCGTGCTGGCGCCTGCTCCACCTGCGCCGGCAAGCTCACCACCGGCACCGTCGACCAGTCGGACCAGAGCTTCCTCGACGACGACCAGATCGAGGCCGGTTTCGTGCTGACCTGCGTGGCCTACCCCACGTCCGACTGCACCATCAAGACCCACGCCGAAGAAGAGCTCTATTGAGCCCCAGGCCAGGCTTGGCTTGAATCCAGATCCCATCTCCGCCACCCTTCGGGGTGGCTTTTTCATGCCCGCGTTGGTGGATACCCTGATGGAGCCTGGCAGCGAGCACTGCAGCCCAGGCGGCCAGTACAGCTTCCGGGTCCTGGGCCCCTGCTGTCGTCTCTTTGACCGCGACGAACTGCCATGGCCCTGTTGCCGCCTGGCCTGGCGCAGCAAGGAGCCCAGCTGGCGCCGTATCGGCCGGCGCTTCGTGGCCGATCTGGCCTCCAGGCGCTGCCCCTCCTATGCGGTGGAGCTGCTTCAGCCCGGCGCCAGGCCCACCTGTACCGTTCTCACTCTCTTCCCCCAGCGCCTGTCTCCGGCCCTGCAGGAGTGGTGGTACAGCAAGCAGCCGGGGTCGATGGATGCCACCAACGTGAGCCCGCCCGATCTGGCGCATGTGGCCCCATAAAAAAACCGTGGCCCAGGGGACCACGGCAAAGAGCTGTCCTTAGCCAGCTGGATTCAGAAGTAGACCTTGCCACCGCCCCACTGGGCGCCACTGACCTTCGGGGCCACCAGGATGTAACCGGCGATCACCCGCAGGTCATCGTCGTCAAGGTCGCGCATTTTCACGAACACGTCGCTGCTGCGCATGCTCGGGTGGACATCGGAGATGCTGTACTCCCCGTCATAGGAGGTGGGATCCTTGATGAAGTCCACCAGGGCCTCCACCGAGTCACGGGAGGGGGTGGCCAGGGCGAGAGTCTCGGGGTCGAGCCCAACGTTGTAGTTGGTCTTGGTGATGCCGCCGGCGTGGCAGGTGCCGCAGCTGTCGTTGAAGAGCTTGCGACCGCTCTTGATCTCCGCTTCGCTGAAGGTGACCAGGTTGCCGTCTGGGTCACCGGGCACCGTGAGGGTGGCGGTGTCCCATTGGGCGGCCTGGGCAGCAGTCACGCAGAAGCCAAGACTGAGCAGAAGCGCCAGGGGCAGAACCAGCAGGGTCCGGGCAACCGCCCGAAGGGCAGTGGGAACGAGAGAGGCCATGAAGGGAGCCGGCGAAAAGGCGGTAGGCACCGCACCTGAGACCTTGTATCACGGGGGAAGGGCCCGTCGGCCGGGAATCAAGAACTGTTGCAGCGATCACCGTTGCCAGGCGATTCCTCACGGACCCTTGCCGTCGCCTCCGGCGCACACCTCAAGGCTCAGAAAGTCCTTGGCCACGAGGGTGTTCGGGAAGATCGCCCTGGCCTCGTTCACCAGGTCGTCGGGGGTGAAGGTGTTGCCGGCCACGTAGCGCGGACTGAGATGGGTGAGCACCAGTTGCTTCACGCCAGCCAGCGCCGCTGTCTGCGCGGCCATGGTGCTGGTGGAGTGCTGACGCTGGAAGGCCATTTCTGCCTCGCTGTGGGCGAAAGTGGATTCGTGGATGAGCAGATCGGCTCCGCGGGCCAGTTCCACCGCCGCTTCACTGAACACCGTGTCCGTGCAGTACACCACGCTCACGCCTGGGCGGTCGGGGCCGCAGAGGGTCTCCCCCCGGATGATCCGTCCGTCCTCCAGGCACACCTCCCGACCGGCCTTGAGTTCGGCGTAGACCGGCCCCGGTGGGATTCCCAGTTCGCGGGCTTTCTCGATATCGAAGCGGCCAGCCCGGGGTTTCTGCTCCACCCGGTAGGCGTAGGCCGGGATGCGGTGGGTGAGCGGGGTGCAGCGCACCATCAGGTCGTCGTCGTCGAGCAGCACCGCCCCGGCGTGGGCTGCCTTGTGGACCCGGTGGGTGCGCAGGGGGTAGCCGATCCGGGTCGAGGAGGTGCGCAGCACCCCTTCGAGGAAGTCGCGCAGGGGATCGGGGCCGTAGAGGTCGACGCCGCTGCAGGCTCCGGCCAGCCCGAGGCTGGCCAGCAGCCCCGGTAAGCCGAAGACATGGTCGCCGTGCATGTGGGTGATGAAGATGCGCCTGAGCTGCGACACCCTCAAATCACTGCGCAGGAATTGGTGCTGAGTCCCCTCGCCGCAGTCGAACAGCCAGAGCTCGGCTCGCTGGGGCAAGCGCAGAGCCACCGCTGAGACATTGCGGGAACGGGTGGGTACACCCGAACTGGTGCCCAGGAAGGTGACTTGCACTCCGGATGACCCTTTGGCGCATGCTGCCACGTCAGGCTCTGTCCAGGTGGGCTCTGGCGTTGCCGGGATGGGCTGGTCACAATGGCGCGCACGTTGCATGGTTGCCGCCGTTGATGGCTGATCTCAACACCGGTCGGATCCGCTCCCTGCTCCTGGCCGCGGCCCTGCTGCCCCAGGCGCTGCTGGCTGGGGCAGCAGGGTTGGCAGGAGCCCCGGCCGTGGCCCAGGACGTGGCGGCTCTCGACGCGCTCGAGCCCCTGATGGCCAGCCGGGCCACCGATCCTCAGCTGCGGGTGCTGTTGCTGGACCTGCCGGCGATCCGGGTGGCCGGCAGCGGTGGTCTGCGCCTGCGCGACGCCAGGGGTGGGGAGCTGCTGCGGATGCCTGCCGGAGCCACCCTGGCCCTGCGCCAGGCCGGTGGCCGGATCCAGGCCCAGCCTTCGGCCACGGCCGAGGCCAGCCCCGGCACACTCAGCCTCAGCGAACTCTGGCTGGAGGCCCTTCCCGATCGGGGCGGCCTCGCCAGCCTGCAGATCGAGAATCGCCGCTACAGGGGGCGGCTTCACGTGAGGGTTGAGGCCTCGAAGCTGCGGGCCATCAACGTCATTGCCCTGGAAACCTATCTGCCCAGCGTGGTGGGCAGCGAGATGCCCGCCAGCTGGCCCCTGGAGGCATTGCGGGCCCAGGCCGTGGCGGCGCGCACCTACGCGCTGCGCAACCGCAAACCCTCGGCCGCCTTCGATCTGCACTCAACGGTCACCAGCCAGGCCTACAAGGGCCTGGAGGCGGAGACCGCCTCCACCCGTGAGGCGGTGCGCAGCACCCAGGGCCTGGTGCTCATGCACGGCAACAGCCTGATCAATGCTGTCTTCCACAGCAGCAGCGGTGGCAGCACCGAGAACAGCGGTGATCTCTGGTCGCGCCAGCTTCCCTACCTGGTGAGCGTCCCCGACTACGACGACTCCAGTCCCGTGGCCAACTGGGAGAAAACCCTCTCCCCCCAGATGCTGGCCAGCGCCTTTGCCGAAATCGGCGGCGTCAGCCGCATTGATGTCCTCTCCACCACGAGTAGCGGCCGGGTGCGCCAGGCGCGGGTGATCGGTCCCACCGGAGCACTGGTGCTCACGGGTGCCCAGCTGCGCAGCCGGCTGGGGTTGCGCAGCACCCTGGTGCGCTTCGAGGCTGCCCCCTTCACCTTCACCGCACCGAGTCTGGCCAGTGGCAGCCAGTTGCCAACTGGAATGGGTTCGCCGCTGGCACCACCCCTTCCCCGACCCTTGGCTCCGCCCTCGCCGGTGATCATCGCCGTGGGTCGAGGTTTTGGCCACGGGGTGGGCATGAGCCAGTGGGGGGCCTATGCGCTCGCCCAGCAGGGCCGCCGATTCGAGCAGATCCTGCAGCACTACTACCGCGGCGTTGAAGTGCAGCCGCTGCGTGCCGGATCCGGCCCCCTGGCGTCGGGAGCTGTCGCCGGGCGAGGCTCCTGAGCACCGGTCCTGCGGCTGCAGCAGCGGAGCGGCTGATCCCTACGCCTGCCTGCAGTGCCATCGCCTGCTTCTCCCGCCTGGTTGGCCGACCGCTTCGAGTGTTTCGAGCGGCCGTCGTCCCTCGCTGTGCGCGTCGCTGAACTCCTGGTGCAGGAGTTCAGCGACGGATTGAAGCGTCCTCTGGGTCTGGCCACCGGCCGCACCATGGAGCCTGTGTACTCCGCCCTGGTGGAGCGGCTGCTGGCCCTGCCAGCCGATCAGCTCAGTGATGTGTGCCAGCGCTGGTGCAGCTTCAACCTCGATGAATATGTGGGACTGGGGCCGGGGGATTGCGGCTCCTTCGCGGCGGAGATGGACCGCCAGCTCGCAGCTCCCCTCGGGCTGGAGCCCGGACGGGTGCGGCTCCCGGATGGCCTGGCCGCGGATCCAGCCGCCGAGGCCCGCCGATATGCGGAAGCCGTTGGGGCGGCGGGCGGCATCGGGTTGCAGCTGCTGGGGCTGGGTAGCAACGGCCATGTGGGCTTCAACGAGCCCCCCTGCGGTCCAGACGCTCCCAGTCGCAGCCTCAGACTCAGCACCGCCACCCGTCGCCAGAATGCGGCGGCCTTCGGGGGGGATCCATCGCGGGTGCCTGCTGGGGCGATCACCCTTGGGATGGAGCAGATCCTGGGGGCCGAGCGCATCCTTCTGGTGGTGAGCGGTGCCGCCAAGTCGGGCATCCTGGCGCGGCTGCTGAGGGAGCCTCCGGGGCCGTCGCTGCCGGCCAGCTGGCTGCAGGGCCATCCGGGCCTGCGCCTGATCGTCGATCGCCCGGCCCTGGGGGGCTGAGAGGCTCAGCCCATCACTGCATCAAGCAGCTCGGCGTCCGCTTCCAGGTTGGAGGTCAGGCTGCGCACGTCATCGAGATCCTCGAGGGCGTCGAGCATGCGCAGGCAGCGACGCAGCTGGTCGTCGCACTCCAGCCGGCAGGTTACGGATGACACCCAGCGCGACTCCCAGTCGTGCACGGGCCAGCCCAGCTGCCTCAAGTGGTGCTGCAGGGCCTCCAGGTCGGTGGAGCTGCAGAACACCTCCGCGTTCTCACCCTCCAGGCTGTAGCCCAGCACTGGCGGACCGCCCTGATCCTCCAGGCTCAGCAGGCTCTCGAGCAGTCGCTCCTCACTGGGCATCGGTGGCTCCAGCCGCACGACTCCCTGCTGCTCGAACAGGTAGCCCACGCAGCCGCTCTCCCCCAGGTTTCCCCCCTGCTTGCTGAAGGCCAGGCGCAGGTCGGCGGCGGTGCGGTTGCGGTTGTCGGTGAAGCACTCCACCAGGACCGCGACCCCGCCGGGGCCATAGCCCTCGTAGCGGACCGCCTCGAACTGATCGGCCTCGCCGCCGCCCTGGCCGGAGCCCTTGGCGATGGCCCGCTCGATATTCGCGCTGGGCATGCCGGCAGACTTGGCCTTGTCGATGGCGGTGCGCAGCTGGAAGTTCCCCGCCGGATCGGCCCCGTTGCGGGCCGCCACCGTGATCTCACGCCCCAGACGGGTGAAGATCACCCCGCGCCGGGCGTCGACCACGGCCTTCTGGCGTTTGATCTGGGCCCACTTGCTGTGGCCGGCCATGGGGGGTCGATCGATGAAGAGTGGGGGGCGTGGCTGGGCGCCATGGTGGGGGGATCCCAGGGAGGATCAGCCCATGGCCTCCAGTACCAGCCGGGGCTGGAGGCAGCCGTCTGGGACGGCCCGGGCCATTCCTGCCAGGTTGCCATCCGGATCCAGTATCACCACCACCTGGTCCTCGCTCAGGTGGGCGGGGCCGGCCAGGCGCCGCCCACAGCGCCAGCTCACCAGATCGCCGGGCTCCAGGGTGAAGGCGGGATAGTGGCCCAGGGCAAGCAGGGGGGCAAGGGGCGGTGGCGGCGGCTCCGCGTCGAGATCATCAAGGCCCACGGCACCGCTGAGTGTGAAGCCCAGGGCTTCGGTGCGGCGAAGCCTGGCGAGGGCCCCGCCGCAGCCGAGGGCCTCACCCAGGTCCCTGGCCAGGGAGCGGATGTAGGTGCCGGCGCTGCAGCGCACTTCCAGTTCCAGTTGCCCCGAGCTGGGCTCCCAGCTGAGCAGCTCCAGCCGCTCGACCGTGACGGCCCGCTCCTGCAGCTCCGAGTGCTCGCCGCGCCGGGCTCTGGCGTAGGCCCGCTCCCCTTGCACATGCACCGCAGACACCTGCGGCGGCCGTTGCAGGATTGGCCCACGGAACGGGTTCAGGGCCGCCTCCAGCTCGTGCCGGCTGAGCGGCGGTAGCGGCCGGCGCTCCAGGACAGCGCCGCTGAGGTCGTCGCTGTCGGTGCACAGGCCCAGCTGGATCACCCCCCGGTAGGCCTTGGCGCCGTCGAGGTAGGGCAGCAGGCGGGTGGCTGACCCCAGCGCCAGCGGCAGCACACCGGTCACGGCCGGATCGAGGGTGCCTCCATGGCCGACGCGCTTGAGGCCATAACGGCGGCGCACCAGCGCCACACAGCCGTGGGAGGTGACGCCGGCCGGTTTGTCGAGAATGAGGAACCCGCAGGGTGCCTGGGGTTTGTTAGCGCTGAGGCGGCTGCCGGACGTGGTCATGGCAGGCACTGTTGCATCTGGCGCCCTGGCCTGCAGGCTGGGGGGAGCGCCCGTTTCCTCCTTCACCCGTGACCCTGCAGCAGCGCCGTGATCTGGCTTTTCTCGTGCTGGCCGGCCTCTTTCTGGGCACGATGGGCATGCTCAACATCCTTGGCCTCACCCGCTTTCTCACCCTGGGCTCGATCGGTGGCTGGCCGATCGTGGTGGCGGTGGGGGCCCTGCCTTACCCGCTCACCTTCCTCTGCACCGACCTGATCAGCGAGATCTGGGGGGAGCGGCAGGCCAGCCAACTGGTGTGGGTGGGCCTGTTGCTCAACGGCTGGATCGTGTTGATTCTCTGGCTGGGGGGGATCCTGCCCGGGCTGGATGGCCACGGGGGCAGCGCAGGCCTGCCGCTGGTGGTGGCGGGGGAGCGCCTGCCGCTGTTCTATGAGATGCGATCCCTGGCTTTCGGGGCGGTGGGGGCCTCGATGGTGGCCTATCTGGCCGCCCAGTTCACGGATGTGCGGCTGTTTCATTTCTGGAAGCGCCTGACCGCAGGACGAGCGCTGTGGTTGCGCAACAACGGCTCCACCCTGGTCAGCCAGCTGGTGGACACCACGGCCGTGGTGCTGATCAGCCACTACGCCGCGCACGTGCTCCCCATCCGGGGTGAGGAGGCGGTGCTACCCCAGCTGGGGAGCTTCATCGCCAGCGGCTACCTGTTCAAGCTGGTGGCGGCCCTGCTCGACACCCTGCCATTCTATCTGCTGGTGGCCTGGCTGCGCCGTTGGCTGGACGTGCCCGGTGCCGGCGCGGAGCTGGAAGATCTGGGCTCGCCGTAGCCTGGCTCCAGTTTCAGAAGCGTGTCATTTGCCTGAAGGTGTGAGCCCCCTGCCGGGCCCAGTCGCGACCCTGGAGGGAGGGGGTGGTGCGGTGCGCGAGGGACTGGATCTGGAGTCCTTTCTTGGCGATGGCTTTGCCTTGCGCCAGCAGCTGGCTTCCTATCTGGGCCTAACTCCTGACCAGCTGGAGGAGCGCCTGCCGCGCAGTTGCGCGGATCTGGCCTCTCTGCATCCCGGCGGGGTGGGTTTCGATCCGCAGCGGGTGGAGGCGTTCTATGAGCAGACCGTGGGCACCGGACATCTGCTGGAGCTGGCCGCCTGGCACCTGGGCAGTGCGGACTACATCGGCGACACCCTGCGCCTGCAGACCCGCTTTGCCCGTGGAACCGTGCTTGATTTCGGTGGTGGCATCGGCACCCATGCTCTGGCTGCCGCGGCACTGGCGGAGGTGGACCAGGTCTGGTTCGTGGACCTCAACCCGCACAACCGTGCCTTCGTGGCCGAAAGGGCCGAACGCTTCGGGCTCGGCGATCGACTGAAGATCTGCCGGGACCTTGGAGATCCTGGCCTGCCCCAGCACTTCGATACGTTGATCTGCCTGGATGTGCTGGAACATCTGAGTGATCCCGCCGGGCAGCTGGAGGATTTCGCCGCCCGCATGAAGCATGGGTCCATCGCCCTGCTGAACTGGTATTTCTTCCAGGGCTTTGCGGGGGAATATCCCTTCCACTTTGATGATCCAGCACTGGTGGAGCGGTTCTTTCGCACCCTGCAGAGCCGGTTTCTGGAGGTCTTCCACCCCTACCTGATCACCACCCGGGCCTACCGGTTGATGGAATGAGCAGAGGTGGAAGACTTTGATGGCTTGATCGGGATCAAGCGGCGTGGGCCACGTGGATGCGCTTGCGGGCGCGCAGACCGCGTTTGATCGTCTCGAAGCTCACCACACCCGGCACGAGGGCAAAAAGAGTGTCGTCGGATCCGCGTCCAACATTCACGCCAGGCATCACCGAGGTGCCGCGCTGGCGCACGAGGATGGAGCCGGCTGTGACGGTTTCTCCGCCGTAGCGCTTGACGCCGAGGCGCTTGGAATTGGAGTCACGTCCGTTGCGTGTGGAGCCTGTGCCTTTCTTGTGTGCCATGGGGAAGCTGGTGAAGGGATTTCAGAATGGGCCGAAGGTCTGACGCTCAGTCGATCGGTTTTCCGTTGACGGTGATTGACTGGACCATCACTCGGGTGAGCTCCTGACGGTGCCCGTTCTTGCGGCGGGTCTTCTTTTTCGGGCGCATCTTGTACACAAGGATCTTCGGACCGCGGCGATGGGCCATCACCTTGAGCTCGATGGTGGCGCCACTGACATATGGGTGGCCCAGGTTGGTGCCCTGTCCATCGCGCACCAGCAGCACGTTCTCCAGGGTCACCGTCTCATCCACCTCGGCGGCGATGCGGTCGAGGTCGTAGTAGCGATTTGGCTGGAACCAGAATTGCTGCCCGGACGCTTCGGCGATCGCGTACAGGTCGGCTCCCGGGGCAACGGCAGTGGAACTTTCCATTGCGGTGGCTGGACTCTCGGGAGCGGGGCTCTCGGTGGCTGGACTCATGGGCTCAGGGGGCGTGGACAGGCCAGTAGGAGTTGGGGAGACCTTCGCCGCGACCAACTCACCACTGTTCAGGCCTCTCGCACAACCAATCGATCAACAACGAACGATCATCTCTCTTTGCCTGCCGACTCGTCAACACTAAGGTCTGTCAACCGCTGCCGCCGTTTCTCTCCCCATGACCCAGCCGGCGCTCACCGTGGCCTCGCTGATCCGCGATGAGCCGTTGCGCCAGGCCTGCAGCACCTGGTTGCCGCAGGGTCGCTATGAGCTGATGGAGCTGGGTCTGCGCCAGAATCCCGCTGCCGAACTGGAGCGCTGCTGGGATCAGTTCGATGCGGTCCTGCTCGAGCCCGGGGTGCTCTCCGTTGAGGCCTTCCAGCGCCTGCGGGCCCAGGGAATGATCCTGCCGGCGGTGGTGTTGGGCCCGATCAGCGGCCAAATTGAGTACTTCCAGGACGAGGTGCATCTCCCTCCCGACCAGATGGAGCAGCTCAGCTACAGCCTCGATGCGGCGATTTCCCGCTGCCTGCGCCGTAGAAGTTCACCAGGATCGGGGGATGACCTTGAGGCCAGCGATTCCCACGCTGGGGAGAGTGACCAATCTAACTGGAGGCTGCCCCATCGCCTTCGCGAAAGGCTTGGCTACCTGGGGGTGTTCTACAAGCGTGATTCCTCCCGCTTTCTGCGCAATCTCCCTGCGGCTGAGCGAAAATTGCTTCTGCGTTCCCTGCAGCGAACCTATCGGGATCTGCTGATCAGCTACTTTCATGATCAGACAGCAGCCAACCAGGCACTGGAAAGCTTCGTGAATACGGCTTTCTTCAGTGATTTGCCCATTACCAAAACAGTGGAAATCCACGTGGATATGATTGACGAATTCTGGAAGAAACTGCAATTGGAAGGCCACAAGCAGGATTTTCTCAAGGACTATCGCCTAGCTTTGCTTGATGTCATGGCCCATCTCTGCGAAATGTACCGCCGCTCACTTCCCCCAGAGACGACAGTCAAGGTCAACGATGGAATGCTCGGCAAGGCCATCACCGCATCCCAGGTGCAATCATGAGTCCACAGAAAACCTACATCCTCAAGCTGTACGTTGCTGGCAACACCCCAAATTCGATGCGGGCCCTCAAGACCCTACGCCTGATTCTTGAGCAGGAATTCAAGGGCGTCTACGCTCTCAAGGTGATTGACGTTCTCAAGAATCCTCAGCTGGCCGAAGAAGACAAGATCCTGGCGACCCCTACACTGGCCAAGATCCTGCCGCCACCGGTGCGTCGGATCATTGGCGATCTCTCCGATCGCGAGCGGGTGTTGATCGGTCTCGACCTGCTTTATGATGAACTCACTGACCACCAGATCACCGACGAGATGATGGTTGATTCTGATGACATCTGAATTCTTTAGATCACCCCTTGCTTTTTTGTTCTGCGCCGGACTGGGTCCTAGATTCTGGGCCTAGGTCAAACGCCCTATGCAGGATTTCGATGCCGTCAGCCAGCCCAGCATGAGGTTGCAGAAGCTGCCCACAGGTGTGGAAGGCCTTGATGACATCTGTCAGGGGGGCTTGCCGATCGGGCGCTCCACGCTGATCAGTGGCACTTCGGGCACGGGAAAGACGGTTTTTTCCCTTCATTTTCTCCACAACGGTATCCGTCACTTTGACGAGCCTGGAATCTTCGTGACCTTTGAGGAGTCTCCCCTCGACATCATCCGCAATGCCTCCAGTTTTGGCTGGAATCTGCAGGAACTGGTGGCTCAGGATAAGCTCTTCATTCTGGATGCCTCCCCCGACCCGGATGGCCAGGATGTGGCAGGTAACTTCGACCTGTCTGGGTTGATCGAGAGGATTAACTACGCCATCCGTAAGTATAAGGCCAAGCGAGTGGCCATTGATTCGATCACCGCTGTCTTTCAGCAGTACGACGCCGTTTCGGTGGTGCGGCGTGAGATCTTTCGCCTGATCGCCAGGCTGAAGGAAATTGGTGTCACCACCGTGATGACGACCGAGCGAATTGATGAATATGGCCCAATTGCCCGCTACGGCGTGGAGGAATTTGTCTCCGATAATGTGATCATCTTGCGCAACGTGCTTGAAGGTGAACGCCGACGGCGCACCGTGGAAATTCTCAAGCTGCGCGGCACGACCCACATGAAGGGTGAATTTCCGTTCACCATGGGAGCCCACGGGGTCGCCATCTTCCCACTTGGGGCGATGCAGCTCACCCAGCGCTCTTCGAATGTGCGCCTCAGCTCAGGAGTGCCGCGACTCGATGAAATGTGCGGCGGGGGCTTCTTCAAAGATTCGATCATCCTCGCCACGGGTGCCACCGGCACGGGAAAAACGTTGCTGGTGAGCAAGTTCGTCGAAGATGCCTACAACAACAAGGAACGTGCCATCCTCTTCGCCTATGAGGAGTCTCGGGCCCAGTTGCTGCGCAATGCCACCAGCTGGGGAATCGATTTCGAGCAGATGGAGCAGGATGGAATGCTCAAGATTATCTGCGCTTACCCGGAATCCACAGGTCTTGAAGACCATCTGCAGATTATCAAAACGGAGATCGGCCAGTTCAAGCCGGCACGGATGGCGATCGATTCCCTCTCAGCCCTTTCCAGGGGGGTCAGCCACAATGCCTTCAGGCAATTCGTGATTGGGGTCACAGGCTATGCCAAGCAGGAGGAGATCGCCGGCTTCTTCACCAACACTTCGGAGGAGTTTATGGGCAGCCATTCCATCACCGACTCCCACATCTCCACGATCACTGACACCATCATCTTGCTTCAGTATGTCGAAATCCGTGGTGAGATGGCCCGGGCTATCAACGTGTTCAAGATGCGTGGCTCTTGGCATGACAAAGGAATCCGTGAATTCGTGATCACAGCAAGTGGCCCTGAAATCAAGGATTCCTTCTCCAACTTCGAGCGGATCATCAGTGGTGTTCCCCACCGGGTCACCACCGATGAGCGGGCGGAGCTCTCGCGAATTGCCCGCGGCATCGATGGCGAGGTCTCGTTCTAGAGCCGACTAGACCTCGGCCAGATTCGGCTCAGCCAGACGGGACTTCTGGGAGCGGCGCTCCCCTTCCACCATCAGCTCATCGCTGTCGGCCTGCTCCAGGGGCAGGTCGAACCAGAAAGTGGTGCCTACCCCAGGCTCGCTTGCCATCTGGATGTCCGTGCCATGTTTCTCGAGGATGCCACGCACGATTGAAAGACCAAGCCCGGTACCCGCCTCGGTATGAACCGCATTCTCCACCCGGTAGAAGCGTTCGAAGATGCGCTGCTGGTCCTCTCGGGAAATGCCTGCGCCCGAGTCAGCGATCTCGACCCGCAGCCGCGGCAGGGGTGAGCTGAGTTCACAGCTCGGGGCATCACTGGCTGGCTGGTTGGAGGGATCAAAATGGCAGGAGTCGGGCCACGGATAGGCCCTCAGCATCAGGCTGCCACCGGCCTGGGTGAACTTGAGCCCGTTGCCCACGAGGTTATCGAGAACCTGCAGCAGCAGATCCCAGTTGCCCCGCACCCTGGGCAGCTGAGCATCCACCTCCAGCTCCAGCTTCACCCCCTTCTCCTCGGCGTTGAGGCGGTAGTTGCGCAGGGTCTGCTCCATGGCCGGGCGCACTTCCATCGGCTCCAGCATCCAGGTGCGGTCAGATTCCAGCCGCGAGAGATCGAGCACGTCGTTCACAAGCCTGGTGAGGCGGTCGGTCTCGGCGTTGGCGATCGCCAGGAATTCCTGGGTTTCTTCCTCGCTCAGTTGATCGCGCAGGTCGTGCAGCGTTTCCACGTAGCTCTTGATGTTGAACAGCGGGGTGCGCAGCTCATGGGACACATTGCTGATGAAGCGACTCTGGGCAGCGTTGAGTTCGACTTCTCTCGTCAGGTCCTGCACGGTCATGGCAATGCCCTTCAGGCTTTCCCCCGCGGCATCTTTGACGGTTTGCAGAACGATCCGCAGGGTGCGCGGAGGCTCCCCGAAACTGCAGCGCACATCAGCGCTGTCCTTCTCCCCGCCGACCAGGGAATCCAGCGGTCCCTGCAGTTCCATCGCCAGCAGATCGGGCAGTTCACTGCCCAGTTCGTTGCCTTCCAGGTTGCGGCCTTCCCAGCGAAACAGCCGCCTGGCGGTGGGATTGACCAGCACGATCCGCCCTTCGCCATCAAGCAGGGCCGCGCCATCCGCCATGGTGGCGATCAGGGTCTGCTGCTTCACCTGGGCGGCGGTGAGTTCCTCGATGTTGGCGGCGTCGTAGACCTCCAACTGGGAGGCCATGTCGTTGAAGCCATTGAGAAGTTCCCCCAATTCTCCGCCTACGGGCAGGGCTATGCGGGCCTCGAAATCGCCACCGGCAATCGCGCGCACACCCCGCAGCAATTCCTTCACCGGGCGGGTGATCGTGAGGGCATTGAACACCGCCCCCAGGATCACAAGCACCCAGATCGAGATGAACACCGCCACGGTCACCTCCCGGGTGAGGGCAGCGCTGGCGAGCACCGCCTCGTTGGGGTTGATGCCGAGGGCAAGCACACCCAGATAGCGCCCCTCGCTCACCATCGGCACGAACACATCGGTCACCTGGCCATCAGGGCTGAGGTGTTGCCGGATCAGGGGGTTCTGGGGGCGGCGCTGCAGTTCGGCGGGCAGTTCCAGGCGACGGCTGAGCAGCAGCTCGCTGCCGCCGTTGGTGGCGCTGATCGGAATTCCGAGATAGATTACCCCTTCTGGATCGGCGAAAAAGATGTAGCGCAGGCTGCGGCTGGAGCGCCAGAAGCGTTCAGCCACCGCCGCCAGTTCCCGGTCATGTCCTTCCGCCACCAGCGGCGTCACATTGGCCGAGAGCAGCAGGCCCAGATCCCGGGCGAAACGGGTGTCGCTCATGCGCGCATCCCTCTGGATGCCATTGAGCGCAAAGAAGGTGATTCCGGTCATCATCAGGCTGACCACCAAGGTGGCCACCGCCAGCAGCTTGGTCTGGAGGCTGAACTCCGCCCACCAGAGCTTGAGTTGCTCCCACCAGCCAGGGGGCAAAGGCATGCCGCCGCCGCTGTCGGGGCTGGGGGTTGAGGACGGCAAGGCGTCGTTCACGCCTGGAAGCGAAGCTGCTCTGGCACCCTAGGGGCGCCGGACCTGGTGACCGATGTCTCGGCGAAAGGTCATGCCTTCGTAATCCACCTGATCAAGGCCGGCGTAGGCACTGGCGAAGGCCGCATCGAAATCCCCCGCCTGGGCCACCACCGCCAGCACCCGGCCCCCTGCGGTCACGCAGGTGCCCGACTCCTCCAGGCGGCTGCCGGCATGGAAGAGCTGTCGCTGGGGCGTGGTCAGCGGCTGGGTGTGGATCGCATCCCCCCGGCGCACCTCACCGGGGTAGCCCTCGGCGGCGGCCACCACACAGGCGCTGCAGCCCCCGGCGATGGTCAGGGGCGGCGCCTGATCCAGGTTTCCCTGGGCGCAGGCCAGCAGAACTGCTGCCAGTTCCCCGCCCAGCAGGGGCATCAGGGTCTGGCATTCGGGATCGCCGAAGCGGCAGTTGAACTCGATCACCCTGGCGCCGTCGTCGCTGAGCATCAGCCCGGCGTAAATCACGCCCCGGTAGTCGATGCCCCGCTGGCGCAGGGCCTCCAGGGTGGGTTCGAGCACCACCTGGCGGACATGCTCAAGGGCGGCGGCATCGAGCAGGGGGGCGGGGGCATAGGCCCCCATGCCGCCAGTGTTGGGCCCGGTGTCTCCCTCCCCGATGCGCTTGTGATCCTGGGCCGGCGGCAGCAGCACCATCGTCTGACCATCAGTGAGGGCAAACACCGACACCTCAGGACCGCTCAGCCGCTCCTCCAGGACCAGGTTCTGGCCGGCCTCTCCAAAGCGTCCCGCGAAGATGTCTTCGATGGCGGCGCGGGTGTCCTCAAGGCTCTCGGCCACTGTGACCCCCTTGCCGGCCGCCAGGCCATCGGCCTTCACCACCAGGGGCCTCCCCTCCCGCTCCAGCACTGCCAGTGCTTCGCTGCGGCTCGAGGCGGCCCAGTAGCCGGCGGTGGGCACGCCCGCCTCCAGCATCAGGGCCTTGGCCCACTGCTTGCTGGCTTCGAGCCGGGCCCCGTCTGCCCCTGGCCCGAACACCGCCAGGCCCCCGGCCCGCAGGCGATCGGCCAGGCCGTCGGCGAGTGGTCCCTCCGGGCCGACCACCACCAGGGTCACCCCCAGCTCCAGGGCTGCGCGCAGCAGGCCCTCCTGGTCGGACTCGCTGATGGCCAGGGCCTCACAGCCCTCCAGCTGGGCCGTGCCGCCATTGCCCGGAGCCACCCAGACACCCTCCACTCCGGGGCACCGTGCCAGGGCCCAGGCCAGGGCATTTTCACGGCCGCCTGAGCCCACCACCAGCAGCCGCTGGACGCTGGCTTCGGAGGCGGCGGGGTGGGGGAACTGGACCGAGGCTGTCATGGGGTCCGGAGCGGCGGAGGTGGCCAATCGGTTCCCTTAGGTTGCCCTCTGGTGGACCGCCAGCCGTGTCATTCCTTCTCTACTTGCCGGTGGTTCCCGCTGCACCGTTGGCTTGCCGTGCCCTGTCCAGCTGGGGTGGGCGAGCGGCAGGTCTGCTGACGCTGCTGTTCCTTTGCGCAGGCGTCTCCGGGGGTGCTCGTGCCCAATCGCAGCCGGTTTCGCTGCCAGTGCCGGCGCCAGTGCCGCCTCTGCCGATGGACGAGCGGGTGTTTGCAGCCTCCCTGGCGTCTGAGCAGCTGCCGGTTCTGGAGCAGGCCTGCCAGGACGCCGCACGGTTTGATCTGCCCGTGCGGCTGCGCCAGCTCAAGGACCGGCTGGTGGCCCTGCACCCCGCTCCCCAGCCCCTGCCGGTGGTGCTCGCCAATGCCAATGCCCTGATCAGTTGCCTGGCGCCGGAGGCGGCCCTGTCGGTGCTGGATCGCTATGGACCGGGCCCCGGGCTTGAGCGGCAGCAGTGGCTGACTCTGCAGTGGCGGGCGGCCAATGCCGGCCTCAACCACCGCCGGGCCGCCGAGGCCCTGCGGCGGCTGGCCGACGGCGAGCGCAGCCGCCTGGAGACCATGGCGCTGCCGGTGCGGCTGCGGGACGACGGCACGCTCGACACCCGCTCGGCGCTTGACGTGCTCGCCTCCCACCTGGCGGCGATGGGCCGCCGGCAGGAAGCGGCTGAAGTGTTGCTGGCCGGGCGCCTGCCGGGTGTGGTGGGGGCTGAGCGGCTGAAGCTGGCGGTGGCGCTGCTCGACGACCTTCCGCTGGCCCAGCGCAACGCCCTGGTGGAGATGGCTCTTGATCAGGCCGCCGTCGCTGGGGCCTGGGGTCTGGCGGCCCAGTTGCTCGATGACCAGCAGGCCCTGCAGCGGCTCGAGGGGGGCGATCCGGAGCCGGCTCGGCAGAGGCGGTTGCGCCTCAGTCGCCGCATCGACGATGCCTACGCCGAATGGCTGCTGCAGCGCGATGATCCCTCCGAGGCGGAGCGCAACACAGTCTTGGAGCAGCGCCTTCGTTCTCCGCGCGAGCAGGGAGGCCATGCGCCCTCTGCAGCTCAGCCGGCCACCCTGGCGCCCCAGGAGCCAGCTGCCCCATCCGCCCCCGATTCCGCAGCGCCCACCACCCCATGACCGCCTTTCAGCTGGGCCCACTCCTCTACGAAGGCAAGGCCAAGCGGGTCTTCCAGACCGATCAGCCTGACCTGCTGGCTGTGGAGTTCAAAGACGAAGCGACTGCCTTCAACGCCCTCAAGAAGGCCGAGCTGGAGGGGAAGGGTGCCCTGAACTGCCGCATCTCCGCCCTGCTCTTCGAGCACCTTCAGCGCTCGGGGGTGCCCACCCACTACCTGGGGGTGCAAGGCCTGCGCTGGATGCTGGTGCGGCCGGTGCGGGTGATCCCGTTGGAGGTGGTGATTCGCAACCTGGCGGCCGGATCGCTGTGCAAGCAGATGCCGATTGCGCCTGGAGTGCCTCTGGATCCACCGCTTCTCGACCTTTACTACAAAGACGACGCCTACGCGGATCCCTTCCTGAGCGAGGCCCGGCTGGAGCGGCTGGCCCTGGTGAGCAGGCAGGAGCGCCTGGAGCTGGAAGTCCTGGCCCGCCAGGTCAACACGCTGCTGCTGGAGCTGTTCGCCGGCATTGGACTGCAGCTGGTGGACTTCAAGCTCGAGCTGGGTTTTACGGCCGACGGCCAGTTGGTGGTGGCCGATGAGATCAGCCCCGACACCTGCCGCCTCTGGGACCTCGACGTGGCCGATGACAAGGAGCGCATCCTGGACAAAGACCGCTTCCGCCAGGACCTCGGCGGGGTGATTGAGGCCTATGGGGAGGTCCTCAAACGGGTCCAAGGGGTGATCCAGGGGCCCAGCACATACAGGTAGTGTCACGGCAATTTGCGGCATTGCCGCTTTGACTCGGAGACCCATGGGTGTCATCACCAACGCCCGCACTGGCACTGCCTTCTCCGAGGCTGGGCCTCGGCCCATGCCGCTCACCGTCTGGCTGGGGCTGCCCCTGCTGGCACTTCTTGCGGTCCTGAATCCCCTGAGGGCCGCTGCCCAGAGCCAGCCAGCTGCCGAAGTGGCCCAGGCCGCAGAGCCCGCTCCCACCTCAGGGTCAGAACCGACCCCGGCCACCCCAGAGGCCGGCGAAGCGGTTCCTGACACCACAGCTCCTCAGGCTCAACCGGCCACCCCGGACGCCGGCATCCCTGTTCCCGATCCGGCTGTGACGCCGGCAACCCCGCCTGCCGGAGCGCCCACTTCGATCAGCCCTGAAAACCTCACCCCGGCCAAGCCGGATGAGCCGAGGGTCCTGGTCAGTGAGGTGGTGGTTCAGGGTCTGGAAGGTCACCCCGAGCGTGAGCGCCTGGAGCTGGCCGTGTACGACGCCATGGTGGTGCGGCCCGGCAGCCGGGTCACACGCAGCGAGTTGCAGACGGACCTCTCCGCCATCTACGCCAGCGGCTGGTTCTCGGATGTGCGCATCCAGCCTGTGGATGGCCCCCTTGGGGTGCAGGTGGTGGTGATCACCACTGCCAACCCGGTGCTGCAGAAGGTCGAGTTCGACGCCGCCAAGGTCAAGCTGCCGCCTTCGGTCCTGGCGGATACCTTCGCCGCTGACTACGGCAGAACCCTCAACCTCAACACCCTGCAATCCCGCATGCAGGAGTTGCAGAAGTGGTATTCCGATCAGGGCTACTCCCTGGCGCGTGTCACCGGTCCCAATCGGGTGAGTCCAGATGGCACGGTGCTGCTCAACGTGCGTGAGGGCACCGTCGAGGGGGTGGAGGTTCAGTTCCTCAACAAGGAAGGCTCGGCCACCAACGAAAAGGGGGAGCCGATCCGTGGCAAAACCAAGCCCTGGGTCGTCAGCCGCGAGATTTCGATCAAGCCCGGCGAGACATTCAACCGCCGCAACCTCGAGGACGACATCAAGCGTCTCTACGGGACTGGCCTGTTCGGTGACATCAAGGTGACCCTGCGGCCCGTGCCGGCCAAGCCGGGTGAAGTGGTGATCGTTCTGGGCATCGTCGAGCAGTCGTCGGGTTCCCTCTCTGGCGGCCTCGGCTACAGCCAGAGCCAGGGTGTGTTTGGCCAGATTCAGCTCCAGGACAGCAACCTGCTCGGCCGGGCCTGGGATCTGGGGGTCAACTTCACCTATGGGCAGTTCGGTGGTCTGGCCGACATCTCCTTCACTGATCCCTGGATCAAAGGAGACGCTTACCGCACGGCTTTCCGCGCCAGGGTGTTCCTCAGTCGCGACGTTCCCCAGGTCTTCCAGAGTCAGGACAACGGCAATATCAACACGGTCTCGGACTTCTACGAAGCCCCGGGCACCAATGTTGCCTACAACATCAACAACAACAACAACCCTGAGAGCAAGACCTTCCGCTCGGTGTCCGAAGCCGAGTCGCAGTCACCCAACAACAGCTGGTTTGATTACGAAGGTAATTCCGTCGCTATTCAGCGTGCTGGAGGCAACATCCAGTTCGTGCGTCCCCTCAATGGCGGCAACCCCTTCAAGCGGGCGCTCTGGAGTGTGGTTCTCGGCGCCAGTGCCCAGGAAGTCACGCCGATGAACTTCACCGGCTCCAACCGCCGCTTCGGTGTGAGCACCAACAACTTCGATGGCTCGGACGCCCCTGTCGACGATGTGATCTGCATCGCCTTCAACTGTGCCCGCAGCAACCAGTTGGTGGCGTTGCGGGTTGCCGCCACCCGCAACAATCTCAACGACCCCCGCAACCCCACCTCCGGTTCCTTCCTCAGCGTTGGCACCGAGCAATACGTCTCCGTCGGCCCAGATTCGCCCACCTTCAACCGTCTGCGGGCCAGCTACAGCTACTTCATTCCAGTCAACTGGCTGAAGTTCTATAAAGGTTGCCGGCCCAAGCCTGGTGAAACTCCCGACTGCAAGCAGACTCTCGCGTTCCAGTTCTCGGCCGGCACCAACATCGGTGATCTGCCGCCCTACGAAGCCTTCTGCATGGGCGGTTCCAATTCCGTGCGCGGCTACGCCGACTGCGACCTGGGCGTGGGACGCAGCTTTGGCGAAGTCACGCTCGAATACCGCTTTCCCCTGTTCAGCATCGTCAGCGGTGAGCTGTTCGTGGATGGCGGCACCACCTTCGGCAGCCAGTCGGGTGTGCCTGGTAACCCGGGTTCCCTGCTCGACAAGCCCGGCAGCGGCTTCTCCGTGGGTACGGGCCTGATCGTCACCACACCGGTGGGTCCCCTGCGCCTGGAGGTGGCCAGCGAGGGTTTCACCGGCGACTGGCGCTTCAACCTCGGTGTGGGCTGGAAGTTCTAGTGATCGTCTGGCCTGAGGACTACAGCCAGGCCTGGACCCTGGCGACGCCGGTCGAGCGCACAGGTGTTGGGTTGCACAGCGGCAGCCCCTGCCGCGTGCGCCTTCAGCCCAGCGAGCGCCCCGGCTACGTGGTGGGCTGGCTGGATGCCCCGGCACTGGAGCCGGTGGAGCTTCACCCGTCGCAGGTGAGCGACACCCAGCTCTGCACGGCCCTCCGCCTCGATCAGCGCCGTCTCGCCACGGTGGAGCACCTGCTGGCGGCCCTGGCAGGGACAGGCCTTTCCCATGTGGAGTTGCTGGTGGAGGGTGAAGAGATTCCTTTGCTCGATGGTTCTGCCCTGCCCTGGGTGGAGGCCATCGCCGCAGCGGGCCTGCAGCACCTGGGCCCCCGAGCGCCCCTCAGGTCCCTGGAGACTCCGATCACCATCCAGCACGGCCTGAGCTTCGCCACAGCCCTGCCCAGCGATGCTCCCCGGATCGGCGCAGCGATCGAATTCAGCCAGGCCGCCATCGGGAGTCAGCTCTACTTCCTTGAACTCACACCCGCCGCCTTCGTGGAGCAGATTGCGCCAGCGCGCACCTTCGGCTTCCGCGAGCAGATCGATCAACTCCGCGCCGCCGGCCTGATCCGGGGGGGTGATCTGGAGAGTGCTCTGGTCTGTGATGGGGATCGCTGGCTTAACCCCCCCTTGCGTTTCCCCCAGGAGCCGGTGCGCCATAAGCTCTTGGACCTGCTGGGGGACCTGGCGCTGGCGGGCTTGCCCCAGGCCCAGGTCTTCGCCTTCCGTGGATCCCACGGGCTGCACACTGCCCTGGCGGCGGCCCTGGCCGCTCCGTCCCGCTCGACCTGAAGCCCGTTGTCCGTTCCTCCCGCTGGCGCCCCCCTGCTCACCTCTGAGCAGATCCTCAACCTGCTGCCTCACCGTTATCCCTTCGCTCTCGTGGATCGGGTGATCGAGTACGAACCGGGCAAGCGGGCGGTCGCCCTCAAGAATGTCACCCTCAACGAGCCCCAGTTCCAGGGCCATTTCCCTGGCCGCCCCCTGATGCCCGGCGTCCTGATCGTGGAGGCCATGGCCCAGGTGGGTGGTCTGATCGTCACCCAGATGCCGGAGTTGCCCAAGGGGTTGTTCGTGTTCGCCGGCATCGACGGGGTGCGCTTCCGCCGGCCGGTGGTGCCCGGTGATCAGTTGCTCATCAGCTGCGAACTGCTCAGTCTCAAACGCAAGCGGTTCGGCAAAGTGAGGGCTGAAGTCACTGTGGACGGAGGCCTGGTGTGCTCCGGGGAACTGATGTTCTCCCTGGTTGACTGAGGCCATGACCCGCACAGCCGTGGAAACCACGATTCACCCCACCGCGGTGGTCGACAGCCGCGCCCAGCTTGGCCAGGGTGTTCAGATCGGCCCCTTTGCCGTGATCGGTCCCGAGGTGCAGCTCGGCGCCGGCTGCCAGATCGGTCCCCATGTGGTGATTGATGGCCGGGTCACGATGGGCTCTGGAAACCGCATCTTCCCCGGCGCCTGCATCGGCCTCGAACCCCAGGATCTCAAGTACGGCGGTGCCCCCACCGAGGTGGTGATGGGCGACGACAACACCATCCGCGAGTGCGTCACGATCAACCGGGCCACCGCCGATGGTGAGCAGACGCGCCTGGGCAGCGGCAATCTGCTGATGGCCTACAGCCATGTGGGACACAACTGCCTGCTGGGCAACCGGATCGTGGTGGCCAACAGCGTGGCGATTGCCGGGCATGTGGTGATCGGCGATCGGGCGGTGATCGGCGGAGTGCTGGGCATCCACCAGTTCGTGCACATCGGCAAACTGGCCATGGTGGGGGGGATGAGCCGTATCGACCGCGATGTGCCTCCGTTCGCGATCGTGGAGGGGCACCCCGGCCGCCTGCGCGGTCTCAACCGGATCGGTCTCAAGCGCAATGGCCTGGTCGATCGGGAGGGCGGAGCCGAGCTCAAGCAGCTTCTGGCGGTGTGGAATCGGCTCTACCGCAGCCATGAGGTGCTGGCCGAGGCCCTGGCCCACATCCGCGCCGAAACCCTCCTGCCGGCCTCCGAAGAACTCTGCAGCTTCCTCGAGGCCTCGATCGCCCCAGGACGCCGCGGCCCCCTGCCCCACCAGCGCTGATGGTGCGGCTGCTGATCAGCACCGGTGAGGTGTCGGGGGATCTTCAGGGCGGTCTGCTGATCAAGGCCCTTCACGCCGAAGCCCAGCGCCGGGATCTGCCCCTCCAGATCGATGCCCTCGGCGGCGAGCGCATGCGCCAGGCCGGCTCCCATCTCCTGGCCAACACCGCTCCGATGGGGGCGATCGGACTGTGGGAGGCTCTGCCCCTGGTACTGCCCACCCTGCGGCTGCAGCGGCGGGTGGGCCGCTGGCTCTCCAGCTGTCCTCCAGACGGGGTGGTCCTGATCGACTACATGGGGGCGAATGTGAGCCTGGGACGTCGTATTCGCCACCGCTTCCCTGCGGTGCCGATCACTTATTACATCGCTCCCCAGGAGTGGGCCTTCCGCCTGGGAGAGGGGGGAACCACTCGCCTGATCGGCTTCACCGACCGAATCCTGGCGATTTTTCCAGAGGAAGCCAGCTTCTATGCCTCCCGCGGTGCACGGGTCACCTGGGTCGGCCATCCGTTGCTCGATACCCTTGGCTCCCCGCCCACCCCTGAACAGGCCCGTGGGGAGCTCGGAATGACCCCTGGCCAGCAGCTGCTGCTGCTGCTTCCCGCCTCCCGCCCCCAGGAGATGCGCTACATGATGCCGTCGCTTGTGGCGGCTGCAGCCGAGTTGCAGCGGCTGCGGCCAGGGCTGCGGGTGATGGTGCCGGCCGGGCTGGCCAGCTTCGAGGCTCCCCTGGCCGAACAACTGGAGCGGGCAGGGGTCGATGCCACGGTGATTCCAGCCGATCGCGCCGATGACCTCAAGCCGGTCCTCTGTGCCGCCGCCGATCTGGCTCTGACCAAATCGGGAACAGCCAACCTGGAGCTGGCCCTGCGCGGCGTTCCCCAGGTGGTGGGCTACCGGCTCAGCCGGGTCACCGCCTTCGTGGCCCAACGGCTGCTGGGCTTCAACGTGCCCCACATCTCTCCGGTGAATCTGGTGCTGGGGGAGCGGCTCGTGCCGGAACTGCTCCAGGACGACCTGACCGCGGAGGCGATCGTGGCCGCCGCGCTGCCCCTGCTGGACCCAAGCTCAGAGCGGACCCGGATGCTGGAGGGATACGGACGGCTGCGCAGCCTGCTCGGGGAGCCGGGTGTGACCTGTCGAGCGGCCTGTGAGATCCTCGATCAGCTGACGGGATCCGTGACGTGAAGCCATCGCTCAGACACCAGGACGGCTCCGGCCCAGGGTCTGAAGGGAGGCGATTCCAACTTGAACCGCCCCGGCTCAGACTGTCCATGAGGCTCGTTCCATGGCTGCTGACGCTGCTGCTGCTGCTGGTCCTCCCCGCCGCACCAGCGGTGGCTGCCGTCGAGGAGGCAGTGCTGGCGGGCGGTTGCTTCTGGTGCCTTGAGCACGATCTGGAATCCCTGCCTGGGGTTGTGGAGGCGGTCAGCGGCTTCAGCGGTGGCAGTGTCAGCAACCCCACGTATCGCCAGGTGACGGCTGGCGGCACCGGCCACATCGAGAGTGTGCGTGTCCGCTTCGATTCGGCACGGATCAATCTGCCCACGCTCCTGCGCGCCTACTGGCGGAACGTGGATCCCCTGGATGGCGGCGGTCAGTTCTGCGACCGAGGCCCCAGCTACCGGCCCGTGATCTTCAGCCGCGGCACCGCCCAGCGGGATCAGGCCCGAACCAGCCTGGCCTCGGCCGCCCGGGAGCTGGGGCTCAAGCCCAGTGCCATCAAGGTGGAGATCCGGGAGCTGACGCAGTTCTGGCCTGCCGAGCCGTATCACCAGAACTACGCCGAACGCAACAAGGTGCAGTACAGCTACTACCGCTGGTCCTGCGGCCGCGACCGCCGGCTTGATCAGGTCTGGGGCTCACGTGCTCGGGGATCGCTGCCGTGGCGTCTGAAAATCTGAAATTAGTGCCGGCTGGCTGAAAGAGGAACCCCCCAACCCTTCCCAGATCCGAGCAAGCAGCCTACGGTAAATCCATACGGAGTCAAGGTTGCGTGCGTTGTATGTATCTGCTGACGATCCGGGATGGTCTGGTGACTCGCCACATCGGGCCTTACACCAGTCCCAAGCAGGCGGTTGATGATCTGGATCGCCTGCTGGCCTCCTTCGGTCAGCGGGCCCGCTGGCAGATTCATGAACTGGAGGAACCGGGCAGCCTGCTGGAGAAGCCCAGGGCTCCGAACGGTCGGGAACCCCAGTCGATGATGGGCTCGTCGGCGAGTCCGGTGGCCGCCTGAACCTCCTCAGTGGGGGTTGCCAGCCCCTGTGCGGGGGCTGCGGGGGTAACCGCGCAGCAGGCCGCTTTCCACCATCAGGCCCACACCTGCAGTCACGCAGATCAGGCCGAGGGTTCCGTACCAGAACCAGGGGCCCGGTGCGGCCAGCTTCTGATTGAGCGCCGCCAGTTGCAGGGTGCGGCGGGTGATGGCCTCTCCCACCAGGCAGAGACCCAGCGGCAGGAGCAGGACCCCCAGCTGAGCGCGGATGTACCAGCGGATCTTCTGAGCAGCCATGGCGTCGGAGTCCGGCGTCAGCGGTGCCAACCCTAGGCCGCACCCCCGCAGCTCACCCACTCCACCAGAGTGCGGACGCCGAAGCCGGTGGCACCAGCGGGGTCCAGGCCCCGTCCCTTCTCGCTCCAGACCGTACCGGCGATGTCCAGGTGGGCCCAGGCCAGATCGGCAGGCACGAAATCCTGCAGGAACAGCGCGGCGGTGATGGCCCCGCCCGGACGGGGCCCGGTGTTCTTCATGTCGGCGACCGGGCTCTTGAGACCCTTTTTGTAGGAGGCTTGCAATGGCATCCGCCAGAAGGCCTCCCCACTGCTGCGGCCAGCCTCAAGCAGCGCTTCGGCCAGGTTGTCACTGGCAGACCAGAGGCCGGCGATCTCCTCGCCCAGGGCGATCACGCAGGCCCCGGTGAGTGTGGCCAGATCCACGATGGCATCAGGTTCCAGCTTGGCTGCGTACACCAGGGCATCGGCGAGGGTGAGGCGGCCCTCCGCGTCGGTGTTATTCACCTCGATGGTTTTGCCGTTGGAGGCGGTGAGGATGTCGCCCGGGTGGATCGCCTCGCCGCTGATCATGTTTTCGCAGGCGGCCACGATCATGTGCACCTCCACGTCGGCCGGCCGCAGTTCGGCGATCGCGCGGGCGGCCCCGAGCACCGCGGCACTGCCGCCCATGTCGTACTTCATCATCTCGATCTGGGAGCCGCCGGTCTTGAGGTTGTAGCCGCCGGAATCGAAGGTGAGTCCCTTGCCGATCAACACCAGCCGGCGGTTGGCTTCGCCCTGGGGGTGGTAGGTGAGATGAATGAACTTGGGGGGCAGGCTGGAGCCCTGGGCCACCCCGAGATAGGCGCCCATGCCGAGGGCCGCGCAGTCGGAGCGCTCCAGCACCTTCAGCTCCAGGCCGAACTGCCCGGCGATGGTCGCGGCGGTGTCGGCGAGGGCCTGGGGGGTGACCACGTTCGGTGGGGCCGCCACCAGCTGCCGTGCCAGCTCCACGCCCGCGCAGGTGGCCGCGACCGCCTCAAGACCGGCGGCGGCCCCGTTGGCCAGGCCCAGCAGGTTGATGACCTCGGGGATGGGCTTGGAGTCGGCCTCACTGCGGAAGCGCTGATCGAAGTACAGGCTCAGGCGGACGGCCTCGGCCATGGCCCGCGCCGCTGAACGAGGGTCAAGCCCCTCGGTGGGCAGGGCCAGACCCAGCATGAGGCCAGGACCCGCAGCAGTGGCGATGGCGGCCGCACCGCTGCGCAGGGCGTCGAGATCGAAGCGGCCCGGTTCTCCCAGCCCCACCAGCACCAGCCGGAGGGGAGTGGGCTGGAGCTGGGTGAGGGTGACGCACTCGCCTGGCTTGCCCTTGAAGCTCTGGCGCTCCAGCAGCGCCTGCAGTCCGGGGCCGAAGCGTGCTTCGAGGGCCACGAGGCGCTCGCCCGTCTCACCCTGGAACAGGCCGACACCAAGGGTGTCACCGCTCCATTCGGCCAGCGGGGTGGAGGGACAGCTGAACTCCATGGGGGCCGGTCATCGGGCCGCGATCGTAGCGACGGCGCTCAGACGGGATCGCTGGTGAACGGGGTGTTCCAGCGCCGGCGGGTCTCCTTGTTGAACGGTGGCTGCCAGCGGCGGATCAGGGCCTGCTCCAGGGCCCGCCGTGGCCGCACACGGGGCGGTACGTCGCAGCAGAAACGGATGCTGCAGCGGGTCTCCAGGCCCGCTTGGCCCATGGCCTCGCCATAGGCCGCCAGGTAGCCCTTGCAGTCGTGCTCACCTTTCCAGCGCCGGTCGGCCTGGCCGGTCTCGCCCACGTAGAGCAGCAGCGGCGTGGCCAGCCGCGGCGGTCGGTCCATCACCAGGTAGAGGGCAGGGCCCAGCTGGGGAGGTTCTGGCCAGCGCCAGAACTGCAGGTTCTGAGCCTGGAAGGCCAGGGGGTCGAAACGGATGGCCCGCCCCTCGGGATCCTCCACGACGCTGTCGCCGGTGCTGGGGTCCGCGCCAAAGAGACTGGCCTGCTGATGCTCGCTGGCGCTGCCCTCGAACAGCGGCCCCTGAAACTCAGCCAGGCGCCATTGCCACTCGAGCAGCTGGTCTCGCAGCAGGGGAGGCGCCGTTGGGGCCGGGCCGCCACCGCCGGGGGCACCCCCCTGGAACAGCTCCTGCTGGCGTCCCCTGGTCATGGTCAGCGGGAGGCCGGCGGCCGGGGCGGCCTCGGCAACTCGGGGCCGATGGGCCCCTGGCCGAAGCACACCCGCCCGATCAGGCCCTCCACCAGCTCGGCAGGAAGTTGCAGGCGCTGCTGGAGATCGGCCAGGTCGCGGAAGGGTGCCCGGCTGCGCTCCTGCAGCAGGCGCCGGCAGCGGGACTCCTCCAGGGCGAGCTGGGCCCCGAGCTGCTCGGCCCTGCAGCGGTTCAGATCGAGCGGTGCCGGGCGTGCCGCCGGCGGGTCGCCATACCAGCGGAATTCCAGCAACGGCGTCCAGCTGCGGATCAGCTCCCCGTCGACCTGGAGCAGGTTCTGGAGATCCTCCGTCCCGCTCAGCTGCACGCCACCGCTCTGCAAGCGCAGCAGCAGATCAACCTGG
This sequence comes from Synechococcus sp. UW140, assembly GCA_943371515.1. Lineage (GTDB taxonomy): Bacteria > Cyanobacteriota > Cyanobacteriia > PCC-6307 > Cyanobiaceae > Regnicoccus_A. The sequence goes on along the minus strand of CALRVC020000004.1, from coordinate 23,647 downwards.
CTGGGAGTGCAGCCCGGCAGGCGCAGCCAGTCGGCGGCGGTGGCGCGGTTCACATCCAGACGCCAGCCCAGGGCGGCGGCCTGGCGGACCTCCTCTGCACTGCGAAGGCGCAGGCCGGGATTCTGGGCAAGTTTGAGGGCCAGCAGGTCGCGCTCGACGCTGTCGTCGCCACGGCTTTCGGGCTCGCGGCTCTCGGGCCTCCGGCGCTCGGAGGCACGGCGAATCTGACCCGTGGCCTCCAGCAGGCTGCGGGCGAGGGGATCCAACCAGTGCCCCTTGGCCATGGCGCTGGGAAGGCTCCACGCAACTGGGGGGAAGTTAGCGGCTGCGGCCAGGCTGTTACGCCAATCCGTACTCGCCCCAGGCGCTGGAGGCCCTCAGAATCGTCTTCATCGCCTCATGCCTGGCACGCCCCATGGCCTTCTTCGAATCCGAGATCGTTCAGGATGAAGCCAAGCGGCTGTTCACCGACTACCAGCAGATGACCCAGCTGGGGGGCGACTACGGCAAGTTCGACCGGGAAGGCAAAAAGCTGTTCATCGACCAGATGGAGGGTCTGATGGGCCGCTATCAGGTGTTCATGAAACGCTTCGAGCTCTCCGAGGATTTCCAGGCCAAGCTCACCGTGGAGCAGCTGCGCACCCAGCTGGGGCAGTTCGGCATGACGCCTGAGCAGATGTTCACTCAGATGCACCAGACCCTGGAGCGGATGAAGCGCGAACTGGAGGCCAGCGCCTGAGCCTGGCCGGCGGCTTCCTACGATCCGCCCCGACGCAGGGTGCACGGATGGGGGAGGGTTTGCCGCCTTGGCTGGAGCGCGGACTGGCCGATCTCTTTCCCGCCGGATCGCCGGGGGATCCGGATCAATCCCTGGCCGCGCGGCTCAAGCAGGCCGCCGATGGCGCGCGTCCCCTGCGCATCAAGCTCGGAATCGATCCCACCGGCACCGACATCCATCTCGGTCACTCGATCCTGTTCCGCAAGCTGCGCGCCTTCCAGGATGCCGGCCACACGGCGGTGCTGATCATCGGTGACTTCACCGCCCGCATTGGGGATCCCAGCGGCAAGAGCGCCACCCGGGTGCAGCTGAGCGCGGCCGAGGTTGAAGCCAATGCCGACACCTACCTGGTCCAGCTGGGTCTGGGGCAACCTCCGGAGCGGGCTTTGCTCGATTTCACCACTCCCGGCCGCCTGGAGGTGCGCCGCAACAGCGAGTGGCTGGCAGGTCTGGATCTGCCCCAGGTGATCGAGCTGTTGGGCACCTCCACGGTGGGTCAGATGCTGGCCAAGGAGGAGTTCGCCAACCGCTATGGATCAGGCACCCCCATCTCACTGCACGAATTCCTCTACCCGCTGCTCCAGGGCTACGACTCGGTGGCGGTGGCCTCCGACCTGGAGCTGGGGGGCACCGATCAGAAATTCAACGTGGCCATGGGCCGCGACCTGCAGCGCCACTTCGGCCAGCGGCCCCAGTTTGGTCTGCTGCTGCCGATCTTGCCGGGGCTCGACGGGGTGCAGAAGATGAGCAAGAGCCTGGGCAACACCGTGGGCCTGAATGAGGGGCCGCTGGCGATGTACTCCAAGCTGGAAAAGGTGCCCGATGCGGTGGCTGATCAGTACCTGACCCTGCTCACCGACCTGGATCCGGCCCACTGGCCAACAAGTCCAAGGGAGCGCCAGAAGGCCCTGGCTCTGGCGATTACGGCGGCCTGTCATGGCCTGGACGCCGCAAGCACCGCCCAGACCGATGCCGCCAGCCTGGTGGCCGGGGAGATGGCGGCCCGGACGGTCCCGGAAGTCTCCCTCGCCGCCCTAACTTTCCCCGCCAAGGCCTTCCACCTGCTCAGCGCCCTCGGCCTCTGCGTGAGCAGCAGTGAGGCACGGCGTCAGATCCAGGGCGGTGGGGTGCGTCTCGATGGCGAGAAGCTCACGGATGTGAACCGCAGCTTCAGCACCGCCTCCGAGCTGGAGGGCCGGGTGCTGCAACTGGGAAAGAAGACCTTCCTGCGGCTGGTGGCGTGAGCATCAGCACCACGACCACTCCTGGGACCAACGGGCCGGCGGCCGAGAGGATCATCCTGGCGCTCGATCGGCCCGATGCCGCCTCGGCCCTGGCTCTGGTGGCCTCGATTCCTGATCTGCGCGTGGTGAAGGTGGGGCTGGAGCTGTTCTGCTCCGCTGGCCCCGAGGTGGTGCGGCAGCTGCGGGGCGAGGGCCTGCGGGTGTTCCTCGATCTCAAATTCCACGACATTCCTGTGACCATGGCCGGGGCCTGCCGCAGCGCCGCCCGGCTCGGAGCGGAGCTGATCACGGTCCATGCCAGCGCAGGCCGGGAGGCTCTGGCGGCGGCCCAGGCTGGTGCTCTCGAGGGGGCGGCCCAGGAGGATCTTCACCCGCCCACCCTGCTGGCGGTCACCGTGCTCACCAGCTGGGAGGCGGCGCGCTTCAAGGCCGAGCTGGCGGTGGCGGAATCCCCCGAGGTCTACGTGCCCCGTCTGGCGGCCCTGGCGGTGGCCGCCGGCATCGGCGGGGCGGTCTGCTCTCCCCACGAGGTGGCTGCCTTACGCCGGTCCCACCCCGAGCCCTTCGCCCTGGTCACCCCCGGCATCCGTCCTGCTGGGGCGGCGGCGGGCGATCAGAGGCGGGTGATGACCCCTGCGGCCGCCCTCAATGCGGGAGCCAGCCGGTTGGTGATCGGCCGGCCGATCAGTGCCGCCGCCGATCCAGCTGCCGCCTTTGCTGCCTGCTGCGCCGAGCTGGGCTGAACTCCGCTGAGTCAGCCAGGGGTCCGTTGCCCAGGGTTGGCTTGCGATCTGTCCATACTTGGCTGGTGATCACCCGGACCGAGACGATGCGACGGATCCTTGGCGCCCTGGGGGTCTTTCCGCCGCTGCTGATGCTGCTGGTGCTGCTGCTCTGGCCCGGCCAGGGGGCCTGGGCGGCGGCGCCAGCCTTCACGCTCCCGGCCCTCCCCTATCCCGCCAATGCCCTGGAGCCAGCGATCGATGCCACCACGATGACGATCCACCACGATCGCCATCACCAGGCCTACGTGGACAACCTCAACGCCGCCGTGGCCAGGGATCCGGCCCTGAAGGGTCTCAGCCTCGAGGACCTGCTGGCGCGGGCCTCCAAGGCCCCGTCGGCCGTGCGAAACAACGCTGGTGGCCACTGGAACCATTCGTTCTTCTGGGCCTCCCTCACCCGGCCCGGGCTGGGGGGGGAGCCCAGCGAGGCGTTGCAGGAGGCCTTGGTGCGTGACTTCGGCTCGATCGAGCAGTTCCGCTCCGCTTTCCGGGCCGCAGGCCTGTCTCGCTTCGGCTCAGGCTGGGTGTGGCTGATCACCGATTCCGACGGCAAGCTCGAGGTGAACTCCACCCCGAACCAGGACAACCCCCTGATGGACCTGGTCCCCGGGGGCGGCAAACCGCTGCTCTCCAACGACGTCTGGGAGCACGCTTACTACCTCAAGTACCAGAACCGTCGCGCCGACTACCTCGATGCCTGGTGGTCCCTGGTCGATTGGTCGGTGGTATCCGACCGCTACAGCGCCCGTTAACGCCCCCCTCTGACCGCTGATGCCCCGCGCCGGGATCCTGGCCGCCCAACCGGCTCTTCGTTTCATCCCGCCGCAGTACAGCCGCTGGGTGCACCGGCTCTGCCGGGTCGCATTGCCCATGCTGTTGCGCTCCCGGGGTCTGGTGCGTTTCGAGACCAGCGGCAGCGAGAGCCTCGCCGCCCTGTTCGCCGCGGCCCAGAGCGGTCGCAGCCGCTTGCTGATCGCCTTCCGCCATCCCAGCACCACCGATCCGTTGGTGATGGCCCAGCTGCTCTGGCGGGAGGTGCCCCGGGCGGCCAGACGCCGTGGGCTGAGCCTCAAGGCCCCGGTCCACAGCCAGTTTCTCTACGACCGCGGCATTCCCCTCTGGGCGGGGGAGGCCGCCGGCTGGATCCTCTCGAAGCTGGGCGGCATCCCGATCCAGCGGGGCAAGCTGGACCGTCTTGCCCTCAAGACGGCCCGCGATCTCTTCGCCCACGGCCCCTTTCCCCTGGCGATCGCCCCGGAAGGCGCCACCAACAACCACGGCGAGCTGCTCAGTCCCCTCGAGCCCGGCCTGGCCCAGATGGCCTTCTGGTGCTGTGAGGATCTGGCGGCGGCGGGGCGCCACGAGCGGGTGCTGATCGTGCCGATCGGGCTTCAGTATCTCTCCACCAGCGACGACTGGGGACCCATCGATCGCCTGCTGGAGCGCCTGGAGGGCCTGCTCGGCCCCTCCACCACCTCCCCGATGGCCGCTGCCCCGTTGCCCGCTGATCCCGACCAGGCCCAGCAGCTGCGCTACCAACGGCTGATCGCCCTCTCGGAGCGGCTGCTCTCCCTGCTGGAGGGCTTCTATCAGCGCAGTGATGGCGCGCCCTGGACCCCTGCTGGGGAGGAGTGCGCTCCAGCCGCTGACTTCCTCGAGCGGTTGAGCCGGCTGCGGGAGCAGGCCCTGGCCGTGGCCGAGGCCCACTTCCGGCTTTCCCCGAGGGGCAGTGTCAGCGAGCGCTGCCGCCGCATCGAGCAGGCGGGCTGGGCCTGCATCTACCGCGACGACCTGGACGATCTGTCCGAGGTGGAGCGTTGCCTGGTCGATTGGTCGGCGCGGGAAGCGGACATCCGCATGGGCCACATGCGCCTGGTGGAGCATTTCGCCACGGTGAGCGGCTCCTACGTGGTCGAGAAGCCCAGCATCGACCGCTACGGGGAGGTACTGATGATCCTCTGGCGGGCGATCGCCTGGATCCGTGGCCGCGAGGAGGAGCGTCCGCCTGCGCTTGGCCCTTGGCGGGTGCGCATGGTGGTGGCGGAGCCCATCGATGTGGGCGAGCGCAGCACCGCCTACCGCCACGACCGCCGCGGGGCTGTGGAGAGGCTCACTGCCGAGCTGCGCCAGCGGCTGGAGGCGTCGATCGGCTGAGGCTCAGGCGGCGAGGCTGCCCTGGGGCACCAGCTCGGCGTACAGCTCCTCCAGCTGCTTGATGTTGCGGGCCAGGGTGTATCGCTCCAGGACCCGCTCCCGGGCCCGGCGTCCCAGCTCGGCGGTCAGCACCGGTTGATCGCGCAGCACCGGCAGCAGCGTGCGCAGCTGGGTGGTCACACCTTGGGTGCTGATCACGATGCCGGCGCCTCCATCCAGCACCTCGCCGTCGGCGCCGGCATCGGTGGCCACGCAGGCGGTGCCGCTGGCCATTGCCTCCAGCAGGGCCAGGGAGAGCCCCTCCACCAAGGAGGGCAGCAGAAAGACATCGGCCGCCTGCAGCAGAGCCACACGCTGGTGCAGGTTCGCTTCGTAGCCCCACCAGAGCACGTCGTGCTCATCGCTGTTGCCCTGCAGGGCCTGGCGCAGGGGGCCATCACCGACGATCACCAGCAGGCAGCCTGCCGGCCGCACCAGCCGCCAGGCTCGCAGCAGCGCTTCCACGTTCTTCTCGGTGGCCAGCCGTCCCATGTAGAGGAAGAGGCGGCGCTGGCCAAGGCGGCCCCGGAGACTGGCCAGTTCCCGCGAGGGTGCCGCCGGATCGGGGGGGCACCACAGGCCGGGATCAACCCCGTTAGGGATCACGGCCAGCCGCTCCTCGCGCACGCCCAGCCGGGCCAGCACCTCGGCCTGAAGTTCAGAGAAGACGATCACCCGATCGAAGCGGGCCAGGGCCGGGGCGTAGAGCTGGTAGGTGAGCTGCTGGGTTCCGGCGGTGATGTTGCGCATGCCGGCGTCGAAAGCGGGATGGAACGTGGCCACCAGCGGCACCCCCAGGTGCTGGCAGAGATCCGGCAAGCGGAAATCCAGGGGGGAGAGTGTGAGGCTGGCGTGCACCAGGTCGGGGCGCAGGCGCTCCAGTGATTCCCTCAGCTCCCGCTGGGCTCCCGGCGAGGGAATCGTGTACACCTGGGATTTCACCAGGTAAGGCAGCGCCACCTCATCAGCCCCAGCCCGGGGGTAATCCGTCGGGACCAGGCTCCGCGGTTGGGTCCCATCCGGGTGTTGGCCGGGATCCCAGGAGCGCCCAAGGCCGGTGGCGGGAGTATCGAAATGAATGAAACTGACCTGATGGCCGTGTTGCCGGAGCCGCTCGGTGGTGGAGAGGCTGTAGGTGACGTTGCCGCAGAAGGGTGACTTCTTGCCCAGCCACGCGATGTGGGCCAACACTTCAGGCCTCGTCCTGAAGAGAACGCTAGCAGCGCTGCCAGGGTTTCTCGATCAGGGCCGCCACCAGGGTGATCGCCGCCAGTCCCCACAGCACCGGCATCAGTCCGTAGCGGCTCACCACAGCTCCGGCCAGCACCAGGGGAAGGCTGAGTGCCACGTTGATCAGGTTGTTCTGCAGGCCGAAGACTTTGCCGCGCATCGCTTCCGGGGTGTCGTCCTGGATGGTGGTCTGGGAGGGGATGGCCACCAGCGCCGCGCCGATGCCGAGCAGGCCGCAGAGGCCGAGAGTGAGCAGAAGGCTTCCCCGTCCCTGGCCGAGCAGCACCAGGCTGAAGGCAATCAGCGTCAGGCCGGTGGAGGCCATGCGCCGGCGGTTGAGGCCCTGGCCCAGCTGGGCCACACCAAGGGCGCCGCAGGCCATACCCACGCCGCTCATGGCCAGCAAGGTGCCGAAGCGGGTCGGGCCCAGCCCTTCGATGGCCGAGGCCAGGCTGATGGCGAGCACATAGAGCGCCGCCAGGATGCTGTACAGGAGAACCAGCTGCAGCAGGGCCCGCCGCACACTGGCCCGTTCGCGCAGCACCTCAATTCCCTCGGCGATCTCACTCCAGACGCTGGTGCCCCGCTCGACCCGTTCCGGTTCCTCCATCCGGATCATGCTGATGCACAGGGCCGCCAGCCCGTAGCAGAGCGGCAGCAGGACGAATTCTCCGCCGCCGATGCCGATCGACTTGAGGCTGGAGCGCAGCAGCCGCAGCACCGGATCACCGATGGCGAAGCCCACGATGGTGGCCCCCATGCTGGTGGCCTGATACAGCGACATGGCCGCAAGCATGCGCGGCCTCGGCACCAGCAAGGGGATTGCGGCCTGCTCGGCCGGCGCAAAGAACTGGGTGAGCACGGACTCCAGGAAGGTCATGATCACCAGACCCCAGTAGCCCCAGCTCAGCCCCAGCCACTGGGGCCCTGGCAACAGTGCAAGAGGGGCCAGCAGGGTGAGGCCGGCCCGCAGTCCGTTGGAGGCCACCATCACCTGGCGCTTGGGCCAGCGGTCGGCCCAGACACCGGCCACGGTGCCCAGCACCATCGCCGGCACGGTGTTCGCCACGTAGATCCCTGTGGCCAGCAGGGTGATCATCTGGGCCCTGGTGTCCAGATCAAGCCGCAGACTGGCCGCCGCCTCGGCCAGAACCATGTTGTTCTGGGGGGTGTCCGTCACCCAGTACTGGGCGATCAGGAACACCATCAGCACGATGTAGAACTTGTCGGCCAGCTGGGAGAAGACCTGCCCAAGCCAGAGCATGCGGAACTCGGGCAGGGCCAGCACGGTCTGCAGACCGGCGGTGCCCGATCCAGTGGCTGGGCTGGTGCCTTCGGAAGGTTCCGGAAGAGGCGTGGCGGTCGGCCGGGACAATCCGCTTCAGGTGTCAGTCGTTCGGAGCTAATGATGGCGCAGCGCCATGGTGCTCCTGAGCCACGGAGTTGAAGCAGCCCTGCAGCAGGCGCAGGGCCTTCCCCCGGCAGCCGAGGTGCTCCTGGCACCACACCTGCACCAGTTCCAGCAGCCGCAGCCAGACCCAGGCCGGTCCCATCAGGGTGCCGTCACGGCAGCGGGGCAGACCGGGCCGTGGCAGCCGTTGCAGCAGGGCCAACTCGGAAGCGTTCAGCACCAGCATCGCCCCGGCCACCGAGCCGATCGCCAGCCCCTCGCTGGGCAGCAGGCTGCAGCGCCAGTCGCGGTTGCCCAGGGGAGGAGCCAGGGGCTCACCGCTGCGGGCACAGCGCTGCAGCGGTAGCCCGTAGCCCCCCAGCGCCAGCAGGTGCACATGCCCTTGCACGGCGATCGCCAGCGCCTCAAGGCTGTTCTGACGCTCGCTCACTACCGATTCCAGACGACGCAGCTGCAGGGTGAGGTCGTCGAGGGCTCCAGCCACCCCGTCCCCGTCGGGCACCAGGCGCAGGCAGAGCTCCGCCAGCGACTGGGCTGCGGCGAGAGCTTCGAGGCGCTGGCCCAGCTGGCTGAAGCTGTGGATCACCCGAAGCTGGCGCACCCGCCGCAGGCCACGGCCACCACCGACCTGGAGCCGCAACTGGGACAGGGGTACGGCCGCCGCCAGGCTGCTGCGGGGCCGCCTGGCGCCAGGCACCGCCAGGCGGCTGAGGCCACCTCCTTCGCTGAGCAGGGTGAGCAGCCGGTCGTGCTCTCCGAGGGGGCCACATTTCAGCGAGAGACCCTCCAGCGATTCCTCGGGCATCAGGCCGGGGCGCGCATGGCCTCGATCAGGGCCACGCCGCGGCTGGTGCCAAGGCGTGTGGCACCGGCGGCCACCAGATCAAGGGCCTGCTCCAGCTCGGCGATGCCACCGGAAGCCTGGATTCCCGCCCGCCCCCGGGCCAGCTCCCGCAAATGGGCCACCTGCTCCGGGGTCACGGGTGATCCGAAGCCACTGCCGGACTTGAGGTACGCGGCTCCGGCATCGATCGAGGCCTCCACCAGCAGCTCCAGGGCGGCGGGATCCAGTCGACCCACGTCCTGAATCACCTTGACCGGCAAGCCGAGTTCCACGATCGTCCCCAGCTCCTGATAAATCAAACTCCCATTCCCATCGGCGAGGGCGCCGAAATCGGGCACCACATCAAGTTCGTCAGCGCCAGCGCTGGCGGCGGCCTCCGCTTCTGCCAGCTTGATCAAGGCCGGGACTGCGCCGAAGGGGAAGGCCACCACGGCCACCAGCTTGACGCTGCCCGATCCCCCGAGCCGTTCGCGGGCGGCCGCCACCCAGCGAGATGAAACGCAGACTGCCGCAAAGCCATAATGCCGCGCTTGATCACAGGCTTGGTGCACATGTTCCAGGCCCCGGTGAGGATCCAGGAGGGCATGTTCAATCAGTGGGGCCAGATCGGGCAAGGGGCCCCTGAACCTTGAGTCACGCATCACCGGGGCCGGGGGGATTCAGGATGGGTCAGGATTCCTTTGGCTGGATCACACCAAATCCACCATGATTGCGGCGATAGACCACCTGGATACCACCGCTGGATTCCTCCCGGAATACATAAAAATCGTGGTCGATCAGCTCCAACTGGTGCAGGGCCTGATCCAGGCTCATCGCAGGCATCGAGAAGTACTTGCGCCGCACGGCGGGGACAGGCAGGGCTGGCTCCCGGCCGCCGATCAGATCATGGGGAAGAACTCCCTCCAGGCTGGGCGGTTCGGTATCGTCGCCCATGGCTCCTGATGAGCCGACTCCATGATGATCACTGAGGCGATCCTTGTAACGGCGGAGCTGGCGGCTCAGCTTGCTCGCCACCATGTCGATGCTGGCGTAGAGGTTCTCACTTCGTTCCTGGGCGCGGATCACCACCCCATTGGCAAAGACCGTGACCTCAGCGGTCTGTTGCGCCACCCTGGGATTGCGCGCCACGGAGAGATGAACATCGGCTTCTTTGACCAGTCCTTCGTAATGATTGATGGCCCGTCCAAGCTTCGCTTCTGTGTAATCGCGGATCGCCGGCGTGACATCGAGATTGCGGCCGTGAATCAACAGCTTCATCGAGCAGTCCCCTCGCTGGTCGTTCTGGATCAACTGTAGGAAGCCTTTCGCACATGACTCCGGCCCTCGACGCAATCCTTGTTGAACCACCCCTGCCTGTGCCTTTTGACCAGGCCTGGGCCTGGCAGCGGCAGCTGCAGGCGCGGCTGCTGCGCGACCCCGATGGCCCAGAAGCTCTGCTGCTGCTCCAGCACCCCCCCTGCTACACCCTGGGCCGTGGCGCCAGCGAGGGGTTCCTGCGCTTCGATCCCGCCGATCCCCCCGCCCCCCTCTTCCGCATTGACCGCGGTGGCGAGGTGACCCACCACCTCCCCGGCCAGTTGGTGGCTTACCCGGTGCTGGCGCTGCAGCGTCATGGCGGCGATCTCCACGTTTACCTGCGCGATCTGGAGGGAGCCGTGCTGGAGGTGCTGGCGGCCCTCGGGCTTCGAGGAGAGCGACAGAAGGGCCTGACCGGTGTCTGGCTGAAGGGGCGCAAGGTGGCGGCGATCGGTGTGGGTGTGCGCCGCTGGATCAGCCAGCACGGCCTGGCTCTCAACGTGACCTGCCCCCTGGAGGGGTTCAGCGCCATCGTCCCCTGCGGATTGAAGGGCCACGAGGTGACGCGACTGAGCGACTGGTGCCCGGGGCTGACCACCGCGACGGTTCAGACCCTGTTGCGCCAGTCCTTGGCCCGGCGGTTCGGGTTGGGGCTCCGGCCACCGAAGCCCACGGAACTGCCCTGGTGGTGATAAGCCTGGGCCACGCTTGGGACGCAACGATGGACGGCAAGGCCTCTGATGGCAGGCATTCAGGCGGGACAGCCTCGATTCTCTGGTCGGGAGACCGGCTCGATGAACAGGCCCTTTCCCAGCGCGATGACTGGCATGGACTTCAGGGGCTGGAGGGTCTCTGGCCGATCCTCGCCCAGCGTCATGGCGAGGCGATCGCCCTCGATGCCCCCCACGCCCGTCCGCCGGAGCAGTTCTCCTTCCGCGAACTCGACGCCCGCATCGAGTGGGCTTCAGCTGCCTTCGCGCACCTTGGCCTGGGGGAGGGGGAGGTGGTGGCCCTGTTCGCGGAGAACAGTCCCCGCTGGCTGGTGGCTGATCAGGGGATCATGCGCTGCGGGGCGGCGGATGCCGTGCGCGGCAGCAGCGCCCCCCTGGAGGAGCTCCTCTACATCCTTGACGACTGCGGGGCCGTCGGGATGGTGGTGGAGTCCGCGGCTCTGTTGGAGCGTCTGGCTCAGGAGCCCGGAGCCCTGGCCCGACTGCGTTTCGTGGTGCTGCTGGACGACGAAGCCCCAGCCAGCGACAGCAGCACCTCATCGCCCGGGCCGCGTCAGCTGAGCTGGGGGGCCTTCGAGACCCTGGGCCGTGGGGGGAACGCCCCCGTGCCGCCATTGCCGAGCCGGGGACCTGAGCGCCTGGCCACCCTGCTTTACACCTCAGGCACCACCGGCCGACCCAAGGGGGTCCCCCTCACTCACACCAATCTGCTGCACCAGCTGCGCACCCTGGGGGTGGCCGTGGCTCCCCGTCCGGGCGATCGAGTGCTCAGCGTGCTGCCGATCTGGCATGCCTACGAACGCACTGCCGAATACTTCCTGCTCTCCTGTGGCTGCCGCCAGAGCTACACCACCCTCAAGCATCTGCGCCCTGATCTCCAGCGGGTGAGGCCGCAGTACATGATCAGCGTGCCGAGGCTGTGGGAGGCCCTGCTGGCCGGCTTTGAGGACGCCCTTGAGGCCATGCCTCCCTCCCGTCAGGGCTTGATCCGCCAGGCTCTGCGGCTGAGCCGCTGGCATGGCCAGTCGCGCCGTCGCGCCCTTGCTCTCACCCTGGAGCCCGAATCGCTGCCAGGACGTCTGGGCGCAGGCCTTGCCTGGTTGCTGAGCTGGCCGGGGCACCGCCTGGCTTCTGCCCTGCTCTGGCCCAAGGTGCGCCAGCAGCTCTCGGGCGGAGCCCTGCGCACGGCCATCAGTGGTGGCGGTGCATTGGCCCTGCATGTGGATGGCTTCTTCGAAGCGATCGGCATCGAGCTGCTCGTGGGCTACGGACTCACCGAAACCAGCCCGGTGCTGGCCTGTCGCCGCCCATGGCGGAACCGTCGTGGCAGTGCGGGGCAGCCCCTGCCGGATACGGAATTGCGCATCGTCGATCCCGAGAGCGGCGCGCCGCTGGGCTGGCGCCAGCGGGGCCGGGTTCTCGCCCGGGGACCCCAAGTGATGGCCGGATACTTCGGCAAGCCCGAGGCCACCGCCGCGGTGCTGGATGGCGCCGGCTGGTTCGACACGGGCGATCTGGGCCAGCTTCTGGCTGATGGAACCCTTGTGCTCACCGGCCGGGCCAAGGACACGATCGTGCTCAGTAGTGGCGAAAACATCGAACCGGGTCCTCTGGAGGAGGCTCTGGTGGCCCATCCGCTGGTGGAGCAGGTGATGCTGGTGGGCCAGGACCGCCGTCAGCTCGCTGCCCTGGTGGTGCCCCGCCCGGAGCCGCTGGCCGCTTTCGCCAGGGCGCGGGAGCTGACGGACCCGGGGGGCGCCGTTCCCTTAGCCGATCGGGCCCTGCTGAGGGCCCTCAGTGGTGAATTCAACCGGCTGCTGGCGGCCAGGCCGGGATCGCGGCCCGACGAACGCCTGGCCGGGGTGGCCCTGGTGGAGCCCTTTTCGATCGAGAATGGGCTGCTCACCCAGACCCTCAAGCAACGCCGGGATCGCATCACCGACCGCGACGCGGCGGCGATCGAGGCGATCTACCAGCCCTGAGCTCCCCGCCCCCCGCAGTTGACCGCTGGACGCCTGGCTGAGAGCCTGGTCTCTGCGATCCCTCTCCCATGACTGAAGGCCACACCCTCACGATCAAGCGCACGATCACGGTGCGGGCCGTGGTCACCCCCCGCTGGAAGGAGGACGCCGAGCGGGAGCTGAGTGCCGCGCTGAGCAACAGTGATCAGCAGCTGTCCCAGCTGGAGCAGGAGGGCCAGCAGCTGGTGGATGAGATCCGCCGACAGAGCCTGAACCCGCTCGATCCGCGCGTGCAGGAGCAGGTGGCCTCCGTGCAGCAGCAGGTGGCGGCCAAGCGGGCCGAGTTCGAGGACCAGAAGCGAACCCTGCTGGAGCAGCAGCGCCAGGTGCGCGATCTCGAGTTCGATCAGATCGTCGACCAGGGCCAGATCGAGGGCACCTGCAAGATCAAGGTGGGCGACAATCTGGTGGAGAAGCTGCAGGTGGCCGTGCTGGTGCGCGACGGCGTGGTGGAGGCGATCGAGGGGGGCTGATCTTCTGGCTCGGTGATCGGAGGGTTCCCACGTAAAATCCTGACGCAGCCTGCATTGGGATCAGGACTTTGGCGACCCACGAAATCTTCATGCCCGCCCTGAGCTCCACGATGACGGAGGGCAAGATCGTGGAGTGGCTGAAGAAGCCTGGTGATCGCGTCGAGAGGGGCGAATCAGTGCTGGTCGTGGAGTCCGACAAGGCCGACATGGATGTGGAGGCCTTCCAGGAGGGCTTCCTCGCCTCGGTGCTGCTTCCCTCCGGCGGCACCGCCCCGGTGGGTGAAACCATCGGCCTGATTGTCGAAACCGAGGCGGAGATCGCAGCGGTTCAGGCTTCGGCGCCGGCGGCACCGGCAACGGCTGCCCCGGTTGCACCTGCACCAGCGGAGGCCCCAGCCCCTGTGTCTGCTGCTGCTCCTGCTCCTGCCGCTGCTTCTGCAGCGGCTCCGGCTCCTGTGGCGACGGCAGTGCCCGCACCAGGACCTGCTCCTGTGGCCGCCGCCGGGCGGCTGGTGGCCACCCCGCGCGCGCGCAAGCTCTCCGCTCAGCTCGGAGTGGCTCTTGAAAGCCTGCGGGGCAGTGGCCCCCATGGCCGCATCCAGGCCGAAGACGTTGAGCGTGCCGCTGGTCAGGCCGCCAGCCTGCCCCGCGTGGCGGAGGGCACAGCTCCGGCGGTCTCGGCCACGCCTGCCACCGCCGCGTCTCCCAACGGCTCAGCGGCACCGGCCCCCGTCGGGCAGAGCTTCGGCAACCCTGGCGACACCGTGGCTTTCAACACGCTGCAGGCGGCGGTCAACCGCAACATGCTGGCCAGCCTGGCCGTGCCCTGTTTCCACGTGGGTTACACGATCAGCACCGACCGGCTCGATGCGTTTGCCAAGACGGTCAAGAGCAAGGGCGTCACCATGACGGCCCTGCTCGCCAAGGCGGTGGGTGTGGTTCTCGCCCGTCACCCCCAGGTCAATGCCTCTTTCAGCGACGCCGGCATGGTCTATCCCCCCGCCATCAATGTCGCCGTGGCGGTGGCCATGGATGATGGAGGCCTGATCACACCGGTACTGGCCGCGGCCGACCGCACCGATCTTTACAGCCTCTCACGCTCGTGGGCCGACCTGGTGGCTCGCTCCCGCTCCAAGCAGCTCAAGCCCGAGGAGTACAGCACCGGTACCTTCACCCTCTCCAATCTGGGGATGTACGGCGTCGACCGCTTCGACGCGATACTGCCACCGGGCACTGGAGCGATCCTGGCCGTGGCTGCTTCCCGTCCAGCGGTGGTGGCCGGCAAGGATGGCTCGATTGCTGTCAGACGCCAGATGCAGGTGAACCTCACGGCCGATCACCGGGTCATCTATGGCACCCATGCCGCTGCTTTCCTCAAGGATCTGGCCCAGCTGATCGAGACGGCGCCAGAAAGCCTGGCCCTCTGACTTCTGTTGTTTCCTCGGCCCCACCGGGGCCCGCACCCCTGAGCGATCCGTCCGCTGATCTGCGGCTCTCCAGTTACACCTACGACCTGCCGCCGTCGTTCATCGCCCAGACGCCCGTCGAGCCGCGCCACAGCGCCCGCTTGCTGGTCCTGGACCCCGCCACCGTCGGCTCAGGCGCAGAGCAGCAGATCAGACATCTCAGTGTCTGGGACCTGCAGTGGGAGCTGCGCCCGGGTGATCTGCTTGTGGTCAACGACACCCGGGTGCTCAAGGCCCGGCTGCAGGCTCGCCGCGCCAGTGGAGGTGCCGTGGAGCTGCTCGTGCTTCAGCCTCACAACAATGCCGCTCCTTGGGAGGCGGCCGTGGCGTCCAGCGAGAGCTGCTGGATCTGCCTGGTGCGTCCGGGTAAGCGGGTGCGGCCTGGTGAGGTGCTCCAGCTCGAAGCCGTCGGCCAGCCGTCCCTGCCGCTGGAGGTGGTGGCGCTTGATGAGCCCACGGGTGGGCGGGTGATCCGCTTCCCCCCCGGCTGCATCGACGCCGCTTCGATCGAAGTTCTGTTGCAGCGCTACGGGGCGATGCCGCTGCCCCCCTACATCCAGCACCCGGATCCTGAGCAGGAAAGCCGCTACCAGACCCGCTATGCCACCAGGCCAGGAGCGGTGGCCGCCCCGACGGCGGGCCTGCACCTGAGTGATGAGCTGCTGGAGGCGATCCGCGCCAGGGGCGTGGACATCGCCACCGCCACGCTGCACGTGGGCATCGGCACCTTTCGCCCACTGGAGGAGGAGGACCTCTCCAGCCTGGATCTGCACAGCGAGTGGGTGGAGATCAGCCAGGGTCTGGTGGATGCAGTGGCCGCGTGTCGGTTGCGGGGAGGGCGGGTGATCGCGATCGGCACCACCAGCGTCCGCAGCCTGGAAGGTGTGGCGGCGCTCCATGACGGCAACCTGGTGCCCTTCCGCGGACCGGTCAACCTGGTGATCCAGCCTGGATTCCGCTTTCAGGTGGTGCAGGGACTGCTCACCAATTTCCACCTGCCCCGCAGCTCGCTGTTGCTGCTGGTGAGTGCCCTGATCGGACGGCCGCGTCTGCTGGAGCTCTACGAGGAGGCCAAGCGCCAGGGTTATCGATTCTTCTCTTATGGCGATGCCATGTGGATCGCGCCTGAAGCGGTTGAGGAGGCGGCTCGCCCCTGAGCAGGCGGCCACCTCTGACTGGATATGGCCACAAGGGGCCGGTGAGAATCAGGCGGCGGCCAGGTTGGCGGCCACGAAGTCCCAGTTCACCAGCTTCTCAAGGAAGGTGGTCATGTAATCCGGGCGCCTGTTCTGATAGTCGAGGTAGTAGGCATGTTCCCACACATCCATCGTCAGGAGTGCTTTCTGACCGTGGGCGAGGGGCAGATCAGCGTTGGCGGTCTTGGTGATCTTCAGCGTGCCGCCATCGAGGATCAGCCAGGCCCAGCCGCTGCCGAACTGGGTGGCACCAGCGGTCTTGAACTGCTCCACGAAGGCCTCGAAGCTGCCGAAGTCGGCGTTGATTTTCTCGGCGAGGGCTCCACTGGGCTGGCCGCCACCACCGGGTTTCATGCACTGCCAGTAGAAGCTGTGGTTCCACACCTGGGCCGCGTTGTTGAACACCCCGGCCTTGGAGGGATCTCCGGCCACGCTCGTGATCACGTCCTCGAGGCTCTGGCCGTCAAGGTCGGTGCCGTCGATCAGTTTGTTGAGGTTGGTGACGTAGGCGGCGTGGTGCTTGCCGTGATGAAACTCGAGGGTGTTCTGCGAGATATGGGGTTCGAGCGCGTTGATGTCGTAAGGGAGAGCGGGCAGCGTGTGAGCCATGAACAGTGCAACGAAGGGGGAAAGGGCGGAGCCCATGGGGGACCGCCTGTTGAGGCGGCATGGCACAGGCCTGTGACTGAGTCCCGGCGGCACGTCGAGAAAAGGCGAGCCGGATCTGTCACCAATGTGACCATGAACAGCTTGACCGGCGGTCCACCGGTGCTCTCATATTAACGAGATGCGCCCTGGCCCAGTTGCCGGACGCGGCTCAGCCTCCGACCCCGAGCAGTTCCACCTCGAAGGTGAGGGTGGCGTTGGGGGGAATGACGCCGCCGGCGCCCCGTTCGCCGTAGGCCAGATCCGGTGGGATCACCAGTTTGCGCTTGCCGCCAACCTTCATGCCGGCCACGCCTTCATCCCAGCCCTTGATCACCCGACCGGCTCCAAGCGGGAAGGAGAAGGGGCCGCGTCCATAGCTGCTGTCGAACTCCTTGCCGCTGGCGAGGGTGCCGCGATAGTTGACCTGGACAGGCTGGCCGCTCACGGCTTCGGCACCCTCGCCGACCACCAGATCGGTGATGCGCAGGCCACTGGGGGTGACCACTTCCTTGGCGGCCACCAATTCGCCTCCCAGGCCGGATGCGCCGACTTGGGCAACGGAGGCGTCGGCGAGGTCAGAGGGGTCGTTGGGGCTGTCGGAGGCCATGGTGAACAACGAAGGATTCGGATCGTCGGGGTCAAGCTCGATCCGGCCGCTGGGTGCTGTAGCTGTAGGTGCCTGATCAATGGCTGAGCTGACCGAAGCGACGGCAGCGGAGCCAAGGGAGGCAGTGCTGACGGCCCCGTTGCCGCCGGCATCCACTGTGCTGGGAGAGATCAGCTGACTGGCCAGGGCCAGCAGAAGGCAGGCGACGCAGACGCCGGTGCTGATCAGGATGTCACGCATGGGTCGGTGTCTGGCGGCCGGGCCGGAACGAGCTGGCAGGCATTCTGCCAGCGCCGGGGATGCCGACTCCTGTGCCGCGTCAGTCGGGCACTTCGGCCGCTTCCCGTCGGCTGCGCAGCTGTTGCTCCAGCCGGTCGATGCGGCCCCTCAGCTCATCCACCTCGCGCTGGCGTGCCAGCCCCAGGTCCTGAAGGAAGTGATCGATGCCGCGTTCCATGGTGCGCTCGGCCTGCTTCTCCAGCTCGGGGTTCTCCCCCCGCAGCGCGCGCATCACGTCGTCGACGAGCACCGTGGCTTCGCCGGGATCCAGGCGGCCACTGGTCACCCAGGCCTGGGTGACGTTGCGCAGACGGTCGGCCACCAGGGAACTGGTGCCCAGTCCACGCAGGATCAGTTGCTGGAGCAGATTGTCCCGGTCCATGGCGGCAAGCGCTGACCATCTGATGATGTCGTTGCATGCCGGCGCAGGCCATGGGAGATGACCGGCGCCTGAGGGTGATCACCGCCCTTGCCGGTGCCCTGGCGGGACTCTCCCTTGCACCTCTGGGCCTGCCCCCGCTGCTCTGGCTGGCCCTGGTCCCCCTCTGGGGAGCCACTCCCGCTGCCGCCGGCCTCTGGGGGGGCGCTGCGGTGCTGGTCAGCCATCGCTGGCTGCTTTGGTTGCATCCCCTCGACTGGATCGGTGTCCCAGGCCCCCTGAGCCTGCCGATCTGCCTGGCGCTCTGGTTGGCCTGCGGTCTGGCCGGGGGGGGGCTGGTGGCGAGCTGGGGCTGGCTGGTAGGCCGCCTTGACCCCCGCCGCCTCGCCACAGCGCTGCTGGCCTCCGGGCTCTGGGGGCTGGCGGAAGTGCTCCTGGCCGCTGGACCCCTGTTCTGGATCGGGCTGGGGGCCTCCCCCCTGCCCGCCGATCGGGCCCTGGCCGGTCTGGCGGCTGTGGGCGGATCCGGCCTGGTGGCTGCCGTTCAGCTGTTGATCGGCTGGTTCTGCTGGCGCACTTTGGTGGCGCCTACGGTCAGCCGGCGCGGCTGGGGCCTGGGTCTGGCCGCTCTGCTGCTGTTCAGCCATGGCCTCGGCTGGAGCCAGCTGCGGGCCGATCGGGTGGAGCGGGGGGAGGCCTTCCGGGTGCTGGTGCTGCAACCAGCGCTGCCCACACGGGAGAAGTTCGAGCCCGAGCGCCAGCGGGACCTGCTGGTGCAGATCGTCAGGGCCCGCCAGCAGGCGGCCGCCCTGGGGGTGCCCCTGCTTCTGCCGGAAGGAACGTTGGTGCTCGGGCAGGCCATGCCAGAGGCCGAGGCGGAAGTCCTCAGTGGTGGCTTCCGCCTTGAAGGGGAGGAGTTGCGCAGCAGTGTCCTCCTATTCGAGCCCAGTTCGAGTGAAGCCTCCAGTTGGGTCGACAAGGCCAGGGTGGTGCCTCTGGGCGAATGGGTGCCCCTGGCGCGGTTCTGGCGCTGGGGTGGACTTTCTGCTGTGGGGGGTGTGGAGCCGGGGGCGCCCGCGCGACTGCTGAGACGCAGCGGCGCGGATCCGGCGGTGGCGATCTGTTACGAGCTGGCCAATGGCGAGGGCCTGCGCGAGGCCACCGCGGCAGGGGCCGGTTGGTTGATGGCCAGTGCCAATCTCGACCCCTATCCAGCCCTGCTGCGTGATCAGTTCACGGCCCTGGCCCAGCTGCGGGCGATCGAAGTGGGCCGCTGGTTGGTGAGCACCGCCAACACGGGCCCCAGTCTGGTGATCGACTCTCAGGGGGTGGTTCGCGCTGCCTTGCCACCGGGCCGGGCCGAGCTGGGGGTGTTCGAACTGGAGCGGCTGAAGCGGGCCACGACCTATCAAATCTGGCGCGAAGCACCCCTGATCCTGATGATTCTGCTGGGGGGGGCAAGCTGGTGGTTCTGGTTTCAGCGACCTCGCCACGGCCATTCCCACTGAACGGATCAGATCGGGCTTGCCAGTGCAGAGAGGCCTCTGCAACTTCGCGGCCATGACTCACCTGATCAGAATCAGGATGTCCTGACCGGAAATGTGCGATGACCAGGATCTTCGTTGGATCTGAACTGGCCTGGCCAGGTTGCTTTGTCCGCCAACCTCAACGAACCCACGCCATTCAGTATGTTGTCTGTGATGTTCTCAAGCAATGCCATGTTGACTGGTGCCGATCTGCTCGCCAAGGTCAAGGAGCTGGGTGAGGTCAGCAAATCAGAGCTGGTGCGCTCTGCCGGCTACGTCAGCACCAAGAAGGACGGCAGTGAACGATTGAATTTCACGGCGTTTTACGAAGCTCTGCTGGAGGCCAAGGGCGTCAACCTCGGCCCCAGCGGTGGCGGTCAGGCAGCCGGCAAAGGTGGACGCAAGCTGAGCTACATCGCCACTGTTCAAGGCAACGGCAACCTGCTGGTGGGCAAGGCTTACACGGCTCTGCTCGACCTCAAGCCCGGGGATGAGTTTGAGCTGAAGATCGGCCGCAAGCAGATCCGCCTGGTGCCAGTCGGCGCTGAAGACGAAGGGGAGGAGTGATCCTTTCCCCATCTGCTTGAAGCCGTTGGGGTGCCCGGCCCGGTGTTCAGGGCGCCCCAACAAAAAACCCCGCCTTGGCGGGGTTGATCAAAGTGCCACAGTCAGGCGTACCTGACCTGGAGGGTTGGGGAAGACTCAGTAGCGGCTGCGACCACCGCCACCGCCGCCGTAGCCGCCACCACCACCACCACCACCGCCGCCGTAGCCGCCGCCACCACCGCGATTGCCACCACCACCACCACCACCGCCACCGCGGGGCTCTGCCTTGTTGACCCGGATCATCCGGTTCATCCATTCGACGTTCTGAAGATCGTCGATGGCTTTCTGCTCTTCGGCGTCGTTCGCGAGTTCCACGAACGCGAAGCCGCGTTTGCGTCCAGTTTCCCGGTCAAGGGGCAGGCTGCACTGGCGTACTTCTCCGTACTGACTGAAAAGGTCACGGAGATCCTCTTGCTCGGCATCGAACGAGAGGTTGCCTACGTAGATTGTCATGTAACTTTAAATAACTTGAACGGATCCGTCGACGGCTGGAAGTGTTGCTCTCACCAGTGATCGAAAAATCAATGATCACTCTACACACGCCCCCGGCCCCAGGACCCCCCCTCCCACCCCCTTGGTGCCATGACTCCCCGTGAACAGTTGCTCGAAGGGTTGTGCAACCCTGCTGCGCTCGGCGATCAGCGGATCCGCTCGCTGATCGAAGCGCTCGAGCGGGAGTCCCCCGCTGATCTGCTGCAACGGCCGGAGCATCTGGAGGGGGTCTGGGAGTTGCGATGGAGCAGCAGCAAGGCTCCTTACCTGCGAGTTGCCCCATGGATCGACAACCTTCAGGTGCTGGTCCCGGCCCGTGCCCGGGCCATGAACCTGCTGCGGCTCACCGGTGCCTTCTCGGGCCTGGGCGGCATCGCCGTGCTGGCGCGGATTGCCGTTCAGGGGGCCCAGCGGGTTTCGGTGAGCTTCGAGCGGGGAGGTTGGATCGGCCCGGGGCTGGGACCGATGCAGTTGCGCCTGTTGCGTCAGGTGAGCCAGAGCTACCCGGCCTGGCTGGACATCACCGTTCTGGATCAGGAGTTGCGCGTCTGCCGGGGACAGACCGGGACTCTCTTTGTCCTGCGCCGGCGGGAAGAGCTGTGCTGCGACGACCTTCTCGCCCTGGCTGAACCTGTGCCCCAGCTCTGACCCGAGCGGGTGCAGCGGTTGGCGCCGCTGGGCTGCCCATGGCACCGTGATGGCATGGATCGGTTTTCCGACTTGGCTCCCGAAGTCGTTCTGATGGAGCCGCGCCGTTTTGAGGACGTCCTGCAGGCGGTTCAAGCGGTGCGTGAGCGCAAGACCGTGGTGCTCAACTTCGGTTCGATGCCACCGGAGGAGGCCCAGCGCTCGGCGGATTTTGTCTCCGGCGGGGTTTTCGCTCTGGATGGGCACCAGGAGCGACTCGGGGAGATGGTCTTTCTCTTCGCCCCCTTCGGAGTGGATGTGAGCCGGGATCCCGGCAGCAGCGCCGAGCCGTGAGCTGCCGAAGTGAATCTCTGCGGAACTCGCGCATGGCCCCGTCGGTCCCTGGCCGCCTCTTAACAATGCGCAAAGATTTGTGTTACGCTTCGCAAAGCACTTCGCTCTCGTTCAATGGCTGACTCCACCACCCGCTTCGGTTTTGTTGCGTTCGCCGAAACCTGGAATGGCCGTCTGGCCATGCTTGGCTTCGTGATCGGCCTGGCTACTGAGGTCCTCACCGGCCAAGGCATCCTCGGCCAGATCGGTCTGGGCTGATCGCGGCCTCCACAAGCAACAGGTTCCCGTCATGACGGGCTCATCACCGGCCATGACCACAACCCTGGCGTTCACCTTCAGTCTTGCTCCTCCCCTGGAAGGGGAGGAGTCCAGTGACTGGACCCAAGTCGTCGCCGATCATCAGGCGTCCCTCAGTGATGCAAGGTCACTGCGCATCCTGCGCTGCCCCAAGGGGTGGAGCGGCAGCCTTGATTCCCTTGTTCAGGCTGGACAGGCCACGATCAGCTGCGAAGATCCCTTCGTCGGCCTGCCCAATACCGCTCCAGCGCGGGAACGGCTGCTTTGTGATGCCGTCATTCCTCGTTTCGACGCCTCTCGCCTCTGGTTGCAGGTTCATCTCCTGGAAGCGGGCCAAGGCGATTCGTCTACCGATGCTCCGCTCGGTCGCGAACGGCTGGATGCCGTTCCGCTCCAGCAGTTGAGCAACGAAACCTGCTGGTTCTACCCAACCGAAGATGGCGATTACCTTGCGTCAGAACGAACCATTGGCGTGCGTTTCGGTCCTGGGGTGGTGGCGGAAGCATTGCCGACGTCCCAGTCGGGGTCCTATGACCGGGGTGATCTGCGCCTGCTCTGGTCGCTGATGGCCGATGACGAGGATCTCAGTTGTGTGGGACTCACCTATCAGCGCCGCCGCATCGAATTTCCCCGCCAGTCTGAACATCCAGCCTCCACGGCCACCTGGTCCTCCTTCCGGGTGGACGGCATGGCCAGTCCCTCCTTCCAGCGTCTCTCGACGATCTCCACCTACGGCTGAGTAACCACTGTTAGATCGAGCAGTGAATCCAGGTGAGTCGGCGTCAGGTTTTTTCAGATCCAAGGCATGGGATACAGCCAGACGTGGAGGGCTCGTTCTGGTTACCCGGCGCTGATGTCCGTGCCTGGCATCCATAATCCGGTCCAGGGGGAGACTGAGGGCGCCTTCGTGACCCTCCATTCCGATCAGCCCGCCCCAACGGAGCATGAGCTGATGCCTTTCGCGCGGGCACGGTTGAGCGACAAGGCCCCAAGCAGATCCGCGTTCTCGAGGCGATGTCCCTCAACAGCACCGGCAAGATCGACCGCCTGGCACTGAGGCAGCTGTCCGTCGCTGCACTTCAGGCCGATTGATGATGGGATTTGATCCGCGCAGCTGGGTCCGTGCGCCGGCCCGGGGCGCCCAGGTCACCGCCAACATTGACGCGCTGCTCGCCGAGAATGAAGCCCTGCGCAGGGAGGTACGTCTTCTGCGCCAGGAGCTCCTGCGCCAGCAGGCCCCTGGATCTGTTTTCAGGGGCGATGTCAGTGCCGAGCGGGTGGAGGCCTGGGGTGAAGCGCTCGCCCGACATCCCCGCTGGCGCGAGCTTCGGGTGGGCGCCTCGGCTCGGGTGGGGGAGACGCTGGTCTTCAGCGGCCTGCGGGGTCTGTTTGAGCATCTGCGCAGCCAGTGGAGCGATCCGCGCGCCCCGCTGGAGGAGGAGCTTGATCGCCGCCTGCCAGGTCTCGGCAGCGCCCTGCGGCAGGCGCTGCGCGGTCCGCAGACCAAGGCTCGCCTGGCGGTACGGGTCGCCTTCGCGATGTATGGCGTGCGGGCGTCTGAATGGCTTACGGAATCGCCCTTGGGTGTGGTCGATGACTTGCTGGAGCGGATCGCCGCCCTTGAGCAGGCGGCCCGCCCGGCTCCGGCCGAGGACAGCACCGATCCAGAGCGGGCGGCCGCCTTCGCGGTGCTTGGTCTGCGCTGGGGTGCCTCGAGCGAGGCCATCAAGCGGGCCCACCGCCGGCTGGTGAAAACCCACCATCCCGACCAGGGTGGAGCCGTTGACGATTTCCGCCGCATCCATGCGGCTTACCAGCTGCTGATGGCCTGAGACCAGGGCCAATCTCCCTGCTGGAGCGGATCGACGGCCTGTCCCGTGTCAATCAGGTTGACGGGTGGCGTCAATCTGGTTGACCGGTAGAGGTGGTTGTATTGAGGCCTGCCACTTCTCGAGATTGCAGCTGGGATCGGGATCTTGACCAGGCTGTCGCGGCGCGTCAATCAAGTTGTCCTTCGCTTTGCATCAACAAAATGTTACCCAATTGATTTGACGCCTGGTAACACTGCGTTCTCGGTTTTCTCCATGGGTTGATCTGGGCCATGCCTTGCTTCCAGGGTCTCCTGGATTTCCCTATCGATCTGAGCCAGCCGGTAACCGCTGAC
>CALRVC020000003.1:0-161632 GCA_943371515.1 Synechococcus sp. UW140 | reverse complement strand
GCCGAGCCGGTCCTCGCTGCGCTCATGGCGCTCCGCGCCGAGCACGGCAGCGACCTCCAGCTCGATCAGCTGCTGCAGGCCGTGGCGCACCAGCTCGGGGATCAGCTCACCGGCGCTGCTGCCATCCAGTAGCGGCGCCAGCTCAGTTGAGGCACGATTGGAACTGGGCATGGTTCGTCTGGTTGAGGTGGTTCTCAAACCAGGGTCACGGGCCTGCCCACCCCTTGCAACACCAGCGGCGGAGCCGGGTCGCTGTGGTGCGCGCTCAACCCCGGCTACGCCGGGGTTGAGGTCCCCAGGGATTTACACCAACACAGGGGACGCAAGCTCCGGGAATCCCATGGTTGTGCCAATTAAATCTTTTCTTGTATGCTACAGATTTGTTTGTCTCGTCTTATGAGCACCCCTTGTTCTATCCTCTGGTTATCGTCTGAATTGTAATCAACTCCATGACGAGACTGAGCCACGCGGCTTTCGGACACTGGCAGGACGCTTTGTTGCTGACCTCATCGCATCAATTCGGTGGCAGCTGCGGAAGCGACAACACAAAGAGTGACGCCAGCTCAGGCGCCAATTGGAGATCAGCATGTGGTCGATTTACTTCGTCAAAACCCCAACAGAATCTTTAGCTGTCAGATTGCAATGAGAAGAACTGGAGCGAGAAGCTCGTGTAGCATTTGCCAATGGCAGCCCCTAGATTCAAGCCCAACTGGATGCCGTACAGTAGCCTTCCCATCTAGGACCATGGCGCACCGTTACTCACAATTATGCCTGCATCCACGGCTTCTATCACGATGAGACCACCAAATACTTATTTCACAATTATAACTCCATCATACAACCAGGCGCAATACCTTGAGGCCACAATCGATTCTGTATTATCTCAGAATTATCCTCATCTGCAGTACATCATCATGGATGGTGGCAGCACGGACGGATCTGTTGAAATTATCAAACGATACGAAAAGCATCTTGCGGCCTGGGAGAGCCGACCAGATGCTGGGCCATGGTCTGCCGTTCTTAAAGGTGCTGCCTCTGCAAGCGGCGAGTGGTTCAATTGGCTTAACAGCGATGACATCCTCCTTCCAGGGAGCCTTCATCGACTTTCTCAAATCATAGAGAAATTTTGTCAGCCCAACATCTTTAACTGGATATCGTGCGCTCGACTTGACATTGACTCCAATGGAGAAATTCTGCGACATGTCTGTCCTTGGCTCACGAGCCCCGTTTGTCTGCCGCTATCGGAAGTATTCTTCCCTCAAGACTCAACCTTCATGCGCCTCTCGGCCTTCCACACTGCTGCCAGCAGAGTACCATCTGGGCTTCAGAATATATTTGATAGTGTGCTTCATTATGCGCTGCTGGACGATAGCCTACCGCTACTCAGCCCAGTCATTCTGACAGGCATGCGGTGGCACCGCGGGCACTTGACGGCCAACCAACAGCGAGTGGCCTACGAAGCATCTCTTCCCGATGTGCAGGCCTTGGCACCTCGTCAGAATCGAAGACAGAAAGCTCTGGCGAGGTTGATGCGGACGAGATACAGGCTTTTAGCGGCTCAACTTGTTCGGGTTATGATGTCAGTAAATCTTTTGGGCGAGCAAAGCTACCAGTCGGCTGTATGTAGCCAATATGGTGAATCATGGCAGTTGCTTTCTGCTAATCAGATGTTCTTGCATGGAATTGTTTAGATCCACAGAGGCTTTTTGAATTACCTGGCCAGCAATGATGGTCTTCCAGCACCCCTCCGCTTCTTTGTTTCTCTCATATGTGGTGATCACGAGCAGGCCTCAGGAGGCTGCAACCGGTCTCGCCAGTTGCTAGAGATTCTTAGGGGGGGAGGTTGGCGGCTCGAACCGATCGATGATCCACCCCCGCCGGTCTCACGCCTTGCCACCCTGCGCGCCGGCCTGGCGGCGGTGTGGAAATACGGCCCTTTGCAACCCTTCGGCGTGGAGAGCGTGCGGGCCCAGGGGCTCGGCGCTCTGAGGGTGGAGCACTTCCATGGGCGCTACCCCGGCCTTCAGGGAGTGATCCTGGAAGGAACTGGCTATGGGGCCCTTGCCTCGGTGGCCGCCTGGAAAGCGCGTGGTCTGCGCACTGTGCTGGTGCCCGCCAACATCGAGTCCCTTGCCCCCAACACCGGCAGCTGGACTCATCGGGGTCTGGATGTGACCAACCGCTTCGCTCATGAACGACGCTGGTGGGGCCTGGCGGATGCGATCTTCACGATTTCGGTGGAGGAAGCCTGGTGGCTTCAACTTCATGGAATCGAAGCACAGCATCTCCCCTACTTCCCGGCTTCCGGGCACCGTGAGCGCCTTGAGAGAATCCGGCAGAGTCGATTGCCAGACCCCGAGATGGGATTGCTCTGGCTGGCAGACTTTCGCAATCCCGCCAACCTCTCCGGTATCCGCCCCGCCCTCCGCTGGCTCGCCAAACACACTCCCCGCGGGATGCCGGTTCTGGTCGTGGGTCGCGGCTCTGAGTTTCTGGAAGGAGAGTTCTTCAGGGACCTTCCGCAGCCCCTGCAGATACTCGGGGAGCAAAGTGAGGATGAGCTTGAGCAGCTGCAATGCCGGTGCCTCGCCCAGGTGATCGTGCATCCTGCCACCTCCGGCATGCTCACCCGTGTGGTTGATGCGGCCCTGGCCGGCATTCCCATCGTGGGGAATGCCATGGCACTCAAGAGTTACCGTCACTTTTTCGCTGGAACTCAGCCACAGCTCCACGGCCCCTTTTCCCCTCGGGTGCTGTCTGTCCCAGAACGGCCAGATCAGGAGACTCAGGCATTTCTGGCCAGCTTGGCGAAGCCACCCACCCGTACGTGATGTTCCGCCTGCTCCACCTCAGTAACGACCTCTACCCCCGTGTCACTGGCGGAACTGAGATTTTCGTCAGGCAGCTCATTGATGCCCAGCTGGCCCAGGTGCCACCGGTTGATCTGCTGTGGGCTGCGCATGAGGGAGCCCTGCCTTCGCCTGATCATTCCCCAACCGCCGCTCTGTCTCCAGAGCAGCGGCTGTTGCCACCAATCAAGCCCAGTGGCCGTCGCGATCTGGCGGCTGCCACCGCTGTTGAGATTTCTGGTTTTTCCGAGTTGCTTGCCGAGTTCCGCCCCGATGTGGTGCATCTCCATTCCTGGAGCGATCGCTGCGGACTGCTGCACGCCCGTGCAGCCAAGGCCTTCGGGGCGCGGCTGGTGGTCACGGTGCATTCTCCGGGCTTCACCTGCATGAAGAGCACCCTGATCGACGCCCGTGGACGCGTGTGTGATGGGGTGATGCGGGAGCGCCGCTGCACCCGCTGCCGTGTGCACAACGGTGGAGCCCCCTATCCCCTAGCTGCCGCCGTGGCGCTTCAGCAGGGATGGCCTCTCGATGCCGAAACGCCCGGAATCCTGGCCCATCTGCTTACGTCGCGGCAGCTCACCAAGGCGTTTCAGGCTGCCTGGCATGAGCTGGTGCACCTAGCCGATGCCATTCATGTGCTACCAGAGTGGAGCCGTGAAGTGCTTCTGCGCAATGGTGCACCGCCGGAGAAGGTCCATCTGATCCGCACCGCGGGGCCGAAACCGTTGCCGCCACCTCAGCGGCGGCCGATGGAGGATGGTGTGTTGCGGCTGGTGTACTGGGGCCGCTGTAACCCGGTGAAAGGCCTGCATCTTGTGGTGGAGGCGATCCGTCGCTTGCCGGCGAACGCCCCGATTCAGCTGGATTTCTATGGTCCCTACTGGGATGGAGCCTATGGACAGCGGCTACAGCGACGGATTACCGGCGATTCGCGCTTCCGGCTGATGGGTTCATTCGCCAAGGATCAGTTGCTGCCCCGCCTTCAGGACTATGACCTCGCCGTGGTTCCCTCCACTTGGTTGGAGACCGGGCCGCTCACGGTGCTCGAGGCTTTCGCTGCCGGGCTGCCGGTGGCGGGGAGTGACCTGGGGGGGATTCGGGAGTTGCTGGAGCCGGTGGAAGGCTGTTATCGCGTTCCCCTCAGTGTGTCCGCCTGGGCTGGGCTGATGCTGCATCTGCTTGAGGATTCCTCAGCGCTTCGCCCGCTTGAAGCGAAGGTGGCATCCTTCTCGACCATGGCCCGTTCGCTTCTGACGCTCTACGACACGCTGCAGAGATCTCTGCCAGATGCTGCTGAGACATGAACATCCTGGTGATCGCCGATCCTCACATTCCCGTGCCACCCACCCACTACGGCGGTGCTGAGCGGATTGTCCATCTCTATTGCCAGGAGTTCGTCCGTCTGGGCCATAGGGTTCACCTGATGGCCGGCCAGGGTTCACGCTCCTACGGTGGCCGTTTGCATACCCATCGAGCCCCAACCCTCAAGTACATGAGCCGAGCCCGACGCAAGCTCCAGTTCCAGCTTCAGAGCCTCTGGGCTGCCCGCGATGTGGATGTGGTGTTCAACCACGGCCGCTTCGACTATCTGGAAGCACTCCTTCGAGTTCATAAGCCACTCCTGCATAGATTCCCGAACCCGATTGATCAGGGCCAAATTGACTTCGCCGAGGCCCGCGTAGGTGGTCCTTTCGCTTTTCATCTGATCAGTGAGAACCAGAAACGACACGCGGTGATCCATCGTCCGGCGCATGTGATCCCCAACCCTGTGGATGCCGAGGCCTTTCTGCCGGGAGATGGTGCTGAGGGTTACCTGGCTTTTCTTGGTCGGCTCACTCGCAACAAGGGAGTGGATACAGCGATCGAGGTTGCTCGGCGATCAGGGCGGCGCCTAGTGATCGCGGGGAACGTGTCCAACGAGCAGGGAGGGCCTGAGTTCTTCCGCGAGCAAGTGGCACCCCATCTCGATGGTGATCGCATCCGCTGGATCGGCCCGGTGAACGACCAGCAGAAGCAGGAACTCCTCACCGGAGCCGCCGCCCTTCTCTTCCCGATCCGCTGGGAGGAACCCTTCGGCATCGTGATGGTGGAAGCCCTTGCCTGCGGTACACCCGTGATTGCCACCCGCCAAGCCTCCACTCCTGAGGTGATCGAGCACGGCCGTACAGGTTTTCTTTGCGACAGTTCTGAGCGCACCATCGATGAATTTGTCGATGCCGTGGCCAAGGTGCCGCAATTGAACCGTGAGCATTGCCGTGAGGCTGTGATGCAGCGCTTTGATGTTCGCGTGATCGCCCCCCGCGTTCTGCACGTACTGCACGATCTGATCCAGGGAGGGACTGGCCCATGATCCGGCTTCGTCGTTGGCTGGCGGAACGCCTCTTGGATGTGCTGGCCAATGCACCCATTCCGCGTGGTAAGTATCGCCTCGCCCAACTGGGTGCGTTGTTTCTGGATGGGGTTCCCATTCGCTCTCGCTATGGTCCTCTCCTTCACACTCGCTTCGCGGACAGCACCTTCTGGCTTGCCGCCCGCTACGGCAACGATGAAGTGATGGCCCTTCTTGCCGACCTCTCCGGCGCCGATGGGTTCATCGATGTGGGCGCCAACATTGGCCTCACATCCTGTTTTGCCCAACCCCGGTGTTTAGCTGTGCTCAGTCTGGAGGCCAGCAGCCGCGAGTTTGCCGATTTGCAGCGTAACTGTGCTTTGCTCATTGCTCCCCCCCCGTCAGTTCTGCTGGCGGCGGCCGCGGACACCTCCGGGTTTCTGCCGTTTCGTATCGGCCACATCTCCCATTCCGGCGGCAACTCGCTTGGGTCTGGGCATTCAAAAGCAGAAGAGCAGCAGATGGTGCAGGCCGTACGGCTCGATGATCTTCTCAATGCCGGCGCACTGTCCGAGTGGCCGGCCATGCATCAGGCTTGGAATCACCATCGGTTAGTGGTGAAGATTGACGTGGAAGGCTTCGAAGCAACTGTTTTGCGAGGCATGTCCGTGCTGCTCAGGGAGCGCCGATGTCGCAAGGTGATCGTGGAAATCAATGACCAGCGTGCAGCAGGCCTTGGGATGGCGTGCGATATCGATGCCTACATGGAATCTTTTGGCTACTTCCCCAGTGTTGATCCTGGTGGTAGGTGCCACTTTGATCAGTGTTACGTCCCTCAGCACTGAGGACTTTGACCTGCCATCGCTGTGATCTGCTGATCGTCCTCACCTCCCTTGCGGCTGAGGGCTGTCCGCAGCTGGTCCTGCAGCTCACGCGGCACTGGAATCGGCAGGGAGTTGTGGTGCACCTGGTGGTGCTCAGTCGTGAGCCGCTCGACCTGCTGGCGGAGTTCGAAGCGCTGGGGGTGCCGATCCATTGGTTCGATCTCAGCCATGGTCTGGGCCGCTACCCGCGGTTGGCCTGGCTCACCTTTCGGCTCTGTCGACTGCAGAGGCCACGAGCCGTGCTCAGCTTCCCACTTGGCTGGCATTCCTTGATCGCCATCGGCGCCCGAGCTGCAGGCGTGCGGCGCGTCTGCGCCCATGTCGGTAATCTGCCGCCGGTGTGGACCGGATCGGCTTTTGCCAAGTTCAAGTTGCTGGTGCAGCTGGGCCGCCCGTTCACGCACCGGCTTCTGTGCTGCTCTGAGTATGTGCGCACGGCCACCGTGCGTGATTTCTCGCTGAGTCGGCGGGAAACGCGCGCAATCTTCAACGCCTGCGATCTGAAGGCCTTCAGCGGCATGAGCCGCCCTGAGACATTCCATGACCCACCTCGCCTTACCATGGTGGCGCGTCTTGAACTGCACAAGGACCAGCCGACCCTGATCCGCGCCTCCGCCCTCCTGCGCGATCGGGGGTTGGCGGTGAAAGTGAAGCTGGTGGGAGACGGCAGCCAACGTGAGCAGCTCGAGGAGCTGATCGCAGAGTTGGATCTGGCCGATCGGGTGCATCTGCTGGGCATGCGCCGCGATGTTCCCGAGCTGCTGGGCCAGATCGATCTGTTCGTCTTCGCCGCACGGCCCGATGAGGGCTTCGGCATCGCCCTGGCCGAGGCCATGGCCGCCGGTGTGCCGATCGTGGCCACCGATGTGGGCGCCTGCCGTGAGGTGCTCGAGGGCGGCCGCCTCGGCCGACTGGTGGCACCTGGCGATCCGCTGGCACTGGCCGCCGGCATTCAGGAGGTGCTCGCGGAGCCTGAGGCTGCTACTAAGCGAGCCAAACTGGCGCGTCAGCGAGCGCTCCGGGATTTCACTGTGGAATCCATGGCCATGGCCTATGGGCGTGAGCTGGGGTTGGGTGAGTGAGCCATCTGTTCAAGACCTGCTGACTGAACCGCCATGTCCTTCAACCTGCACTACGCCTGGCTGGCAGCCAGGCTGAAACTTCCATTCTTGCCCCCTCCAATAGCTAGCTTTGCAGGGGTAGCATTCACAGTTGAGCCTGAGCACTATCAGCTGCGGGGGTTGTTGAAGCAGCGGGCGATTGAGCCGGTGTTGGCTCAGCTGCTCAGCCTCTGCGACGCCGACACACTCTTTCTCGATATTGGCGCCAATGTGGGACTCTTTTCTCTGCTTGTGGCCTCAAAAACTGGCGCCAAGGCGATCGCTTTTGAGCCTGTGCGCAGCACCTTTAATGCTCTGGTGCGCAATTGCAGTCACAACCAGTCTCTCAATATTTCAGCACTGAATCTGGCGCTGGGGAGCTGCACCACCACTGTCGAGATCACCTCCCTGCCAGGTAGCGGCATCAATCAAGTGGTGTCAGTGACTGAGCGCATGGGGGATCCGCGGCAGTGGACTCCTCAAGTGTCCTTGGATCAGTTGGATGTTGGGCACTGGCTCAATGAGCTAAAGCGTCTGGTGATCAAGATTGATGTAGAGCGCTACGAATTCGAGGTATTGGCCGGTGCACAGCGGCTCCTGGCTCTTGATTGCCCGATCGTCTTGTGCCTTGAGGTGCCGCCAAGTGAGCGAGATCGCCTTGAGAGCGTGCTCGGCAGCCTTTATCAGGCTTTTGATCCACCTAGAGTTACTGATCTGTCCGTGACGGATAGTTGTGATCCAAGCAATCTGTTTTATGCCAATGATCTCTGGCCTCCCAGCGCCTGAATGAATGCGTGTACTCCATGTGCTGGGCGGCCTGCACGCGGCCGGCATCGAAGCACTGGCGCTGCAGCTGATCCGTCACGCTCCTGATGGCGTTCACAGCGAGTTGCTCAATGCCGACCGCCGCGCCCAGGCAATGGTCCAAGCCGTGGCAGCGCTGCAGGCGGAAGGGTGCCTCGACGCCCTCCACCAGTGGCCCTGTTGCGATGGCCCCCGGCTGGCCTGGCGCAGTTACCGCCTCTGCCGCCGCCGCCGGCCCGATGCGTTGCTCCTTTACCCCTGCAACCGGCCGATGCTCTGGCTGGCGCTGGGGGCACGCCTCGCGGGGGTGCGGCGGATGGCAGTGCACCTTGGGAACACCGCGCCCGCTGATCCCGCTGGCCGACGCCTCTGGCTGCGACTCCTCCTCTGGTTCCAGCGCCTGGGGGTGCTGGCGGTGCCCTGCAGCAAGGCTGTGGCGGCCTCCCTGCAGCCTCTGCCGCCGGGCTTGCTCCTGGGCCCGGTGATCGCCAACGGGTGTGATACAGCCACCATCGCTTCCAGGTCTGCGGCCGCCCGTACGCAGCGGCCACCTGGAGATACGCTCCGGGTGCTGATGGTGGCGCGTCTGGATTCGATCAAAGATCAGGCCACCCTCCTGCGGGCCTTTGCCGCCGGCCGCCAGCCTGGTTGGCAGCTGCAATTGGCAGGCGAGGGGCCGGATCGCCCACGACTGGAGGCCCTGGCCCGCGAGCTGGGGGAGGATCCGGCCGTTGTGTTTCTCGGGCTCCGCAGTGACATCCCCGAGCTGCTGGGTAAGGCGGATCTGTTCGCCTTTTCCACAACCCGCGCTGAGGGCTTTGGCATCGTGCTGATTGAAGCGATGGCCGCCGGTTTGCCGGTGATCGCCAGCGATGTGCCCGCCTGCCGTGAGGTGTTGCAACATGGCGTCGGCGGCGAACTGCTGCCGGCGGCCGATGTGGCGACGTGGAGCCAGCGCCTGCAGCAGCTGCTGGCCTCAGTGCCTGAGCGCCAAGATCTGGCACAGCGAGCCCTGCTGCTGGCACCGCAGTACGACATCCGCCACTGCGCGGATCGCTGGTACCAGCTGCTTACCTGACTTTCTCGATCAAGATGCCAAGCCTTCAATCACTGGTCCGTCACAGTCTTAAAGCAATAGGGGGCGATCAGGCGTTGTTGCTGGCACGCTTCCTGCGAAAAATTCCGGCCCTGTGGCGCGAGGAACGTTGCTCAGCTAGGCATCGTTTCCAGCCTTGGTCGGATAATTGTATTTATGTATCCGGCGAGGGCGAGGAGTTCTTCCGGATCTATTCCCCGGATGATTTCCAGGGTTCTCAGGGCTGTTATCTGCGCACCTATAATGTATTCTGCCATCAAGCCAATGCCTGGTATGTGCGTCGCGAGGTGCGTAACTTCATCCGGTATGCCAAGCATGCGAAACGCCTGGCCGATGTGGGTTCCGCTGAGGGATTCTACAGCGCTCTCTTTGCCTCGATCCATGGACCTAACGCCGAAATCCTATCCATTGACTGTGGAAGCGACACGGGCTGCAACCCAGCCCATACCCTCATCGTGATGGAGCAGAATCGGCAAACGTTTTTTCCCAGTCGCTGGGATTACATCAAGGCCTTCGTTACCGATGCCAGCCGTCAGCAGCCTTCTTTTTCTCTGCCAGTCGACTGTCGCGTTGATACCCTCCCTGCCATCCTGGATGGGGCTGGCTTCATTCCAGATCTGATCAAGTTCGATATCGAATCCAGCGAGTATGAAGTGTTGCTGGATTCCCTTGGCTGGCTGCAGGCCCACCAGCCGGTGCTGATCATTGAGGTCCATAATGAGCTTTTGGAGCCACGTGGTCTGAGTTTTAAGGATGTTCTCATGAAGCTCCAATCCATCGGTTATTGCGTAGTTGACTGGGATCATGCCGATTACCTCAAGGCCGGCAACTGCCACATCGTGATGCGGTGCCAATATCCGTGAACCGCCAGTTGCTCTGCTGCGGTGACGCTACCGATCTGGCCACCTGGAGCAGCATTCCTTTTTTTCTGCTGCAGGCCGGTCTGTGTAGCGGACTGCTGGCTGGTGGACTGGCCCTGCAGCCAGAGCAGTTGCGCTCCCAACGGCGGCTCTGGAATGTGGCCCAGTTCCTGCGCCATGGCCGGGCGGGTGGCTTTCAGTACAGCCGCGCCTTCACGCAAGCTTTGCTGTCCCTGGGGCAGCTGCCTGCGGATCAGCCCCTGGCGTTGCTCAGCCACTTCCCGCTGCTCCCCCCCCATCCCTGGCCCCGGCCCTGGCGCGTGGATTTCTACATCGACGCCACCACCCATCAGGTGTTCAACGACTACGGCTCCGGCTGCCGCCTCGCGCCCGCCTACCGCCAGGAGGTGCTGGAACGTGAACGACGTGCGTATGCCGCTGCCGGGGCCGTGATCTGCATGGCCCAGGGGGCCGCCGACTCGGTGATCGCCGACTACGGCATCGATCCGGCCAAGGTGCATGTGGTTCCTGGTGGCGCCAACCTCGATGAGACGGAGCTGGCGGCCCTGCCCGTGCAGCCGCCACTACTGCCCCCCACGCCGAATCAACCCCTGCGCCTGGGCTTTCTCGGCAAAGACTGGGCGCGCAAGGGCGGTCCCTTTCTGCTGCAGCTGGTGGAGGAGCTCCAACGAAGAGGCATTCCAGCCTTGATCCGCGCTATCGGCCCCGATCCCGTCCTTCTGCCAGCCCATCCAGCCCTGCAGTCCCTGGGCTTCATCGACAAGCAAAGCGACACGGCCCGCTTCGTTCACGAGCTGCGCAGCTGGCATTTCGGCACACTCTTTTCCACAGCTGAGGCCTTTGGCATTTCCAACCGGGAATGCCTGCGCTTGGGAGTGCCGGTGCTGGCCCATGCCGTGGGTGGCATCGCCTCCACCCTGCCCGATGGCGGCTGCGGTCAGCTGTTCCCCGCCCATCCCAGACCCGTTGAAGTGGCGAACTGGATCGCGGAACGACTCACCCCCTACGAGAGCTACCTGGCCTGGCGCTCGGCCCTGGCACCCCGCTGGCGCGAGTTCACCTGGGAGGCGGCGGTGGAGCAGTTAGCCGCGATCCTGGGCTGAAATGGCGCATGTTGCGCATGATCACCGTGAACCCCTGCTCCGGAGCCGTGAGCACGATCATCAGATCGGCAGCGTGATTGCCGATCCGCGCCGACAGTTGGCCCCAGCGCCTGGTGAAGGCTGCATCCGCGTCGCTTTTCAAGGCGAGGTCCTTCTCAGTCTCCCCTACGCTCATCATGCTCAGGAAGAGAACATCGGAGTTCTTCTCTGCCAGCCAGGTCTGAGGTGGTTGTCTCAAAATAGACTCGTTCAGTGTTTTTGGAACGCCCTGGTTTGATGCGTTGTTATTGAATCACTTGCACTGCGGATCGCTGCTGATTGCCCTGCACCGCATCGGCCCCTACCACCACGCCCGATTCACGGCTGCCGCGGCCCAGCTGGAGCTTCAGGTGCTGGAAACTCGGCCCACGTCCCAGGAATACCCCTGGGCCTTCGATCCCTCCGGCCGCTACCCCATCCATCGCCTCAGCGGCCAGCCCCATCCCGAGGCTGATGCCCCAACTGTCGCCCTCGACCGCCAGCTGCAGCAGTTACTGGATGACTTACACCCAGAGGTGGTGGTCAGTGTGGGCTGGGCCGACCGTGCCTACCAACGCCTGCTGCTGGCTTGCCACAGCCGCCATATTCCGCTCCTGATCGTAAGTGATAGTCGCCAGCGTGATCAACCCCGTAGCCCAGCCAAGGATTGGATCAAGCGCCAGCTCCTGCGGGGTTACAGCGCCGCCCTGGTGGCTGGCTTTGAGAGCCGCGCCTATCTCCTCAAGCTGGGCTTCCCTGCAGCCGCGATTGCCCAGCCCTGGGACGTGGTGGACAACGACTTTTTTGCCGCGTCTTCTACCCCGGCTGCTACCGAGCCGCACTTTCTCTGTGTGAGCCGCTTCGTGGCCAAGAAGAATCATGCTGGCCTCCTGGCTGCCTACGGCACCTATCAGCGTCAGGGGGGAGCCTGGGGCCTGAGATTGATCGGCACCGGGCCGCTCGAGGCGGAGATCCGTGCCGCCATTGCTGCAGTGCCCGACCCATGCCGTGTGCTGCTGAATCCGTTTCAGCAAATCAAGCAGCTCAGCGATTCCTATCGCGTCGCCTCGGCCTTCGTGCTCGCCAGCACCAGTGACCAATGGGGCCTGGTGGTGAACGAAGCCATGGCCGCTGGCCTCCCCTGCCTGGTGAGCAGCTCCTGCGGCTGCGCGGCCGACCTCATCGAGCACGGCCTCACCGGCTGGTGCTTCGATCCGGCCGATCCAGCAGCACTCGCCGCGACGATGCACGCCGCCGAGCGGCAATCGCCCGCCCAGCGCCAGGCGATGACGACCGCCGCCCACGCCCGGCTGGAGGCCTACAACCCGGCAAGCTTTGCCAATGGCTTGCAGCAGGCGTTGGAATGGGCACGTGCCCATCCCCGCCGCAGCCACCGTGCCGCTCTGGTGGCTGCCTTGCTGTCCCGCTGAAACCATTCCAATGAACGATCCGTCCCAACTCACCGTGCTCGAGGGCTTCCTGGTGGGCGGGCTTATCACTCTGATGGGCTGGGAGGCCTTCAGGGCCTGGAGTAGCCGGCAATGGGTTTCCTTGTACCGGCCTACGCTGGTTTTGACGGTGATCCTGATCTATTACTGCCTGTTGGGCCCGCTCTGGGGGTTGGCTCAGGGGCAATGGAGTGATCGGGGTGTGAACCTGCGCGACTCCATGGCTTGGGGCTGGGGTGGAGCCTTGGTGTTCTACAGCTTTGTTCTGATCGGGTTTTATGAGCTGCCAACCCCTTCGTTCCGACGGCGGCTGATTACCGTTATTAATCCAGAAGGGCTGTTTCGGGTTGGCCATGCTCTCTGCTGGTTGGGCTTGGGCATGTTTGCGCTCGTCAGTGGTGTTCAGGTGCTTGCACTTCTGAACCCGCTCGCGGCTCGTCAACTCCTGGAGGGCGGCCTTGGGGATACTGGCCTTAATTTGGGGGCCTTCGTGAATTACTTCACCTATGCGGTGAACTTCATGATTCCGGGAACATCACTGATCTGGGCCAGCTGGATCGTCGGCCGCCGTCATGGCACAGCTTTGCTGCTTTGGACATTTACCGCTGCTGGTATTTATACATCACTTGGTTTTCGCTATCGTCTGGTGATGTTAGCTGTACCTTTAATCTTGCTTTGGTACATCGTGCGGCGTCGGCGTCCTCGCTTGGTCGCGATCTCCTTGGCTGCCGCGGCCTTGATCGCTGTTACCGGTCTGATCGGGCTCACCAGAGAGTATGGCCGTGGTCTTGATGTTTCACAAGTGGATGGGATTACCACAGATGAGGTCGTCAGAGCTGGTTTAAGCGAGAGCCATGTGTTCCTGACAACGAGTGGTGTAATGCGGATTACCCCTGATCGCTATCCTTATGTTGGGGCAAGGCCAATATGGGCTACTATTCTATTTCCCGTACCCAGGGCTCTCTATCCCGATAAGCAGGGAGCGGAGTATTACAAGGATGCCACTGAGATGTTATATGGAGGGGAGAATCTGGCGGCGGGATCCGTCATCCTCGGTTATGGGGAATATTTCTTGATCGCAGGTTGGCCCTCATTGGTGGCCATGAGCCTGCTGCTCGGTTGGTTGCTGCGTTGCCTCTGGAATTGGTTTCTTGTGCGCTATCAGGAGCCCTTTGCTCAGGTGTTGTATGTGCTTACCGCCAGTTATCTGTATGTGGTTGTCAGTCGTGGATATCTGCCCCAGGTGGTGATGCTCTTTGTTTTCTCCGTGGCTCCGTTGTTCTGGGTTTATGGCCGTCTGGCGCGGCCAATCGCTCCAGTATCACCTGCGGGATCTTCCCCTCGACCTGTTCCAGCATCTGGGCCCAGCCGTCCGTAGGTGAAGCTTGTTCACTTGTCCCACTCAGCTTCTGGAGCCGATGGCGGCATTGCTTCAGCGGTTGGCGAGTTGGTTGCTGCCCAGCGGTTGGTGCCACTTCCGGTTCAATGGCTTCTGGCTGATCACCATTCAGCCTGGCGCCGCGACCATGATCTGATCAAGGCCACCCGAGCAGCCACCCCCTCCCTGGCCCACATCCATGGCCTCTGGCGCTCCCCCACCAGGATCACCACCGCCCTCGTGAATGGCCGCCACGGCTCCGGTGGCTTGCCCGTGGTGATCGCTCCCCACGGCATGCTGGATCCCGGGGCGCTGCGTTATTCCCGCTGGAAGAAGCACCTCGTTTGGAAGCTGTGGGAGCAGCAGGCGCTGGTGGCGGCGTCCTGTGTGCAGGCCCTTGGCCAGGCGGAATTGGAGGCGATTCGATCGTTGGGTCTCGCCGGGCCCGTGGCTTTGATTCCCAATGGAGTGGGGCTTGCAGAACTTGCGCGATCGCATGCAGCACCCCCCTGGGCGCAGGTGGTGCCTGAAGGTGAGCGGGTGCTGCTGTTCTTCGGACGCTTCCATGCCAAGAAGGGTCTCGCTCCCCTGCTCAAGGCCTGGCAATCCTTCACGGCAGAGGCCAGACGCCAGGGGTGGTGGCTTGCGGTGGTGGGCTTCGGCGATCGTGGCGAGCTGGCGGCACGGCTGACGCGCGAGCCGATCGAGCGCTGCCTGGTGCTGGGGCCTTGCTTCGGTGCCGAGAAGGAGGCCTGTCTGGCTTCTGCTTCGGCCTTTGTGCTGCCCAGCTTCAGTGAGGGCTTGCCGATGGCGGCGCTCGAGGCGATGAGCTGGGGCCTGCCCTGCCTGCTCAGCTCGGCCTGCAACCTGCCAGAAGCCGTCGCGGCCGGTGCGGCCTGGGCGGTGCAACCGCAGCCGGCCGATCTCGCCGCCCGCATCCAGGATTTGATGGACCTTCCCGATGCCGAGGCTGCGGCCATGGGGCGCAGGGGCCGCACCCTGGTGGCGGAGCGGTTCAGTTGGAACACGATCGCCCGTCAGTGCGCTGAGCTCTATGGCTGGATTCTGGGCGGGGGCACCCCTCCGGCCTTCGTGGATCTGGGCAAGGCCCGCGCCTGATGACGGCACCGCTTCAGGACCTCGCCCACTACCGCCTCCCGGCTGGCTGGCACCCCGGCGCCCCCCGCTGGCAACAGGCGCTCTGGCTGCTGCTGGGCCAGCCGCTGCTGGGGTCGTTTCTGCCCGGCACGCCCTGGCGCAAGGTCCTGTTGCGGCTGTTCGGTGCCCGGCTGGGAAGCGGCGGGCGGCTCAAGCCGCATCTGCGCGTGAAGTTCCCCTGGCGGCTGCAGGTGGGCGACCACTGCTGGCTGGGGGAGGAGGTCTGGATCGACAACCTCGCTCCGGTGCGGCTGGGGGATCGGGTCTGCCTGTCGCAGGGTGTGTACCTCTGCACCGGCAACCACGACTTCCGCTCCCCGCAGTTCACGCTGCGGGTGCAGCCGATCCGGATCGACGCCGATGCCTGGATCGCCGCGCGGGCGGTGCTGGCCCCCGGCACCCATGTGGGCGCCGGCGCGGTGGTGGCGCTGGCGGCGGCCGTCAAGGGAACCATTGCCCCGGGGACGGTTGTGGCGGGCAACCCCGCCCGGTCGGTGGGCCACAGGTGAAGCGGGGGGATGTCTGGCGTCATTCCTGGCGGCGAGCGTCGTTGCTGGGCCTCGCCGCTGGAGCCCTTGTGCTGTGGTGGTGCTGGCCCGCACTGTCGCCACGGCTGCGGCCGCTCACCTGCGGCCTCGACACCCTCGGCCAGCTCACCTGCCTGGCTGAGGCCCTGCGCCGCGGCGCCGCTCAGCCAATGGCCCTGCCATCGGTTCGGTGCTCCTGGTGACGGGGGAAGAACACCTGCCTCGGGCGCTGGCCATCGCCCGCCTCGTGCTGGGGGGCGAGGGGTTGCCTGTGACAGGCTGGCCGGCCAGGACCCAGGCTGCCCCCGAGGATCCCCTGCGAACCCAACGCGACCGCCTGCGCGCTCAGCTCTGGCGCGCCACCGGCTGGGATGGCCATCCTCCATTTCTGGGGCGAGCGCCTTGAGGATCCTGCTGATCGTTCCTACCCTCGATTCGTTCCCGCTGCTCCCCCGCCTGGTGGAGTCGCTCCAGGGGCAGACCGGTGGCGACTGGCGCGTGCTGTTCATCGACGGCCCCAGTGGGGCTGAGCACCGCGCCTGGCTTGATCGGCTCTGCGCCGGGGATCAAAGGTTCCGCTGGATCCCCCAGGACCCCGCCGAGCCAGGCATCTTCGGGGCCATGAACCAGGGGTTCGCCGAAGCTGGCCCACCTGACTGGCTGCTGTTCTGGGGCAGTGACGACTGGGCGGCGACTCCCGATGTCTTTGCCCGGATTGCTCAGGCCCTGGACCCGGATCAGCCCGATCTGATCGTCTGCCGGGGACGGTACGTGAGCTCCCATGCGGGGGATGCCTTCCTGGGGCGGTCCACGGCCTTCCGCTGGAGCGGCACCTACCTACGATCGTTGTTCCTCGGTTCCACGCCGCCCCACCAGGCCACGCTGATCGGCCCCGGCGCCCGTGCCCACCTGGCCCGCTATACCCCGGGCTTTCGCCTCTCCGCCGACCTCGACTACTTCCTGCAGCTCTCCCGTTGGCCCGATCTGCGGGTGCGGCTGCTTGAACTGGAGCTCGTGCGCATGGCGGTGGGAGGCGCGAGCGGCGTGCAGCACCGGCGTCGCCTGTATGAGGTGCGCCGCGCCTATCGCCGGGCGTTCGGCTGGCGCTGGCCTCTTCCCTTCCTGCTGCGCTACGTGCAGCGGGGATTGAGTCTGCTGGAGCCTCGCTCCCCCGTGGGGCGTCAACGCCCTGGCTTATGGGTGGACTAACTTGAGGACCAACCTACTTGCAATGCACTGCCTCGGGTGATGCGAACCGTGAATGCGCATGCTGGCGAGACGATCCTGGTGGCCAAAAGCGGGCGGCCCTGGGCCAGGCTCGTCCCACTGGAGGAGCCCCATCCATTCGGCAACCCGGCGTGCTGCGCGGACGCCTGCAACTGCCACTGCTGTGTGGCTTGGTGATCCAGATCAGCGGGTGTTCGTGAGCTCGAAGTCGGCCTGGGAAATTGCCACCAAGCATCGTCTGGGTCGGTTGCCATCCGCCGAAGTCCTGCTGCAGGAGGGATCCAACCTGCTGCAGGCGCAGGGATTCTTCACCCTTCCGGTGAGCTGGCGCCATGGCCTGCGGGCCGGCAGCTACGCCCTGGCTCACCGTGATCCTTTCGATCGCTTGCTTGCCGCTCAGGCGGAACTCGACGATCTCACGCTGGTCACCCTTGATCCCGCCCTGGCGGCTTTTCCCTGCCGCAGGCTGTGGTGAGCCAGCCGCCCACCCTGGTGCTCTTCGGCGCCAACAGCCTCTGCGGCGAGGCGCTGATCGAACAGCTCCCTCAGGGCACGGCCTGGCGGTGCCTGGGGCGGCGGTTGCCGCCGGCTGTGGCCGCAGAGCGTTGGCGGCGCTGCGATCTATGCGATCTGTCGAATGGGGCACTGCAGGCTGCGGCCGCCGCCCTTCCCCCTGGCCCCCAGA
Source organism: Synechococcus sp. UW140 (assembly GCA_943371515.1). Lineage (GTDB taxonomy): Bacteria > Cyanobacteriota > Cyanobacteriia > PCC-6307 > Cyanobiaceae > Regnicoccus_A. Next base: position 144,142 of record CALRVC020000003.1, on the reverse strand, counting down.
TCTGGATCTGCTTTGCGCACCTCTGGTTGCTGGCGCCGTTCCTGGAGGCGCTGATGGCGGTGCAGCCCAAAGCCCTGGAAGGTTTGCGCGGGGTGGTGGCCTGCGGTTCCTCCAGCGTGATCACCAAGCGTTTCGCCGCCAACCACTTTGATCGCGATCTGGTGCGGCGCCTGAACCAGGCCCAGCATCAGCTGCTCTACAACTGCGCGCGCCTGAGTGTGCCGGCCCGCATCCTGGCGCCCACCATGATCCATGGGCGTACGACCCACCACCGCGACCACAACGTGGAGACGCTGCGCCGTTGGCTACGCCGCCTGCCCCTGCTGCCGCTGCCGGCCCACACCGGTCTGCGCCAGCCGATCTCCGCCGCCGATCTGGCTGCCGTGGCCCTGGATCAGGCCCAGCGACTCACCGCCCCAGACGCAGTGTCCGCCCTGTTGCCCCTTGGTGGCGACGAGGAGCTGAGCTATCGCCAGCTCCTGCAGCGAGTGCAGGGCGGTGATCCCCGCGCCGCCCGCTGCCTCCTGCTTAACCTGCCCACCAGCCTGTTCCAGGCCATGGCCTCTCCCCTGCTGCTCCTCTCCCCGAAGAGCTTCGAGGCCCTGCAGCGGGTCAGCGCCGATCTGGCCGGCTTCCCATCGGTGGCGGAGCTGCTGGATCGCCCGCGTCGACCGTTCGCCCCCGCGATCCCTGCCGAGTGACGACGATTTTTCGGTGATGGTGCCTCTTGTGATGGGCCTGGCCACGGTGGCCCTGGCGGCCATGCTCAGCGCGGGGCTTCTCGGGCTGCTGCTGCCGTTGCTGCTCCGCCGTCTGCCTGATCACCCCAACGCCCGCAGCGCCCATGGCCAGCCCACGCCACGCGGGGGGGGGGTGGCCTTCGTGCTGGTGGGCGTGCTCTGGGGCTTGCCCGTGACACCACTCCTCTGCACGCCGCTGGCCCTGGTGGGCTTGCTCGATGATCGCTTCGACCTGCCTTCGGGCCTGCGTTATCTGGCCCAGTTGTTCACGGCCACGGCGTTGCTGGCGGCTGCGGCCCTGCCCGTCGTCTCTGGAAGCTGGTTGGGTGTGCTTGCCGGCCTGGTGATCGTGGTGGCGATCACGGCCACGATCAACTTCGTGAATTTCATGGATGGCCTCGATGGCCTGGTAGCCAGCTGCCTGGCCGTGTTTCTCACGGTGGCAGCCCTGAGCGTGGGGGCCGCCTGGCTCTGGCCGCTGGTGGGAGCCTTGCTCGGTTTTCTGGCCTGGAACTGGAATCCGGCTCGGGTGTTCATGGGGGATGTGGGCAGCACCTTCCTCGGCGCTGTGATGGCGAGCGTGGTGCTGCAGGAGCCGAACTGGAGCGAAGCCCTGGGTCTGCTGCTGGTGGCCACCCCGCTGCTGGGCGATGCCGTGATCTGCGTCGTGCGGCGGTGGAGGGCCGGCCATTCGTTGTTTCAAGCCCATCGCCTGCATCTCTATCAGCGCCTTCATCGGGCTGGAGTGAGTCCGCCATGGATTGCGGCGGGGTATGCGGGCGCTACGGCTCTTCTTGGGGTGGGTTACCTAGTGGGAGGGACAATGGCTGTGATGATTCTGGCGGTTTTAACTGTGTTACTCGGAATCCACCTCGATCAGGCCAAAGCACTTCACTTTCGGGAATGCTGAAACAGCAGACAGCAGCTGGAGGTGGCCTTGAACCATTTCCAAAACCACCGCCTGCGTTCAGATCAGACAATTCGAAAAGCTATGTGGTATCCAGCAGGGGTCAGGCGGCAACGATTTCGGCCATGCTGAAGAGCTGAGCTGCGCTCAGGTCGTTACCAGTGTAAAGGGCCTCGATGATGCCGTCCACATAAAGGCCAAGTCCGCCTGTTGTGTCACGGACTTCAAGAGATCTGCCGAAGCCGGCTTCGATAAAGATGTTATCGCTCGGGTCCAGATCTTCGAGGATGTCAACGTACTCTCCGCTCGTATTGTCGGCGGTGGTTCCAGTGAGAGGATTCATCAGGAAATGATCCGAGTGGATCAGGATCTGATCCACGAATCCGTCTCGGGAGTCGCCGAAGATGTTGGCCCCGCGCCCACCGTGCATCTCGTCGGCTCCATCACCGCCGATGATCAGGTCTCGACCATTCCCGGCAAAGAGGAGGTCATTGCCGAAGCCTCCGACGAGTGTATCGGCGCCTGCGTAGGCAAGGATCAGGTCTGCTCCGTCAGTGCCGCTGAATGATTCGGCAAGTGCAGAATTGGAATCACCAACGATGACCTGCGAAAAAATTGATAGTCTAGCGAGATAGCCTAGGTAGTCGGTGCTGTCCTCACCGTAGAGCTGATTGATGAGCTCGAAATCGATGCAAGATAGATAATTAAGATTGGGATTGGTGAGATGGAAGCTTGTAAATGGATCCGAAGTGAGACTCTCTACATATCCTCCCCCGTCAATATCCCCCAGGCCGAGTACATTGGCAATTTCATGAGCTGCAGCAACCGCGAACAGGCCAGGGTCAAGATCTGGGGCCAGGGTGATACTGGCGCTCGTTCGCACCGTGCTCCAGCTGGCCGACCAATAGCCTGATAAGCCGTTGGTCTCTCCGAGGCCAACCTGGATCTGGGCGCCGCCGTCGTTCGGGGATACTTCCTGAAAGGTCACCGATTCGAGAGCCTCGTCCCAGAGCTGGAAAGCCTTGCGGAGGAGCGCCATCTCCTCGTCCGTAAGAGCCCTGATGCCGAGGGTGTCAACCGACCATGTGATGGTTCCGCCAGCCCATCGGTTTCCGAAAAATTCGGACGTGAAAACGGAATTGAGGTCCAAAGGTCGGAAAACTTTCTCAATCTGATGAAACGTCTCAGGGCATTCTTGTGCAATGCGCTGCATGCAGGTTTCTGAACTGGAGCCGATGCATTCGCTCGACTGTCTCAGGCACTTAGCCAGCCCTGCACTGGGATGGGCTTGCATGGGCCCCGAAAACAGGTCTGGAACTCATCCAATCTGAGCTGGTCTGAGCTGAGGACGTTCAGTCAAACCTGTGCCTACGGTATGCCGATGGTTAGCCATCGAGCCAGTTCTTCAGCGCTTTCTTCCAGCGCTTTCTGTTCTCCTTGCTGGGCAGGATGGTTGCCACTCCCTTCGACTCGACTGCTTCGGCATCGCTGTCCGAATTGTAGTAGTTGTAAGCCGTACTTGGATCCAAGGCCGAGGCCCCATCGGTGTAGCTGCCGTAGCCATACTTGCTATAGCCGTAGATACTGCTCTTCTCGCCGGTAGCGGTGCGGGCATTGGTCACCACCCCCAGCAAAGGAGCACCAGCGGAGTGGATCCGATCAATGGCCTGTTGCGGCAGTTGCCTGTCCACCTTGTTCAGGCCCACCACCAGCAGAATGCCGTCAAGGTTTTCCGCCAGCAGGGAGGCATCGGCCAGGCCCAGGGCAGGCGGGGTGTCGTAAAGGATCAGGTCATAGGCGCCGGAGGCGGCGATGTCCTGCACCAACTGCCCCATCCGTGCGGAGCTCAGCAGGCGCGGCGGGTCGGGCACACGACGGCCGGCGGTGAGCACCTGCCAGCTGGTGTAGTCGGGCACAGTCTGCAACAACGAGCGCCAGTCGGCCCCCTCCTCTGTGAGCAGGTTCGAGAGCCCGCTGAGATTGTTCAGGCCAAGGCGGTGGTGTATCTGCGGCTTGCGCAGGTCGGCATCCACCAGGAGCACACGCTTTCCCAGTTCACTCAGGGTTTTGGCCAGCAGAACGATCAGCAAACTCTTGCCCTCCGAGGGCACCGAGCTGCTCAGCGCCACCGATTTCACCGGACGGTCGCTGTTCAGGAAGCGCAGGCTGGTGTAGAGATTGCGGAACGCCTCCTGGTAGGTGAAGCGCTGGTAGTCGGCCATGCCGGTCTGTTGGGCGTCGATGTCCTTGAGCAGGAAGCGCTTGTTCGTTCGCACCCCTTCGAAGAAGGAGATGTAGGGGATGTGCCCCAGCAGCGGCACCTTCAGATCCTCACGCACTTCACCGGGCGTGTGGAACACATGATCGAGGCGATCCCGCGCCAGGGCCACGCCACCTCCGGCCACCAGACCCAGCAGCAAGCCCTGCAGCAGTCCTCTGCCCAGGCGGGGTTCCACAGGAGTGGGATTCACTTCCGCCGGGCTGATCACCCTCCAGGGCACGTTGTTCTGGGCGATCTCCAGTTGGAACTGGTCGCGGGTGCTCTTGTAGCTGGCCAGGTTGCCCTGGGCGATCTCCAGTTTCCTCTGCAGGTCTTCGAACTGGCGCAACAGGGCTGGCTGGCTTCGGAAACGCTCGTCGGTGCCGCCGATCTGGGAGCGCAGGGCCGCGATCGAGCCGTCGAGCTGCTGCAGCGTGGCATCCACCGCTTCCAGTTCCTTGCCCTGCAGCGCCGGCTTGATCTGGTCGCGGGCGATGAGCAGGTTGCGCAGGTAGGGCGAATCAGTGGTGTAGATCGAGCGGGCCTTTGCGATCTCCCCCTCAAGCCGGTTGAGCTCGGTGAGCAGCGGCTGGTTGGGCACGTCGAGGGTCACGCTCGTGCCGGAGCCAGCAGATTCGGTGCTGCCCCTATCTCCAGCGGTGCTGGTGAAGGTGCGGGCTGCGAGCCGGCCAGCCGCCACATCGGCACGCACCTGCTGCAGCCGGCGGCGCTCGGCCAGCTGGTTCTCCAGAGAACTGCGCAGCCCTTCGGCCTGGCTGCGCACTGCTGCGGCCTCCGTCTCAGGGGCCAGAACGTTGTTCCTGGTGCGGAAGCGCTCGAGTTCAGCCTGGAGCTCGGAGCTGCGGGCCTGCAGCTCGGGGGCTTGTTCATCGAGGAATTTCACCCCTTCCGTGAGCTTTTCACGTCGCTGCTTCAGGGCCCAGCTCAGGTAGGCCTCTTCGGTGAGCTTCAGGGTTTCGTTCACCAGCTCCGGGCTGCCGCCTCTGGCCTTCACGGCGAGCACTCCCGAGGCCAGGACCGGGTTTTTCTGGGTGGGATCGGCCGTCACCAGACTCACATTCACCTCGGGAAGCTTCCGATCGGGGAAGCGCCGCTGAAGGTCGGTGAACACCGGCTCGAGCACCGTGGGGCTTTCCAGCACACGGATCAAGGTGGGCACGTCGTTGCTGCTCACATTGCGGGCCACCGAGGCGATCGGGGCGGTACCGGCTTCCCCGCTGGCCCCTGCGCTTCCGCTGATCGGATCGGAGATCAGCAGGCTGAAGCCCCCCAGAAACACCGGGCTGTTGATGCGGCGGTACACCGTCCACAGCCCAGCCACCAGGGTCACGGCCACCGTGGTGGTCAGGAAAATGCGCCGCCGACGCTGCAGAATCCGCACCAACCCCTTGAGGCCCATGCCGCTTTCCTCCACAGGGGATGCCGCTGGCAGCAGGGCATAGGCCGTGGGAGCTGGGGTGTCCGGGGTGCTGGAGGACATAAGTGCCGAACTTTGAGCCGAGTGTATGGGAATTGCCCCGTCTCGCCAGCGGGTCGGGGACGGCGCCAGCCGGGCGCCACTGACGTCTTGCTTGCCATGTTCGTCAATCTCATGCGCATTAAGCGGCTCGCCTACACTGATGCCACACAAGGTCTCAATCGCCAAGCGCAGCTGCGCAGTTTCGACTTCTGCCAAAATTGCGTGGCCTCGACCCTCTTTCCGCTTGCGTGGGCCGACTACAAATCCTTCAGCCATTTTAAAGCGTGCCTCTGGAGGATCCTTTCGTGAGCCCAGCGCACTCGCCTGTTCTGCTGCGACGCTTCGTTCTGATCACGGTGGATGGGCTGCTGATCGCCTTCAGTTTCTGGCTGGCCTTCGCCCTGCGGCTCGGTGAGCTGAATCCTCCCCAGTTCCTCGGCAATCTGTGGCTCCTGTCCTGGTCGGTGGTCATCGGCTTGGCCGTTCTGCTGCTCAGCGGCTGGTACAGCAGCCTCACCCGCTTCTCCGGCAGCCATTCCCTCTACGGCCTTCTGCCCCGCAGCGGGATGGCGGTGCTGTTGCTGCTGTTGGTCTCTATCCTCTTTGGAACGGGCGAACTCCCGTTCCGCAGTTTCTGGCTGCTGTTCTGGCTGGTGCTCTCCGCGAGCCTGATCATCAGCCGCATCGTCATGCGCGACCTGCTGCGGTTCTGGCTGGCCAGGCGATCCTCTGCCATCAGTCCGGATCAGGGTCCAGGACGGAACCAGCAGCTCCCCACCCTGGTGTACGGGGCCGGTCAGGCGGCGGCTCAGCTGCTGGCCGACCTGCGCTATCAGAGCCATTACAAGCTGGTGGGCGTTCTCGACGACGACCCGGCCCTGTGGGGGCGCCGCCTGGAGGGGTTGCCCATTCACTCACCCGACCAGCTAAGCCAGCTGATCGAGCGCCATGGCATTCAGAAGATGCTGTTGGCGATCCCCTCGGCCCCGCGCCGCCGCCGCCGGGAGCTGGTGGATCGGTGCACCGCCTTTGGGCTGTCGGTGCTCTCGATTCCTTCCCTGGCCCGCATCGCTGCCGGGGAGGAGGTGGTCACCGCCCTGCGGCCAGTGGCGATCGAGGATCTGCTCGGTCGCGAGACCTGCAAGCCTGACCCTTGCCTGCTGCGTGCCGCCGTGGCCGGCAAGGTGGTGCTGGTCACCGGCGCCGGTGGCTCGATCGGCTCGGAGCTCTGCCGCCAGATCCACCGCCAGCAGCCTCGCCGCCTGGTGCTGCTGGAGCGCAGTGAGCTGGCCCTCTACGAGCTCGAGCAGGAGCTCAGCAGCCTTCGGCAGCTCCTGAGGCACCCCCTGCCCGGCCTTGTGCCGGTCCTGGGGGACGTGGGCGATCGCCGGCGCCTGGCGAAGCTCTGCCATGACCATGGCGTGCAGGTGCTCTTCCATGCCGCCGCCTACAAGCATGTGCCCCTGGTGGAGGCGAACCCCTGCGCCGGGGTCGCCAACAACGTGCATGGCACCAGCGCGGCCCTGGAGGTGGCCTTCAGCTGCGGCCTGGAGCGCTTCCTCCTGATCTCCACCGACAAGGCCGTCCGTCCCACCAACGTGATGGGCGCCAGCAAGCGGGTCTGCGAACTGCTCGTGCAGGCCGCCGCCGCCCGCACGGCGGCCGCGGGGAACGGGCCCATCTGCTCGATGGTGCGCTTCGGCAACGTGCTGGGCTCCTCGGGGTCTGTGGTGCCCCACTTCCGCCGTGAGATCGCCGCCGGAGGGCCGCTCACCGTGACCCATCCGCAGATCACCCGCTACTTCATGACGATTCCCGAGGCGGTCGAGCTGGTGCTGCAGTCCAGTGGCATGGCCCGTGGCGGGGAGGTGTTCGTGCTCGACATGGGCGAACCCGTGCGGATCCTGGATCTGGCCCGCCAGATGATCCGTCTCTCGGGCTTCACGATCCGCGACGACGCCCATCCCGATGGGGAGATCGCCATCGCCTTCACTGGCCTGCGTCCGGGGGAGAAACTCTATGAGGAGTTACTGATCCAGGAGAGCGATCAGCCCACCGACCATCCCCTGATCCGCAAGGCCAACGAAGAGTTCCTTGCCCCCGAGCAGCTGGAACCCCTGGTCGAGGAGCTGCAGCACGTCCTGGAGGAATGGGACGACCAGCGCCTGATTCCTGCCCTGCGGGCTCTGGTGAGGGACTACCAGCCCCTGAGCGGCCCCGTCAGTGGCAGTCGTACCATCGCCTCCCATCCTGCCTGTGAGTACGGGATCGCCCCGCTTCCCGCCGCGTGAACTCACCCACGCTCGGGTTGGCCACCACCGGATCCACATGGGCCACCTGCTGCCAGAGGTCGCGCTCCGCCCAGCGCACCGTGTGGCTGATCCGATCGTGCTTCGACACATGGCACCAGCGGTTGCCGCCGCACTCCGCACAGAACAGCTCCTCCAGCCATTCGTTGCTGAGCACCAGCACCGGGTAGGCCTGGATCACCAGCCGGGCCCTCTTGTCGCTCATGCCCCGCTGCTTGAGCTCTTCGGGGTTGAGCAGGTGCAGAAAGTACTTGCGGCCGTTGCCCAGCAGGCGCTGCTCGGGGTGGGCCGGGCAGAACAGCTCCCGCTTGCGCGGCCGGCGGTTGCGCCGTGGCGATTCAGGCTCTGGAAGCGCTGATGGCATCGACGGTGGCAACGGGGACTTGTGGACTCACCTGAACGTGATTATCCACGGAATCCGGCGTGCCCGGCACGGACCGGCTGGGGCTCCGCTCACTTCGTCTCCATCCAGTTCGCGCCCCAGCCGGTGTCCACCACCAGGGGGACGCTGAGGCGAATGGCGTTCTCCATCACCTCCTTGACGACGGCCAGCACCGGAGGGAGGGCTTCGGGGGCGGCCTCCAGCACCAGCTCGTCGTGCACCTGCAGCAGCAGTCGGGCGGGCAGGGCCTGGGTGTGCAGTTCCTGATCGAGCCGCACCATCGCCAGCTTGATGATGTCGGCCGATGAGCCCTGGATCGGGGCATTGGCCGCCGCCCGCAGCTGCTGGCCCTCCATCCCGGCGCGGCGGGCCACCTCCAGCTCGATCTCCTCCGGCGGCTTGCCCTTCAGCCGCCCCAGGCCGCCCGGATCGAAGGCGAACGGGCGCCGCCGCCCCAGGATCGTTTCCACGTAGCCGCGGCTCAGGGCCAGCCGTTCCTGCAGCTCCAGAAAGGCGAACACCTTCGGGTAGCGCTGCTTGTATTTGCTCAGGAACTCCTTGGCCTGGGCCTGGCTGACGCCGGCTTCGCGCGCGAAGCGCTGGGCGCCCATGCCGTAGATCACGCCGAAATTGATCGTCTTGCCCAGGCGCCGCTCCTCAGGTGTCACCTCGGCTTTGTCGAGCAGCAGCCGGGCGGTGAGGGCATGCACGTCGTCGCCGTTGGCGTAGGCCTCCACCAGCACCTCCTCGCCCGAGAGGTGGGTGAGGATGCGCAGCTCGATCTGGGAGTAGTCGGCGCTGATCAGCTGCCAGCCCTCCTGGGGCAGGAAGGCCTTGCGGATGCGGCGGCTGAACTCCGTGCGGATGGGGATGTTCTGCAGGTTCGGATGGCTGCTGGAGAGCCGGCCGGTGGCGGTCACGGCCTGGTTGAAATCGGTGTGCACCCGCCCCGTTTCCGGTTCCACCAGGGCCGGCAGCGCATCCACGTAGGTGCTCTTGAGCTTGCTCAGGGTGCGGTGCTCCAGCACCAGTGGCACCACCGGATGGTCCGCTTCGAGTTTCTCGAGCACGGTGGCATCGGTGCTCCAGCCCGTTTTCGTCTTGCGCGATTTTTTGCGATCGAGCCCCAGGGTGTCGAACAGCAGTTCGCCCAGCTGTTTGGGTGAAGCCAGGTTGAAATCGACGCCGGCAGCCTGTCTGGCCCCGGTCTCCAGGTTGGCGAGGGTGTCCGCCAGTTCCTCGCTCAGGGTCGCCAGATAGGGCTTGTCGATGCGGATGCCGGTGGCCTCCATCCGGGCCAGGACAGGCTCCAGTGGCAGTTCCACCTGATCGAGCAGCTTCGGCAGTGCCTCCCCCAGCTGCTGCAGCTGGCCGCGCAGCAGCGGCGTCAGCCGCCAGGTGAGGTGCACATCCATGGCGCAGTAGCGGGCGGCGGCTTCGATCGGTACCGCCGCGAAGCTCTCCCCCTTGGCCACCAGCTCGGTGAAGCTCGTGGGCGTGAAGCCGAAATTGCGCTCGGCCAGCACCTCCAGCCCGTGTCTGGCGTTGGCATCGCGCAGGTAATCCGCCAGCAGGGTGTCCATCACCACCCCTTCCAGGTTCAGGCCGTGACGCAGCAGGATCAGGCGGTCGTACTTGGCGTTCTGCAGGGTCTTGGGGTGAGCGGCGCTCTCGAGCCAGGGGGCCAGGGCGCCGATGACCTGATCGAGGGGCAGCTGGGGGACCGCTGGGACCGGTGGAGCCGCAGCGGCTGGCGGCGTGAGCAGATCGGCCCCGGCCTGTGGCAGTGGCGGCAGGTGTCCGATCGGGATGTAGGCCAGATCGCTGCTGCCCTCGCCCCAGCACAGCCCGACCCCCACCAGCTCGGCCTGAAAGGGGTTCAAGGAGGTGGTCTCGGTGTCGAGGGCGATGGGCTGGGCAGGATCGGTGGCCGCCATCAGCCGCTCCAGCAGGGCGGTGAGTTGCTCTGGGCTCTGGATGATCTCCGGCTCCAGGGCTGGCGGACCGCCTTCCGGGCTGGAGCTTGGCTGCGGGGAGGCCGCTGCACTCAGATCAACTGATGGCGCGGACGAAGGGCTGCTCCTGGCCGAAGCCTGAGATCCCTGGGCCTGGTGATCGGCGGAGAACGCCCGCTCGAAGGCCGCCAGCTGCCGGGCCAGGCTGTGCAGCTCCAGCTCCTCCAGCCGTTGGGCCAGGGCCGCTCCGTCCACGTCGCCGAGCTGCAGCCGTGGCTCGGCCGGCAGGGGGATGTCGATCAGGATCTCGGCCAGCATGCGCGAGCGGTAGGCGTTCTCACGGTCGGTTTCGAGCCTGGCCTTGAGGGCTCCCTTCTGCTGATCCAGGGCCGCGTAGATGCCGTCGAGGTTGGTGTGGGCCTTCAGCAGGGTGATGGCGGTCTTGGGGCCCACCCCTTTGACCCCGGGGATGTTGTCGCTGGCATCACCGGTGAGGGCCTTGAGATCCACCACCTCCTCCGGCGTCACCCCGAGCTTGGCCACCACGTCCTGCCGCCGGATCGTCACGGGGCCGGCGTTCTTGGCGTAAGGGCCGCCGCCCATGTACATCACGGCGATGTCGCGTTCGTCGTCCACCAGCTGGAACAGATCCCGATCGCCCGAGAGGATCCGCACCCGCCAGCCCGCGTCGGCGGCCCGGTTGGCCAGGGTGCCCAGCACGTCGTCGGCTTCGTAGCCGGGGGCCATGCACAGGGGCAGATCCATGGCCCCGGAGAGGATCTCCTGGAGGTTGGCCAGATCAGTGAAGAAGTGCTCCGGGGCCACATCCCGGTGGGCCTTGTAGCTGGCGTCGGCCTCGTGGCGGAAGGTGGGCTCGGCCGTGTCGAAGGCCACCACCACCCCCTGGGGGGTCAACCCCTTGACGTTGTCCAGCAGGGCCTTGAGAAATCCGTAGGTGACGCTGGTGGGCACCCCCTCCTTGGTGGCCAGCCCCCCCTCACCACCTTTGGCGAAGGCATAAAAGCTGCGGAAGGCCAGGGAATGGCCATCCACGAGCAGCAGCATCGGTGCCTCAGCCATGCGCTCCTCAGTGTCCGTGCTGGCGTGGTGGCCACAGCCTGCCATCGAAGCGACCCGCCGATGGGGGCTGCTCGCTTTCAGGCATTGTCAGAAGCGCCGGTCAGCACCGCCATGGCCCGTCAACCCCGCCGTTATGCCATCCACCTGCTCCTGGCAGGTGGCCACAGTGAGGTGGTGCACTTCGCCACGCTCGAAGCCTTCCAGCAGTGGTATCGGGATGGGCTCAACGCCGGAGCGCCCGAGGCCTTCGTGAATGTGCCGATCAGCGATCTCGACGGGGAATACCTTGTGGTGCGACCCAGCAGCGTGATCGGCATCCGTGTGGAGCCCAGGTTCACCGCCCTCGACGACTGAGTCCATGGTGACTGGGTACATGGTGGTTGAATCGAGCCATGACTGATGCCCCCGAGAGGCTCCAGTTGCTCTGGGGGATCACCGTGTTCTCCGGGGCGCTGGCCCAGCTGACCTCGTTGCTCACGGGCTTGCCGTCAGTGGTGCTGCTGCTGGCCTCCGGCCTGTTGATCGGCCGCTCGGGCCTGGGGCTGGTGGATCCCCTGGCCCTGGGCAGTGGCCTCGAAACCATCGTGGGGCTGCTGGTGAGCCTGGTGCTGTTCGACGGTGGGCTCAAGCTGAGTCTGCGGGGCAGCACCGCCCGGCTGGCGGTGCTGCGGATCGTGATCGTGCGCATGCTGCTGGCCCTCCCCGCCGGCTTGCTGGCGGCCCATTGGCTGGCGGGGCTGAGCTGGCCGCTGGCGGCGGTCTACAGCGCCATCGTGCTGGGCACCGGCCCCACCGTGGTCACCCCTCTGCTCCAGCAGATGCGCCTGGCTCCTCCCCTGGGGGATGTGCTGGAAGGGGAAGGATTGGTGCTGGAGCCGATCGGGGCCGTGCTGGCCCTGCTGCTGCTGGAACTGGTGATCAGCGACCGCTACGACTGGCAGGATCTGGCCCTGGAATTGCTGCAACGGCTGGGTTTCGGCGTGAGCGTCGGTGCGGTCAGCGGCCTGCTGCTGGCGGTGCTGCTCCGGCGCCTGCCGGTGGATCCCCAGAGCGGTCTGCGCTTGCAGCTCACCCTGGGGGTGATGTTCCTGATGTTCACCGGCTGTGAGGTGCTGCGGCCCGAATCGGGCCTGCCCGCTGCCGTGATGGCTGGGGTGCTGGTGGGCCGTTTCGCCGACACCGAGGCCGCCATGCTCGACGATCTGATCGGCCAGCTGGCCCAGTTGGCGATCAGCATTCTTTTCCCGCTCCTGGCCGCGGATGTGGCCTGGGCGGACCTCAGCCCGCTGGGCTGGGGAGGGGTGGGCTGCGTGCTCACCCTGATGCTGCTGGTGCGGCCCGTGGCGATGCAGATCGCCACCTTCGGCCTGCCCCTCAGCGCTGGCCAGAAGGTGTTGCTGAGCTGGCTGGCCCCCCGAGGGATCGTCACCGCCGCAGTGGCCAGCCTGTTCGCCCTGCGCCTCTACGAAGCGGGGGTGGAGGGGGCAGGAGCTCTGCAGGGGCTGGTGTTCCTCACGATCCTGATGACCGTGGGTCTGCAGGGTTTCACAGCGGCTCCCCTGGCGGGCCTGCTGGGCCTGCGCCTCAGCGAGTCCGGTGAACCCGGTGAGGCGAGCGAGGCCAGCGCGGTCATGCCCCTCGAGGAGGTTCAGCCCTGAGCCACGGCCAGCATCAGCCGCTCCCGGTCTTCGCCGCTGGCATGCAGCAGGCGCCAGGTGGTGATCAGATCCGGCCCCTTCAGGCTGCCCAGCAGGGCGGCCCTCAGGCTTTTCATCAGCACACCCTTCTTCACTCCCGCCGCAGCGGCTGCGCCGGCGAGCAGCTGCTGGGCCTGCTCAACGCTGAGGCTGGCGTTCTCGTCAAGCTGCCCGAGCAGGGCCGTCAGGGCAGCGGTGGCCCCATCGGCGGCCAGTTGCTGGCTGGCGCCGGTGTCGAGCTCGGGGCGCTCGAAGAAGGGGCGGGCCTGCTCCAGGCCATCACGCAGGGTGGTCAGGGAGGGGCCGAGCAGTTCGGCCAGCTCCAGTTCCCAGGCCTCGCGGCTGCCATCGCCTGACTCATCGTCGCCCGGGGCCTGCCAGCCCTCGGCGCGCCAGAGGGGAGCCAGGGCCTGGCGCAGCTCGGCGGCGGTCAGGTCATGCAGCACCTGGGCATTGAGCCAGTTGAGCTTGTCCCAGTCGAAGCGGGCACCGGCCCGGTTGACCCGATCGAAGCTGAACACTGCAGCGGCCTCCGCGAGCGTGAAGCGCTCGCCCATGCCTTCCGGCGGTGACCAGCCCAGCAGGGTCATGTAGTTCACCAGCGCCTCGGCTGTGTAGCCCATGGCCCGGAACTCACCCACGGAAGTGACCCCATCGCGCTTGGAGAGCTTGCGGCCCTCCTGGTTGAGGATCAGGGGTGTGTGGGCGAAGACGGGCAGGGGCAGGCCGAGGGCCTCGTAGAGCAGCAGCTGCTTGGCGGTGTTGGCGATGTGGTCCTCGCCGCGAATCACATGGCTGATGGCCATGGCGGCATCGTCCACCACCACCACCAGGTTGTAGAGCGGGTCACCGACCTCACCGGCCGGCGCCCGCCGGGCGATCACCATGTCACCGCCCAGATCGCTGCCGCTCCAGCGCATCTCCCCGCGCACCAGATCGTTCCAGCCGATCGTGGCCCCGTCGTCGATGCGGAAGCGCACCACCGCTTCGCGACCTTCGGAGCTGAAGGCCTGCTCCTGCTCAGGCGTCAGATTCCGGTGCCGGTTGTCGTAGCGGGGAGCGGAGCCGCTGGCCTTCTGCCGCTCGCGCATCTGCTCCAGTTCGGCTTCCGAGGCGTAACAGCGGTAAGCCAGACCCGCCTCCAGCAGCTGGCTGATGGCTGTGCGGTGGGCCTCGATCCGCTCGCTCTGGATCACGGGCTCCGCGTCCCAGCTCAGGCCGAGCCAGGCCAGGCCATCGAGGATATCGGCCGTGAACTCCGGCCTGGAGCGCTCCCGGTCGGTGTCCTCGATCCTCAGTAAAAACTCCCCGCCGTGATGGCGGGCGAAGAGCCAGTTGAACACCGCCGTGCGGGCGGTGCCGATGTGCAGGGTTCCCGTGGGGCTGGGAGCCAGACGAACCCGAACGGTCACCGGCAGACGCTCATGAGAGTGAAACGGGACTGACGGGATTCGAACCCGCAACTTCCGCCGTGACAGGGCGGTGCTCTAACCGGTTGAACTACAGTCCCAGATTGGAGGTGGTAAGGGTTGAGAACCCTTGCCGGACCTGGCTTCTGGTGTCGTGTTGGCGACAAGGGAAGTATCCACTGCCGCTGGCCCCGCCGTCAACTGGCGGAGACAGCGGCTGGGGTCATGGGCGGAAACCAGCGGGTTCGATCAGACGAACCTGGTTGCCACGTGCTGTGAATTCACGGCCCTGGTCGCTCTGAACGACCACGCGACCGCCGGACTTGACCCGGATGACCCGAGCCCGCACCCAGCCAAGGGCAGCGGATTCGAGCACCTTGACCACATCACCGGGTTGTAAATCCAACTCCATGTCCGGAACCACGAAAGAGCAGGAAAGGGCATCGAGCGCGCCGTGGAGGACTTGAACCCCCGACATCAGGTTTTGGAGACCTGCGTTCTACCAACTGAACTAACGGCGCATGACGATGCCCCTTCGACCGGGACGCGAAGCGGCACCGGCATGGGCAATTGAGCGATGAAGCTTCAGCGATCGAAGCGTTGCTTCACGCGGGTTGCTTTCCCCACACGATCGCGTAGGTAGAAGAGCTTTGCACGCCTCACTTTACCGCGACGCTCCACCTTGACGTTGGCGACCTGAGGGCTGTGCAGCAGGAAGACCCGCTCGACCCCCACGCCCTGGAAGATCCGACGCACGGTGATCGTTTCGTTCAGCCCGCCGTGGCGCTTGGCGATCACCACACCTTCGTAGGGCTGAATGCGTTCCTTGTTGCCCTCGCTGATGCGCACGCCCACTCGCACGGTGTCACCCACGTAGATCTCGGGCAGATCGCTCTTGAGCTGCTCGGCTTCGAAGGCCTTGATCAGGTCCTGGGCGCTGAGCTTGCCGGTGCGAGCCGGGGTCACGGCGGGCTTCTCGGCCACGGCCGTTGGGGCCGCGATCTCGGCTGTGCCGGTCTCATCCACGCTCGTCTGATCCATGTCGGTGTCGTCCTTCAGTTCCGCCATCAGTTCGGCGCTGTCGTTCTTGTCCGCGGCCATCCCAGAAATGCGATCGCCCAGCCAAACAACCACTGTAACGGCTCATGTTCCCCCCTCCCCATCGCTCTCCTGCCGCTCCGGCCGCCCCCGCCGCCGACTCCACCCCTGCAGCGCCAGGCCTGTGCCGGTGATCAGCATCCAGAGCAGCCCCAGGCCGTTGAGAGCGACGTAAAAGGTCTCACCGACCGGGCCGAGCCATTCGCCTTCGTGCAGCACCATCAGCCCATGCACCTGGTCACGGCTGAGGCCGCCCCAGTCGCGCAGCAGCCGGTAGCCCATGCCGCTGCTGACCGTGATCAGCAGCGGCAGCACCACCACCGGCCCGATCAGGGCGTGCCAGCGGCGCAGCCGGGCCAGGACCTGCATGGTCGACAGCATCGATGAGGAAAGTTGATAGCTTGAATCCTGGATTGCCCGGGCCCAGTCGATGAATCTTTTTGCTGACCTGCTGGCGGGCCCCTCAACCAAGGCCTCCAGCACCAAGGCCGCCACCGCCACCACCAGCACCGGCCCGCGCATCCAGAAGGGACGGCGGGGCGTCGAGATCAAGTCGGCCCGCGAGATTCAGGTGATGCGCCAGGCCAGCCGCATCGTCGCCACGGTGCTGCGCGAAATCATGGAGATGGCGGCTCCAGGGATGACCACCGCCGATCTCGACCGCCACGCCGAAGAGCGCATCCGCGCCATGGGGGCCACCCCCAGCTTCAAGGGCTACCACGGCTTTCCGGCCAGCATCTGCGCCAGCATCAACAACCAGGTGGTCCATGGCATCCCCAGCGCCAAACAGGTGATCAAGGCCGGTGACCTGGTCAAGATCGACACCGGCGCCTACTTCGAGGGCTACCACGGGGACAGTTGCGTCAGCATCTGCGTGGGTGAGTGCTCCGAGGACGCCACCCGCCTCAGCCGCGTGGCACAGGAATCGCTGATGCAGGGTCTGAGCAGGATCAAGGCCGGCAACACCCTCCTCGACATCGCCGGCGCCGTGCAGGACCACGTCGAGGCCCATGGCTACAGCGTGGTGGAGGACTACACCGGCCATGGCGTGGGCCGCAATCTGCACGAGGAGCCGTCGGTGTTCAACTTCCGCACCAACGACCTGCCCAACCTCAAGCTCCGCGCCGGCATGACCCTGGCGGTGGAGCCGATCCTCAATGCAGGCAGCAAGGAGTGCCGCACCCTGCGCGACCGCTGGACGGTTGTGACGGTGGATGGATCGCTCTCGGCCCAGTGGGAGCACACGATCGTGGTCAGCTCCGATGGCTGCGAGATCCTCACCGACCGCGACTTCTGATCCAGGTCCCTCAGCCGGCAGCCCGGCTGAACAGTCGGCCATAGAGGTGCCTCAGCCCCATCTGCAGGGGTACCAGCACCACCGTGATCGGATTGGGGGTCACGATGATCAGGCCGAAGCCCCTGCGCGCCTGGGCGATCACCTGGCCCGCCACGAAGTCTGCGCTCATCACACCGTAGGGATTGAGGGAAGAGCGGAACGGTCCCAGCACCAGCCGCCGGATCCGGCAGGGATTCTCGCCTCGATGGTCGAGGACCCGCAGGCTGAGCAACTGGCCCAGCAGCCGCTTGCTGATCTCATAGAGCGGGCTGAGGGCCGGCAGCAGTTCCGCCTCCGATGTGTTCACCCACACTTCCCTGCAGGGGGTTCCAGCCGGCTGTTCCTCCAGGCCCAGGAACAGCTCCAGCAGGCGCCAGGCGCTGAGGGCGTTCACCTCCAGGCTGCGCTCGATCGCCGCGGCGCTGCGGTCGCCATAGACGTTCACCCCGTGGTTGATCACCAGGATGTCGACGTCGCACAGAGTGGCCTCCAGCTGCTGCTCCTGGCCGCAGCACCACACCACGTTGCGCAGGGGGATCGCCCTGCCGTCCTTGTCCTGCAGAACCACCGGCTCAGAGGCTGTGGTGAGGGCGATCAGCTCAGCCCCATGGCCATGCAGGGCGCGCAGCAGGGCGGTGCCAAGGGCCCCGCTGGCCCCGGTCACCGCCACGGTTCTCCCCCGCAGGGGGAGCAGTGCCGGCCGGAAGGAGAGCGGCACCGGTGGGGCTGAAGCGGCTTGACCTGGCACAGCGTTGTCCGTCATGGGCCATTCTTTCCCCTGGAATCATCCGCCACTCGCTCGCGGCGGTTTCCCGCTCTTGTTCTGGCGGTCTCTTCCGCCTTTTCCCTTGGGCCTTTTGTCGTTCTTCGGAGCCACCCCCAGCCATGACCCCGCTCAGGTGGCCCTCTACGCCCCCTACTGCGATGGTGTGCTGCGGGATGCCTGGCTGATCCAGGCCCTCGACCAGCTGGCCGTCGGCGAGATCGAGGGAATTCGGCGGTTGCGCCCCGACGGGGAGCATCCGTTCCTGCTGCGCTGGCGGGCGGGGCTGGCTCCCCAGGAAACCAGCCACTGTGAGCTCAGCTTCCCGGCAGCAGCGGAGCTGGGCTACAGCTTCGATCTGCCCACCTATCAGCTGGTGCGCTGGCTGATGGACCTGCTGGAGCAGCGGCAGCCCCATGCCTTCGGTGACCCCCAGCTCGATCTGCCCGAGGCCTTCTGGCGCTGGCTGCTGCTGGGGGAGTCCCCCCAGACCTCCGGCGCCTAGATTGACTTGCCAGCGCCAACCTCAGAGGTCATGCCATGAGCAGCACCTTGCTGATCGGATCCTGTGATCCCTTCAGCGGCAAGTCAGCCCTGGTGCTCGGCCTGACCCGGACCCTGGCGAAACAGGGACTCTCCGTGCGCTACGGCAAGCCCCTGGCCACCAGTGTGCGGCCAGCCCGGCAGGGGGAGAAACCCCCCTCCCAGGCTTGTCTCGACGACGATGTGCGCTTCGTCGGCAGCATCCTCGGCCTGCCTGACGAAAACTTGCTGCCGTCCCTGCACCTGCTGGCGGCTGCCACAGCCCAGGAGCGGCTGCTGCGCGGCAACCTGGAGCCCGGCGAGGGCTTCTCACGCCTGCGGGAACAGCTGGATGCTTACCCCGATGGCCTCACCCTGCTGGAGGGCACCGGCACCCTCAGCGAGGGCCTGCTCTATGGCCTGAGCCTGCCCCAGCTGGCCAAGGGGCTGGAGGCTCCCGTGGTGCTGGTCCATCTCTGGGAGGACAGCCGCAGTGTCGATCCCCTGCTGGCGGCCCGCAACTTGCTGCAGGAGCGCCTGGCTGGGGTCGTGCTCAACGCCGTTGATCCCGATGCGGTGGATCGCCTGCTCGCCGAGGTGGTGCCGGCCCTGGAGCAGCTGGGGCTGCCGGTGTTCGGGGTGTTGCCCCGCAGCCCGCTGCTGCGCAGCGTCACCGTCGAGGAGCTGGTCGATCGCCTGGAGGCCCGGGTGCTCTGCTGCCCCGAGCGGCTCGATCTGCTGGTGGAGACTCTCTCGATCGGAGCGATGAACGTCAACTCCGCCATGGAGTTTTTCCGCCGTCGCCGCAACATGGCGGTGGTCACGGGTGCTGATCGCACCGACATCCAGCTGGCGGCCCTGGAAGCCTCCACCCAGTGCCTGATCCTCACGGGAGCTGGGGAACCTCTGCCCCAGCTGATCAGTCGAGCTGAGGAGCTGGAGGTGCCGATCCTGAAGGTGGAGCAGGACACGCTGACCACGGTGGAGGTGATCGAACGCGCCTTCGGCCATGTGCGCCTGCACGAGACGGTCAAGGCCAGTTACGCCATCCGCCTGGTGCAGGAGCACTGCTGCTTCGATCGTCTGTTCGAGCGCCTGGGTCTGTTGCTGAAGGCCTGAACCATGGGCCCCGCAAGGGCGCTGCTAGTTTCGGCCGATCGGATGCATTCACGAGGTGACCCGGTCCCTTGATCTGCCGGCCCTCGACCGGATTGACACCCTGGCCCAGGAGCTGGCCCTGCTTCAGGATCGCGGCAAGCGCCGCATTGCCATCCTCGGCAGCCGCCACGTTCCCGCCGTCTCGATTCACCTGGTGGAGCTGGTGGCCCGCTCCCTGGCCCAGGAGGGTCACAACCTGATCACCTCCGGATCCCAGGGGGTCAACGCGGCGGTGATCCGGGGGGTGCTGAGCGTCGATCCGGCCCGGCTCACCGTTCTGCTGCCCCAGAGCCTTGATCGTCAGTCCAGCGAAAGCCGCGAGCAGATGGAGCGGGTGCTTCATCTGGTGGAGAAGCCCGAGCACGACGAGTTGCCCCTGCCCATGGCCAGCAGCCTCTGCAACCAGGAGATCATCGGCCGCTGCGACCAGCTGATCTGCTACGCCTTCCACGACAGCGAAACCCTGCTCTCCAGCTGCCGCACCGCCGAGGACATGAACAAGGTGGTCAGCCTGATGTTCTTCGACTGAGGGCAGCCAGCACCTGCAGGCGAGTCCCCTCCCGCCGCAGCACGGTCACCTCCTCCCCCGCCCTGGGTCCCTCCTCGCTGCAACTCTCCAGCAGGTCGGCGGCCCAGCTCTGTCCCTGCCAGCGCACCCGTCCGCGGCCCTGCACGTCGAAGGGCTGGATCACCTCGGCGCGCTCGCTGCCCGGCTCACTGAGGGCGCTTGGCGTGGGCTGTCCCCGCAGCGACCAGCGCCTCAGCCCGGCGTAGCCCCCCAGGAAGAGCAGGCTGAACAGCGTCAGCTGCAGGGGGGCGGCCAGGGGCAGCAGGGCCGTGACGGCCGAGAGCAGCAACGCCGCCACCCCGCCGATCAGAAACCCATCCACGCTGGGGAAGAGCAGCTCCAGCAGGAGCAGAACCCCGCCACCGGCCAGCCAGATCAGGGGATGCATCACGAGCGCTCAGATCCCTCCAGTCTGCGGCGGAGGCCTTCCTAGGGTGAGCCCGGCTCTGCCTGGGCCGCTGTCCTCTGAGCGCGTAGCGGCGCCTGCTGCCATGGAAGGTCTGTTCTCCATCCCCGCCCTGGTGCTGCTGGTCGTGCTCGGCGCCAGCGGGGTGAAGGTCACCAGTGGTGGCCGCTCCCTGCTGGTGGAGCGGCTCGGCCGCTACGACCGCGAGCTCCAGCCCGGCCTGTCCTTCGTGTTGCCGGGTCTTGAGCGGGTGGTCAGCAACCAGTCGATGAAGGAGCGGGTGCTCGACATCCCCCCGCAGAAGTGCATCACCCGCGACAACGTCTCGATCACCGTGGATGCGGTGGTGTACTGGCAGCTGCTGGAGCACGCCAAGGCCCATTACGCAGTGGATGATCTGCAGGCGGCGATGGTGAATCTGGTCCTCACCCAGATCCGCGCCGAGATGGGCAAGCTCGACCTCGATCAGACCTTCACCACCCGCCAGGACGTGAACGAACTGTTGCTGAAGGAGCTCGATCAGGCCACCGATCCCTGGGGCGTGAAGGTGACTCGGGTGGAGCTGCGCGACATCATGCCCTCCCAGGGCGTCCAGCAGGCGATGGAGCAGCAGATGACGGCCGAGCGGGAGAAGCGGGCGGCCGTGCTGCGCTCGGAAGGGCAGCGGGAGTCGGAGGTGAATGCGGCCAAAGGTCGCGCCGAGGCCCTGGTGCTCGATGCCAAGGCCCAGCAGGAGGCCCTCCTCCTCGATGCAGAAGCCCAGGCCAAGCAGCAGGAGATGCTGGCCATGGCCCGGGGCCGGGCCGCGGCTGAACTGGCCCGCCTGATCGATGCCAGCCCGTCGGGTTCGGAGGCCCTGCGCCTGCTGCTGGCCCAGGATTGGATGGCGATGGGAGAGGAGCTCAGCAAGGCCCCCGGCGGCAGCGTCCTGATGGTGGATCCCCAGAGCCCGGCGGCGTTGCTGGCGGCCCTGCGGGGTCTGCAGAAGGGTTGAGGGCTTCCCGTTCTCAGTGCGCCAGCACGGCCCTGAGGCCCTCCAGGTACAGCACAGCCGTGCAGAGCAGGGCCACCGCCCAGCAGAGCGAGCGCAGCAGCGGCAGGTTGGCCACATAGGCGCCGATGTAGCTCAGGCGCAGCAGCGGCTGCAGCAGGGCCGCTGCTGCCACAAGCGGCCCGCCAGCTCCTGATTGCAGGCAGAGCAGACAGGCGGGGGCGTGCAGGGTGAAGGCCTCGAAGCTGTTCTGGTGCGCCCAGCTGGCCCGCTTCCCCCAGGCCGGCAGCCGGTCGAACATCGCCCGGGGAGCGGCCAGATCGGCCGGGGTGAAATCGGCGCTGGCCCGCCCAGCCCCCAGGGGCACCAGGCTGAGGATCACCACGGCGCCCGACAGCAGCAGGGACCAGGCCAGGGCAGGAGCCGCGGCGGTCAGGACAGAGGGCATCGTCGTGGGGCGCGGGACCCCTTTTCTAGGATTCGGCGAACTTCAACCGTCCGGCGCCGCCCATGGCCGATACCTACTCCTTCGATGTGGTCTCCGATTTCGACCGCCAGGAGCTGGTGAACGCCCTGGACCAGGTCCGGCGCGAGGTGGGCCAGCGCTACGACCTCAAGGACTCGAAGACCGAGATCGAGCTGGATGAGGAGAGCATCACCATCACCACCGCCAGCGACATGACCCTGGAGGCGGTGGCCGACGTGCTGCGCCAGAAGGCCACCAAGCGGGAGCTCTCCCTGAAGATCTTCGATTTCCAGACCCCCGAGCCCGTGGGCGGCAACCGCATTCAGCAGGTGGTGAAGCTGCGCAAGGGCCTGAGCCAGGAGCTGGCCAAGAAGCTCAGCAAGACCGTGCGCGATCAGGTGAAGAAGGTCACCGTGGCGATCCAGGGTGAGAGCCTGCGTGTCACCGGCAAGAACAAGGACGACCTCCAGCAGGTGATCCAGCTGCTGCGGGCCGAAGACCTGGACGTGCCGCTCCAGTTCGAGAACTACCGCTGACAGCCAATTGAGAAGCTTGGCGACTGCTGGGAGCTACTGCCCCACAACTAAATCTGCCAAGCATGGTGAAGAGATGCAAGGAAGTCTTGCCGACTTAAGGGTCAACCACTATAATAAAATTACGTTGAAATGCTTTGAGAAGCAGCTATGGCCCAAGTCAAGGCTTTTAAGGCTCTGGACATGCGGCCTCCAGGCCAAAACCAGGGTAATTTTGAGGCGCCAGACCTTGGCACGCTTGATCCAAACACCTTACCCATTGCATCTGTCATTTCAGGGATCACCCCCGTTGGCTTGAACCTCCAAGAGATCTATGGGACGTTCAATATTGCCGACATCTTGTTTAGCAACGACTTTTCTACTTCAACCATTACTGGCGCCAAGCAGTTCGCTGGATCAACCAACGCCACGGCAGTAGAATATGAGCTTTCAGGGGTCAACATTCCAGGAAATGTCGCAAAATCAGCTCTAGAATCCACAGATCCCTATAGCCTGGTTATAGACACACTCAGTGGAGCAGATGAAATCATCGGCTCAGTGGATAACGATCAGCTGCTCGGCTTCGAGGGCGATGACAGTATTTATGGCGGCATGGGGGACGACCAGTTAACGGGTGGTGGTGGCAAGGATTTCATTCGGGCCGGGGTTGGAAATGACCTATTGCAAGGTGACGGAGGCAATGATTGGCTCAAGGGTGGCAAAGGGAATGATACCCTGCTTGGAGGAGCAGGTTCTGATATATTTGTGTGGTCTGGGAATGATGACACAGTAGAAGACTTCAGCCTAGCTGAAGGAGATCTTATTCAGATCAGGGGCGACATCAATTTCAGCTCTGCTGCTAGCGGAGCGAACGTTGTAGTTACGATGGATCCGATCGCAGACTTCATAGGAGGCACGTTTACGCTGCTTAACGTGGATGTTGCAGCTTTTACCGCTGCCTTCCCTTATGTGATTGCCTAAGGAGGCTCTGATCAAGACGCCTTAATCCGAATAATCTAGTCTCATTCTCGTCAATGAGACGACGCTGAGCAGGTTTTGCCCTTGTTTTGCTTAAAGTAGTCCACGCGAAGACATTCAGGCAGTTTCCACCATGCGTTTTGCCTTGATTTCTGGATGATTTTCGATCTTTAGGCACACTAAGCCCTTGCTTTACGCTGGATCAGGTATTCGTTACCGAACCATCCAGAGGTTTGCCAGGGCAAAGAGCAACTTCATTTTGAGGTCGTTCTTGCGGATACCTCTGTAGAAGACCTTCCGGCAGCCAAACTGGCATTTGATGGTCCGAAAGGGATGCTCCACTTTGGCGCGGAAGTGGGCTTTCGCCGTCTCAATCAGATCCAGAAGCTGCCCTCAGGTATCTCTGGAAGCACTCTGCGCTGGCCGGGCTTCATGGCAATCCTGAACTCAGCTTCGCGGTCCTGGAGATCGATTCGTCTCTCGACGCCGATGTGGCCAGCATCGCCGTAGATCACGCGTTCCTCGCCATGGATGCGATCGGCCGCAGTATTCAGCTCATGCACGTTCGCTGCCGTACTCACCACGGAGTGGACCAAGCCCGAGGCTGCCTCTACGCCGTAGCCCTTGGCTTCCGCGTAGCGGTTGTGGCAGCGGATCCCATAGGCGAAGCCTTCTGCGAAGCAGTGGAACTACTGGTTGCCCTTGGCCACCGAGTGCATTTCAGGATCCCTCTCCTTGGCCTTGTTCTAGTGGCTCCGCCACGCTCGGCCTCCGGCCTCGGTAAGGGTGGAGCTGGGGGCATTGATGATCGTTGCATCGAGGATCGTCCCCTCCTTGAGCATCACGCCTTTCTCGCTCAGGCTCTGGTTCACACTCTCCAGGATCTGCTCCGAGCAATCTGGTGCTCTTCCAGTAAGTGCCTGAAGTTGAGAATCCTTGCGCAGGCCTCGCTGCAGGAAGCAGTGGCCTGAGCCCAGGCCTCAGTCACCGCCCAGGGGCCGGCGCTGCCACAGGCGCGGTCAAGACATCAGGCGTAGCCAACGACAAAACCACAGCTCAGGCGAAAGACTTGACACGTCATTCGCCTGGATTCACTGTGGATAAACGAAGTGCATCTGCACCTCGGGAATGACGAGCCGTCATTTCACCCTGTTCACACTCGGATCAGGGCAATCGGGCCTCTGGTTTTACATCATTCAAAGGGACGCTGCCATTGCGCAGATCGGCCTCAGCCCACGTCACAGAACCGTCGGCGTCCAGCCCTGTGGCAGGGCATCGGGCAGCACCCGCTTCAACCTTCTGCTCAGGCGGATTCTCTACCGGTTGGATCGCTGGCTGCCCTGACCGATCCATGAGGCCCTGTGGGATATCTTTTGAATCTTGGCCACGTCTCCAGGTGGGTTTCTCCGGCTTTTGTCGACAGGATCGGGAGCTTGGCACCCGTCACCCTTATTCACCCTTGAGTTGCAGCAGCAACGGATCCAGGTTCGGGGCATAGGGATTCACCACCCGTACACCCCGCCAGGTAAAGCCGGGGTTCAAGTCCTCGCTGAGCAACAGCCGTGCACCAGCATCGGCCGCCACGCTCAGCACGAGTGCGTCCCAGCTGCCCAGCTTGTGGTCCACGCACAGATCCATGCCACCGGCGAGAGCTGTGGGCGTGGAATCCACAACGGGAAAACTGTCCATCCAGCCCAGCACGGCATCCCGTGCCTCCGCAGGGCTGCGACCCGCTTTCCCTGTAAGCACGCGGAAGAGTTCTCCCAGGCACTGCAGAGGGATCACCACATCGGCGTTTGCCAGTGTGGCGAGCAACGAGCGGCTCTTCTCGATCCGGCCTTGATCCCCAACGCCCTCGGCATAGACCAGCACGTTCGCATCAAGGGCGGAGCGCATCAGTCGTAGAGCTCGTTGCGGCTCCAGATCCGCCCACCGCCGCTTGGCACCTGGCCGATGAGCCTTTGCAGGAGCCTTGCCCTGGCGGGCCTGTAGGCAGCTGCAGACCCTATGGGGGAGCTGATTGTGGCCACGGGCCGTCCCCGGGAGAGCACCGTGAAACTTTTGCCTGCGGCCACGTCCCGCAGCAGGCGGGAAAAGGAGCGGTTGGCCTCCGCTGCACTGATGACGGACCCCATCAAGGATTAAAAGGAAGTAGTGCTGAGCACTAGATTAGCTCGGTCCGAGAGGGCGGATGGCGACCCCACAGCTCTCACCTGCATCGGGATGGCAGACGGCCTCGTCCGCAAACATGCAAGCTCCTTGATCAGGCTCCTAACTCCGTTTCGCCCGAGCGGATCGAATAGCACGTCTTCCTGATCGCCGAGGAGCTGAACCCCCTCTGCAGAAGGGTTGCGAACGATCAGCCGCTGGCATCCCGCAGAGCGGGCACATAGGGAATCAGCCCTAGGGCGCAGGCCTCCACCTGAACCTCAATCGGCAGGGTTCGGATGTCCCTGATGAAGCCGTCCACCTCGACCATCCAGGCCATCGGGGTGTTGTCCAGCTTGCTGGGCAGGGTCCACTTCGGGTCGAAGATTCCGATCCTGAGTAGCTCACGCACCTTCTTGGAGTGGGCCTGCCCCGTCTGGGCCGAGATCCCGAAATGGGTGTAGATCACCGGTGCTTTGCAATGGGGGGTCTGCGACTTGTCGAACAGGAAGTTCGCCGTCCCGATCGCATGGACCAGACCCGCACACCAGGACGGCTCGCGGCCCCCCAGCAGGGGTGACGGACGCTTGCGGGCCAGGGCGCAGACCGCCGCATGGATCAGTTGGCGGTATTCCCCATTGAGATGGGTGTCGCAGAAGCCATCGATGCCCTGCATCAGGCTGTCCACCTTCGCCTGCATCGCCGCCGGCACCCGCTCCTTCTTCGCTGGCTTCTGGGCTGGTTCGGGCATCTCCACACCGTCCTCGGCCACGCCGATCGTGATCGACACCTCCTGCCCTTGAACAGGCAGCCGAAAGCGCTTGCGCAGCAGCTCTGGACCCTGCCAGCGCCGCGCCAGCGCCAGTTCGGGAACGGTGTCGATCAACCGCACCAGGGCCCTTGCCACCGCCTCCAGCCGCCGCAGATCGGCCCGGGTGGGCGGAGCCAGCACCAGATCCGGCTCGATCAACATCACGGTGGGATAGCCGTCCCCCTTGGCCACCCGCCAGTGATGCCTGCTGATCTCCATTAGCAGACGGTCTGGCATCACGGCTTTGGCCTCGTAGTTGAGCGCCCGATGGCGGGGAAAGCCATCGCTGGGCCTGGCCCCTTCCCGCTCGGAGTACTCCGCCAACTGCACGTAGCGCTCATAGGCGGCGATCGAATCGAACAGGATCAGCCCATAGCTCTCGCGGTTCTGGCCGATCACGGAGCCCACCCAGCCGCGGATTCCCAGGGCCGTGGAGCTCACCTGGAACAGATGGCTGTCACTGGGAAATCTCAGCCAGGGCTGCCGCTCGTACAACGCCGCCGCCGCCTCGAAGAACGACGCCACCGCCGTTGGCGTCACGTCGGCTGTGAGATAGGTGGGGATTGCCAGGGTTTGCTGCGCCGGGATCTCCTCCCGGAAGTGCTCCCGCAACGACGCCATGGCGTCATCCAGCAGCGGCGTCGGCCCAACGCTGATTGCCACCCCCGGCAACAGTGGTTGCAATTGAGCGAGCAAGTTTGCCTTCGGCACCACCACCCGCTCTGGAAGACCTGGCTGGCAGTCGCCGCTGGGCTGCTCGATCGCCTGCCGCAGTGCCTCCTCCAATGCATCGGTCGGCTGGTCGGGATGGCCCGAGGCCATGGCACGGATCCTGCCGCTGGCGTCCATCACCAGAGCCAGCAGGGGCCGGATTGGCTCGCCATCGTCGCCTGGGACAAACGCCGGCATCCGGGCCATGCCGATCTCCCAGGCCCCGCTCGAGGTTCGGCCGAATCCTTTGGAGTGGTGGCGCGGACCGGGCATGGCGGCATTTGCAGCGGCCCCATGCTGCCCCATTCATGGGAGAAGGGTTCTCTTCCAGTTGCCTTGCCTTCTCCCCCTCCTCCCTCAACCGAGCAGAACCATGACCACCCCAGACGGCAAGATCATCGTGGGAAGCCAGCAGTGATGCTCCGATCGATCATCAAGCACCCTGATTGAGCTTTTTGGCTGCGGTTCTGAGCCCTGGTGCTCGGGTGTTCGGATGGGAGCCTGGGTGATCGATCAGCATGCCGCTCAGGTGGCCGCTGTTCTGCGGTGAGGTCTGCCAATCAGCAGGTGGATCAAGTGCTGACGGCACGGCCCAGAGCGGAGTGCCCCCGATCAGGCCTTGGGCACTTTTACCTGCGACCTTGACTTCCGCAGTGGTCTCGCGGAGTGCGTCCCCAAGGCGCCTCAGAGCCATCGAGACGTGCCCTTGGATTCGAAGCTGAGGCCGACTCTGGAGAAGCTACTGGCTGGAGACAGAGACCTTGGGGAAGCCTCTACAACCCAAAGACCACACGATGGGGAGCAAACCACGGTTGGGGCAGTCTCCTGGGTATTAGGGCGCATGATCTGAGGAATCACGCTACGACCTGCATGCTGTCGAGTGGGGTCTCTGAGACGGTGATAGCCAGGGTGCTGGGGGATGTAGCACCTGGGACAACTCCTAGCTAAGGGATGGTCAGCGATGAGCTGCTTAGGGCTGCGGTGGAGTCAATTAAGTGACCAGACTTTCACTTTCTTGATTAGATAGCAAACCCCGCACTCCTCAGGAGGTGCTCCGGCCGAGCGGTGGAGCATCCAACCCAAAAATCAGCAGCAATGTTGCCAGTTAATCAATGTCTAAAACCATTATAAAGGGTCATTGCAGACCCGTTGGAGTGATTGGAGCTTTCTGGGTTGGGCAGAGTGGTCAGGAGGGAGCTCAACCATTAAAGTTTTCCTCCACATTAAAAGACATCTTCCCGAGCGTCTCCTGCGCATCCATTCAGTGAAATCTTCGGCGTCACCCACCTTTGCTTCTCCTGAGCGGGTTCCTAAGTTGAGTCGCCATTTTTCCGCGATGTAGGGAACAATACACCGATATACAGAGCCACCCTCGTTGACGCCCCCTTTGCTGCACCTACGAGACCGTCACAATAGGTGCTGAACCAGCCTCGCCCATGCCTGTGCTTCCGAACGTGATGAGCGGAGGCTGGCGGTTCTGGATCGATCGGGGTGGCACCTTCACCGACCTGGTGGCCTGCTCGCCCCAGGGAGTGCTGGTGGTGCGAAAGGTGCTCTCTGAGCCGCCGCAGACGCCAGGCGGGGTGGTTCCCGCGGATCCTGCCGTTGCAGCCCTGCGCGAGGTGCTGGAGCTGGCGCCCGGACAGCCCCTTCCCCATGGAGTCGTCTCGGAGGTGCGGCTGGGCACCACCGTGGCCACCAACGCCCTGCTGGAACGCCAGGTGGCTCCGGTGCTGCTGCTGGTGAATCGCGGCTTCGCCGACCTGCAACGCATTGGCGATCAACACCGACCCGACCTCTTCGCCCTGCGGATCGAGCGAGCAGAGCCCCTGCCTCTGCGGGTGATCGAGGTGGGGGGCAGGCTGGCGGCGGACGGCGCGGAACTGGAGCCCCTTCAGCTGGATGGGAAGCTGGAACAGGCCCTGGGGCTGGCGTGGGCCGACGGGTACCGCAGCTGCGCGGTCGCCCTGATGCACGCCTGCCGCTATCCGCGCCATGAGCGGGCCCTGGGGTCGTGGCTGGAGTCACGGGGCTTCGTTTCGGTGCTGCTCTCCCATCAGCTCAGCCGTCAGCCTCGCTGGGTGCCCCGTATCGACACCACCGTGGTGGAAGCGGCCCTGCGGCCCGTGCTCAGCGCCTACCTCGACCAGGTGAGCGGATCCCTGGGGGGCGACACGCCACTGCGGGTGATGACCTCCAGCGGAGCGCTGCAGTCGCCCGCTCTGCTGCAGGCCAAGGACACGATCCTCTCCGGCCCGGCCGGTGGGATGGTGGCGGCCGTGGCGGTGGCGGAGGCCGCCGGATTCGGAGCCGATCCGATCCTCGGCTTCGACATGGGGGGCACCTCCACCGATGTCTTCCACTTCGATGGCAGCCGGGGCGAGGCCTCCTGGGAGCGCAGCAACGAGACGGAAATCAGTGGGCTGCGGCTGCTGGCGCCCATGCTGCCGATCCATACTGTGGCGGCCGGCGGCGGTTCGGCGCTGCACGTGGAGGACGGGCGCCTGCAGGTGGGCCCCCGTTCGGCAGGGGCCAACCCTGGCCCTGCCTGCTATCGCCGCGGCGGTCCCCTGACGATCACCGATGCCAATCTGCTGCTGGGCCGCCTGCCGCAGGATGCTCTGCCGCCGGTGTTTGGTCCCACCGGCAACCTGCCCGCCGACCAGGGGGTGGTGAGCGAGCGCTTCGAGCTCCTTGCCCGCCAGCTGGGTGGCGGGGCGCCGGAAGAGGTGGCCCAGGGGGCGCTGGCGATCGCCATCGAGCGCATGGCGGAGGCGATCCGTCGCATCTCGATCCAGCGGGGCCACGACCTGCGCCGTGCCGTGCTGGTGACCTTCGGCAGCGCCGGCGGCCAGGTCACCTGCCCCCTGGCGGAGTGTCTGGGCATCGACCGGGTGCTGCTCCATCCCCTCGGCGGGGTGCTCTCGGCCTATGGCATCGGTCTGGCGCGCCCATCCCTGCTGCGGGAGCGGACACTGCGGACGCCGCTCAGCGAGGATCTGTTACCCAACCTCCAGCAGTGGATCGAGGCGCTCAGCACGGAGGCCATCGCAGCGATGCGCTCCTGTGGTGATCTGGGGCCCGACCAACGGCCGCAGCGGCAGGCCCGACTGGAGCTGCGCTACCGCGGCAGCGATCAGGGGCTGGAGCTGCTCTGGCCCGCCGGGATCCCCGGGCCACTCTTCGGCGATCTGCGAGCCGACTTCGAGCGTCGTCATCGCCAGCGCTTCGGCTATGTGGTCCAAGGAGAGGAGCTGGTGGTGGAGCGGATCCAGGTGCAGGTGAGCGCCCCGGCTCCCGAGCGGGCTGCTGGGGAGGGAAGGGCCATCAAGCCGGCGGTGGCCACCGAAGTGCCGGTGCCGGCGGAACCCCGGGAATGGGCGCCTCTCTGCCTTGGCGAGGATCCCAGCGGGAAGAGCGGGGCAGGTGCTTTGATGACCTGGCGGCAGGTGCCCCTCTGGCGCCGTGAACGCCTGGTGGCGGGGCAGCGGCTCGTGGGGCCCGCCCTTGTGGTGGAACCCACCGGCACCACGGTGCTGGAGCCCGGCTGGTGCGGACGGCTGCTGGAAGGGGGTGAACTGCTGCTGGAGCGTGATCCACCGTCGGCTCTCGTTCGCCCCCTTCCGGCCGCTGCCTTGGCCTCAACCCCATCCGGAGCGGTGGATCCGGTGCGCCTGGAGCTTTACAACCATCGCTTCGCCGCCATCGCCGAGCAGATGGGCGAGCGGCTGCGTCAGTGCAGCCGCTCGGTGAACATCCGCGAGCGCCTCGATTTCTCCTGCGCCCTGTTCGACTCCGCGGGCCGCCTGGTGGCCAACGCCCCCCACATCCCGGTGCACCTGGGCTCGATGGGGGAAAGCGTGGTCAGCCTGCTGGCCGCCGTAGCGAGGGGGGAGCGGCCCCCCCTTTGTCCGGGGGACGCCTATGCCGCCAACGACCCCTTTGGTGGCGGCACCCACCTGCCCGATATCACCGTGATCACGCCGGTGTTCAGCCCAGACGGCGCGGGGGCGCCACTCCTCTTCGTGGCCTGCCGGGGGCACCATGCCGACGTGGGCGGCCTCACCCCTGGCTCGATGCCTCCCTTCAGCCGTCGCATCGAGGAGGAGGGGCTGCTGCTTGATCACGTGCCCCTGTTGCGGAAGGGCCACTTCGATGCGACGAGCTGGCGGGCCCGACTGGAGGCCGGTACCCATCCGGTGCGCAACCCCGACCAGTTGCTGGCCGACCTGCAGGCCCAGCTGGCCGCCAACCGGCTGGGAGTGAGCGAACTGCAGCGGCTGCTGGGGCGCGAGGGGCTCTCCGACGTGGTGAGTTACATGAGCCACGTGCAGGCCAACGCCGCAGCGGCCGTGCGAGATGTGATCGATGGTCTCTCCGGTGGCGACCATGCCGTGGAGCTCGACGACGGCAGCAGGATCCAGGTGGCCGTGCGGATCGATCGCCGCGCCCGTCGGGCACGGATCGATTTCACCGGCACGTCTCCCCAGCAGGAAGACAATTTCAATGCGCCCCTGGCGATCACCAAGGCCGCGGTGCTCTATGTGTTCCGTTGCCTGGTGGGTCGCCCGATCCCGTTGAACGCGGGCTGCTTCGAGCCGATCGACCTGATCGTGCCGGAGGGGTCCCTGCTCCTCCCGCACCCGCCGGCGGCCGTGGTGGCCGGCAACGTGGAAACCTCCCAGGCGGTGACCAATGCCCTGTTCGGAGCCCTGGGGGTGATGGCCGCCGCCCAGGGCACCATGAACAACCTCAGCTTCGGCAACGAGAGCTATCAGTACTACGAGACGATCTGCGGCGGCTGCGGCGCCGGCCGCGGTCTCGATGGCCAGGGTTTTGCAGGGGCTTCGGCGGTGCAGAGCCACATGACTAACTCCCGCCTCACCGATCCTGAAATCCTCGAGCAGCGCTTTCCGGTGCGGCTGGAGGCCTTTGGCCTGAGGCGCGGCAGCGGCGGCGCGGGCCGCTGGCGGGGCGGTGACGGGGTGATGCGCCGGATCCGCTTCCTCGAGCCGATGACTGCGGCAATTCTCTCCAGTTCCCGCGAGGTGGCCCCGTTCGGGCTGGCCGGCGGTGGCGCTGGGGCGCTGGGCCGCAACCGGCTGATCCGAGCCGATGGCAGAGAACTGGAGCTGGGCGGATCGGTGGAGCTGGAGCTGGCGGCCGGCGAGGCCCTCGTGATCGAGACCCCCGGAGGTGGTGGCTATGGCAGTCCCTGAACTCCGCCTTCCCAAGGGGCTGCTGCTGACGGCGGTTGGATGGGCCCTGCCGCCGCTGGCGGCTTTCGGCCTGCTGCCGCTGGCGGCGGCGGCCAACGTGCTCCAGGAGGCCAGTCAGCGCTTCCAGCCGCTCTGGTCGGCCGGGGGCATGGTGGCCAGCCAGGAGGCGGAGGCCTCCCGGGTGGGGCGTGATGTGCTGCGGCAGGGGGGCAATGCCGTCGATGCGGCGGTGGCCAGCTCCTTCGCCCTGGCGGTCACCCATCCCCAGGCGGGAAACCTGGGCGGCGGCGGCTTCCTCGTGCTCTGGCAGCCGGAGCGGCTCAGGCGAGGACGACCACTTCAGCCCCAGGAGGTGCGGGTGGGCAAGGGCAGGGCGGTGACGGTCAACTTCCGGGAGAGTGCTCCCCAGGCTGCCGGCCCCGATCTGCTGCTTGATGCCTCCGGTGCGGTGGATCGCCACAAGGCCACCCGCAGCCTGCTCAGCACCGGGGTGCCCGGCACGGTGGCGGGGCTGCTGCTGGCCCACCGCCACTACGGCCGCCTGCCCCTGGGCCGTCTGGTCGCCCCCTCGATCAGGCTGGCGGAGGAGGGGGTGGTGGTGAGCAGGGCCCTGGCCGATTCCCTGGAGGCCGCCGCACCGCTGTTGCGGGCTGATCCTGAATCGATGCGCCTGTTCTTCCGCCCCGGAGGGAAGCCTTTCCGGCCTGGCGAGCGCCTGCGTCAGCCCCAGCTGGCAGCCACCCTGCGGCAGATCGCCGCCAAGGGAGACAAGGGCTTCTACGAGGGGCCGGTGGCCCAGAAGCTGGTGGCGTTGATGCGCCGGCGGGGAGGCCTGATCAGCGCCGAGGATCTGAGCAGCTACCGGGCCCGTCTTCAGCCCCCCCTCGTAGGCGCCTGGCGGAGGTATCCCGTGATCGCCATGCCCCCGCCCAGCTCCGGCGGGGTCACCCTGATTCAGCTGCTCAACATCCTGAACGGTTTCGAGCTGGCGGCCCTGGGGACCAACAGCGCCGCCGCCCTGCATCCGATGGCGGAGGCGATGAACCTGGCCTACCGCGACCGCAACCGCTGGCTGGGGGATCCCCGCTTCGTGGCGATGCCCCTGGAGCGGTTGCTGAGCCAGGCCTATGCCGATGAGCTGCGCCGCACGATCCGCCGCGGCCGGCACCGGCCGGCCCGCGAGCTCGATCCCCCGGCGGTGGGGCGCGCCGCTGAACACCCCAACACCACCCATCTCTCGGTGATCGACCGGGACGGGACCATGGTGGCCACCACCACCACCCTCAACTTCCCCTACGGCAACGGCGTGAGCGTGCCGGGCGCCGGCTTCCTGCTGAACAACGAAATGGATGATTTCACCGCCCGGCCGGGGGTCGCCAATGCCTTCGGTCTCGTGCAGGGAAAGGCCAATGGGATCGAGCCGGGCAAGCAACCCCTGAGCTCGATGGCACCCACCCTGGTGCTCAGCCCCGAGGGAGGGCCGCTGCTGGCCACCGGCAGCCCCGGCGGCAGCCGCATCATCACCACGGTGATGCAGGTGCTGCTCAACCGGCTCGAGCACGGCCTGAACCTGGCCTCCGCAGTTGCCGCCAGCCGGATCCACAGCCAGCACTGGCCCGACGAGCTGGCCGTGGAGGAGGGCTTCAGCCCCGACACCCTCCGGCTGCTGGAGGCGATGGGGCACCGCTGGCGGCTGACGCCGGCCATGGGGGCGGCCCACTCGCTGGAGGCTCTGCCCGGCGGGGGAACTCTTGGGGCGGTCGATCCGCGGCGGGCGGAAGCGGCCCTGGCGGGCGAGTGAAACTGGGGCCTCCCTGTGCCAACCGGCCGTGCCCCTGCTGTCTGCCCCTGCCCCCAGTCCAGCGCTGCTGGCCGACTTCACCTTCCAGGAGTGGATGTGGAGCGGCGGTCTGATCGAGATCAGTCTGGTGCTGGCGGCCCTGCTGGGGGCCGTCTGGCTGGTCAGTCGCCGGAGTTGAGCGGGGTCATCAGCAGGTTGAACGCGGAGAAGCCCAGCGCGATGCCCAGCAGGGTGCCGATGGCCCAGAGACTGTCGCTCGGCCATTCGGCGATCAGCAGGACGCCCAGGCCCGCGGTCACCAGTCCATCGGCAAGCACCAGTCCTCTGGCGGGACTGTCTGACGCGGCGGCAGAGGCCAGCTCCATCAGCCCTTCGACCGCCAGCAGCAGGCCTGCGAACAGCGTGAGGCTCACTTCGCTGACCACCGGATTGATCAGGATCCAGAGTCCACCGGCCACGTAGAGCAAGCCACTCAGGCCGCGGAACAGGCGGTTGCGCAGGTCGCCCGCTCCGGTGAGGCGGATCAGCTGGGAGAGGCCACTGGCGATGGCCACCCCCCCGATCGCGACCGTGAGCAGGGTGGCGGAGACGAACGGCAGGGCCAGGGCCAGGCCTGCCGCAGCCAGCACCAAACCTGCCGCCAGCCAGCGCAGGGTTCGGGAGGCGGGGATCGACATGGCACGGGCTCAGCTGCGCTCAGCGTAGGTAGACGATCTGATCCGATCGGGATTCGCTGACTGGCCCGACACCCGCTCCTGACGGAGCTGCATGGTGGAGGCAGCGGCAGGACGGGTCAGCGCCCATGCTCGAGCTTCTTCCTCCCCTCAACGACCGCAACCTCCCCTGGATCGACACGATCCATCCGATCGTGGTCCATTTCGTCATCGCGATGGCCCTGATCGCCTTCGTCTTTGATCTGATCGGCCGCCTGGCGGGCAAGCCCTCCCTCTATGAGGTGAGCTTCTGGAACCTGCTCTTCGCCACGGTGGCGATCTTCATCGCGATCATCTTCGGCCAGGTGGAGGCAGGGCTGGCCAATCCCTATGGCGCCTCCCGCGACATCCTCAACCTGCACAGCACCCTCGGCTGGGTGCTGGCCGGAGTGCTCTCGGTGCTCACCGCCTGGCGCTACGTGATCCGCAGCCGAGATCCGCTGAAGCTGCCTCTGGCCTTTCTCGGGGCGGGCAGCCTGCTCAGTGCCCTGGTGGTGGTGCAGGTGCTGCTGGGGAACCAGTTGATCTGGGTCTACGGCCTCCACACCGTCAAGGTGGTGGAGGCGATGCGCGCAGGTCTGGTGTGATGGAGCTTGGAGCCAACGATCTGCCCTACCGGCTGCCGATCCACCCCAACCTGGTGCATCTCACGATCGGCCTGTTCGTGATCGCCATCGCCTTCGATATCGCTGGAGCGCTCTTCCCCTTCGAGCGGCGCCTGTTCCGCTTCCTGGCCCTGCCGGTGACCCGCTCCGGCCTTCACGACGTGGGCTGGTACAACCTCCTGGCCTGCTGCCTGATCAGCTTCTTCACCGTTGCGGCGGGTTTTGTGGAGATGCAGCTGGCCGATCCGCTCCCCGGTGTCACCAGCAGCTTCGCCATGGGCAGCACCGCCACCATGCTCTGGCATGGGGCCGTGGGCGTGGGCCTGCTGTTCGCGATCGTGTTGATGACCCTCTGGCGTGGACTCCAGCGCTTCCGCTGGCGTCGTGAGATGGGCCGCCAGGTGCAGTGGGGCTACCTGTTGGTGGGTCTGCTCGTGTTTGCTCTGATGGCCTGGCACGGCACCCTCGGTGCCCAGCTGGGGGTGGAGTTCGGGGTGCACGTCACGGCCAGCCAGCTCCTGGGCGAAGGCGCCAGCCTGCGCGAGGCCCTGCCATGACCACCACCCCTCAGCGCTTTCCCCTGCCCCGGCTGATCGGCCTGGCCGTGTGGTTGGTGCTGCTCACCCTGCTGAGTGTCTGGATGGGGGCTCAGGTGCCCCGTTGGTTGCCGGTTTCAGCCTCTTCGGCGGCCCCTCTGGTGGATGGCCTCTTCGGCTTCGAGACGGCCGTCGCCACCTTCGTCTTCGTGGGCGTGGTGTCGGTGATGGTCTGGGTGGTGCTCTTCAATCGAGCTGAGAAGTACGACATGAGCGATTCGGAGCCGATCGAGGGCAACACCACCCTCGAGATCGTCTGGACCGTGATCCCCCTGGTGCTGGTGATGGCGATTGCCGCCTACACGATCCAGGTGAACCGGCAGATCGGCCTGATCGGCCCCATGGACCATGCCCATGGCCCAGCCACGGCAAACTCAGCACCTGCCGCTCCTTTGCCCGGCGGGGAGGTGCAGGTGATCGCCCGGCAGTGGTCGTGGGAGTTCCGCTACCCGGTGGCGGGGGTGTCGTCCACCGAGCTGCACCTGCCCCTCGACCGTCGCCTCGGTCTGCAGCTGGAGAGCAAAGACGTGATCCACGGCTTCTACGTGCCGGCCTTCCGCCTCAAGCAGCAGGTGATCCCTGGTCGCTCGATCACCCTGTTCCTGACCCCCACCCGCGCGGGGCGCTACCGCTTGCGCGACTCCGAGTACAGCGGCACCTGGTTCGCCGCCAACCAGGCCGATGTGGTGGTGGAGAGCGAAGAGGCCTACCAGGACTGGCTGCGGCGCGCCTCCCGTCTGCCGCTCCAGCCGGGCCTCAGCGATGCGGCCCGCGAATACGCCCAGCAGCGCAGCGGCGAACGCCTCAGCGGCTACGCCACCATCGAGCCGGCACCGCCGCCGCTTGTGAATGTGCCCGGCTCCAACACCCTTCCCCACGACGGCTGATCCCATGACCTCCACTGCCGGCGTCGAATCGCGCATCCTGCGGGCCCCCCATCCGGTACCCGGTGCTCCGGACAACTGGAAGCGCTTTTTCAGCTTCAACACCGACGCCAAGGTGATCGGCATCCAGTACATCGCCACCGCCCTCTTCTTCCTGCTGGTGGGCGGTCTGCTGGCAATGATCATGCGCGGTGAACTGATCACACCGGAGGCGGACCTGGTCGATCGCACCGTGTACAACGGCCTCTACACGATGCACGGGACGATCATGCTCTTCCTGTTCATCTTCCCGGTGCTCAACGGGCTCAACAACCTGCTGATTCCCTGCATGATCGGCGCCCCCGACATGGCCTTTCCCAAGCTGAATGCAGCCGCGTTCTGGTTGGTTCCGGTGTTCGGGGTGATCCTGATGGCCAGTTTCCTGGTTCCGGGCGGTCCGGCCTCGTCCGGCTGGTGGTCGTATCCGCCGGTGAGCCTGCAGAATCCACTGGGTCATCTCATCAATGGCGAAGCCCTCTGGATCCTGGCGGTGGCCCTTTCGGGCATTTCCTCGATCATGGGTGCGGTCAACTTCGTGACCACGATCCTGCGCATGCGCGCCCCGGGGATGACCCTCACCAGGATGCCGATCTTCTGCTGGACGGCCTTCTCCGCCCAGACGATTCAGCTGATCGGCCTGCCCGCGCTTACGGGTGGGGCGGTGATGCTGCTGTTCGATCTGGTGGTGGGCACCTCCTTCTACCGCCCGGAGGGAGGCGGTGATCCGGTGCTTTATCAGCACTTCTTCTGGTTTTATTCCCATCCAGCGGTGTACGTGATCATCCTGCCGGTGTTCGGGGTGTTCTCGGAGCTGTTTCCGGTCTATGCACGCAAGCCTTTGTTCGGCTATCCCTTCGTGGCCGGGGCCTCCCTGGTGATCGTGGGGCTGAGCCTGATCGTGTGGGTGCACCACATGTTCCCCAGCGGCGTGCCCCAGTGGATGCGCGATGCCTTCATGGTCACCACCATGTTGATCGCGGTGCCCACCGGCATCAAGGTGTTCGCCTGGCTGGCAACGCTGTGGGGAGGCAAGTTGCGACTGAATACGGCGATGCTGTTCGCCCTGGGTGGATTGTTCAACTTCGTCTTTGCCGGTGTGACCGGCATCATGCTGGCCACGGTGCCGGTCGATATTCATGTCAATAACACCTATTTCGTGGTGGGACATTTTCACTATGTAATCTACGGCGCAGCCACCATGGGTGTCTATGCGGCCATCTATCACTGGTTCCCTAAGTTTACTGGCCACATGTACTATGAAGGGCTGGGCAAGCTTCACTTCCTGCTCACCTTCATCGGCACCAACCTCAATTTCTTTCCGATGCATCCCCTCGGCCTGATGGGCATGCCGCGCAGGGTGTCCTCCTACGACCCGGAGTTCGCCTTCTGGAATGTGATTGCCAGCCTCGGTGCCTTCCTGCTGGGGGTGTCGATCATTCCCTTCCTGCTCAACCTCGTCAGTTCCTGGGTGCGTGGCGCCAAGGCCCCTGCCAATCCCTGGAATGCCATCGGCCTGGAGTGGCTGTTGCCCTCACCGCCTCCCGTTGAGAATTTCGAGGATCATGTCCCCACGGTGATCAGCGGTCCCTACGGCTATGGCACCGGCCGGCCGCTTGTGGAGCACCAGGATGAGATCGAGCGCGCCCTTCTGCAGGCCTGAGCCATGACCATCAGCCCTCCCCTCAATGCCGCCGCTCCGTCCCCCGAGGGCCATGCAGCCGCGCACGCCAACCACAGTCTCACCGGCTTCATCATCTTTCTCTGCTCCGAGAGCGTCATCTTCCTGGCGTTCTTCAGCGGCTATGCGGTGCTGAAGCTCTCTGCCCTGCAATGGCTGCCACCAGGGGTGGAGGGGCTGGAGTGGCGCACCCCCTTGCTGTACACCGTGGTGCTGGTTTCAAGCAGCGGCACGGTGGCCCTGGCGGAGCACTTCCTCTCCAGGGGCCAGCTCTGGGGCTTCCGTGCCTTCTGGCTGCTGAGCATGGCCATGGGGGCGGTGTTCCTCTACGGCCAGGCGATCGAATGGCGCTCGCTTGACTTCGGAATCACCAGCGGCAGTTTTGGCAGTTGCTTCTACCTGCTCACCGGCTTCCACGGGCTGCATGTGCTGAGCGGCATCCTGCTGATGGCCCTGATGCTGAAGCGCTCCTTCCGCCCGGCCAACTACGCCGCCGGTGAACAGGGGGTGATCGCCACCTCCCTGTTCTGGCACTTCGTTGATGTGATCTGGGTGCTGCTCTTTCTTCTGCTCTACGCCTGGTCATGATCTTCGACGACCAGCACCACGATGTGATCGTGATCGGTTCCGGCGCAGGCGGCGGCAGCCTGGCCGCGGCCCTCGCGGCCAAGGGCCGCTCGGTGCTGCTGCTGGAGCGCGGCGGGGCCATGGACCTGGCCGATCAGAATGTGGCCAGCGTGGATCTGTTCCGCAAGAACCGTTACCACCCCGGTGAGGCCTGGTTCGGCCCTGACGGCGATCCCTTCGCCCCCCAGACCATCTACGCCCTGGGTGGTAACACCAAGATCTGGGGTGGGGTGCTCGAGCGGATGTGGCCGCGTGAGTTTGAAGGCCTGCCCCTGCAGGAGGGGGTGGCCCCCGCCTGGCCCCTCACCTACGACGAACTCGCCCCCTGGTACGAGCGGGCCGAGGCGCTCTACCGGGTCCATGGCCGAGCCGGCCTCGACCCGCAGGAACCCCCTCGCAGCGGCCCCTACCCCCATGAGCCCCTGCCGCTGGATCCACTGTTCGAGCCCCTGCGCCAGGGGCTGGAGCGTCAGGGCAGCCATCCCTACGACCTGCCGCTGAGCTGGTCGGAGGTGGAGGAGGATCCCAGCGGTGACGCCGAATTGTTCGGGGTGCTGCCGGCCCTCGAGCATCCCGGCGCCCGCCTGATCAGCAACGCCCGGGTCACCCAGCTGCACGTGGATCCCAGCGGCCGCGAGGTGAAGGGAGTGGAAGCGGAGATCGATGGCCAGCGCTGGCTGTTCCGTGGCGATCAGGTGGTGCTGGCCGCCGGTGCGGTCAACACGCCAGCGCTGCTGCTGCGTTCCCGCAGCGAGCTTCACCCCGATGGCCTGGCCAACGGCTCGGGCCAGGTGGGCCGCCACCTGATGAAACCCCAGCTCACCGCCATCCTGCAGCTGGCCCGTGAGACCCACAGCGGCTGTTTCCACCGCAGCCTCGGGGTCAACGACTACGTGTGGGGCGATCAGAACGTCAGCTTTCCGCTCGGCCACATCGAAACCGGTGGCGGGGTGCTGCAGGACGCCCAGTTCGCCGAGTCGCCGCCCGTGCTCTCTCTGGTCACGCGGTTGCTCCCCAACGCTGCCCTGGAGCAGCTGGCGGTGCGCTCGATCTGCTGGTGGGCGATGAGTCCGGTTCTGCCCGATCCCGATAACCGCATCGAGCTGCGGGGGGAGCGACTGAGCATCCAGTACCTGGCCAACAACCTCGAGGCCCACGACCGGCTCGTCTACCGCTGGCTCTCCGTGCTCAAAGCGGTGGACGCCGATCCGCTCACCCCCCAGGTGCGCCCGGTCCCCTTCTACCCCCGTGGCGAGGCGCCCCTGGCGGTGATCGGCCACGCCTGCGGCACCTGCCGCATGGGCGACGATCCGGCCCTCTCAGTGGTCGATCGCGACGGACGCGTCCATGGCCTGGTCAACCTGACCATTGCCGATGCCAGCGTCTTCCCCAGCTGCCCGATGGTGTCGCCAGGCCTCACCGTGATCGCCAATGCCCTTCGGATGGCTGAGCGGCTCTAGGCTGCCCCGATCAGGGGTTGGGAGGATCGAACACCCATGGCCGAACGCGGATCCCCCGCCAGTCCCATCCTGGCCAGTGCCGTCGCCGGGGCGGTGATTGGTGCCGCGGGCCTGGCCTGGTGGTTGCTGGCTGAAGCCGAGCGCCGCCGCCTGGCCCAGCGTCAGCGGCGCAGCCTCACTCTCTCGCGCCTGCAGGGAGGCTCCCGTGAGGGAGACGACGCCGTGCAGCGGCCGTTGCTGGAGCGTCAGCTGCAACACAAGGTCAACGACCTGAACCGGGCGATCGAAGACGTGCGCCGTCAGCTGGAGACCCTCAGCCCCGAAGCCTGATCCCCGAAGCCTGAGCAGCGGCGGCAGCACGCCTCGGTAGGTTGCTCGTGGTGCCACTGAAGGGTTCATGCTCCGTTCCGCCGCCATCACCGCAGGCGTTCAGCGTTCTCCCAACCGGGCCATGTTGCGGGCGGTTGGCTTTGGCGACGGTGATTTCAACAAGCCGATCATCGGCATCGCCAATGGCTACAGCACGATCACGCCCTGCAATATCGGCCTGAACGATCTGGCTCGCTGCGCCGAGGAGGCCGCCCGCCTGGCGGGGGCCATGCCCCAGATGTTCGGCACGATCACCGTCAGCGACGGCATCTCGATGGGCACTGAGGGCATGAAGTATTCCCTGGTGTCGCGGGAGGTGATCGCCGATTCGATCGAAACCGCCTGCAATGCCCAGAGCATGGATGGCCTGCTGGCGATCGGCGGCTGTGACAAGAACATGCCTGGGGCGATGCTCGCCATGGCCCGGATGAACATCCCGGCGATCTTCGTGTACGGCGGCACGATCAAGCCCGGCCGGCTGGGCCCCTGCGATCTCACCGTGGTGAGTGCCTTTGAGGCGGTGGGTCAGTTCTCCGGGGGCCGCATCGATGAGGAGGAGTTGCTGGCGATCGAGAAGAACGCCTGCCCCGGCGCCGGCAGCTGCGGCGGCATGTTCACCGCCAACACGATGAGCTCTGCCTTCGAGGCCATGGGCCTGAGCCTGCCGTACAGCTCCACCATGGCGGCCGAGGATCCTGAAAAGGCCGAGAGCGCCTCTCGCTCGGCCGAGGTGCTGGTGAGGGCCATCGAGGCGAACATCCGCCCCCGCGATCTGATCACCCGTGAGGCGATCGAGAATGCGATCAGCGTGATCATGGCGGTGGGGGGCTCCACCAACTCGGTGCTGCACCTGCTGGCGATTGCGTGTACCGCCGAGGTGCCGCTCACGATCGATGATTTCGAAACCATCCGGCAGCGGGTGCCGGTGATCTGCGACCTCAAGCCCAGCGGCCGCTTCGTGACGGTGGATCTGCACCGGGCCGGTGGCATCCCCCAGGTGATGAAGCTGCTGCTCGATGCCGGCCTTTTG
Organism: Synechococcus sp. UW140; assembly: GCA_943371515.1. Lineage (GTDB taxonomy): Bacteria > Cyanobacteriota > Cyanobacteriia > PCC-6307 > Cyanobiaceae > Regnicoccus_A. The sequence goes on along the minus strand of CALRVC020000003.1, from coordinate 102,434 downwards.
CACGGCGACTGCCGCACCATCGAAGGCCTCACGCTCAAGCAGGTGCTGGCGGATGTCCCCAGCGTGCCGCCGGCCGATCAGGAGGTGATTCGGCCTCTCTCCAACCCGCTCTATGCCAAGGGGCACCTGGCGATCCTCAGGGGCAACCTGGCCGAAGAGGGGGCTGTAGCCAAGATCAGCGGCGTCAAGACCCCCGTGATCACCGGTCCGGCCCGGGTGTTCGAGAGCGAGGAGAGCGCCCTGGAGGCGATTCTCGCCGGTGGGGTTCATGCCGGCGACGTGGTGGTGGTGCGCTACGAGGGCCCGGTGGGCGGGCCTGGCATGCGTGAAATGCTCTCGCCCACGGCCGCGATCGTGGGCCAGGGTCTGGGGGAATCGGTGGCGCTGATCACCGATGGTCGTTTCAGTGGCGGTTCCTACGGCCTGGTGGTGGGCCATGTGGCCCCGGAGGCCGCCGTAGGCGGCGCCATCGCCTTGGTGCAGGAGGGCGACAGCATCACTGTCGATGCCCATCAGCTGCTCATTCAGCTCAATGTGGATCCGGCCGAGCTGGAGCGCCGCCGAGCGGCCTGGGTCAAGCCCGAACCCCGCTATCGCAAGGGAGTGCTGGGCAAGTACGCCCGCCTGGTGAGCAGCAGCAGTCTTGGGGCGGTCACCGATCAGGGCTGAGTAAAGCCCGCAGCCGCCGGGCCAGAGCCTCCAGCGCCGCCCCGGAGGGTGGTCGCTCGCAGCGCTGGCCGCTGTCGCCATCCATCCAGACCGGATGGTGGCCTTGCCAGAGTATGGGTTGGTCCGTTTGTTCGGGCCAGCTCAGCATCAGGTGCAGATCGTCTCCGCTGCGGTAGATCTCCAGCTCGATGTCGTCAAGCTTTGCCCGCTCGCCATCGGCCCGGCGGCAGAGCAGCCGCAGGCTGCATTCCTCCTGGCCCGGCTCGGCGTCAGGATCCGCGTCAGGATCCGCGTCAGGCCCCGCTGAGATCAGCTCAGGCTGGCCAGAGCTGATCACCACCGCATGCCGATGGGGTTTCAGGCAGAGATCAGCCGCGGCGGCCACCCGTCTCAGCAGCTCGCTCACGTCAGGGAACGGCCCGGATCGCTTCCACGCCGAGGCGCAGGGCACCGGCGCGGAAGCCGGGGTTGGGGCGGCCATCGTCGCCGAACTTCGAATGCAGGATCTGCAGCCGCGTGATCCGGCTGGGATCGAAGCGCAGCAGGGGCAGTGACATGGGCTGGGCCCGTATCGAGGCTTTCAACTGCACGAAGGGGATCTCCACCGTGGTGGGACCCTCCGGGTTGGTGGCGAATTCGCTCACCCAGCGCAGCCCCCCCGGGATCAGTTCCGTGAGGCCAGCCACCCCATCGGCGCAGGCCACGGCCAGCTTGTAGCGCCGCCCGTCGCCGTGCAGGTCGAACTGGAGCGCCCGGTAGGCGCTCAGATCGAGGGGGGGTGAGAACAGGGGAGAGCGGCAGCTCACGAAGCCACCACCGGCTTCGATCACCTCCGCCTCAAACACCAGTCCGGACGGTCCGCTGCGGCAGGCCCCGCTGCTGCTTCCGCCCATGATCGTGTCGTTGAGGGCCAGCCAGCCGCTGAATCCATCACCGTTCACCACCAGCAGGGGTGCCACCATCAGGGCCAGCTCGATCACTCCTCCAAGCCTGCCGCAGCGGCGGCATCGGCGAGGATCAGCACTGGCTGGCGGGGGCAGACCAGCCGGGCAGGCGTGCGCTCGGGTGATTCATCGGGATCCAGCAGACGACGCAGGGCCTGCTGCTTGCCCGCCCCGCTCACCAGGAACAGCACCTGGCGCGCCGCGCTCAGCACGGGAGCTGTGAGGGTGACCCTGGGCAGCCCCTTGCCTTCGCTCACCGTGGCCTCCCGATCGATGACTGCGGTGGCCGGGGTTCCAGGAAAGAGCGAGGCCGTGTGGCCGTCCTCCCCAAGACCCAGCAGCACCAGATCGAAGATCGGTGGATCGCCGGGGCAGAGCCTGGCCACCATGGCGGCATAGGCGGCGGCGCTGGCTTCCGGGCTCTCCAGGTCGGTGGGCACCGGATGGAAGCGCGCCTCGGATCCAGGGGCCTCCGCCAGCAGGGTCTGGTGCAGCATCAGGGCGTTGCTGGAGGGGTCTTCGGCCGCCACCCAGCGTTCATCGCCCAGCAGCACATCCACCCGTTGCCAGGGCAGCCGCTCCCGCGCCAGCAGCCGGTAGGCGGCGGCAGGTGTGCCGCCGCCGGCGAGGGCGATCTGGGCCCGGTCCCGCTGGGCCAGGGCCAGATCGATGCAGGCGGCGATGGTCTCGGCGGTGCGCCGGGCCAGTTCCTCGCCATCGGCGGCCACTTCGACCCTGTAGGTGGCCGGAGGCTGGGTGCGCATCACAGCCACTCGGTGTGGAAGCTGCCGTCCCGGTCCACCCGCTGGTAGGTGTGGGCGCCGAAACAGTCGCGCATGGCCTGGAGCAGGTTCTGGGGCAGCCGCGCCGTGCGGTAGCTGTCGATGTAATCGAGGGTGCTGCTCAGGCAGGGCACGGGGATGCCGGCCAGGGCTGCCCCGGCCACCACCTGACGCAGGCCGGGCAGGCGCGCGTTCACCTGTTCGGCGAACCAGGGGTCGACCATCAGGTTGGTCAGTTCCGGGTTGGCGTCGTAGGCGTTCTGGATGCGCTGCAGCAGCTTGGCGCGAATGATGCAGCCCCCCTTCCAGATCTGGGCGATGGCGGAGAGGTTGAGGTCGTACTCGTGCAGGGCCGAGGCTTCCACCATCAGGGCCATGCCCTGGGCATAGCTGGCGATACACGCGAGGGTGATGGCATCGCGCAGGGCTGGCATGCCTTCGGAGGGTTCACCCAGCTCGATCGCCGCCGCCTCAGGCGCGGCGATCACGGCCGCCGCCGCCTGACGCTCGGTGTGCAGGGAGCTCATCACCCGGCCATTGAGAGCCGCATAGATGGTGGGCACAGGCACCCCCATCTCCAGGGCGCTGACCACGGTCCAGAGTCCGGTGCCCTTCTGGCCGGCCACATCGAGGATCTTCTCCACCAGATCCCCGCCATCCTCGGGATCCCTGGTGCGCAGGCACACTTCGGTGATTTCGACCAGGTAGGAGGAGAGCTCCTCCAGTTGGTTCCAGCCGTCAAACACCTGGGCCATGGCCAGGCCATCCATGCCGGCGCAGCGCTTCATCAGGTCGTAGGCCTCGACCAGGATCTGCTCGATCCCGTACTCGATGCCGTTGTGCACGGTCTTGACGAAATGGCCGGCACCGCCAGGGCCGATGTAGGTGACGCAGGGGCCGTCCTCCACCTGGGCGGCCATCTTGCACACCAGCCCCTCGATGGCGTCATAGGCGGCCTTGGTGCCGCCGGGCATCATGCTCGGCCCCTCCAGTGCTCCCTTGGCGCCGCCGGAGACACCCATGCCGATGTAGCCGAAGCTCTGGCTCTCCAGCTCCTTCACCCGCCGCTCGGTGTCGGTGTAGAGGGAGTTGCCGCCGTCGATCAGCAGATCACCGTCCTCCAGCAGGGGTGAGATCTGGGCGATCATGGCGTCGATCGGTGTTCCCGCCTTGATCATCATTAGGATGCGGCGGGGTCGCTCCAGGGCCCCGACGAACTCCTCGAGGGTATGGGCACCGATGATGTTCAGCCCAGCGGCCCGGCCATTCAGAAAGTCTTCGGTCTTGGCGTAGGTGCGGTTGAAGACGACGCTGGAGTACCCGTTGCGTTCAGCGTTGAGGACCAGGTTCTCGCCCATCACTCCGAGGCCGATCAGGCCGAAGTGTGCTTTGCTCATGAGAAGTTGGCGTGCAGGCCGTTCGGGTTCAGTGTGGCCTTGAGCCTGCCCGAACGTCGTTGGCCTGGCCCCTGTGTCAGCAAGCGCTCAGATCGGCTCGCTCAGCCGCTGGTTCAGATCACGCTGCCGTCGGCGATGGTGGCGTTCTTTTCCACCACCACGATGCCGTTGCGGATGTAGAAGCCCAGCTCGGGCCGGTCGGCCTCCTCGACCCGATCCTTGTTCACGATCGTGACGTTGCGCCCGATCCGCACATTCTTGTCGAGGATCGCCCGGCGCACAGTGGTGCCGCGGCCCACTCCCACCGGAATGCCGCCCCGTTCGCGCAGCACGGCCCGCTCCTCGCTGGATTCGAAGAAGTCGGCCCCCATCACCAGGGTGTCCTGCAGCACCACTTCCCCTTCGATGCGGGAGCGCACGCCGAGCACACAGTGGTGAATGCTGCAGTCCTGCAGCAGGGAGCCCTCACCGATGATCGACTGGGTGACCTGGGCATCCAGCAATTTGCTGGGGGGCAGGTAGCGGGGCCGGGTGTAGATCGGGAACTTCTCGTCGTAGAAGGAGAAGGCTGGCCTCGGTTGGTCGGTCAGAGCCAGGTTGGCTTCGTAGAAGGCCCCGATCGTGCCGATGTCCTCCCAGTAGTCGTCGAAGAGGTAGGTCCTGAGATTGTCACCCTGAGCCAGGGCGGTGGGAATGATCTCCTTGCCGAAATCGGTGGAGCCGGGGTTCTGCGCCAGCAGATCGAAGAGTGTGTCGCGGCTGAAGACATAAATGCCCATCGAGGCCAGGTAGGGCCGGCGGGCTGCCTCGGCTTCCGCCAGCCCGAGCCGGGCGGTGTCCACCTTCATGGCCTCGAGGGCCTCACCCTTGGGCTTTTCGGAAAATTCACGAATGCGGCCCTCAAGGTCGGTGCGCATCAGCCCGAAACCTTCGGCTTGCTCCCCATCCACCGGCAGGGCCCCCACCGTCAGATCGGCGCCGGACTGGATGTGGTGATCCACGAAACGGCTGTAATCCATCCGGTAGAGCTGATCACCGGAGAGGATCAGATACTGATCCACATCCCATTCCTGGAACAGCCACTGGTACTTGCGCACGGCATCGGCGGTGCCCTCGAACCAGGTGGGACTATCGGGGGTCTGCTGGGCCGCCAGCACTTCGACGAAGCCCTGCCCGAAGCCGGCGGACAGGTTGTAACTCTGGGTGAGGTGCCGATTCAGCGAGGCGCTGTTGAACTGCGTGAGCACGTAGATCTTGTTGATCCCCGAGTTGATGCAGTTGCTGATGGGGATATCGATCAGGCGATACTTACCTGCCAGCGGTACAGCTGGCTTGGCCCGCATCTTGGTGAGGGGGTAGAGCCGGGTGCCGGCGCCGCCGCCAAGAATGATCGCCAGAACCCTCTTCATCAATGCCCTCCGGAACTGCTGCCGTCAGCGTGCGAGCACCGTACCGGATCAGGTGCCTCCAGAGGCCTGAACGCCAGGACTGAGCACAAAACTGTGGCCAGCCGCTGTAACCCTGGTGACATCAAGTCGCCTCGCTCTCTGCGTCGAGGGCAAACAGCTGATGCAGCACCTGCATCGCCTGATGGCGTTGCTGGCGGGGCTGGGGCGCCCGCAGATTGGTGACTGGGCTGTGCAGGATCTTGTTGATGATGCCCTTGCTCAGGGCTTCCACCACTTTGCGTTCCCGCACGGAGAGGTCGGGACCCATGCGGCTGAGGGCCTTCTGCAGCTCCTGCTCGCGGATCTCCTCCAGCTGCTGGCGCAAGCGGTTGAGGGTCGGAACCGCCTCCAGCCCGTCCCACCACTCCAGGAACTGCCGGGCCTCCTCCTGCAGCAGCCCTTCGGCCTCGGCCGCGATGTCCCGGCGGGCTTCCTGGTTGCGGGTCACCACCTCCTGGAGATCGTCGACGTCGAAGGCGTCGACGCCGCCGAGCTGCCCCACGTCGGCGCTGATGTTGCGCGGAACGCCGATGTCGATGAGCATCAGGGAGGAACGCCGGTTCAGCCGGCCGAGCCGTTCGGCGTCGATGATCGGCTCCTCGGCCCCTGTGCTGGTGAATACCAGTGAGCACGTGCTCAGGCAGTGGTCCAGGTCGCTCAGCGGGCGGCACTGGACGGGGAACTCAGGGAAATCAGCGGCCAGGGCCTCGGCCCGCTCTGCGGTGCGGTTGAGCAGCACAAGGCCGCGGCAGCCCTTGGCCTGCAGGTGTTGCAGCAGCAGGCGGGCCATGCGCCCGGCCCCCACCACCGCCACCTGCTCCTGATCGAGCGGCACCAGTTCGTCGAGGCCACGGGCCTGGCCCACCTTGAGCTGGGCCAGCTCCACGGCAGCGGAGCTGATCGAGACCGCGCCGGTGCCGAGGTTGGTTTCGCTGCGCACCCGTTTGCCGGTGCTCACCGCCTGGTTAAGCAGGCGATTGAGGATCGGTCCGATCGAGCCGTGTTCCTGGCCCAGCCGCACCATCTTCTTCACCTGGGAGAGGATCTGACCTTCTCCCAGCACGAGGCTGTCGAGGCCGGCGGCCACCCGCAACAGGTGGGCCACCGCGTCCTCGTGGTGGTAGGTGAAGAGATGGGGTGTGAGCTCCCCGAAGTCGAGCCCGGAGTGCTGGCTCAGGAAGCTGCCGACGGCATGGATGCCCTGTTCAGGGCTGCGCAGCAGGGTGTAGATCTCGAGCCGGTTGCAGGTGCTGAGGATGGAGGCCTCGAGCACCTGGGAGTCTCCGCGCAGGTTCTGGAGGGATTCCTCCATCGTCTGCTCGGGGATGCTCAGTCGCTCCCGGATCTCGACCGGAGCCGTGCGGTGGCTGAGGCCGACGACGGCGATGTGCATGGGAGGCGGCTCAGCGCAGGGCGACGCTTTGGGCGCCGGGCTTGATGTGCACCGTATCGGTGAAGCGGGCCGAGGAGTCGAGTGAGCTGATGATCAGGCTGCTGGTGCGGGTGCAGTCGCGCTCGAAGACCACTCCTTTGAACAGCAAGCCGGGGGTGATGCCGCTGCCGGCGAAGACCACATTGTCCCCGGAGGCGAGCTCCTCGGCTTCGTACACCTTGTCGATGTCGGTGATGCCCATCGAGTTGAGCCGCTCGATGTTGCCTTCCTTGGTGTAGTCAGCCCACTCGCTGGTCTGGGCGATGGCGGGGTCGTACACCAGCTGGCCCTGGAAATGGGCGCCGAGGCAGCGCAGGGCCGCCGCGGAGATCACACCTTCGGGGGCAGCGCCGATGCCCATCAGGCAGTGGGTGCCGGTGCCGGCGAAGCCACAGGCGATTGCGGCCTGCACGTCACCGTCGCTGATCGGCTTGACCCGGGCTCCGGTGGCGCGGATCTCGGCGATCAGGTCCTTGTGGCGGGCTCGGTCCATCACCACGATCGTCAGGTCGCTGGCGGGCATGCCCAGGCATTCGCTCAGAATGGCGATGTTCTCGGTTGCACTCTTGCGGATGTCCACCTTGCCCTTGGCGGCCGGGGGTGCAGCCAGCTTCTTCATGTAGAAGTCGGGGGCATTGAAGAGGCCGCCGCGGTCGGAGGCGGCGAGCACCGCCATCGAACCGTCCTGGGCATTGGCGCAGAGGTTGGTGCCTTCGCAGGGATCCACGGCGAAATCGACGCCGGGGCCGGTGCCGCTGCCCACTTCTTCGCCGATGTAGAGCATCGGGGCTTCATCCCTCTCGCCCTCGCCGATCACGATCCGGCCCTGCATGGCGATGGAGCCCATTCGGGTGCGCATCGCTTCGACAGCGGCGGCATCAGCCTCATCTTTTTTGCCCAGCCCCGTGAGGTGGGCGGAGGCGATGGCGGCCTGCTCGACGACTTCGAGCAATTCCTGAATGAGGGTGCGATCCACGACGGTCCGGCAGGGGGAGAATGAAGGCGTCAGCAGAAAGACAGGCAGACCAGCTGCGGCAAGGTCTTTCCGACAAGAAGCGGGAGTCACTGTATCAGCGCCGTGCGAGACCCCCCTCCGCGCGTTCCTACAATCAGCGGGCTCCCTTGCCCCCGGTGGCCCCAACCATGAGCACGAAGCCTCTGGTGATCGCCCCGTCGATCCTTTCCGCTGATTTTGCCCGCCTCGGTGATGAGGTCAGGGCCGTTGACGAGGCTGGAGCCGACTGGATCCATGTCGACGTCATGGATGGCCGTTTCGTTCCCAACATCACTATCGGCCCGCTGATCGTCGAGGCCCTGCGCCCCGTCACCAGCAAGCCCCTCGATGTCCACCTGATGATCGTGGAGCCGGAGCGCTATGTGGGCGATTTCGCCAAGGCCGGTGCCGACCACATCTACGTGCAGGTGGAAGCCTGTCCTCATCTGCACCGCAATCTGGGCCAGATCAAGGACCTCGGCAAGAAAGCCGGCGCGGTGCTCAATCCCGGCACTCCGCTGGACACCCTCGAGTATTGCCTCGAGCTCTGCGATCTGGTGTTGATCATGAGCGTCAACCCCGGTTTCGGGGGACAGAGCTTCATCCCCTCGGCCGTGGAGAAGGTACGTCGCCTGCGCCGGATGTGTGACGAACGGGGACTCGATCCCTGGATTGAAGTGGATGGGGGTCTCAAGGCCAACAACACCTGGCAGGTGGTGGAAGCCGGCGCCAATGCCATTGTGGCCGGTTCGGCCGTTTTCAATGCCCCCGACTACCGCGCCGCGATCGAGGGCATTCGCCACAGCCGCCGCCCAGAGGCCGTGCTGGTCTGAGCGGTTCTTCAGCATCGGCCGCGGTTGTTCGGCAGGCAGCGATGGGAAGCGGGCTTTGGCCCGGCTTCCCGTCAGGCTCCCAGGAACCAGCCGTAGCTGTGCAAGCCGATGCCCAGCAGGTTCACGCCGATGTAGCAGACAACGATCACCACCAGGCCCGCCGCCGCCACCAGGGCGGGACGGCGACCCTGCCAGCCCCGGCTCAGGCGGCTGTGCAGATAGGAGGCGTAGACGAGCCAGCAGATCAGGGCCCAGGTTTCCTTGGGATCCCAGCTCCACCAGCTGCCCCAGGCTTCGTTGGCCCAGACGGCACCGCTCACCAGGCCCACCGAAAGCAGCAGGAAGCCCACGGTGATCGTGCGGTAGCTGAGGCTGTCAAGCTGCTCACTCACCCCGATCGACACGCTGCTCAGGCTCAGGTCGCCGGCTTCTCCAGCCAGCTTGGCCTGGCGATAGCCGCCGCTGCCGATGGAGCTGCTGCGCAGCTGCAGGTCCTTGCCGCGCTCGGTGAACAGCACCGCCACTGAGAGCAGCGATCCCACCAGCAGAGCGGCATAGCTCACCATGATCACGCTCACATGCATCACCAGCCAGCTGGAGCGCAGGGCCGGCACCAGGGGTGAGGCCTCCTGCAGCCGTTCGGGCAGGGCGAAGCTGGCGAAGGCCAGGCAGCCCAGGCCCATGGGGGTGGCCGCGGCCGGCACCAGCGGACTGGGCCAGGAGCGCTCCACCAGCAGCTGGGTGAGGGTGCAGGCCCAGGCCAGGAAGCAGAGGGATTCGTAGAGATTGCTGATCGGGAAATGGCCCGACTCCCACCAGCGCAGGGTCAGCTGGGCCGTGAGGCTGAGATTGGCGGCCGCCACCAACAGGCGCACGGGGCTGCTGGAGCGACCGCCGCTGAGGCTCCAGAAGGCCAGAGGAAGTGCCACCAGCAGCAGCGCGAAGGCCAGCAGGCCGAGGGAGAGAACCGGATCGTTCACAGAAGCACGCTCGTGGCGGGGCGGATCTGCCGACCAGTCTGCCTGCAGGCCCGGCTCAGCGGCTGGCCTGGCGTAACAGGAGCAGGCCCAGCATCAACCCGATCAGCACTGGCGACCATGCCGCCAGCAGGGGCCCGAGCGTTCCCTTCACCCCCAGGGAGCTGAAGATGAACGACATCAGATAGTAGGAAAAGATCAGCAGCACGCTGATGCCGAACCCCTGGCTACGGCTGGTGCGTGCGTTGGGTCTGACCCCCAGGCTGCTGCCGATCAGGCCAAACACCAGGCAGATGGCTGGGAAGGCGAACTTCTCCTGGATGCGCACCCTCATCCGCCGCGCTTCCTTCTGATCTCCGGCTTCCCGCAAAAGACTTTCAGCCCGCATGGCCTGGGATACCGACATGGCGGCCGCATCCTTGGGCAGGGCCGCCAGCTTGAGGGGCCCCTGGTCGAGAGGGTAGAGATAGCGGTCGAACTTGGCTGACGTGGTGGTTTCACTGTCGCCCACCAGCACGATCTGCCCGTCGCGGAACTCCCACATTCCCTCCTTCTCGTTCCAGGTGCCCTTTTTGGCCTTGAGGATCTGAGTTCCGCTGGGACGGCTGAAATCAAGGACCGTGACTTCCTCCATCTCCCCATCCTTGAACTGTCGTGAGTAGAAGAGTTGGGAGAGATAGCGCTCGCTTCCGCTTTCATCCTGCTTGCTGGGGCGTCGGCTGAAGCGCGAATAAATGATGTTGCTCCCCTTCTCCGCCGCGATCGCCTTGCCCAGGGCCTGATTCAAGGTGTTGGAGGCCTCCAGATTGGCGCTCGGAACGATCAGGTCGTTGAACATGAAGGTGAGCAGGCTCATCAGCACCGCCACGATCAATGCCGGCAACACCATGCGCCAGGTGCTCACCCCCACGCTGCGCAGGGCGATCAGTTCGCTGTTGCTGGAGAGGGTGCTGTAGGCCAGCAGGGTGGCCATCAAGGTGGCCATTGGAAAGGAGAGCACTAGGAAGCCGGGCATCCGCAGGCCGAGCACCTGCAGGGCCGTGAGCAACGGCAGACCCGATTCGGCGACACGCCTCACCAGCTCGAAGACCACTCCCACCGACAGCGACACCGCCGTGAAGGCCGCGACACCGAAGAGCAGGGGTCCCAGCAGCTCGCCCGTGAGCCAGCGATCCATCAGCGGCAACCGCTGCCAGGACAGCGTGATTGGTCGGAGCAGGCGTTGAACCGCTGGCTTGGCCTGGGTCTTGGTGGACGCGCTCACAATTGAAATCCCTCGCCCAGATAGTGACGCCGCACCAGGGGGTCGCTGGCCACCTCGGAGGAGGGGCCCGAGGCAAGAATGCTCCCCTCGGTGAGGATGTAGGCACGATCGGTGATGGCCAGGGTCTCGCGCACGTTGTGGTCGGTGATCAGCAGGCCCATGCCCCGCTGGCGCAGGCTGCCGATCAGAGCCTGCAGATCAGCCACCGCCAGGGGATCGACGCCCGCGAAGGGTTCATCGAGCAACAGATAGCGCGGCCCCTCGCGGCCCACCGCCAGGGCCCTGGCCACCTCGCAGCGCCGGCGTTCACCACCCGAGAGCTGGAAGCCACGGCGGTGCTGGAACTTGCTGAGATGGAATTCCTCGATCAACTGCTCCAAGCGCTGGCGCCGCAGCCGCACCGGGGTGCCGCTCTGTTGCAGGGCCAGCTGCAGGTTCTCACGAGCGGTGAGCTGGCGGAACACACTGGCTTCCTGGGGCAGATAGCCGATGCCCAGCCGTGCCCGTTTTGGCATCGGCAGCCCTTCAACCCGGTGTCCATCCAGGAGCACCTGACCCCTGTCGGGCCTGAGCAGGCCCGTCACCAGGTTGAAGGTGGTGGTCTTGCCAGCTCCGTTGGGTCCCAGCAGGCCCACCACCTCTCCGGGCTCGAGCAGCAGGCTCACCTCCTTCACCAGGGGACGGCCGCCCAGGCTCAGGGCCACGCTCTCCAGGGAGAGGCTCATCGAGGCGGCAGGGTGGGGAGCTGCTGCTGCGGTCCAGGCGACGGCTGGAGCTGGGGTTTGGTCTGGATCAACAGCTTGCTGAACACCTGTTGACCTTCCAGGGGCTGGGCCAGGGCCCGCTCCTGCTCCACCATGTAGGTCACCCGGTCGGCCCGCAGCAGGTTGCCATCGTCCTGGATCACATCCACATCGCCACTGAGCAGGATCATCCCCTCCCGGGTGAAGTACTGAGCCTGGCGAGAGGTGGCCACCACCCGGCGATCGGGATAGACGATCCTGACATTGCCTGTGGCGGTGATGATGCCGGTGACGTTATCGGCCTGCTGGCGGTCGGATTCGATCGTGACCTGGCCGGTGGGTGCCGGCGGCGCCCGCCCCGGCACCTGATCAAGGGCCGGGCCGACCTGTCCCCCGGGCTGGAGCTGGATCGGCTGGGCGTGGCCGATCACCGCTGAACCCAGCACCAGAACGGTGGCGCTCAGGGCCGTCAAAGCCAGCTTTGGCCGTCGCCATCGCAGGGACTCAGACCACTGGATGGGATTCAGCTGGACAGTGCTCATCAGGAGAGTGCTCAGCCGGACAGTGATCAGCATCTCAACGGCAATGGGGGACGCGAACTCAGTTGAAGTGGGCAATCTACGGGCCGATGCCGGGCGCCCAGCGGCAGGGCGGACGCTCAAGTCTGCGGCCGCAGGTTGGGCAGGGGCAGTGCGGCTGGGTCACTGCCAGCCTGCAGACAGCTCAATCGGGCGGTGCTGGCCTGGCGCAGGTGGTCGAGGTCGAGACCGAGGGCCTCGGAACCGCTGCGGGCCAGACGGCCCACCCCTTCCCCCAGCAGCATCGTGGCGCCGCGCTGGTTGCCGCGCTCAAGATGGAGGTGGGCTACGGCGATCTGAAGGATGCCCTGGAGCACGGGCCGATCCGGCCCCAGGGTTTCATGCCAGAGCTCCTCCAGCCCGTCGTGGCAGGCGTACCACTGACCGGCATTGAAGAGGACGACCGCCTGCCGGAAGCGGGGGTCGTCCTCCAGGGCCTCGCTCAACGCTTGGCGGGCTTTTTCGCCGGCAGCTTGCGCAACCTGATCGATTCCGGTGTCACCTCCAGCATCTCGTCAGGTCCGATGTATTCCAAGGCCCGCTCCAGGGTCATCTGGATCGGCGACTGCAGGGTGTCGAGCACCTCAGCACCGGCCGAGCGGATGTTGGTGACCTGCTTGGCCTTGCAGACGTTGAGTTCAAGGTCGGGCGGTCGGTTGTGCTCGCCGACGATCATGCCCTTGTACACCTTGGTCCCCGGAGTGATGAAGAACTGGCCCCGATCTTCGGCGCCCTTGAGGGCATAGAAGGTGGCTGTGCCCTCCTCGAAGGCAATCAGGACCCCGTTGCGGCGCGCGTCGAAATCGCCCTGCATCGGGCGGTACTCAAAGAAGGAGTGGCTCATGATCCCCTCGCCCCGGGTGGCCCGCACGAACTCTCCACGGAAGCCGATCAGGCCCCGCGCCGGAACGACGAACTCCAGCTGGGTGCGGCCATCACTGCCGGTTTCCATGTTCTGCATCTCGCCCTTGCGCATCCCCAGCTTCTCGATGCAGCTGCCGACGGCATCTTCGGGGACATCCATCACCAGGGTTTCCACCGGTTCGCAGGGGGTGCCATCGATGGTGCGGAAGATCACCTGAGGCTGCGAAACCTGAAATTCGAAGCCTTCCCGGCGCATGGTCTCGATCAGGATGCCGAGGTGGAGTTCACCACGGCCGCTGACGGCGAAGCGGTCTGGGGAATCGGTGTCCTCGACCCGCAGGGCCACGTTGGTGAGCAGCTCCTTCTGCAGGCGATCACGCAGCTGGCGACTGGTGACGAACTTGCCTTCCTTGCCGGCGAAGGGGGAATCGTTGACCACAAAGGTCATTTGCAGGGTGGGTTCATCCACCCGGATCAGCGGCAGGGCTTCGGGGTGATCAGGGCAGGCGATGGTCTCGCCGATGTTCACCTCATCGAAACCGGCCACGGCCACGAGATCACCGGCGCGCGCCTCGGCGATCTCCACCCTGGCCAGACCTTCGAAGCCCAGCAGCTTGCTGATGCGGCCGCGCTTGATGCTGCCGTCGTCTCGGATCAGCGCCGCACTCTGGCCGGCCTTGATCGTGCCGTTGTGGATCCGGCCGATCATGATCCGGCCGAGGAAGTCCGAATAATCGAGGGTGGTCACCTGCAGCTGCAGCGGCTTGTCGGGATCCCCGACCGGCGGCGGCACATGGCGCAGGATGGCGTCGAAGAGCGGCTTCATCGTTTCACTCTCCGTGGCCATGTCGGGCTTGGCGTAACCGCCCATCCCACTGCCGAAGAGGTAGGTGAAATCACACTGGTCGTCGTCGGCCCCCAGCTCCAGGAACAGGTCGAGCACCTTGTCCACGGCCTGCTCGGGGTCCACCCGTGCCCGGTCGATCTTGTTGACGAACACGATCGGGCGCAGACCCTGCTCAAGGGCTTTCTTGAGCACGAAACGGGTCTGGGGCATCGGCCCCTCGTTGGCGTCCACGATCAGCAGCGCCCCATCGACCATGCCCAGCACCCGCTCAACTTCTCCGCCGAAGTCAGCGTGGCCAGGGGTGTCGACGATGTTGATGCGGATGCCGGCGTAATCGACGGCGGTGTTCTTGGAGAGAATCGTGATGCCGCGTTCGCGCTCCAGGTCGTTGGAGTCCATGACGCAGGTGGGCACGGCCTCCCCTTCGCGGAAGATGCCCGATTGCTGAAGCAGGGCATCCACCAGGGTGGTCTTGCCGTGGTCCACGTGGGCAATGATCGCGATGTTGCGGATCGGTGCGCTCTGATTGGCGCTCATACAGGATTCTCTCTCTTAATCTTGTCCGCAGCAACCGAAACCGGTTGCAACAATCCATCATCTTATCCCAGCACCTCCTGGAAGCCACAGGCTCAACCGGTTAAATGGAGCCCAAGCCAAGAGCTGCCCGAGCCGAATGGCCCGGCTCAACGGCCCAGATCAACGGCCCAGATCAACGGCCCAGCTGACGGGCCGGCTCGAACAGGCGCAAGGCCTCCAGAGATCCCTCGTAGCGCCAGTGCCAGGGCTCGTATCTCACCCCCTGGCTGTTTCCCCTGGGAAAGGACAGCTGGTAATGGAAGCGATTGGCATTGGCCTCGAGCCAGCGGAAGGCGGCGGTGCGATCGAACCCTTCGCTCAAATGGCTCTGGGGGGTGGCGCCGTCGCCCAGATCGACCGCATAGCCGGTGCTGTGCTCTGAAAACCCCGGTGGCGCGCTCACCTCGGCGCGTTCCTGGGCGCTCTGGTTCCGCTCGGCCTTGACATCAAAGAAGATGCCCTTCTGCAGCTCGATCGAGCGAAAGGCGCTGAGCAGCCGCAGGTCGACGCCCTCGGCGGTGGCGGCGCGCTGCATGGCCAGCAGGGCTTCGGCAGCCTCTGGTCGCAGCTTCAGGCCAGGGGCCACCGCCTCCAGGCTGCTGGCGGCCGCTTCGGGATAGGGAAAGTGACCCAGCAGGCGACCGTCGAGGCTCTGGCGCGCCGCCAGACCAGGCACCGGTGGGGGCGCCAGCCAGAGCCGCAGGGGCTGAAGGAAGAGCAGCACCCCGCCGGCCGTCAACACCAGCAGCACGACGGTGGTGGTGGCCACAGGCTTGAGCAGGCCGCTTCGGCCACGGCCCTCGGGCAGGCTGCGGCGCGCCACCGGCAGATCCTCGCGCTGTTCGCTGCGCTTCAGGCGCGGCGGCCTTCGCGGTGGCACGCAACCTCGTAACAAACTTCGTCACAATCGTAGATGTCAGCCCTGGCTTGATCAACATCACGCCGAGCGTGGGTGTTAGCTTCGCGCTCAAGGATCATTCCAGCGGAGCAGGTTTCAAGATGTTGCGAGTCGCAGTGGTGGGTGGCGGCCCGAGCGGTTCCTGCGCAGCCGAAGTGCTAGCGAAGGCAGGAATTGAAACCTGGCTCTTCGAGCGCAAGCTTGACAATGCCAAGCCGTGTGGTGGTGCGATTCCGCTCTGCATGGTTGATGAATTCGATCTTCCCGAGTCGATCATCGATCGCAAGGTGCGCAACATGCGGATGATCTCCCCCTCCAATCGTGAGGTGGATATCCATCTTGAAAACGAGGACGAATACATCGGCATGTGCCGCCGGGAAATCCTCGATGGGTTCCTGCGCAACCGCGCCGCCGAGCACGGGGCCCATCTGGTCAATGGTCTGGTTCAGTCGATCGACACCGGCTCCGCCCGCCAGGGTCCCTACACCCTCCACTACGCCGACTACTCCGGCGGTGGCCCTACCGGCGAGATCAAGAGTCTTGAAGTGGATCTGATCGTCGGTGCCGATGGTGCCAACAGCCGCGTGGCCAAGGCCATGGACGCCGGTGATTACAACGTGGCGATCGCTTTCCAGGAGCGCATCCGCCTGCCCAAGGAGGAGATGAGCTATTACGAGGATCTGGCAGAAATGTATGTCGGCACCGATGTCTCCCCCGACTTCTATGCCTGGGTCTTCCCCAAGTACGACCACGTTGCTGTGGGTACAGGAACGATGCAGAAGAATCAGGCTCTGATCAAAAGCCTGCAGAAGGGCATCCGTAAAAGGGCCAGCGCCCGGCTGCTGCATGGTGAGGTGATCAAGGTGGAGGCCCACCCGATTCCCGAACATCCGCGGCCCCGTCGCGTCGTGGGCCGCATGGCCCTGGTGGGGGATGCCGCCGGCTACGTCACCAAGAGTTCAGGAGAAGGGATTTACTTCGCCGCCAAGAGCGGCCGTATGTGCGCCGAGCAGATCGTTGCTGCCAGTGCCTCCGGAGCCAAGATTCCCAGCGAAGCCGACCTCAAAGTCTACATCCGCAAGTGGGACAAGCAGTACGGCGCCACCTACAAGGTGTTGGAAATCCTTCAGAATATCTTTTATCGCAACGATGCGGCGCGAGAAGCCTTCGTCGAGATGTGTGACGACAAGGACGTTCAACGTCTCACCTTCGACAGCTATCTCTACAAGCGGGTGGTCATGATGAATCCCTGGCAGCAGATCAAGCTCACCTTGCTCACCCTCGGTGCCGTGCTGCGCGGGAACGCTCTGGCCCCTCAGTCGTATAAGCCTGTGCCCAGCGTGGTCCGCAGCCCCGAAGAAATGGAAGCCTGGCTGGCCAACCTGGCCCAGGAATCAGAGCAGCAGCAGGGAGTGGGCAAAGCCCGGCGAGAGCCTTTGGCCAAGCCCGTGGTCGCCGACCCTCAGGCCAGGGAGGAGCGGGAGCCCGCGTTGACGGCCAAGAGCTGAAAGAGCTGAGCAGCTGAGGCTGGCCACTGGCCAGCCTCAGCTGCTCAGCTTGCTGAAATCGGCGAGTGCGCTGGCCTGGTTACGCAACACCGCCAGCAGGTTCAGGCGATTGCGGCGCACGGCCAGGTCGTCGCACATCACCATCACACTGCTGGCGCCATCGAAGAAGGCAGAGAGGGCTTCAGCCCCCTCCGCCAGCTTGTTGGCCAGCAGGCGGTAACGGGTCTCCCCGTCGTTAATAGCCAGGATCGGCACCAGCTCCTGCAGCACCTGCAACATGCCCGTTTCGCTGGGGGAGCTGAACAGGGCCGGGTCCACCACCTTCGCTGGACTGAGCACATCGGCCGGTAGATCCCCTTTCACCGCCAGTCGTGCCGCCCGCTGAACCACGGCCTGCACCGGTGCCAGCTGACCGTCCATGCGGAGCTGGGCCAGCAGGGCCAGGCGCTTTCGTGCGTCGATCGGATCGCCCAGCAGCCGCTCGGGGGGAACCCCATCCCCGGCCACGGCCTGGACCAGGTCGGTGTCGAAGCCTTCTTCATCGAGCAGGGAGACCATGCGCAGGCGCAGGGCATCCACCAGCTCGCCGGCGAGTGAGGGGGCATCGAGCTGCAGGTTGGGCAACACCTGGGCCCAGTGGGCGCTGGCCTGCTTCAGCAGGTTGATCAGATCCAGCGACCAGCCTCGCTCCCAGAGGATCTGCAGCAAGCCGTTGCCCGCCCGGCGCAGGGCATAGGGATCGGACGATCCGCTCGGCCGCTCTCCCTTGGCATAGATGCTCAGCAGCAGCTCCAAGCGCTCGGCCAGGGCCACCACCGCCCCGGCATCGGAGCTGGGCGGCAGATCCCCAGCTCCACGCGGCAGGTAGTGCTCCAGCACCGCCAGGGCCACGGCCCTGGATTCCCCCTCCGCCAGGGCGTACTTGGCTCCCATCACCCCCTGCAGTTCGGGGAATTCCCCCACCATCTGACTGACCAGATCGTGCTTGCACAGATGAGCGGCCCGCAGGGCCGCCTCCCGGTGTTCTGGCGCAAGCGAGAGGTGCTGCAGCAGCAGATCGCTCAGCCAGTACAGGCGATCACTGCGATCGAGCAAGCTGCCCAGCCCTTCGGCGAAGGTGACGCTCACGAGCCGCTCCCGCCGTTCCTCGCAGCTGATGGCGCGGTCGGCCTGGAGAAAGAACTCCGCATCGGCCAGGCGGGCCTTGAGCACCCGCTCATTGCCACGCCGCACCGTGGCGGCTGCTTCCGGCAGGCCGTTGCCCACACAGATGAATCTGGGCAGCAGGCTGGCCTGGGCCGACAGGGCCAGGGGATCCTCCGCCGCTTCCAGGCGGCGCAGGGGCACGTAGCGCTGGTGGCTGCGCATCACCGTGCTCAGCACCTCCGGCGGCAGGTCCAGGAAACGCTGCTCCACGGAACCCTCGATCAGGCTGGGACTTTCCACCAGATCCACCAGTTCCTCGAAAAGTTCTTCGGGGAAATCAGGTCGTGCCTGGGCGGCGCTGGCGGCCGCGAGCACCTGTCGGCGGATCCAGTCGGCCCGCTGCTGACGTTCCACCAGCACACCGGCTTCAGCCAGCAGCTCGCTGTGACGGCTGGCGTCGGGGATGGTGAGGGTGTCCTCCGACAACCGGTGGCCACGGCTGATCCTGCCGCTGCTGATCAAGGGATCACTGCCCTCCAGCTTCACGGGAATCACCTGCTGATCGAGCAGGGCCACCAGCCAGCGGATCGGGCGGCTGAAACGCAGCTCCCCCTCGCCCCAGCGCATGAAGCGCCTCCCCTGCAGGGCGCTGATCCAGGCCGGGATGCGCTCCGCCAGCACCTCCTCGCTGGGCCGGCCCGGCTGCAGGATGCGGGCGAAAACGAACGGGCCCTTGGGGGTGTCCCGCAGCTCAAGGCTGGCTGGATCGACTCCACAGCGGTTGGCGAACCCGATGGCGGCCGGCCCCGGTTGCCCGTCGACGAAGGCCTGGCCCCCCGGGGGGCCCTTTCGTTCCTCAGCCAGGTCCTGCTGGCGCAGGGGCAGATCGGCAACGCGCACCACCAGGCGCCGTGGTGTGCCGGTGGCCTCCACCAGGCCATGGGGCAGGCGCTGGGCGGCCAGGTCGTGTCGCACCTGCTGTTCCAGTTGCGGCAGGGCCAGGCGCGCGAAATCGGCCGGCAGTTCTTCGGTTCCGATTTCCAGCAGGAACGTGGCCACTCGCACAGCTCAGCAGCCTGTGACTGTATTGAAAGCCCGTCAGCCTCACCCTGCTTCGCTACCTTCGAGTGACGCTGGTGCCTCTGTCGTGACTCTCACCCCCGAACGTCAAGTCAAGTCGTCGGGATCCGGCCGCACCAAGCTTGAAACCGACGCTGTGGATGCAGCTTCTCGATCCTCTCCGGCCACCAACGGCAGTGCCGCTGAAGGGTCATCCACAGGGTCCAGCGCAGAGTCCACCGCTTCAATCAAGTCCCCCAGCAAGTTCGAGTGGCTGAAGGCGGCCAGCGACTACCTCAAGGAGCCCCTGGCCACTGAACTGGAGAACGACAAGCCCTTCTTCACCGATGGGGCCGTTCAGATCCTCAAGTTCCATGGCAGCTACCAGCAGGACAACCGCGATAACCGCCAGAAGGGGCAGGAGAAGGACTGGCAGATGATGTTGCGCCTGCGCAGCCCGGCTGGCCGCATTCCGGTGCCCCTGTACCTGGCCATGGACGATCTCGCCGATCGCCTCGGCAATGGCACCCTGCGCCTCACCACCCGCCAGGCCTTCCAGATGCATGGCATCGCCAAGGCCGACATCCGTGAGGTGATCGGCACGATCGTGCGCTCGATGGGCTCCACCCTCGCTGCCTGCGGTGACATCAACCGCAACGTGATGGCCCCGGCAGCTCCTTTCGAGAAGGGGGGCTATCCCGCCGCCAGGCGTCTGGCCGACGAAATCGCCGACCTGATCGCTCCGCTGGCGGCCGAGGGGTCGTATCTGGATCTCTGGGTGGATGGCGACCACAGCTACCGCTTCAAGCCGGCCGCGGCCGTGAAGCGCGCGCGTCAGCGGCAGCTGCAGGGGGCTGGATTCAGCGGCGATCCCAATGAGCCGCTCTACGGAGGCACCTATCTCCCCCGCAAGTTCAAGGTGGCCGTCACCGTGCCGGGCGACAACTCGGTGGATCTGCTCACCCAGGACATTGGCCTGGTGGCCTTCACCGATCCCTCCGGCCGTCTGCGTGGCTGCAACGTCTATGTGGGCGGAGGCATGGGCCGCACCCACAACAAGGAGGAAACCTTCGCGCGCACCGCCGATCCCCTCGGCTATGTGGAGGCTGAGCATGTGCTCGATCTGGTGCAGGCCATCGTGGCCCTTCAGCGCGACCACGGCGACCGGGAGCAGCGGCGTCACGCCCGCATGAAATACCTGATCCATGACCGCGGGGTCGACTGGTTCCGCCAGGAGCTCGGCCGTTACCTGGAGGCGCCGATCAAGCCCCTGCGGGCAGAACCGAAGCCTCGCCTGGACGACTATCTGGGTTGGCACCGCCAGAACCGTGGGCTCTGGTTTGTCGGGCTGCCCCTGCTCTGTGGCCGGCTCGAGGGTGAGCGCAAGCGCGGCCTGCGGCGCCTGGTCGAGACCTACCAGCTGGAGGCGCGGCTCACCCCCAACCAGGACCTGCTGCTCTGCTCGATCGGGACCTCCCAGCGCAGCAGTGTGAAGCAGGCCCTGGCCACCCTCGGCTTCGAGACGCCAGAAGCGCCGTCGTTGCTGGCGCGCCATGCCATCGCCTGCCCGGCTCTGCCCACCTGCGGCCTGGCGATCACCGAATCGGAGCGGATCCTGCCGGCGGTGCTCGAGCGCCTGGAGGCCCTGCTGCAACAGCTCGGCATCGAGCAGCCGCTGCTGGTGCGGATGACGGGTTGCCCGAATGGCTGCGCCAGGCCTTACATGGCCGAAGTGGGACTGGTGGGCAGCGGTGTGGAGCAGTACCAGCTCTGGCTGGGCGGCACCCCCAACCTCACCCAGCTGGCGGCTCCGTACCTGGAGCGCATGCCCCTGGTGGATCTGGAGAGCACCCTGGAGCCGCTTCTGCTGAGCTGGAAGAGCAATGGCGGGCGTCAGAGTTTCGGCCAGTTCGTCTCCAACCTTGGCGCCGAGCGCATTCAGGCGCTGCTCCCCTCAGAGAGCTGATGACGGCTCCTGTGCGGTCCTGTCTTGCCAGCCTGCTGCTGGGCTCCGCCAGCCTGGCCATGGTGGCGCTCAGCCCCTGGGGCTCCCCACTTCGGGCCCGCACGATGGCGCCACCCCCGAAGACTCCAGTCAAGATCTATCAGCCCGACGGCGACACCTGCCGGGCGGAGCACCTGCTCAAGGCTTACCAGAACCAGCTGCTGCAATTCGCGGATCAACCCCCGCAGGTGCTGCAACGCCTGCGTCAGATGCAGCTGGAGCTGGGGGAGGCCAGCTTGAAGCGCTGCGCCAACGAGAACAGGATCAGCCGGGAGGAAGCCGATCGCATCTGGCGGGAGCTGCAGCGTCAGCCCCTGCCGGGATCCCAGCCGCCATAGATCGCGGCCGCCGCTCCCTGCCGCCAGGCCCAGAGCTGGTCGCCGTGGCTGAAGTGCCACCACTCGTTGGGGTGCTGGGCGAATCCGGCTGCTGCCATCACCTCGCGCAACAGGCCGCGGCGCCGGTGCCACTCCAGCTCGAGGTCCCTTGACCCCCCGCCGTCACCCAGGCGTTCCGATCGCCGCGTCGGGTCGTAGTGATCGGGCTCAGACACAGCTCCGATCGCATCGATCTCCCCGCCCAGATCGAGCGGTTCGCCCCTTGAGGTCGCCAGGGTGAGATCCACTGCTCCGCCGGTGCTGTGGGGCGGTGGTGTAGCCGGATCCGGGCTGGGGGGGGCCCAGAAGCGGCCCACTTCCGCCGTCACGGCCTCCAGCTCGGGCCCGCTCTGGTGACGGTCCACCCCGAGCCTGCGGCATTCGCTTGTGATCGTGTGCTCCACCATGAACTGCTGCACCCGCACGGGCCTCCAGCCGTCGAAGATCGCCAGGCGCCAATCGCCTTGCCGGCGCTGCAGCTCGCCCTGGGCCACCAGCAGGCGTTCCACCACGCCGCTGCGCAGCTGGAAGGGGCTGCAGCCGTCGCCGTAGGGCGCCCCCAGCGACGTGTAGGGGTGGGGCTCAAGGCGCAGCAGCTGCCTCGGCAGGGGGATCAGCGGTTCGGCTGTGTCCTGGATGGGAATGGGGCTCCAGGGCCTGGGCAGGCTGGGGCTCACGTGCGGGGTAGGCGGAGGGCTCAATTCAAGCTGCCGGCCTCCACCTGCCGCTGCCGCTGCTCGAGCAGTGCCTGGCGCAGGCCCGGATGGCTCTCCAGCTCGGGGTCGTGCTCCAGCAGCCGCCTTGCCAGCGCCCGGGCCTGCTCCAGTACCTCCCCATCGTCGCTGAGGCTGGCCAGGGCCAGGTCGGGCAGGCCCGACTGGCGGGTTCCCAGCACCTGCCCTGGCCCCCGCAGCTGCAGATCCATCTCGGCGATCTCGAAGCCATCGCTGGAGCGCACCAGCAGCTCCAGTCGCTGCTGGGCCTGCCCAGCCCTGCCATCGTTGATCAGCAGGCAATGGGAGGCCGCCGCCCCGCGCCCCACCCGGCCCCGCAGCTGATGCAGCTGTGCCAGCCCGAAGCGCTCGGCGTGCTCGATCACCATCACGCTGGCCTCCGGCACGTCGACCCCCACCTCCACCACCGTGGTGGAGACCAGCACATCGCAGTGCCCGCTGGCGAAGGCGTTGATCGCCTCCTGCTTGCGGGGGCTCGGCATCCGCCCGTGCAGCAGGCCCACGCGCAGGTCCGGGAAGACCTCCTCCTGCAACTGCTGGTGGACGGCCACCGCCGAACGCAGATCCAGGTTCTCCGACTCCTCCACCAGGGGGAGCACCACATAGGCCCGCTGGCCCCGGGCCACCTCCTCGCGGATCAGCTCGTAGGCCTCCTGACGCTGACCGCCGCGCAGCAGCCGGGTGCGGATGGGGGTGCGCCCCGGTGGCAGGCCATCGATCTGACTCACCTCCAGGTCGCCGTGTACCGAGAGGGCCAGGGTGCGCGGAATCGGGGTGGCGGTCATGGTCAGCAGGTGGGGCTGCAGACCCTTGCCCATCAGTCGATCGCGCTGGCGCACCCCGAAGCGGTGCTGCTCATCCACCACCACCAGCCCCAGGCGGGCGAAGGCCACCGGATCCTCCAGCAGGGCATGGGTGCCCACCAAAAGCTGCAGCTGGCCGTTGGCCAGGTCCTGGAGCAGCTGGCGGCGCCGCCCCGCCGGGGTGGATCCCGTGAGCAGGGCCGTGCTCACGTGCAACTGGCTCAGCCACTCTCCCAGTTTGCGGGCATGCTGCTCGGCCAGCACTTCCGTGGGGGCCATCAGGGCCCCCTGGCAACCGGCTTCGATGGCCACCAGCAGGGCCGCAATGGCCACCACGGTCTTGCCACTGCCCACATCTCCCTGCAGCAGGCGGGCCATTGGTTGCTCCTGCTCCAGATCGGCCTGGATGTCGGCCAGCACCCGCCGCTGGGCCTCGGTGAGCTGGAACGGCAGCAGCTCCAGAAAGGAGGCCATCAGGTTGTTCTGCCCCTTCGGCAGTCGCAGGGGCCGTGCCGGCCGCCGCGCCAGTTGCCCTCGCCGTTGCAGCAGGCTGAGCTGCAGCAGCAGGAATTCATCGAAGACCAGCCGGTGGCGGCTGGCCCTGAGGTCGTCGTGATCGGCGGGATCGTGCAGCCCTCGCCAGGCGGTGGATCGATCCAGCAGGCCCTCCTGCCGCCGCAGGGCTGCCGGCAGGGGATCGCTCCAGTGGGCTGCGGCGCTCAGCACGGTCTGGATGGCCTGGCGCAGACGTTCGGCGCCGAGACCTTCGGTGAGGGCATAGACCGGCACCAGTCGTCCGATCTGACGCGAGCGCACCGGGGTCCCGGGGGAGTCGAGCACCTCCAGCAGGGGATCCTGCAGGGTGGGGCCGTAGGGGGTCTGGCGCACCAGGCCACTGGCGGCCACGCTGCAGCCCGGCGGGAACTGGCGTTGCTGGGCCTTGAGCCAGCCCGGTGAGCTGAAGCGCCTGCCGGCGAAGAACTTGCTCAGCCGCAGCCGTCCAGTGATGTCGCGGAGCTGCAGCTCCAGGATCACCAGCCGGGGGTTGCGCGGGCTGGCGAAGGCATGGGAGCGCTGCACCGTGGCCACGATCGTGGCTGTGCTGCCAGGCACCAGCTCCCGGATGCGCACCAGATTGGCGTAATCGAGGTAGTCGCGCGGATAGTGGCGGAGCAGATCGCGCGCCAGCAGCAACCCCAGCCCCGCCAGCCGCGTGGCGGTTTTCGGTCCGATCCCCGGCACCTCGGCCAGGGGAGTGTCGGGTTGGATGGCGCTGGCCGTTCTGTGGGCTCCCGAACGACCGCCACTGGCGACAGCCGCCTGGGGCGCCAGCTTCAGGCGCGGAGGGCCGGGCGGACGGGGCGGATCCAGGCTCTGGCGCAGGCTGTGCAGGCGCTCCCGGCATCGCCGCAGCAACGACTGCCGCTGGGCCAGCGGCAACGAGTCGTAGCAGGCGAAAAGCTCGGCCAGGGCGATCAGGGCTGGCGCCGCCTCCGGCACCCGGCGGATCAGCTTCTCCGGCGGCTGGCGGCACTGGCGCTCCAGAAAGAGGCTGAACCGTTCTCGGCGGCCCTGCAGGTTCTCGAACCCACGCTCCACCTCCAGCTGCAACGCCTGCTGCAGGGTGGTGATCCAGCGTCCATCGTCCAGGCTGGCCCCGGCACTCGGAGCAGGCGGATGATCCGCCTGGTTCAGGCTGGGTCCTCGGGGGTGGATTGGCTGTCCTGCATCCACTGTTGTTCCGCTTCCAGGGCCCGGGCCCGCCGCTGCCAGTGGCGGTACTGCTGAGCCATTTTGCGTACGCTGGCGCGCCGCTGCTCCAGGCGCTTGCGGCAGGTGCGCAGACGGGGTTGTTCGTACTCAAGGTCGCTGGTGCGCAGCAGCACCCCCAGGGCCTGCACCTGGATGGGCATGTCGGGGCTGCTGAAGGGCAATTGAATCTTCAGCAGGTTGGCCGGGGCTGGCAGGGCGTCAAGGTCTCCCTGCAGCACAGCATCGAGCAGGTTCAGTGGCAGCAGGCTGCGGGTGAGCCCCAGCTTGATCAGATCCAGATTGATGGCGTGGGAGAGGTTGCGCAGACGCCGCTGCAGGGCCTGGTCCAGCGCCTTCCACCACTCCAGCAGCTCCACCGGCTGCTGGGGCACCAGGCCCTGATCCCCATCGGTGTCATCGGATCTCTGCGGCAGCGGTCTGGTTGAGGTGCCGGGACGCGGGTGATCAGGATCCTGTACCTGGGAGCGGCGTTCCGGGGGCACGGCCATCACCAGCAGGGCCCGCAGGATGTCAGTGGGATCGTCTTTCTCAGCTTCAGCAGAAACAGCCTCCTCGGCTTCAAACCGCTCCAGTCCCTCCAATCCATCTAGTCCCTCCAATCCATCTAGTCCCTCCAGGCCTGAGCCCTCCAGGTCCTCGTCCTCTCCTGCTTCGTCGTTCCCCCCCTCAACGTCGACGTCTTCGTCATGGCGGTCCTCCTCGTCGCGCTCGTCGTGGCGCGTTTCGCCGGCCATCAGCTTCGATGTGGGCTCCACGAGGCCGGCGAGGCCGGCTAGGGCCGGGATGCCACCGGAGAACAGCTCGGCGGAGAGGGGCAGGTTCAGATCCAGCCGGATCGAGCCCTCCGCCTCCTCACGCTCGTCCCAGTCATCCTCTGAGTCGCCCTCTTCAGCTCCGGCGGACATCTGCGCCAGGGCCCGGGCCAGGCGCCGTTGCTGCTGCTGCCCCTGACGCCTCTGTTCATTCTGGACCTGGCGCGCCAGGACCAGTAGCTGCTCCAGGGTCAGCAGGCAGCCGCAACGCTGCACCAGTTGCTCGAGACGCCGGGGCAGCTCCTGGCGCTGGCGATCGTTCAGTTGCTGATAACGCTCCGGCACCACCTGGGTGGCCACATGGAAGACGGCCTGCTGAACGGCTTCCAGCAGACCGTCGCGCAACACCTGCAGGTAGAGGGCCAGGTCGTGATAAAGCTCCCGATGGCCCTCCCCCAGACGCTGGCGGATCCGCTCCAGGTGCCCGTGGGCTTCTGACAACGCGGTGGCGCTGGTCTCCAATCGGCTGAGGCGGGGGGACGGAAGGGGGACGCCAGGGGCGCTCAGCTCAGGCCGCCTTGCCGGTGATGGCGGCCACCTCGGCGGCAAAGTCGGCCTGCTCCACCTCGATGCCTTCACCGAGCGTGTATCGGGTGAAGCGACGCACCTGAATGTTTTCGCCGATCTTGCCGGCCACCTGCTTGACCAGTTCAGCCACGGTGATCGAGCTGTCCTTGATGAAGGGCTGCTCCAGCAGAGCGAGTTCCTTGAGGCGTTTGCCGATGCGACCCTCGACGATCTTCTCCTTCATCTTGTCGGGTTTGCCGGCCAGGTCGTCACGACCCATCTCGATCTGCTTCTCGCGATCGGCGATCGAGGCGGGAATGTCCTCGGTGCTGACGTATTCGACGTTGGGGCAGGCGGCGATCTGCATCGCCACATTGCGCAACAGCTCCTGGAAGATCTCACCGCGGGCGACGAAATCGGTTTCGCAGTTCACTTCCACAAGCACACCAACCCGTGCACCGGTATGGATGTAACTGCCGATGGCACCTTCAGCAGCCGTGCGGCCGGCTTTCTTCTCGGCGGTGGCGATGCCCTTCTGGCGCAGCCACTCGGCGGCCTTGCCCATGTCGCCGGCGGATTCCCCGAGCGCCTTTTTGCAATCCATCATGCCGGCGCCTGTTTTCTCGCGCAGTTCCTTGACGAGCTTCGCTGAGATCTCAGCCATGGGAGGGGGGAGGAAAGGGAAGGGTTGGTGAGGTGGTGATCAGGGGTTCCAGACAGCCTGGAACCCCAGTGGGGCGCTTCAGGCCTCGTCGTCGTCGGCGCGTTGCTCCTGGCTGCCGTGGCGACCTTCGTTGATCGCGTCGGCGAGCCGGCCGAGCACCAGCTGCACGGAGCGAACCGCATCGTCGTTGCAGGGAATGGGCACGTCGGCCAGGTCAGGGTCGCAGTTGGTGTCGAGCATCGACACCAGGGGGATGTCGAGCTTGCGGCACTCGAGCACGGCGTTGTTCTCCCGGCGCTGGTCGACTAGTACCACCACATCGGGCAGACGGCGCATCGACTTGAGGCCGCCGAGGTACTTCTGCAGCCGCTCCAGTTCCCGGCGCAATACGGCCGCTTCCTTCTTCGGTCGCATGGCGATGGCGCCGGAGCTCTCCATCCGCTCGAGATCCTTGAGGCGGTCGATGCGGGCACGCATCGTGCTCCAGTTGGTGAGCATGCCGCCCAGCCAGCGCTGGTTCACGTAGGCGGCACCGCAGCGGGTTGCCTCGATGGCGATCACCTCGGAGGCCTGTTTCTTGGTGCCAACGAAGAGAAAACGCTTGCCACTGCGGGAGGCATTGCGAGTCCACTTGTAGGCGTTGTTCATGCAGACGGCGGTCTGCACGAGATCGATGATGTGAACCCCATTGCGCGCGCAGTAGATGTAGCGCGACATCTTGGGATTCCAGCGACGCGTCTGGTGCCCGAAGTGGGCCCCAGCCTCCATCATCTCGGAGAGGGTGACAACAGCCATGGTTGGGAAGGGTTTCGGGTTCGCCTCCACCTGCCAGGGATCAGACGCGATGACCCTGAAGGGGGACCACCGGTGCCGACTGAGCACCCGAAACGGACAGGTGTGCGGTGTATTAAGGACAATCCAAGCTACCAAACGGTCAGCGAAGGCCCTCGGCGCGGGCTTCGCGGAACAGGGCGCGCACTCCCAGGCGGTTGAGCGGCAAACGCAGCAGCTCCATGGCCAGAGCGTTCTGGCCATGACGGATCAGCCAGGCCAGCAGCGGCCGGAGCGTGCGCTCGTTGAGCAGTCCCCCCAGGGTGAGCAGCTCCCAGAGCAGGCGGTGCCACCAGGTGAACTGAATGATGAAGCGCACCCGCCGGGTGGGGTGCTTCCGGTAGAAAACCAGACCCATGCGCGCCCGTTCCTGCTCGATCCGCACCAGATCGGGCAGCTGTTCCAGGCTCAGGGCCGGGTGCCAGTGGTATCCCACCGCCGCCGGGCAGCGCACCAGCTCCACCCCTAGGCGGCGCAGTCGCTCCCCCAGCTCCAGGTCTTCCCAGCCGTAGAGGCGGAAGCCGGTGTCGAACAGGCCGGAGCGTTCCAGCAGCTGGCGATCGATCGCCACGTTACCGGTGGCGAAGTAGGCCCAGGAGTGATCGCTCAGCTTGTGGGGTTCACTGGTGGGATCCTCGAAATTGGCCGTGTTGATCACTGCCCCATAGGTGAAACAGAGCCGGTTGCCGCTGCGCTGCCAGCGGGCTGCCAGGGACCGGGCATGTTCCAGCAGGAAGGTGTCGGTCACCACCAGATCGCTGTCGATGAAGACGATCACATCACCGCGGGCGTGGTCCACGCCGCGGTTGCGGCCTTCGGCGGGTCCGCCATGGTCCTGCTCGATCAGGCGCACATGGGGGAAACGCCCCGCTTCCTGCCGCAGCCACTCGGCAGTGCCGTCTGTGGAGCCGTCATCGACCACCACCACTTCGTAGCCCTCAAGGGGAGGCTCCAGCTGCTGATTCTCCAGCGCCAGCAGTGCCTTCTCCAGGATCGGCCGGCGGTTGTAGGTGGGGATGACGACGCTGGGGAACATGGCTTGGCTGCCGGGGGGTGATGGGGCATAAAAAAGGGATCCCTACGGATCCCCACGCTTCCCAGCCGCCGCGCCCGGGCGCCTGGTGAGCGACACCGGCTCCCGGCTCAGTCGGCGGCGCCGCCGTTGTTCGCGGTTCCGGTGACGCCGTTGCCGGCCCCTTCACCACGACCATCGTTGCGGAGCTTGCGCTTCTTGAACTTGCGGGCGTAGGAGCGGTTGCGCTCCTGCTTTTCTTTCTTCAGATTCCTGCGTTTCGCCATGAACTGCTTCGGGCTCGTTGGGATGATCTTCCACCCTACCAACCTTGACCCATAGACCTCAGGTCGCAGGTTCCGGCTCAGGCACCCGGGCGGCCATCAGGCGGCCGTCCTCCATCTGCACCAGCCGGTCGGCCACATCCAGGATGCGGGGGTCGTGGGTCACCATCAGCACGGCGCAGTGCTGCTCCCGGGCGAGGCGCTTGAGCAGATCCACCACCTCGCGGCCGCTCTGTTTGTCGAGCGCGGCGGTGGGTTCATCGGCCAGCAGCAGGCGGGGGTGGGCCGCCAGGGCCCGGGCGATCGCCACCCGTTGCTTCTGGCCTCCGGAGAGCCCATGGGGCAGTTTGTCGAGATGGTCGCCGAGGCCCACAGCCCGCAGCCACTCGCGCGCCTGATCGCGCCGGGCCCGGTAGCTGAGGTTGGGCAGGAGGTCGGAGCCCATCTGCACGTTCTGCTCGGCGCTGAGGCAGCGCAGCAGGTTGTGTCCCTGGAAGATCATGCCGATGCGTCGCCGCAGTTGCTGGCGCTGCTTCCTGGTGGAGTCGTTCAGGTGCTGGCCCAGCACCCGCACCTGGCCCTGCTGCACCTGGCGCAGGGCTCCCACCAGGGTGAGCAGGGTGGTCTTGCCGCAACCCGAGGGGCCAGTGAGCAGCACCACCTCCCCGGGCTGGATGGTCAGGCTCACCTGCTGGAGAACCTGGCGGCGCATCTCACCGGCTCCATACCAGTGGCAGAGACCATCAACCTCGACCATCGGCGGCGGGGAACCATCCGGGGCTGAGCGGGCCTGAAGAGACAAGGGGGAGGCTGTCATGGCGGCACGGCTGAGGCGGCGTTCAGAAGATCTCGGCGGGGTCGGCATCCCCGAGGCGACGCATCGCCATGCCGGCCGAACCCATGCACATCACCAGGATCAGACTGAACACCAGGACGGCCCGGGGCGTGTCCATGTACACCGGGATCCGGGTCGCTGATCGCACCAGCGCATAAAGGCCCTGGCCGGCGGCGTAGGCCGGCAGGTAGCCGAGCAGTGCCAGCAGCAACCCCTCTCGGGCCACGACCCCCAGCAGGGTGGAGAGGCGGTACCCCATCGCCATCAAGGTGGCGTACTCCGGCAGGTGATCACTCACATCGCTGTAGAGGATCTGGTAAACGATCACGCAGCCGACAATGAAGCCCATGGCGGCACCGAGGGTGAAGATGAAGCCGATGGCCGTGCTGCTGCGCCAGTAATCCTTCTCGAAGTCCATGAAACCCTGTTTGGTGAACACGTTCACGTCCTTGGGCAGGGAGTCCTTGAGGCGCTTCATCACCAGGGCGGGATCCGCCCCCGGGCGCAGGCGGATCAGGCCCACTTCGATGCTGCCGGGGGGCGTGTTGGGCAGCAGTTGCAGGTAGGTCTCGCTGCTGGTGAGGATGTTGCCGTCGGCTCCGAACGACACCCCGAGGGCCACCAAGTCGCCGACACGCACACGCTTGCCGCCGATTTCGCTCTCCACCGTTCGGCCCGCCCGGAACCAGTCCGCCACCGGACCGAACTCGGGCCGGGAGAGCTCATCGAAGAGCACCCGGCCCCGCTGGTTGAGCACCCTGGCTTTGGGAGCGAGGCCGGGATCCGTGAACAGGGGATCCCCGGGCTCGAAGCCCAGGGCCAGGATGGAGCGGGTGCTGAGATCTTTGGGATTGCGCCAGAGCACCAGGTTCCAGTGCACCGGCGTGATGCCGGCCACATCGGGATCGGCCAGGGTCTGCACCAGCCGCCGGCGGGGAAAGCCGGCCATGCTCACCGAACTGCTGGAGCGGGGGCTGAGCAGCACCAGGTCGGCGTCGAACAGCTTGTGCACCGTGACGCTGGCGTCGAACAGCCCGTCACGGAAGCCGAACTGCATGAACATCAGGATCCCGGCGAAGCTGATGCCCGCCAGGGCCACTGCCAGCCGGGCCGGTTGCCGGGTGAGCAGCAGCCAGGCCAGGGGAATCCGGCGCCGGTTCCAGATCGCCGCCAGACCGGGCCAAGCTCTCATGGGTCGAAGCGAATCACGGTCTTGAGACCGGCGCGAGTTCTGATCCGGGGGATGTCGGCCGGATCGAGGGCGAGCCGCACTTCCACAATGCGGGCATCGGCATCACCGGTGGGGTCTGTTGAGAGCACATCCCGCTGGCGCACCTGGGGGCTGATCCGGATCACCCGACCTTTGAGGGTGCCGCTGAAGCCCCCGTTCTCGCTGGTGACGCTGGCCCGCTGGCCCAGTTGCAGGCGGTTGATGTCGCTCTCGTACACCTCGGCAAGGACCTCCATCTGGTCGCTGGCCCCCAGCTCGAGGATTCCGTCATCGCCGGGGCGCTCGCCCACCCGAGATTGCAGCTTCAGCACGGTGCCGCTGAACGGAGCCCGCAACTCCGTGTTCACCAGATCGGCCTCCGTCTTGACCAGTTCGTCCTGGGCTTCGCGCAGATTGCCTTTGAGCTCCACCAAGGTGAGTTCGCGGCTTTCCAGGTCGGCGGCAGGGGTGGCACCCGCCTTGGCCAGCTGGCGATAGCGGGAGATTTCCCGCCCCAGAAGGGTCACCTGGTCGCTGAGGTTGGCGATGCGGCTCTGGAGCAGCCGCCGCTGGGCCTGAAGGGCGGGGCCGGTGTCGAAGGTCGCCAGCAACTGGCCCGCATGCACCCGCTGACCCTCCTCCACCAACAGCTCGGTGATCCGGGGGCTGCCACCGATGCCGGTGATCGGTGCGGCCAGCTTGCGGATGTCACCGGCGGGCTCCAGGCGTCCCAGGGCCGAAACCGCTTCCAGCGTCCTGAGCTGGGCAACGGTCCGGGGCTCGGCCTCCGGTTTGACGCCCTGCTGGCTGCGGCTGATCAGGGTGACCGTCCCGGCTACAACCAGCAGGGCAGCGGCGCCGATCAGCACCGGTCGCAGCCGCAGGCCGCTCATGCGGGCGAGGGTGGATCGTCGAACAGGAGGTTCTCGATGTAGCGATCCGCCCAGCTCGGATTGAACGCCTTCTCCAGCACGCGGCGGGTTTTGTCGTTCCGTTTCTGCTGCTGGCAATACGAGAGTTGGCCGTGATACCGCAAAACCGTAGCGGGGTCATCAACAGCCTGCTCCGGTGTGCTGGCCACGGCAGTGGCCAGCACCGCCAGCAGCGCCGCCACCTCCTCCAGGAACCAGCCTTCCTCTTCTTCAGTCACCGGCCGCACGAAGCGCACGAAGGGGGAGAAGATCGTCCCCCAGGCCGGCAGCTCCCGCGGCTGGCTGTAAGGGCGCCGCGGCAGGGCGGCCAGATCGGAAGCGATGCCGGCCGCCAGCTCCCCGCCCGTGGGGGAGAGATCGGCGATGGCGGCCGACACTCCAGCGGGTCCTGCCACGATGTCGGCGCCGAAGACGGGCAGGTCGTAGCGGGGATCCGGGAAGAACACGCAGTGCAGGATCTGCAGACCTGCTCCCAGCCGGGCGGTTTCGAGATGGAGTTTGCGCAGGCCGCGGCAGCGGCGCAGCTCGTTGTGAATGAACAGCTTTTCACCGTCGAGGCTGCCGCTGATCGCCTCGAGATCCTGGTCGATGGCCAGGGGAGCCAACTCCGGCAGCGTGCTCCAGCTGCTGCGGATCGTTTCGGCCAGGGCATCCACCAGGGGGTGCAGGCCTGAGGCGGCGGGGCGCTGATCGGGGCTGGGGGCGGGGACGGTTGAGGTCACGGGGGCAGCCTCGGCCAGCAGAATGCTGATCCTGCCACGCCCGTTCGGCCCAGCCGTTGCCCCTTTCCTCCCCTCCCCCGCTCCAGGCTGCCGACAGCTTCGAGGATCCCCGCCTGCTGCACCTCGCCAATGGGGTGGAGGTGGTGAGTCTGCGCCAGGAGCAGGCCCCTCTGGTCTGCCTCGACTTCTGGTGCCAGGCCGGCAGCGCCGGTGAAGAGCCCGGGCAGGAGGGGATGGCCCATTTCCTGGAGCACATGGTCTTCAAGGGCAGTGAACGCCTGGAGGCGGGGCAATTCGATCGCCGCATCGAGTCGCTGGGTGGCAGCAGCAACGCGGCCACGGGTTTCGACGACGTGCACTACCACGTGCTCGTGCCAGCGGAGGCGGTGGCCGAAGCCCTGGAGTTGCTGCTCGATCTGGTGCTCAAGCCGCGTCTCGATCCCGGCGATTTCCGGATGGAGCGCAAGGTGGTGCTCGAAGAGCTGGCCCAGAGTGAGGATCAGCCCGAGGAGGTGGCCTTCCAGCGCCTGCTCGCCCTGGCCTGTCCTCAGCACCCCTACGGTCGGCCGATCCTGGGGGACCGCAGGGCACTCAAGGCCCAGACTCCCGAGGGGATGGCCTCCTTTCACAGCAGCGCCTACCGGCCTCGGCGCTGCAGCCTGGCCCTGGCCGGTGCCATCGATCAGCTGTCGATCGAGACCCTGCTGGCGAGCAGTGCCCTGGCCGGTCTTGATTCCCAGGCCACGGCACCGCCGCCAGGGGCAACCCTGGAGCTGCGCCCCGGTGTTCATGAACTGGAGCTGCCCCGTCTGGAGGCGGCCCGCCTGTTGATGGCCTGGCAGCTTCCCGCCGCCGCCGATCTGGAGGCGGTGGCCGGCGCCGATCTGCTCACCAGCCTGCTGGCTGAAGGGCGCCGCAGTCGCCTGGTGCAGCGGCTGCGCGAAGACCTGCGCCTGGTGGAGAGCATCGATCTGGATCTGAATGTGCTCGAATCCGGCAGCCTGGCCCTGCTCGAGGCGGTCTGCGCTCCGGAGCAGGTGGCGGCGGTGGAGGAGCAGATCGCGGTGGTCTGGCAGGAGATCTGTTGCACACCTCCCTCCGAGAGTGAGCTGGAGCGCGCCCGGCGTCTGGTGGCCAATGGATATCGCTTCGGTCTGGAGTCGGCGTCGTCGGTGGCGGGTCTGATCGGTCACCAGTGCCTCTGGGGGCGTCTGCAGCCGCTGAGCCATCCCCTCGAACTGTTGCAGCGCTGGAGCGTGGAGCGCCTCGGTGCTGAACTGCTGCCGCTGCTGGCACCCGAGCGGGCTTGTCGTCTGCTGGCCCTGCCCGCATGAGCCGCTCCACCCCCCTTCCTCCCCTTCCCCAGCCCGAGCGCTTCGAGCTGCCCGGGGGCTGCCCGGTCTCGGTGCTGCACCGAGCAGGGCCGGCGATCCTTTCAGCCAGGCTCTGGATCCGTGGTGGCAGCGCCGCCGATCCGCCCGGCCAGCGCGGCCGGGCCCAGCTGCTGGCAGGACTGCTCAGCCGGGGCTGCGGCGACCTCAGCGGCGATCAACTGGCTGATCTGGTGGAGGGTCTCGGCGATGAATTGCGCTGCGAAGCCAGCGAAGACGCCCTGGTGATCAGTCTGAAGTGCGCCAGCGACGACGCCGCGGCCCTGCTGCCTTTGCTGGGGGTCATGGTGCAGTGCCCCTGGCTAGATCCTGATCAGATCAGCCTGGAGAGGCAGCTCAACCTGCAGACCCTTGGACGCCTGCGCGAAGACCCGTTCCAGCAGGCCCACGACCAGCTGCGTTCCCACCTTTACGGCCAGGGCCCCTATGGCCACGACCCCCTCGGTGTGGAGGCGGAGCTGGCAGGGCTTGATCGTCCTCAGCTGGTCGATGCCGCTGGAGCCCTGGGGGGGCACGGGGCGGCCCTGGTGCTGGTGGGCCGGCCACCCCAGGACCTGATCGAGTTGCTGCAGCCCCTTGGCAGCCCGGCCTGGAACTGCCGATCCCCGTCGCTGCTGAGTGGGCAGGAGGCGGTGAACGAGCCGGCCCTGGTGCTGGAGGAGCAGGACACCGAGCAGCTGGTGCTGATGCTCGGGACCGCCACTGTGCCCCTGGCCGATCCCCGCTCCCTGGCCCTGCGCTTGCTGCAATGCCACCTGGGTGTGGGCATGTCGAGTCGGTTGTTCGTGGCCCTGCGGGAAGATCACGGCCTGGCCTACGACGTGGGCGTCCACGCCCCGGCCCGCTGTGGCGCCGCTCCCTTCGTGTTCCACCTCTCCAGTTCTGCTGAGCGGGCCGCTGAGGCCACCAAGGAGTTGCTGTCTGAGTGGCAGCGGCTGCTGGATCAGCCCCTGAGCGAGGAGGAACTGGCCCTGGCCATCGCCAAGTTCCGCGGCGCCTCCGCGGCCGGCCGGCAGACCTGCGGCCAGATTGCCGATCGCCAGGCGATGGTGCTGGGCCATGGCCTGGGTTGGTCCTACGCCGATGAGGCGCTGGAGCGGGTCGGAAGCTTCGACCCCGACATGCTCCATGCCGTGGCCCGCCAACTGCTGAGCCGGCCAAGCCTGAGCCTCTGCGGACCGCCCCGGGCCCTGCGGGCCGCCGGGACGGTCTGGGGCACTCACCCCCTGGGCCGCCCCTCGGGGGTGCAGGCGCTGAGCTGATCGGCACCCAGCAGGAAGGTGCCGCGCCGGAAGCGCACGGCCAGGAGGTTGATGGCCCTGAGGGCCATCACCTGGCCGGCTTCATCGCCATCGACCAGATCGGGAGGTCGCAGCATCGGCATCGGATCGGCGGTTTTGAGATAAGTGAGTCGGGTCGTGATCCGTACCCAGTCACCCACGCTGAACGCCGGTGCTTCGGGCTCAGCGGCAGCTCCGGATGGCGGATCCGTTGGCTGATGGTTCGGCTGATCGTTCGGGGGCTGAACCATGGGCTCTGCGGGTTGATCGGTGGTCAGATCTGGGAAGCTCATCGCCACCGCTGTTCAGCTGGCATCCACTACAGCAGGATGGAGTCAGCCAATCACCCTTCGTTTGCGGGCCTTAGCCAACTGGAGTGGGGCCCTCGTGGGGCTGCTGCTGATCATCATGGGGGGTCTGATCCAGGCCGCCATTCCCCTGCCTCTGGCCGGCGGAGGACTGCGCCTGTTCGATCTGCCCGTCACCGCCCAGGTGCCGGCGCTGTTGCTGACGGCCCTGGTCTGCGGCCCCAGGCCCGCCCTGCTGGCGGCGGTGGCCTACCTCAGCCTCGGCCTGCTGATGCTGCCCGTGTTCCATTCCGGCGGTGGTATGGCCTACCTGCTGGATCCAGGCTTCGGCTACCTGGCCGGCTTCATGCCAGCAGCCTGGGTGAGTGGTCGGCTGGCCCGCCAGGAGGGGATGGGCGAGCTGCTGCGGCTGCTGGGAGCCGCCTTCTTGGGGTTGGGGGTGATTCAGCTCTGCGGCATCGCCAACCTGCTGCTCGGGGCTCTGGCGGGCCGCTGGGCCGCTGGACTTCCCGACCTGCTGGTGGCCTACAGCCTCGGCCCGCTGCTGCCCCAGCTGTTGCTTTGCTGCGGGGTGGCGGTGCTCGCCTGGCCCCTGCGCCGCCTCCTGCTGGTGGAGCCATGAGCGAAGGCGTCAGCTCCAGTCGTCGCCTCGCCTGGACCGTGGCGGGGCTGGTGGTGGTGCTCGACCAGCTCAGCAAGACGTGGGCCTCGGCCGCTCTGCCCTCGGGTCTGGCGGTACCCCTGATTCCGGGGCTCCTGCGTCTGCGGCTGGTGTTCAACACCGGTGCTGCGTTCAGCCTGCTCAGCGGCCAGGCCGTCTGGCTGGGTGTGGTGAGCCTGGTGGTGGCCCTGCTGCTGGTGGTGTGGATCCAGCGCCACCCATCGTTACCGCGCTGGCAGTGGCTGGGACTCGGATCCTTGCTGGGGGGGGCCGTGGGCAATGGCCTCGACCGCTGGCGGATCGGTGGCGTGGTCGATTTCCTCGAGTTGGTGCCCGTCCAGTTCCCGGTGTTCAACCTTGCCGATGTGGCGATCAATCTGGCGGTGGTCTGCCTGATCCTCGATCTGTGGGAGGGACGTCCCCGTGAGCGCCGTTGAGGGCCTGAAGCGGGGGCTGGTGGAGCTGGAGAGCCCGGCGTCCGCTCAGGTGGAGATCCATCTGAGCGGCCACGCCCCCCGCCGGATGACGCTCCACGGCCGGCTGGTCCGCCTCGGCCGTGATCCTGGCCTCGAGCTGAGCCTGGATCACCCTGCTGTCAGCAAGCAGCACGCTTGGCTCGAACCAGTGGGCCACGACTGGCTGATCCGTGACAGCGGCTCCACCAACGGGCTGTTCTGGCGCGGTCAGCGGATCCGGGAGCTGTTGCTACGGGATGGTGATGTGGTGCGCTTCGGCCCCCCCGAGGAGCCGGGGTTGCCGGAACTGGTGTTCGAGCGCAAGCCGATGCCCCGGGGACTGCGGCTGGCCCGCGGCCTCACCCTGGTGCTGGCGGGGCTCGGTTCTGGTGGCCTGCTTCTGCTGACTCTGGCCGCTTTGTGGACGCCGGTGCGGGGCAGCCTGGCGCCGGTCCGGGGCCCGCTTGCCCTCTACGACCGGTTGAACCGGCCCATCAGTTCCGCCGAATCGAGCGAACACCGCGAAAACGACACCCTCTCCGATTTCCCGCCGGCCCTGGTGGATGCCCTGCTCGCCAGTGAGGACAGCCGCTTCTGGTGGCATCCCGGCGTGGATCCGATCGGCACCGCCAGGGCTCTGGCCACCAACGTGCTCGGCGGACGGGTGCTGGAGGGGGGCAGCACCCTCACCCAGCAGCTGGCCCGCAGCCTCTACCCGGAGCAGGTGGGCCAGGGTGAAACGCTGATCCGCAAGTGGCGGGAGCTGCTGGTGGCCCTGCAACTGGAGGCCCGCTTCAGCAAGGGCGACCTGCTGCTGAGCTACCTGAACCGTGTGTACCTGGGAGTGGGCTGGGGCTTCGAGGACGCCGCCCGCCATTACTTCGCCAAGCCGGCGGCCAGGCTCAGCCTGGAGGAGGCGGCCCTGCTGGTGGGTCTGCTGCCTTCTCCCAACGGCCACGATCCTTGCGTCAACCCCCAGGCGGCCCTGGAGGCCCGAAACGTCGTGCTGCTGAAGATGGCCGACAGCGGCCGCATCAGCGCTGACCGGGCCCGCCGCTCCCGCCGCAGCCCCATTCAGCTGGGGAGCCAGGCCTGCCGCAGGGGCAGCCGGCGTCCTGCGCCCTACTACACGGATCAGGTGCGTCTCGACCTGGAGAGGCTGCTGGGGGTGGATGTGGCGGCGGAGGGGAATTTCCTGGTGGAGACCCACCTGGATCCTCAGGTCCAGGAGGTGGTGGAGCAGCAGCTGCGCCGTCGCCTGGCCGCTGCCGCCTCCCTGGGGGTGAGCGAGGGCGCTGTGGTGCTGCTGGACAGCCGCAACGGCGGTGTGATCGCCATCGCCGGTGGGCGCGATTACCGCACCAGCCAGTACAACCGGGCCAGTCAGGCCCTGCGGCAGCCCGGCAGCACCTTCAAGCTCTTCA
Organism: Synechococcus sp. UW140; assembly: GCA_943371515.1. GTDB lineage: Bacteria > Cyanobacteriota > Cyanobacteriia > PCC-6307 > Cyanobiaceae > Regnicoccus_A. The sequence continues at coordinate 64,455 of CALRVC020000003.1, read as the reverse complement.
CCTACCTGGCGGCCCTGCAGCGGGGCTCCAGGCCCGGCGACGTCATCAGTTGCAGTCCCCTGAGCTGGCGCGGCCAGTCGTTCTCCAGTGGCTGCGGCGGCAGCCTCAGCCTGCGCCAGGCCTTCGCCATCAGCAGCAACACCTCCGCCCTGCGCCTGGCCCGGCGGGTGGGTCTGGAGGCGGTGGTGCAGCAGGCCCAGGATCTGGGCATCAGCTCCAGCCTCAACCCGGTGCCAGGCCTGACCCTCGGCCAGAGCGAGGCGCGGCTGATCGAGCTCACCGCCGCCTATGGGGCTGTGGCCAACGGCGGGGTCTGGCATGCCCCCAGCACCATCCGCCGCCTCACCGACGCCGAAACCTGCGCTGGCCTCGAGAGTGAACGCTGCCGCCAGTTGCGCAACAAGGGCGATCAGCCGAACCGGGCCATCCAGGCCGGCCGCAGCGTGCTCAAGCCCGAGGTGGCCCGCAGCATGCAGGGGCTGCTCCAGGCCGTGGTGCGCTCCGGCACCGGCGGTGCGGCCTACCTCGGCGGGGAGGAAGGGGGCAAGACCGGCACCACCAACGGGGCCAGGGATCTCCTGTTCATCGGCTATGAGCCCAGTCGCCACTGGGTGATGGGCATCTGGCTGGGCAACGACGACAACAGCCCCACCCGCGGCAGCAGCGCCCTGGCCGCCGGCCTCTGGGGCGACATCATGCGCCAGGCCACCCCGAGCCGTGGCACCCCAGCGGCGAAGCCCTGATGCCACGCCTGCGGCTCTGGATCTGGGTGGCGGCGGCCCTGGCCGTGATCGTGGCCCTTTCACTGCTGCTGCAGGCCTTCAACAACCTGGTGTGGCAGCTCAGCTACCTGCTGCCACCGGCCCTGGTGGGCCCGCTGCTGGTGCTGGTGCTGGGTGGCGGCGCTGTGCTGCTGCTGCGCCTGGCCTGGCCCTGGCTGCTGGCCTGGCGCAACCCCAGGCCAGTCCCCGGCCCCGGCAGCAGGCCCCTCCCCGCCCCCAGCAGCCGCCAGGAGGCGGCCGGCCAGCAGTTGCGCTCCATCGATCCGGTGCTGGAGCGGGTCCGCGATGAGGTGGCGCGCGAAGCCCTGCGACAGGAGCGCGACCGGGTGGAGGCGGAGCTCGCCCGCGGCGATCTGGTGCTGGTGATTTTCGGCAGTGGCTCCGCCGGCAAGACCTCCCTGATCCGCGCCCTGCTCCAGCAGGTGGTGGGGGATGTGGGGGCCGCGATGGGCTCCACCACCACCTGTCAGACCTACCGGTTGCGCCTGAAGGGCTTGCAGCGGGGCCTGCAACTGGTGGATACACCGGGCATTCTCGAATCCGGCCGCGACGGTCAGGAGCGCGAGCGTGAGGCCCGCCGGCAGGCTGCCCGTGCCGATCTGCTGGTGCTGGTTGTGGATGGCGATCTGCGCGCCGCGGAGTTCCACGTGTTCGAAGCCCTCGCCAGCCTCGGTAAGCGGCTGGTGCTGGTGCTGAACAAATGCGACCTGCGCGGCGAGGAGGAGGAGCGGCGCCTGCTGGCCCTGCTGCGCCAGCGCTGTGCCGGCAGGATCGCCGCCGAGGACGTGATCCCCGCCGCCGCGGCGCCCCAGTCGATCCCCAGGCCCGGCGGGCGACCGCTGCAGCCTGCTCCGGAAGTCGACGCCCTGCTGCGCCGTCTCTCGGAGGTGCTGCACCAGGATGGCGAGGAGCTGATCGCCGACAACATCCTGCTGCAGAGCCAGCGTCTCAGCGACGCCAGCCGTGCCCTGCTCTCGCGCCAGCGGCGCCAGGACGGGGAGGCCATCGTCGATCGCTACATGTGGATCGGCGCCGGGGTGCTGGTGGTGAACCCCCTGCCGGTGGTGGATCTGCTCGGCACCGCCGCCGTCAACGCCCAGATGGTGGTGGAGCTGGGTCGCGCCTACGGGGTGACGCTGACGCGGGAGGCCGGCCAGGACCTGGCTCTCTCGGTGGGACGCACCTTGGCGGGTCTGGGGGTGATCAAGGGGGGGCTGGGACTGATCACCACCGCCCTGAGCCTGAACCTGCCGGCACTGGTGGTCAGCAAGGCGGTGCAGGGGGTGAGTGCCGCCTGGTTGACGCGGATCGCGGGGCTCAGCTTCCTCACCTACTTCGAGCAGGGTCAGGACTGGGGCGATGGGGGGCTGCAGGAGGTGGTGCGCCGCCAGTACGACCTCAACCGGAGGGAGGGGGCGTTGCGCGGTTTTCTGGAGGTGGCCCTGCGCCGTGTGGTGGAGCCTCTGCAGCGCCGGCGGGACCGGCAGTTGCCACCACGCCCAGGGCCTCGGGGGGAGGGGGCTGGAGGGGACCCCGGGCGTCGAGCACCGTGATCAGGCCGAGATACAGCACCCCGATCAGAATCGACAGGGCGCCGGTGACAATCGCCACCCAGCGTCCGCGGGGGTTGGACTGAGGCGGCGGCTCGCTCATGGATGCTGATCGCTCATCGCTGTTGATCGCTCATGGCTGTAGTGGGTTCACGATGACTGCTCACTCTGGAAAGCCGGTCACTTCCGGTGGCATCTTGCCTGGTGCCGGAGGCTCCGATTTCAGGTCAGATCCCCGGACCGCAGCGACTGGTGGACCACCGCGGCGAGCAGCTGCAGATGGTCCTCCTGGGTGTGGGGATTGCCCAGCACAGCCTTGAGGTGGTGTTTCCCCTGGTATCGGGGGCGGGAGAGCATCAGGTCATGGGCCAGCAACTGCTGGCGGCAGTGCTGCGACCAGTGCTCGCAGCCGGCGGCATCCAGCTGGCGGGGCCGGAAGGCCAGCAGGTGCAGCGGGCCGCTGAGCAGGGTGAGCTTGCCGGTGCCTTGTGCCTCGTGCAACAGCTGCTGAAGGCGGCGCCGCCGCTGAATCGCCCCCTCGATCACGGCCTCGATGCCATCGAGGCCCAGCTGGCGCAAGCCAAGCCACAGCTTGAGAATCTCGGCACTGCGGCTGCCCTGCAGGCCGCACTCCCCTCCATGGCCCCCTTCGCGGCTGAGCTCCATGTAGGGCAGACCCGTGGCGAAGCTTCGCTCCAGAGCGGAGGGATCAGCCAGCAGCAGCAGGGAGGAGGTCTTGGTGATCCCCAGCAGCTTCTGGGGGTTGATCGTGATCGAATCCGCCAGCCCCAGACCCTCGACCCGCTGGCGGTGACGCTCACTCAGGCCAAGCACTCCGCCGATCGCCGCATCGACGTGCAGCCAGATGTCGTGACAGCGGCAGAGGGCCGCGAGTTCCACCAGGGGATCCACGGCCCCGCGAACGGTGGTGCCAGCCGTGGCCACCAGGGCGATCACGGGGATGCCGGCGGCGCTGAGGGTCTGCAGGCATTCGCCCACCAGTTCCGGCTGGAGGCGGCCGTCGCCATCGAGCGGCAGGCGGTGCAGGGCAGCGGCCGGAAGGCCCATCACCATCGCCGCCTTCTCCAGCGACGTGTGGCTGTCGAGGCCGCACAGCACAACGGCCTCGGGGGCGCCGCGCAGGCCGCGGCTTTCCCGGGCTGTGACCAGGGCCATCAGATTGCTGAGGCTGCCACCGCTGGCGGGCACCCCACCGGCCCGCTCCCCCAGGCCCAGCCGCCGGGCCAACCAGCCGCACAGGCTCCGCTCCAGCCGGCTGAGCGACGGGGAGAGCTCCTCAGCCAGCAGATTGTTGTTCAGCCCAGCGCAGATCAGGTCCCCCACCAGAGATGCGCTCAGAGGTGGGGGATCGAGGTGGGCCAGAGCGCCTGGATGGTTCGGGTTGTAGGCCCCCTCCATCACCAGGTGCAGATCCGCTAGCAGCCTCTGTGCTCCCAGTCCCGAGGGTTCCGGCTCAACGGCAGGCAGCAGGCTCAGGCCCGGCAGGGGCGGACGGCTCACAGCCGAGCCCAGCCAGCGGCAGAGCTGATGGGAGGCGTCCTGCAGGAACCCCTCCAGATTCGCGTCGAAGACGCCCGGTGAGGCGAAGGGCAGGGGATCGAGCGCCCGCTCCTGGTGTGGCGTGACGGCCAAGGGCAAGGCGGTCGGGTGAATCATTGTCTCGTGTAACGGGCGCAAGTCGGGCTGGCACCTCTGCCGGCGAGAGCTGCAGGCCGTTCAGGGATGACCTCGGATCTGGTGGCTGGCTGTCAGTCTCGGTGGTCTGTGCGCCGCCTCACCCTCCCCCCGCTGCCTATGCGCTCCCCTGCCCCCCTGCCGCTCAGCTGCCAGCAGCTCTGGATGAAGCGGTTGCTGCGGATGGCGCAGCGGGCTGGCGAGGCCGGCGAGATCCCCGTGGCGGCCGTCGTTCTCGATGGTGCTGGCCATGCTCTGGGCTGGGGAACGAACCGGCGTCAATCCCAGCAGGACCCCCTGGGCCATGCCGAGCTGGTGGCGCTCAGCCAGGCCGCGCGCCTGATTCACGACTGGCGATTCAACGCCTGCAGCCTGCTGGTGACCCTGGAGCCCTGTCCCATGTGCGCGGGTGCTCTGATCCAGGCCCGTATGGGTCGGGTGGTCTTCGCCGCTGGCGATGCCAAGCGCGGAGCCCTGGGTGGCTGTCTGAACCTGGCGGTGGACCCAAGCGCACATCACCATATGGAGGTGATGGCGGGTGTGAGGGAGCAGGAGGCCAGAGAGCTGCTGGAAAGCTGGTTCAGACGCCGGAGGCGAGCTCAGGCGATCGAGGCGACCGGCGCTGACTGACGGAAGGCGGGAAGTTCCGTCTCGAGCAGGTTGAGCAGCAGGTCGACGTTCTCCGGCTGGCTGTTGTAACCCATCAGGCCGATCCGCCAGACCTTGCCAGCCAAGGCGCCCAGGCCACCCCCCACCTCGATGCCATGGGTGTTGAGCAGGTGAAGGGAGAAGGCTTTGCCATCGATGCCCTCGGGAATGCGCACCGTGGTGAGGGTGGGCAGGCGCAGGTGCTCAGGTACGTGCAGCTCGAGGCCAAGGCGCTCCAGGCCCTCCCAGAGGCGCTCCGCGTTGCTGCGGTGTCGGCTCCAGGCCTTCTCAAGGCCCTCCTCGGCGAGCAGCCGCAGGGCTTCGCGCATGCCGAAGTTCATGTTCACCGGGGCGGTGTGGTGGTACACCCGGTTGCTGCCCCAGTACTGGTTGAGCAGGGAGACATCCAGATACCAGTTGGGCACCTTGCCTGTCCGGGCCGCCAGCTTGGCTTCAGCCCGCTCCCCCATGGTGAAGGGGCCGAGGCCTGGAGGGCAGCTCAAACCTTTCTGGCTGCAGCTGTAGGCCAGGTCCACTCCCCAGGCGTCGAGGTGCAGTGGCACAGCCCCGAGAGAGGTGACCGTGTCGAGCAGCAGCAGGCAGTCGTAGCGGCGGCAGAGCTCGCCGATCCCCTCCATTGGCTGACAGACGCCTGTGGAGGTTTCGGCATGAACCATCGCCAGGATCGCCGGACGGTGGCTGGCCAGGGCCTGCTCGATCTCCTCAAGCGTGAAGGCTTCGCCCCAGGGCCGCTCGATCGTGGCCACCTCGGCCCGGTAGCGCCCGGCCATGTCGACGAGGCGCAGTCCGAAGTAGCCCTTCACCGCCACCAGCACCTTGTCGCCTGGCTCCACGGTGTTGGCCAGGGTGGCCTCCATGGCGGCGCTGCCCGTGCCGCTCATGGGAATGGTGAGACGGTTCTCTGTCTGCCAGGCGTAGCGCAGCAGATCCTGCACCTCCCCCATCAGTTCGATGTAGAGGGGATCCAGGTGGCCGATCGGGGTGCGGGCGAGGGCCTGCAGCACCGTGGGGTGGGCGTTGGATGGCCCTGGACCGAGCAAAAGGCGGTCGGGAGTGGCGATCGGCCCCAGCTGCAGGCGGTGGCGATCACTCACGGCGGCCGCCGGCGAGATGGAGGGGGAGGAAGACAGGGTGACCAAGACCTGCGGCGCAACTAAGGATCGATGAACATCAGCCTAAGCAGTGAGCCAACGGCCCTCAGCTGGCCCTCAGATTGGTGTCGCCCAGACCGCGGGCCATGTGCTCGAACGGAGCGCTGATCAGATTCCCTGGCTCCAGACCCGCTTCCGACAGCCGCTCCGCCAACACTTCGCCTAACAGGACGATGCTTCTCACTGTGGGACCAGTGGGGACCCCCAGGCTCTTGTAGGTGTCGTCGAGGCCATTGAGAACGCGCTCGTTGAGGATGGTGGGGTCGTCTGCCACGAGCGCGTAACTGGCGTAGCGCAGGAAATAGTCCATATCCCGCAGGCAGGCAGACAGCCGGCGGGTGGTGTAAGCGTTGCCGCCAGGGAGCAGCAGTTCTGGGTCCTGCTCGAACAGGCGACGACTGGCATCCCGGACGATCTCCGCCGCTTCCCGATTGATCAGTTCCACCGCTGCCAGCCTGACTTCAGCCTGGGAGTGGTAGGTGGCGATGCGGTCGATCGCATCGCGATCGAGATAGCGCCCCAGCTGGTCATACCGGCCGATCAGACCGGTGATGGCATCGCGCATGACGTCGAGATCGTCTCACCTGGACCGGAAACTAGCATCCGAGTCTGGCCAGATCCCTGTCCAGCCATGGGATCTGGCCAATCTGACAGAAACGGTTACTCAGCTTGGTCCGGCAGCTCCCCCACGGCACGGACAGGGTCGAGGGTTACAACGGACACGAAAGGCCTGTTTGACCGGCCTAAGCATCGATTCCCGTGGCCTCCTCTGGCTGCTCTGCCAGCCTTCCTCCCCTTCGCCCTTCCCTGCCCCCATGGCCAACTCAGCCCAGGACGTGCTTCGTCGGATCAAGGACGAGGGCCTCGAGCTGGTCGATCTCAAGTTTGCCGATCTCCATGGCAAGTGGCAGCACCTCACCATCTGCGCCGACCTGCTGAATGAGCAGTCGTTTCAGACGGGCCTGGCCTTCGATGGCTCCTCGATCCGGGGCTGGAAGGCGATCAATGAATCGGACATGGCGATGGTTCCCGATCCGGCCACGGCCTGGATGGATCCCTTCCTTCGCCACAAAACCCTCAGCCTGATCTGCTCGATTCAGGAGCCCCTCAGCGGCGAGGCCTATGGGCGTTGCCCCCGGTCCCTGGCCCAGCGGGCCCTGGCGCACCTGGCCGGCTCAGGCCTGGCCGACACGGCCTACTTCGGTCCTGAACTGGAGTTCTTCCTGTTCGAGGATGTGCGCTACGGCTCCAGCGAGGGGGGCTGCTTCTACAGCGTCGATTCGATCGAAGCCCCCTGGAACAGCGGCCGGCTGGAGGAGGGCGGCAATCTTGCTTACAAGATGAATGCGAAGGAGGGTTATTTCCCCGTCCCTCCCAGCGACACCTTTCAGGACATCCGCAGCGAGATGCTGCTCACCATGGCTCAGCTGGGGGTGCCGATCGAGAAGCATCACCACGAGGTGGCGGCCGCTGGCCAGCAGGAGCTGGGCATCAGGTTCGCCGAGTTGATCAGCGCGGCCGACAACGTCATGATCTACAAATATGTGGTGCGCAACGTCGCCCGCAAATACGGCCGCACCGCCACCTTCATGCCCAAACCGGTGTTCGCTGACAACGGCAGCGGCATGCACGTGCACCAGAGCCTCTGGAGGGACGGTCAACCGTTGTTCTTCGGACTGGGTACCTATGCGGATCTGTCCCAGACGGCCCGCTGGTACATCGGAGGACTGCTGAGGCATGCCCCCAGCTTCCTGGCCTTCACAAACCCCACCACCAACAGCTACAAGCGCCTGGTGCCGGGTTTCGAGGCGCCGGTGAATCTGGTCTATTCCCAGGGCAACCGCTCCGCGGCTGTGCGCATTCCTCTCAGCGGCGACAACCCCCGGGCCAAGCGGCTGGAGTTCCGCAGCGGCGACGCCATGGCCAATCCCTACCTGGCTTTCTCCGCGATGCTGCTGGCGGGTCTGGACGGCATCCGTCAGCAGATCGACCCGGGCGACGGGATGGATCTCGACCTGTTCGAGTTGCCCCCAGAGGATCTGGAGCCGATCGCCACTGTGCCCGCTTCCCTCGAGGGGGTACTGGAGGCTCTCGAGGCCGATCACGAGTATCTGCTGGCCGGGAAGGTGTTCAGCGAGGACTTCATTCGCACCTGGATCGCGCTGAAGACGGACGAGGTGCAGCAGCTGCGGCAGCGACCCCATCCCCACGAGTTCACGCTCTATTACGACGGCTGAACCGAGCTGGTGCGCGGTGTGGAGATGGCGGATCCCCCCGGTGGTGCCTCGCAGCTGCCAGGTGGATCGGCTGAAATGGAGTTCTTTGATCGCCGCTTTTCCACCGGCACCCCATGCCCGACACCGTCAGCAAGTTCGCTTACCAGGCCCTGCAGCAGGGCAAGACGATCATGGGCCTGGCCCACAAGGAGCTCGGTGGCCGGCTGATGCGTCTGGTCGATCCCCAGGGTGCCCCCCAGACGGTGCCGGTGCCTGCGCAGATGACCCTGGCACTCAAGACCTCCATGGACCGGCTGCTGGAGATCGACTGGCAGGAGGCTGAGAGCGGCCTCTATCCCCCCTCCCTCCTCTTCGATGCCCCCTGGCTCGACTGGGCGGCCCGTTACCCCCTGGTCTGGTTGGACACCCCCCGTCAGTGGAACCGCCGCACACAGCGCAAGGTGCGTGATCTGCCCAGGGACGTACGCCCCGAGGACTATCCCTCCTATTACCTGCAGAACTTCCACCATCAGACCGATGGCTACCTCAGCGACCATTCCGCTGCGCTTTACGACCTCCAGGTCGAAATCCTGTTCAACGGCAGCGCCGATGCCATGCGCCGCCGCCTGATCGCCCCCATCAAGCGGGTGCTGCGGACCTTCGCCCAGCGCTCACCCGGCCAGCTGCGGCTTCTGGATGTGGCAACCGGCACGGGCCGCACCCTGCGCCAGCTGCGCGGTGGCCTGGGGGAGATCCAGCTGGTGGGCCTCGACCTCTCTGCGTCCTACCTGCGCGAAGCCAACCGCTGCCTCAGCCAGTTACCGGGGGAGCTGCCCCAGCTGGTCCAGGGCAATGCCGAGGCCCTGCCCTTCGCCGACAGCACCTTCCAGGCGGTGAGTTGTGTGTTCCTCTTCCATGAGCTTCCAGCCGAAGCTCGTCAGAACGTCCTGCGGGAATGTTTCCGGGTGATTGAGCCAGGCGGTGTGCTGGTACTGGCCGACTCGATTCAGCTGGCTGATTCCCCAGAGTTCTCTGCGGTGCTCGAGAATTTCCGTCGGGCCTTCCATGAGCCCTACTACCGCGATTACATCTCCGACGACATCCAATCGCGCCTGGCTCAGGCCGGCTTCGGTGGGATCAGCGCCCAGTCCCATTTCATGACCCGGGTCTGGTCCGCCACCAAGCCTTTGGTCTGAGCGGCGTCAGCGCTGAAGCACAGCGGTCGTCTGATCGCGGCATCTCCTGAGGAATGTGAATAGATTTCCGCTGCACCTGGGTGCCTTGCTCTGATGTCCAATCCATTTCATCTGCGCTGGTTGCAGGGCTGGTCCTTTCAGACGGTTCTGATGGAGGGACTTGTCCAGATCGAAGCCCATGGCTATGGAGTCCGCCTGCGCACCCCCCTGCTGGCGGGCGAGAGTCCGAGCCTGGGTGCCGACAGGCTCGTACTCCAGGAAGACCGTCACCGCCGCTCGATGTATCACGCCTGGCGACGCGGCCAGCTTCAGCCCCCGCTGCCGACTCCCACCAAGGACGTCCTTTTCGCCAGCGGTGGTCTTTTCGCCGAGGGCAGTCCCTATCTCGTGGAGGTGATCGGGGAGGCCTCCGGGCTGTTGCTGGCCGCCTAGCGCAGCAGCCACCAGGCCAGGATCAGCCCGCCCCCGCCCCAGCGCAGGGCCCGCCAGAGCACCTGATCCTGCCAGCGGCTGCCCCTCAGGGGAGCCGGTAGGGGATCAAGCAGTCGTTGACCCAGCTCAAGCCGCTGGCTCAGCCGCCGATCGGAGCTGGAGAGATCCCCAGGGCTGGACCGCTCCTGGGCTGCCAGCCGCTCCCCTTGACCCGCCACGGCCAGCAGGGTGGAAAGCCCATGCAGCCAGCCGGAGCGGCGGCTGAATGGGCGGTTGAGCAAACGGGAGGATCGGCGCCGCGGTTGACGCCGCGAAGGGAGAGCCATCGCGTCAGGATGGCTCTCCACGCTGTCTTTCGTCCAGTGCCTCTTCCTTCAGCGCCTGCTGCCGCCATGCGGAGCGGATCCCCCCAGGCCTGGCCGCCCACCAGCCGTGAGCTGGCCGAGGAGTTGCAGCGGCTTCTGGCCATCGATGGCCGCGACTGGCACGCCCACAAGGGTCACAAGCCCAGACGGGCGGCAGAGCAGGTGGCGGCGGCCCTGGTGCACCTTCTCGCCGAGGACAGTCCGCCCCAGCGCCTCGAGGGTGACGCCCAGGAGCGGGCGATCGAACTGCTGGAGCACGGTCTGGCCTGGTTGAAAGGGGATCTGCGCGATCCCGGCTGCCCCAGCCACGGCCACTGAAGCAGCCTTCAACCAACGGAGATCCGGCCAGCAGGCTCAGGCCCGGTGCCGCTGGGCCGCCAGTTGCAGTCGGTTACCGCGCTCGCTCCAGCGCACGTCATCGAAGCAGTGATGAATCAGGAAGAAGCCCCGGCCGCAGCAGGCATCGCTGCGCTCGGGCAGGACGCCGGAACGTGAGCAGGCAGGGACCCCGCAGCCCTCATCCTGGATCTGCCAGATCACCCAGTGGGGCGAAAGGATGCGTCGGATCCGCAGGCATTTGCGCGGGTCACCGCCGTTTCCGTGCTTCACCGCGTTGACCAGAGCCTCCTGCAGGCCAAGCTGCAGGTCGGCCAGGTTGGATGACGTGGCCATCGGCTCCAGCAGCAGTTCCAGCAGGGGGGCTAACTGAAGGGTGGAGGGAGTGATGAAGTCGGTCCACTTCAGCGGACTGATCAGGCGCCGAAGCATCCACACCAACCATGGCTGAATTTGACCCTAACGCTCCAGGGCGCCCCAGGCTCAGCCGGTGCTGATTCGGTGTTGCAAAGCTGGATGATTGAGCAGGGCATCCATCAGGCGCACCCCGCGCAACTGGTTGATCAGTGGCATGTGTCCTTCCGGTGCCTCCAGATTCCACTGGAATCCACTGGGGTAACGGGTCCAGGTGCCCTCACTTTTCCAGCCCAGCCTGGGCCAGAGCTGGTCCCAGCGACCGTTGCAGGCCCTCAGCAGCCTCCCCTGGACCGAAAAACCGAAGCGGCCCCTGGAGTAGCAGACCCAGAGCCGATCGAGGCTGGTGAGATCGAGGCTGGACATGGGAGCCACCTCGCTGTAATAGACGTAGCCACGGCGGACCGCTTCGGAACCGGCCAGTTGCCGCAGCACCTCGCTGGTGATGCGATCCGCCAGCTCGAAGTAGCGGTGGGCCAGGGCCTCCTGCAGGGGGCCATAGGCGATGCCGTCACCACTGGGAAGGTTCAGCCAACCGCCCGGATGTTCCTCAAGCAGGGCCTGCCTGTGGTTGTCGTCTTCGGCCAGCAGCATCTGAACCCAAAGGCCGGCGATCCAGTCGTCTCCGTCGGGATCGTGGCCCCGGAGGGCCTTCAAAAGCAGGGGACGCAGCTCCTTGGATCGGGCCTCGATCTGGGGGAGCAGGCTCCGCCGCTGGCGTGGGGAGCTCGAGCTGAAGCTCTCCAGCAGCTGTTCGGCGCTGGCCGTGGCGGAAGCGGGTGGACCGGAAAGCATGAAGTTCGGCGGGCCAGAGCCGGGCCGGCGTGGACCCACTATGTCAGGCAAGGTCCAAGGGGGGGTGGGGCGCCATGGCGTCGTGGTTGGCGATCGACCCCTTCCTGGCGGGCGGAGGAGCGGTGCTGGATGTGCGCAGCCCGGCGGAGTTCGCCCAGGGCCATATTCCCGGAGCCCGCAATCTGCCCCTGTTCAGCGACCTTGAGCGGGCCGAGGTCGGATTGACCTTCAAGCAGCGGGGCTCCCAGCAGGCGGTTCAGGCGGGGCTGGCGCTGGTGGGGCCGAAGCTGGCGGCCCTGGGCGAGGGGCTGCTCGCCCACCATCAGGCCGCCACCGGTGGGCCCCTGCGTATCCATTGCTGGCGCGGCGGCATGCGCTCCGCCAGCGTCGGCTGGCTGGCCGAAACCCTTGGATTGTCGGTGCAGCTCCTTGAGGGGGGGTACAAGGCCTACCGCCATTGGGTTCTGGCCAGGTTCGAGCACTCCTGGCCGCTGATGCTGCTGGGCGGGCGCACGGGCACCGGCAAGACCGACCTGCTGCTGGAGCTGGCCCGCCGTGGGGTGGCGGTGGTCGACCTCGAGGGACTGGCCCACCACCGCGGCAGCAGCTTCGGCGGTCTCGGGCTGCCGCCCCAGCCCAGCAACGAGCACTATGAGAACCGTCTGGCGGCGGCCCTTGTCAGCTGCGCAGGGGCCGGTGCGATCTGGCTGGAGGCGGAAAGTGCCCAGGTGGGGCGCTGCCGCATCCCGGCGAGTCTCTGGCGGCAGATGCAGAGCGCTCCGGTTCTGGAGATCCGCCGGCCCCTGGGCGAGCGGCTGCGCCGACTGGTGGCGGTCTACGGGGTTCAGGAGCCCGAGGCGCTGGCGGAGGCCACCCGGAGAATCGCCCGGCGGCTGGGACCGGTCCGCACCCAGGCGGCCCTGGCGGCGATTGAGCGAAGCGACTGGAGAGAGGCCTGTCGCTGGATGCTCGACTACTACGACCGCTGCTACGACCACGAGCTGGAGCGTCAGCGCCAACGACCGGAGCCCGGCGCTCACCATCACCCCCTCGATCTCCATGACTGGGACGAGGAGCGCTCCGCCACCTGGCTTCTGGATCAAGACCATGTGAACTGTGAAGGCGCGATCGGAGGGTCTGCTTAGGATCTGGCTTTGCCCCACCCCGATGACGGCCATTCAGTTCTTTCGCGGGATGGACGAACCCGTGGTTCCCGATATCCGGCTGACCCGCTCCCGGGATGGACGAACCGGCCAGGCCCTTTTCGTGTTCGAGCAACCCCAGGCGCTTGCTCCTGAAACCATGGGCGACATCACTGGGATGTTCCTGCTCGACGAGGAGGGCGAGCTGGTGACCCGTGAGGTGAAGGCCCGTTTCGTGAACGGCAAACCCAGCGCCCTTGAGGCCACTTACACCTGGAAGACGGAGCTGGATTTCGACCGGTTCATGCGCTTCGCCGAGCGCTACGCCGCCGGCCATGGCCTTGGTTTTGCCGATAAGGATGGCGATTCAGAGGCCGATCCGGCCAGCCCCGATCAGGCCAGCCCCGATCCGGCCGCTGAGGGCGGGCCCACAGAGGCTTGAAATTCGGGCAGTGGCTGGGCCTGGCGGCGATCATCGCTGCCGTTGCTCTGCTTTGGAGCCTGCGGGGGTTACTGCTGCAGCTTTTTTCCGCAGTGGTGCTGGCCATGGCGATCTGCACCCTGGTGGGGGCGGTGCGTGCGCGGCTGGGCTGCTCCCGGCCCCTCGCCCTCACCATCAGCCTGGGGGCCGTGGCCCTGGTTCTGGTGGTGGGGGGTGCAGTGCTGATTCCTCCTTTCGTGGAGCAGTTCGCCGAGCTCCTGGCCAAGCTCCCCGATGCGGCGGATGTGCTGATCGGCCTGGCCAGCCGGATGCTGACCAACGTGAGCCGGATCCTCTGGGGTCGCCATGACGGCTCGCTGGAGTGGCTTCAGCAGCTCTGGCCGGCCAGCGGCCCCAGCCCCGAAGTGGTGGCCGGTGGTCTGGGCGGCGGTGCCCTGCGGCTGCTGGGCCTGGCGAGCAACCTGGGCACCGGCACCCTGCAACTGGTGTTCGTGCTGGCGGTGACTCTGATGCTGGCGGTGCAGCCCACCGGCTACCGCGATGTGCTGGTGCTGCTGGCCCCCTCCTTCTATCGCCGGCGTCTGCGCCAGGTGCTCGACCTCTGCGGAGCTGCCCTGAGCGACTGGATGGTGGGGGTGGCGATCAGCTCGGTCTGCGTGGCTCTGCTGGCGGGCATCGGTCTGTCGCTGCTGGGGGTGAAGCTGGTGGTGGCCAATGCCCTGCTGGCTGGTCTGCTCAACGTGATCCCCAATGTGGGGCCCACCCTGAGCACGATCTTTCCGATGTCGGTGGCCCTGCTCGACGCCCCCTGGAAGGCCCTTGCCGTTCTGGGTCTCTACGTGGTGGTGCAGCACCTGGAGAGCTATGTGATCACCCCGTCGGTGATGCACGCCAAGCTTCGGCTGCTGCCCGGCCTCACCCTCACCGCCCAGTTCCTGTTCACCGTGATCTTCGGACCGCTGGGACTGCTGCTGGCCTTGCCGATGGCGGTGTGCGTGCAGGTGATCGTGCGCGAGGTGGTCATCCACGACATCCTGGATCCCTGGAAACGCCAGCGATTGTCCCCGTGAACGGCCGAGCCCTGCTGGGGACCCTCGCCCTTGTGCTGCTGGCCCTGCTGGTGTGGGAACTGCGCTGGGTGCTGTTGGTGCTCTTCGGGGCCGTGGTGCTGGCGGTGGCGCTGGATGTGCCGGTGAGCCTGCTGCGTCGCCGGCTGCCCTTGAACCGCCCCAGCGCCTTGGCCCTGGTGATCGTGACCCTGGTGGTGGTGGGCTGGAAGGTCTCGGAGCTGCTGCTGCCCGAGCTGCTGCAGCAGGCCAATCAGTTCACCCAGCTGCTGCCGGTGTTGCTGGAGCGTCTCGGGGATCTGGCCGGCGGCTCCATGGCATTTCGCAGCTTCGAGGAGCGGTTGCTTGAGCTGGCCACCTGGGACAAGCTGCAGCCCCTGGGCACCCAGCTGCTGGGAGTGGCGGGGGGCGCTGCGAATTCCACGATCCAGATCCTGCTGATGGTGCTGCTGGCCATCCTGTTGGCCCTGGATCCAAGGCCCCACCAGCGGCTGGTGCTGGCTGCCACTCCCCAGTTCTGGCGTGAGCCGATGCGCTCGCTGTTGCGTGAGTCGCGCGAGGCCCTCGGCGGCTGGCTGGCAGGGATGACCATCTCGGCGGTGGCGGTGTTCCTGCTCACCTGGGCGGGTCTGGCGCTGCTGCGGGTGCCTCTCGCCCTGCTGAGTGGACTGGTCTGCGGTCTGCTCACCTTCGTGCCCACGATCGGCCCGACGGTGGCCACGGCCCTGCCCCTGGCGGTGGCCCTGCTGATCTCTCCAGCCAAGGTGGCGCAGGTGCTGATCTTGCGCCTGCTGCTGCAGAACACCGAAGCCTTCGTGCTCACCCCGCTGCTGCTCAGCCGCACGGTCAACTTGCTGCCCACAGTGGCCCTGATGGCTCAGCTGAGTCTTGGTGCCCTGCTGGGGCTGCCGGGCGTACTGCTGGCGTTGCCACTGGTGGTGGTGCTGCAGGTGATCGTCCAGCGGGTGGTGGTGGAGCAGGTGATGGACCGCTGGACCTGATCAGCGGTAGTGCCTGATCAGGCTGGGGGTGAGCAGCAGCACCACCATGGCCAGGGGGTGCTGCTGAATTGCCGTGACCAATGACGACCAGGTGAAATGGTCGGCCAGCAGCCGCAGTTCCGCCCTGAGATCGCCCAGGGCCAACAGAGCCAGCAGCACGGGGATGAGCGGCGGGAGGCGCCGCATCAAGCTGCGCCAGCAGGGGCCGCCCCATCATCGGGGCTGGAACCCACAAAGCCCTTGCCGCTGAACAGGGGCAGCAGGGTGGGGGCCACACCGATGCTCGACCAGCTGCCCACGGCTATGCCGACTGTGAGGGCCACGGAAAACCAGAACAGACTGCTGCCGCCGAAGAAGAGGATGCCCAGCAGAGGCAGCAAGGTGGTGAGCGAGGTGTAAAGCGAGCGGGTCAAGGTGGCATCGACGGCCACATCCACCTGATCACTGAAGGGGAAGTCCCCCAGGCTTTCTTTCTGCTCCCGGATGCGGTCGAACACCACCACGGTGTCGTTGACGGAATAGCCGGCGACGGTGATCAGGGCCACGGCGAAGAGGGAGTCCACCTCGATTCCCAGCAGCAGGCCGAGCCAGGCGAACAGCCCGGTGGTGATCAGCACGTCGTGGGCCAGGCAGAGGATCGCCAGAAAGGCGAAGATCTTGTCGTAGCGGAAGGTGATGTAGAGGGCGATGGCCGCAAAGCTGACCAGCAGCGAGAGGAGGCTGCTTCGCAGCAACTGGGCCCCAAGGGCGGGTCCGATCGTGTCTACGGAGGTGCCGCCATCCTTGAAAGGCCCTAATTTCGCGGCCAGCTGGCTGATTACTGCCTTGCCCTGCTCGGCGCTGAGGCTGGGCAGGCGCAGCTCGATTGAGCGGCCCTGATCCAGCACCTGGACCGGTGCGCCCCGCAGAACTGGCGCTGCCTCACCACCCTCGGCAGGAAGCTTCAGGCTGTCAACTTGCTCGGCCACTTGGGGCACGGTGATCGCCGAGCAACTGGGCTCGCAGGCCCGCTCCAACTGAATGCGGGTGCCACCGGTGAAATCGAGGCCCGGTTTGAGCGGGGCGCCGATGGAGGGATTGAGCCAGGAGAAGCCAATACCGATCAGGCTGATCAGGCAGGCGATGGCCGAACCCCACCAGGCAAGGCGCCTGTGGCGCGTGATGCGGAAGAATTGGATCGGCGGCAATGCGCTCGATCCCGACGTGGAGGAGTTCATGGGTGCTCAGGCGGCTGGCGAATGCAGCTTGCGGCTGGGCAGGAAGTAGCTGGGGCGCCGCAGGGTGGGATAACTCATCATCAGGCGCAGTAGAACGCGGGTGCAGGTGAGGGCGGTGAACAGGCTGAGCAGCAGACCGATGCCGAGGGTGACGGCAAATCCCTTGACCAGGCCCGTTCCGAGTGCAAAAAGGGCGATGCAGCTGATCAGGCCGGTGACGTGACCATCGAGGATCGATGAGAAGGCCAGGGAGAAGCCAGTGTCGATCGAGCGGATCAGGGTGTTGCCTGAGCGCAGTTCCTCCTTCACCCGCTCAAAGATCAGCACATTGGCATCCACCGCCATGCCGATCGAGAGGATGAAGCCTGCGATACCGGGCAAGGTGAGGGTCACGGGGATCAGGGCATAGCTGGCCAGGTTGAAGAGGGAATAGAGGCTGAGGGCCACCACTGCCACAGCCCCGGGCAGCCGGTAGACCACCACCATGAACACGGCCACCAGAGCCAGGCCCGCAAGGGCGGCCACCAGGCTGCTGCGGATGTTTTCAGCCCCCAGCAGGGGGCCGACGGTGCGCACCTCGATGATCTTCACGGGCAGGGGCAGAGAGCCGCCTCGCAGTTGCACCTCCAGGTCGCGGGCTTCTTCGGCCGTGAAGTTGCCGGTGATGCTGGCGGCACCCCCGGTGATGCCGGCCGCGGCGAACTCCTGGCTTACAGAGGCTTCGCTGATCGAACGGCCATCGAGCACGATGCCGAGCAGGCGGTTGCTGCCGGCGATCGATTGGGTGAGCTTGGCGAAGGCCTCGCCGCCCTGGCGGTTGAAGTTCAGGGTCACGTCCCAGCCGGTGCCCGTCTGCTGCTGCTGCCGGCCTGCGCCGACGAGGTCTTTGCCGGTGAGCAGCGCGGGCTCGTAGAGGGCCACCACCCGTTTGTTCACTTCATCGAGCAGGGCTTCGATCTGCTCGGTTTCACCGGCCCCTGCCGGCACCGCCACCCCGAGCTCTCGCAAGGCCTTGGCCAGATCCTCGGCGGGGAAGCTGGGGGCCGGGGCCGGTGGCTGGTCTGGTGCCACGGGATCAGCCGGATCCGCTGGGGTGCGCCGCCGGCTGAGGTCGAGCACGGACTGGGCCTGGCGTTTGAGCCGCAGCAGCCCCTGCATCTCCTGCTCGCTGCCGGGCTTCTGGGCGCGGAATTCCAGCAGAGCGGTGGTGCCGAACACCTTGGCGGCCCGGGTGGGGTCCTGCTCGCCCGGAAGCTGAAGAACCAGCTGGTCCTCACCGATGGTCTGGAGGGTGGATTCGGCCACACCCAGGCCGTTGACGCGCCGGTCGAGCACCTCCTTGACAGCCTCCAGCTGCTCTCGCTTCACCGTTTTGATGGCGCCGGCCGGCAGCACCTGGAGGGTGAGCTGGCTGCCGCCACGCAGATCGAGACCGAGCTGCAGGGGGAAGCTGAACAGAACGGCCCCGGCGGCGATCGCCAGGGCCAGGATCAGGGCAAACAACCCCTGCTGGCGTGCCATCTCAGATCGTGCCTGCCTTGAGCTGACGGGCCGCCTCGACGATCTGGTGGGGCTGGATGATCGTCAGATTCTCGAGGGCGCCGTTGTAGGGGGTGGGGATGTCCTGGCTGGAAAGGCGTACGGGTCGGGCGTCGAGATCATCGAAGCAGTGCTCGGTGATCAGGGCCAGCAATTCGGCGCCGATGCCGCCGGTTTTCATGCACTCCTCCACCACCAGCACCTTGTGGGTCTTGCGGATCGAGCGGGTGATGGTGTCCATGTCGAAGGGTTTAAGGCTGATCAGATCGATCAGTTCCACACTCACACCATCGGCCTCCAGCTGCTCCACCGCCTTGAGGCAGTGGTAGCGCATCCTTGAATAGGTGAGGATCGTCACGTCCGTGCCTTCCCGCACCACCTCCGCCTGGTCGAGGGAGCAGATGTAATCACCCTCTGGAATCTTCTCGCTGAGGTTGTAGAGGAGCACGTGCTCGAAGAACAGCACCGGGTTGTTGTCGCGGATGGCGGCCTTCATCAGGCCCTTGGCGTTCGTCGGGGTGCTCACCGCCACGATCTTGATGCCGGGCACGGCGTGGAAATAAGCCTCAAGCCGCTGGCTGTGCTCAGCCCCAAGCTGGCGCCCCACACCGCCGGGACCGCGCACCACGGTGGGAATGGTGTAGTTGCCGCCGCTGGTGTAGCGCAGCATTCCCATGTTGTTGGAGATCTGGTTGAAGGCCAGCAGCAGGAAACCCATGTTCATGCCCTCCACGATCGGGCGCAGGCCCGTCATCGCGGCACCGACGGCCATGCCGGTGAAACTGTTCTCGGCAATCGGGGTGTCGAGCACCCGCAGTTCGCCATACTTCTCGTAGAGGTCCTTGGTGACTTTGTAGGACCCGCCGTACTGGCCGACGTCCTCCCCGAACACGCACACGTAGGGATCGCGGGCCATCTCCTCGTCGATGGCGTCGCGCAAGGCGTTGAAGAGAAGGGTCTCGGCCACGGACGGTGTGCGAACCCGGCGATTGCCGGCGGAGCGGCCAACTTATCTCAGGCGTCGGCTCCCGCGGTTGGTGGTCGGGCTCAGCCCCCGGCGGCGAAGGCGGCCAGCAACAACACCGAGAGCAGCATGCCAGGGGAGAGCAACAGGGCCAGCAGGCCGAGGTCGTGGGGAGTCATGGCGTTATCAGGCTCCTTGCCAGTCTAGGAAGCCTCGCCCTTCTCAACCGGCAGCAAGCTGCGAATGAAGACCAGGCTCAGCCCCAGGGCGACGAAGGCAAAGGTGAAGGTGGCCAGAAAGCTCATCCCCACCACCAGCGTCTTCATGGCCGTGCCGATGCTCTGGGCAAAGGCCTTGCTGTAGTGCGGCGGATGCAGGCTGTACCACCCCACCACCCGCTCGCTCAGGCCCAGACAGACCCAGGCCAGCAGCCCACTGGTGAGGGCGCCGGAGAGGTAGCTGAGCGGTCCCTTACGCGGGGCGCTTCGCTGGGACTCGGTTGGCTCAGGAGTGCTCATGGGACCTGGTCTGGTTGCACGATCCTCACCCCCATGCTGCTGCAGCGGCAGCACCAGACCTCGAAACCTCCATCGGCGAGGAGATCCCTGAGCTGGTCACGGGCTGCCTCGGCCCGCTCCAGTCCAGCGAAGAGGGCGAACAGGCTGGGCCCTGACCCGCTCATCGCCACCGCCAGGGGATCGATCGCCCGGCGCAGCAGAGCCAGCCCCGTTCGTACGCTCTCCTGCTCCGGCTCCACGACCGCCTGCAGGTCGTTGCGCAGGGGCGGCAGGACTCTCTCCCCATGCAGAGCGGCCAGCAGAGCTCCATCGCGCAGGCTCTGCCGCCGTTGTTCGAAGTCGCTCTCGCTTTCGAGATAGAAATCTCCCCGCAGCTCACGGCAACGGCCATAGGCCCAGGGGGTGGAGACACTGGCGGCCGGGTCCTTGATCAGCAGCACCCCCAGCTCTTCGGTCCCCTGGGGTCCCAGGGCGCGCGGACCTGCTTCGGACAGGGGCACCGGCTCGAGGACTTCACCTCGGCCGAAGCACAGCTGGGTGCCGCCGGAGAGGGTGAAGGGCACATCCGAACCGAGCTCCGCCGCCAGCTGCTGCAGGGTGCTGTCGCCGAGCTGGAGCCCCCAGAGCCGGTTCAGGCCCAGCAGGGCGGCGGCACCGTCGCTGGAGCCGCCGGCCAGGCCGGCGCCGATCGGAATGCGCTTCTCCAGCTCGATCGTGGCCCCAAGCTCCGGCCGGCCGGTGTGCTGCCTGAGCAGCTCGGCGGCCCGCACCACCAGGTTGCTCCCGTCGGTGGGAAGGGTGCTGTCGTGGCAGCGCAGCACGATCACCCCATCGCTTCGGGGCTCAATGGCCAGGCGATCGGCCAGATCGAGGCTCTGCATCACCATCGCCAGCTCGTGGAAGCCATCGGTGCGCAGCCCGAGCACTTCCAGATGCAGGTTGATCTTGGCCGGGGCCTCCACCAGCAGGGGGGCCGAGCGGGTGTCCGCTGAGAACGGTTCAACCATGGGCGGTTGGATCGGGGATGGGTGAGATCGACTTACGTGGACTCTGTGGCGAGAGGTAGAGCTGGCGGGTCAGCTCCACCCAGCGCTGGGGGGAGAGCTCCTGGGGCCGCTGCTGGAGGGAGACCCCCGCCCGCTGGGCCCGCTCGCTGAGCTCCCCTTCGGGCCAGAGCCCGGCCAGACTGTTCCTCAGCATCTTGCGACGGGCTGCGAAGCACCGCTTGAGCAGGCCCTCGAGCCGCCCGGCCTGCTCCGGATCCAGCTGCTCGGATGGCGGCAGGGGGTCGAGCACGATCACCTCCGACATCACCCGCGGTGGCGGCTGGAAGCAGCGGGGTGGCACGGCGCAGACCGAGCGGCAGCGCGCCAGCAGTTGGAGGCGCACGCTCAGGGCGCTGAAGGTGCTGCTGCCGGCCACCGCCCGGATGCGCTCGCCCACTTCCTGCTGCACGAGCAGCACCAGCCGCCGATAGGGACTGGCCAGGGGGCGGTCAAGCCGGCCGACCAGCCGCTCCAGCAGGGGACCGGTGATGTTGTAGGGGATGTTGGCCACCACCTTGTCCGCCGGTGGTAGATCCAGGCGCAACACGTCGCCCTCCAGCAGTTGGAAGCGTTCGTCGCCAGCGAAGTGGTGGCGCAGGCCGGCCACCAGGTCCCGGTCGAGTTCGATGGCATGGAGCTCCGCCAGCGATGTGGCCAGGAGTCGTTCCGTGAGGGCTCCGCGGCCCGGGCCCACCTCCAGCACCCGCTCCCCCGGCTGCAGCTCCGCCGCCGCCACGATCCGCTCCAGCACGTTGCCGTCGGTGAGCCAGTGCTGACCGAAGCGCTTGCGGGTCTGGTGGCCCCCGAAGGACATGGGCATGACTGGTGGGCCTTCCAGATTGCCCGGCCGGGCGGCTGATCTCTGGCTATCTCTGGCTTACAGACCTGCCCGGCTGCGATGGCCCCCGTCCCCATCAGTCCTTCGATCCACTCCGTCCGCTTCCCCAGGTCTGCCCTGGTTCGGTGGGTGCCGTGGTGGCTGGGCTGTTTGGCCGCCGTTCTGCCCTGCCTGGTTGGGTTGGCGCCGGCCCGCTCCGGCAGCGTCAGCGCCGACTCGGTCTGGGACAGGGGCAATGCGCTTCAGCGGGCCCGGCAACTGGTGCCGCGGGGGACCATACCGGGCCGGCACCGCTGTCAGGAGATGACGGTGGGCACTGGTAACTTCCGCTACCGCTGCACCGTGGAGTTCAGCCAGCCGCCGACCGGGCAGCGCTCTGATCCACCAACAGATCAGCCAGCAGAACAGCCAACAAATCCACCAACAGATCAGCCGCCAGGTCTCTGACAGGGGCTCACTCTTCCGCTGCTTGGGCCAGCGAGTCCTCAGCCGTTCCCCTGAGCTGCTGCGAGGGCTTCGAGGCGCAGCCAGCGCACCGCACCGCCCGCCGGCGGCAGGGGGACCAGGGCACAGACCACTTCCAGAGGCAGCTGGGCCTGCTCCGGGTGCTCGGCCAGCCAGCAGCTCAGGGCCCTGGCCAGACGCCGGCGTTTGATCGCTCCAAGGGCGGCCACCCCCCAGCCATCGGCGCCGGAACGGCGGCGGCCCTTCACCTCCACCACCAGCAGTCGGCCAGGTTTGGTCACCACCAGGTCCAGCTCCCCCCAGCGGCAACGCCAGCGGCTGGCGAGGAGCCGCCAGCCCCGCTGGCGCAGCAGTCGCCAGGCGCGCTGCTCAGCCCAGGCCCCTGGCAGGGCGCTGCGGCTTCGGGCGCGTTGCGTTCTGCTCTGGAGCAAGGGTCTTGTCACCGGCTTTTCCTAGGGTTCCCTGGCTGTCTCGTCCTTGCCATGGCTGCCACGCTGCGTTCCCTGGTCTCGGGCTTGCTGGCCTGGATGGGCTGCGGCCTGCTGGCGCTGCTGTTGTTGCTGCCGGCGGCTCCGGCCGCTGCCGCGATGGACTACGCCAAACAGGTGCTGATCGGCGCTGATTTCCACGACGCCGACCTGCGCGGCGTCACGTTCAATCTCACCAACCTGCGCGACGCCAATCTCTCCGGTGCCGACCTGCGCAATGCCAGCCTGTTTGGCGCCAAGCTCCAGGATGCCGACATGCACGGCGTCGACCTGCGCGAGGCCACCCTGGATTCGGCGGTGCTCGAAGGCACCGACCTGCGCGATGCCGTGCTGGAGGATGCCTTCGCGTTCAACACCAAGTTTGTGAACGTGGCGATCGAGGGGGCTGATTTCACCAACGTGCCCCTGCGCGCCGATGTGCTCACCTCTCTTTGCGCCATCGCCAGCGGCACCAACCCCGTCACGGGCCGTGTCACCCGCGACACCCTCGGCTGTTCCTGACCCCAGAGCCCCTGCTGCCATGAGCTTCGACGCCCATAGCCTCGAGCGCCTCCGCCAGCTGGGTCGGCAGCTTCCCCAGCCTCTGCCTGCACCAGTGCCGCCTGCCAGTGCCAGGCCCAGGGCCAGTGAGCGACGCCACCAGGTGGAGCTGGAGCGTGACCCGGAGCAGCTCTTTCGCGAGCTGATGCAGGTGAGCCCAGACGGCACCGTTCCCCCCCACCTGATGGAGCGCCTGCGCGGCCTCGAGGCGAGCCGCTCGTCCCAGCAGGCGAGCGAGCGGCTCGCTCAGGCCGGCCAGGCCGCCAGCCCATCCATCCAGCCCAGCCGGCGATCAGGCACTGGCCGCAGCACCCCCCCCCGGGCGGACCCCAGCCTGGCGGCGGAGCACGCCGATCTCTACACCGCCTTTCATTCCCTGTTACTGGAAGACGAGGACGGGGGTTGAGCGGCGGCGCAACGTCGATCGCCAGGCGCCGGGGGCCGCTCTGAGATGGCGATCATCCGTGTCCGCGGGCTCGGCAAGAGCTTCCGGGTGGCTGACAAGCAGCCGGGTCTGGGAGGAACCCTGAGCCATTTCTTCGCCCGCCGGCTGAAGGACATCCCCGCGGTAAAGGATGTCAGCTTCACGATCGAGTCCGGCGAGGTGGTGGGCTTCCTGGGGGCCAATGGCGCCGGCAAGACCACCACCCTCAAGATGCTCACCGGCCTGATCGAGCCCAGTGCCGGGGAGGTGGAGGTGGCCGGTTTCAGGCCCTTTCGCCGCCAGGCGGCGTTTCTGCGCACGATCACCCTGGTGATGGGCCAGAAGCAGCAGCTGATCTGGGATCTGCCTCCGCTCGATTCCCTGCGGGTCAACGCGGCGGTGTACGGCATCAGTGAGGCCGAAGCGCGCCGCCGTATCGACGAACTGGCCGAGATGCTGGAGCTGGGGGAGGAGCTGCGCCGGCCGGTGCGCAAGCTTTCTCTCGGCCAGCGCATGAAGGCCGAGTTGCTGGCAGCGCTGCTGCATCGCCCCTCCGTGCTTTTTCTCGATGAACCCACCCTCGGGCTGGACGTGAATGCCCAGGTGCGGGTGCGTGAGTTCCTCGCCGACTACAACCGTCGCACCGGCGCCACGGTGCTGCTCACCAGCCATTACATGGGCGACATCACCGCCCTCTGCCAGCGGGTGCTGCTGATTCATCAGGGCCAACTTTTTTACGACGGCAGCCTGCAGGAGCTGACCCAGCAGCTCGCTCCCTACCGGGAAGTCTGCTGCGATCTGGGAGCGGTTTACCCGCCGGAGGCCTTCCAAGGCTTCGGCGAACTCGAATCTCTGGCGGGCCACCGGGTGCGGCTGCTGGTGTCAAGGGATCAGCTCACAGGAACCATCTCCCGGTTGCTCTCGACCTTTCCCGTGCTTGATCTGGAGGTCAATGATCCGCCGGTGGAGGAGATCATCGGCCGCCTCTTCCGTGAGGGGGCGGTGGCATGAACCGGACGCTGCGGCTGGCACGGGTCTTGCTCTCGGTCCAGTACGCCTACATGCTCGAGTACCGCGCCGAGATCGCGCTCTGGGCCCTCTCCGGCCTCCTGCCCCTGATCATGCTGGCCCTCTGGAGCGGTGCCGCTGCGGCCGCTGATCTCAGCCTCAGCCCGGCGGAGCTGAACCGCTATTTCCTGGCGGCCTTCGTCGTGCGTCAGTTCACGGTGGTGTGGGTGATCCATGTCTTCGAGGAAGACGCCCTGCAGGGGCGCCTCTCCCCCTATCTGCTGCAACCGCTGCACCCCTTCTGGCGCTACCTGGCTGCCCACATCGCGGAGCAGGCCACCCGGGTGCCCTTCGTGCTGGCGATCGTGCTGGCGGTCTGGCTGCTTGGGGCGGGAGCAAGCGGCTGGCCGCCGCCCTCCACCTGGTTGCTGGGCTTGCTGTTGATCCACCTGGCCTTTCTGCTGCGCTTCCTGTTGCAGTCGGTGATCACCATGGCCTGCTTCTGGAGCGAGCGAGCGGCGGCCCTGGATCGCCTGCTGCTGATCCCATACCTGTTCCTCTCCGGGCTGGTGGCGCCGCTCGAGGCGTTTCCCCCCGGATTGCGCCGTCTGGCTGCGGCCACTCCCTTTCCTTCGATGGTCGACTTTCCGGCCCGGCTGCTCTCAGGCGGCGAGGTGGATCTGCTGGGGGGCCTGGCGACGTTGGCCGCCTGGATGGCCCTGCTCCTTCCCCTCTACCTGCTGCTCTGGCGCGCCGGACTGCGGCGCTATGCGGCGATGGGGGCCTGATGGGCCGTTATCTGCGCTCCCTGCGGGAGTTCTGGTCGTCGTCGCTGGCGATCGAGCTGGAGTATCCGGCCAATGCGCTGATCGAGCTGCTCTCGGTGCTGGGCAACCTGGCTGGCAGCGTGGTGGTGCTGGCCTTGTTCTATGGCCGGGGCCATGGCCTTGGCGGCTGGAGCTGGGACGAGGCCCTGGTGGTGCTGGGGGTCTACACCCTGCTCGACGGCATCACCAGCACCCTGCTCCAGCCCAACCTGGGGGCGATCGTGAACCATGTGCGCACCGGCAGCCTCGATTTCGTGTTGCTCAAGCCGATCGACAGTCAGTTCTGGCTCTCGGCCCGGAGTTTCTCCCCCTGGGGCCTGCCAGGAGTGCTGGCGGGACTGGCGCTGATCGTGCTGGCGGCGGGACGAGCGGGGGCCACCCCATCGCTTCTCACCCTGCTGGGCACCACCCTGCTGTTGCTGTGCAGCGCCCTGATCCTCTACAGCCTGTGGTTCGTGCTGGCGGCCACCAGTATCTGGTTCGTGAAGGTCTGGAATGCCACCGAGGTGCTGCGCAGCACGTTGGTGGCCGGCCGCTTTCCTGTCAGCGCCTATCCCCCTGCCCTGCGCACCCTGTTCACCCTGGTGTTGCCGGTGGCCTTCCTCACCACTGTTCCGGCGGAAGCGATCCTGGGTCGCGCCACCATCCCCTGGGTGCTGGCGAGCCTGGGGATGGCGATGGTGTCCCTGGGTCTCAGCCGTGGCTTGTGGCGCCATGCCCTGCGCTACTACACCTCGGCATCCAGTTGACAGAGATGATGACGCCGGAAGGATAACAATGAGTCCTTGGCCGTGGTGCGGTCTCCCCCTGGCTCCGGCGGCGAAACCCGTGGTAAATCAACGAGAAGGCCGGCTCCACGGCCATGGGGGGCGCCATCAGGAGCAGCACCGCACGTCCCGGGTGGGCTTGCTGCGCGCTGCCGTGCTCGGGGCCAATGACGGCATCGTCTCCACCGCCAGCCTGCTGGTGGGGGTGGCGGCGGCTGAGGCCGACCACGCCGCGATCATGCTCTCCGGAGCAGCGGGACTGGTGGCCGGAGCGATGTCGATGGCGGCCGGTGAATACGTTTCGGTCAGTTCCCAGGCCGACACCGAGCAGGCCGACCTGGCCCGGGAGCGTCAGGAACTCGTTGATGACGCGGCGGCGGAGCTGGCCGAGCTCACCGGCATCTACGTGCATCGGGGCCTGGAGCCAGAGCTGGCCCATGAGGTGGCGCTGCAGCTCACCAGCCACGATGCCCTCGGCGCCCATGCCCGCGATGAGCTCGGCATCACCGATGCTCTGGCGGCCCGCCCGGTGCAGGCGGCCCTCGCCTCGGCGGCAATGTTCTCGATCGGCGCGGCGCTGCCCCTGGTCACGGCTTCCCTGCTTCCCGCCTCCCGGATCGTGGTGGGGGTCTCGTTCACTTCGCTGCTGTTCCTGGGTGTTCTGGGTGGGGTCTCCGCCCAGGCTGGTGGCGCAAAGCTGAAGACCGCCATCCTGCGAGTCACCGTCTGGGGGGCGCTGGCGATGGGAGCCACAGCCCTGATCGGCATCCTGCTGGGGGTCTCCCCCTGAGCGAGTCAGATCGACGCGCACACCGATAACGTCCTGCCTGCGACCAGCCACCGGTTACCGCCATGACAGCTCCCCACCGTCGTTGGTCTCTGCTCGCTCTGGCGGGTCTGCCGTTGCTTGTGATCGGCGCCCACGCGGCGTTCGCGCCGCGATTGCCGGGGCCCGTCCTGGCGGCCGTCGAGGCGCCCTCTCCGCCCGCTTCAGCCCCAGAGCCCCCCCCGGCTCCAGTCATGGTGCTGCTGCCCTCTGACCCGAGCCTGCCCCTGGCGGCCGATGGTCGCCACTATCCGCTCGTACCCAGCGATCCCCAAGTCGTGGCAGAGCTGCTGGTGTCGCTCGAAGAAGCCCTGCGCTCGCCTGACACCTCTTCTGAATCGTTGCCTGCCCTGGGCCACCAGCACCAGGTGATTCTTCGGGTGCTGGCGGAGCGAGAGGGCCAGGCCCAGGAAGTGCGGCGGCGCCTTCCCCCCCGCTGGCAAGCGGTGCTCGACCATCACCTGGGGGCCCGCCGGGCCTTCCTCTCCATGCGCCGTCGCGGCCCGGGGAGTGCCACCCTGCCGGCCTGGCAGATCGTAGCGCCGGAGCCGGCGGAGAATCTGCTGCGCTACTACCGCAGCGCGGCTGCGGCCACCGGCATCGACTGGGAAGTGCTGGCAGCAGTCAATCTGGTGGAAACGGGAATGGGCCGCATCGATGGGGTGTCGGTGGCTGACGCCCGCGGGCCGATGCAGTTCCTGCCCACAACCTGGGCGCAGCAAGGCGTCGGCAGGGGGAACATCCGCGACCCCCATGACGCCATCCACGCTGCCGCTCGTTACCTGGTGCGCCGAGGTGGGCTGAACGACATTCGCAAGGGGCTCTGGGGGTATAACAACAGCGACTATTACGGCAAGGCCGTTCTCCATTACGCCGCCCTGCTGCGCGAGGATCCCGCTGCTTACACCGGCCTCTACCACTGGGAAATCCACTTTGCTTCCAACGCCGGTGATCTCTGGCTGCCGGTGGGCTACGCCCAGACCCAACCGATTCCGGTGGCCCTCTATCTCCAGCGCTTTCCGTCCAGCGCTCCGCCTGCGGCCAACCGTGGTGGCTGAGGCGGCGGTTGCTGAGGTGGCGGTGGCTGAGGCGCCCATAACCCTCTGGAATGAAGGAGCTTGTCGGTTTGATCAGTGGCCTCGACTTCGGGATCAGAGTGGGCCCCGGGATCGCAGGCATGCCAATGGCAGTGGTGGTGAAGACCTCGTCGCCGGGCGAGGCCGAGTCCCTGGCTGTGTCGTTGAGCAGCCTCACCGCTCTGGTGGTGTGCTTTCTGGTGCTGGCCCTCGGGGTGGGTCAGATCAGCGCGGTGATGCCGAGTCTGGCTGGGGCATCCGCCGCCGACTCCGGCCGCCCTTGAGGATCTGCTGGAGCCGTAGCCCCTGGTGCTGTGGTGGACTGACCAGATGAGCGCACGTTTGGTGCTCGGTCCCGTGCACGTCTGCCCGCAGGTGCGGGAATGGCTGGATCTGGAAACGCTGCAGCGCCTGGTGGCCCG
The DNA here is from genome assembly GCA_943371515.1 of Synechococcus sp. UW140. GTDB lineage: Bacteria > Cyanobacteriota > Cyanobacteriia > PCC-6307 > Cyanobiaceae > Regnicoccus_A. The sequence goes on along the minus strand of CALRVC020000003.1, from coordinate 36,237 downwards.
CCATCGCCGCGGCGACTGGGGCGAGGTGGATGCCCGTGATGCCAGGGCCAACACGCTGGCGGCCTACCACCAGTGCGGCCGGCTGCGCAGTGTCTACAACCTGGGGCAGGGGCTGTGCATCTGGGTGATCACCGACCATCTCGGCACCGACAGCCTGCAGACCACCGTGCTCATCCCCGCCGATGAGTGATTCGGCGGTTCCCAGCGACGTGCACACCAGGGCACTCACGGCGGTCGCGGAGCGCTTTGATCTCGGTGGCCCGATCAGTGGGATCGAACCCCTGGGGCACGGCAACGTCAACGACACCTATCTGGTGCGGCTGGGGGATCCGCCCCGGCCCGCCGCTGTGCTGCAACGGGTGAACACCCAGGTCTTCGCCAGTCCCGAACTGGTGATGGCCAATCTGGTCACCTTCAGCGATCATGTGGCCAGGCGGTTGCGTGAGGCCCCCAGCGAGCTGGCTGGGCGACGCTGGGAGGTGCCTCGGGTGTTCCAGGCCCGCGTTGACGGCCGCCCCTGGGTGTGGGAAGGCCCCAGCTTCTGGCGGGCCCTAGGCTACGTGGAGCGGGCCCAATCGCTGGAGCGGATCGGCCACAGCGGCCATGCCCGTGAAATCGGATTCGGCCTGGGCATGTTTCACCGGTTGATCAGTGATCTTCCCGTTGAGAGCCTGGCCGACACCCTGGAGGGGTTCCACATCACCCCCACCTACCTGAACCAGTTTGATCAGGTGTGCGGCCAGCAAGAACCCTCCCGTGATCCTGAGATCAGCGACTGCCTGGCCTTCGTTGAGCAGCGACGCTCCCTGGTGCCCGTGCTTGAGCAGGCCAAAGCCGCTGGAATCCTGCGCCAGCGCCCGATCCATGGCGATCCGAAGATCAACAACGTCATGCTCGATCTGGAGGGCGACCTGGCTGTCGCCCTCGTCGATCTCGACACAGTCAAACCCGGGCTGGTGCACTACGACATCGGTGACTGCCTGCGCTCGGCCTGCAATCCCCTGGGAGAGGAGACAGCTGACTGGAGGGCGGTGCACTTCGATGTGGGCCTCTGCGAGGCCTTGCTTGGGGGCTATGGCAGCGTGGCCAGCTCCTTTCTCACTCCCGCTGACTATGACCACATCGTTGTGGCGATTCGATTGATCAGTTTTGAGCTGGGCTTGCGCTTTCTCACGGATCATCTCGCTGGGGATGTCTACTTCAAGACTCGCTACAGGGGCCATAACCTGCTGCGGGCACGGGTTCAGTTCCAGCTCACCCAGAGCATCGAGCAGCAGCAGGCCGCGATCGAGGCCGTCGTGGCCGCGATCCGATGAAGGCACCCTGCCCTGAGCACCCTGAGGCGGCCTGGCAGTCGTTTGTCCTGCATCCCTTCCAGCCTGAAGATTTACCCGCAGGCCCGATTGGCTCCGGCCCTGCCGACCCTGGCGCTGGCCTGGAGCTGACGGGGCAGATCCGGCGGCGGGGGGAGACCCTGGAGCTGGTCCTGCGCCTGGTCGGTGATCTCGCGTCGGTGGTGCTGGCTGCGCCCTCATCACGGCCCGAGCGCCGGGATGATCTCTGGCGCAGCACCTGTTTCGAGCTGTTCATCGCGGCGGCAGGTGAGCCTCTGTACTGGGAAGTGAACCTTTCACCCAGTGGCCACTGGAACGTCTACCGCTTCAGCAGCTACCGCCAGGGGATGGAGAACGAGCCCTCCCTGCAGGCGTTGCCCTTCGAATTCAAGCCAGTGCCCGGGTCGATCGAGCTGGCCCTGGCCTGGCGGCTGCCTGTCGACCTTCGCTCCGCCCAGGCATGCCTTGAGGTCGGAGTCTGTGCGGTGATCGAGCAACGCCATGGGCAGCTGAGCTACTGGGCCGCGACCCATCCCGGCGATGAAGCTGACTTCCACCGGCGCGATGGCCTGCTGCTGAGCCTCTGATCGGCGACCCTGGCCTGGCTTGGCGGCGGCCCGGCTGGTGGGTGGAAGGGCCCAGAGTGAACCACCACCCCAGGCCCCTGCCCGAAGGCATCGTCATCGTGACATGCCGATCCAGAACCATCTTTGCATCTGGATTCATCATCACATTCAGAACCAATCTTTTATCCGGATTCCAACAACAGGAAAGCTGTCAGTTGTACTCGCCGGGCATGTCCTGCTTGGTGATCGTCACCCTGCCGATGCGCTGGCCGGAGGCCCGCAGCAGTTCGTCTCCGGAGACATCGAAGCCCAGGGAGGCGGCGATCCTGGCCACGTCATCGGCCGTGGAGGCACCCAGGACCTGGCTCCTGAGTTCGCCATCGTCCTGAACCCTGGCGAGGAAGGCCCTGAGTTGCTCCTGGGACATGGCGGGCGGGCCGAGTGCGATGGCTTCCCAGCATGGCTCCCCCTGGGGAGCGAGGAAGATGCCGCCTGTTCAGTCAGGTTTGGGTCTGCCTGAGCTGAGCACCTCACGGATCAGATCAGCCCCCACGTCGTTGTGGATCTGCACCTGCCCGATCTCGCTGGGCAGCACGAAGCGCACCTGGCCGCTTTTCACTTTCTTGTCGCTCAAGAGGGTGCGCAGCACGGCTTCCGGTTCGAGGGGTGGCAGCTGCAAGGGGAGGCCGGCCTTGGCGATCAGGGCACACTGCCGCTGCTGATCGGCCTGGCTCCAGAGGCCCATGGCCACCGCCAGCTCGCCGGCCGCCACCATCCCCAGCGCCACTGCTTCGCCATGGAGGTAGGTGCCGTAGCCACAGAGGGTCTCCACCACGTGGCCCAGGGTGTGGCCGTAGTTGAGGATGGCGCGCAGGCCACCTTCGCGCTCATCGGCGGCCACCACGCGAGCCTTGGCTGCGGCTGATCGCTCCAGCAGCCAGGGCAGCAGGGTGTCGCCCAGCGCCTTGAGGCTGGAGAGGTCTTCGGCGGCTTCAAGCTCGCTGAACAGCTGGGGATCACCGATCACGCCGTACTTGATCACCTCGGCCATGCCCGCGCGGAATTCCCGCTCCGGCAGCGTGGCCAGGGTGCTCGGATCGATCAGCACCAGCAGGGGCTGGTGGAAGGACCCGATCAGGTTCTTGCCGCCGGGGTGGTTCACCCCGGTCTTGCCGCCGATCGAGGCATCCACCATCGCCAGCAGGGTGGTGGGGACCTGCACCACCGCGATGCCGCGCAGCCAGGTGGCGGCGGCAAATCCCGCCATGTCGCCGATCACCCCGCCGCCGAGGGCCACGATCAGGGAGCTCCGCTCCAGCCGCCGGGCCTGGGCTGCGTCATGGATCAGAGCCACACTGGCAGGTGTCTTCTGATCTTCCCCCGCGTCCAGCACCAGCAGGCTGGGATCCAGCTCCGCCTGGCGCAGGCTCTCGAGCGCCCTGCGGCCGTAGAAGCCCTCCACCAAAGGGTTGGTCACCACCAGCACCTTGGTAGCCGCCGCCATTCCCCTGGAGCGGATCTGGGAGCCGAGCTGATCGAGGCTGCCCGCGCCGATCACCACGGGGTAAGGCTGGCTGCTGAGGGCCACCTCGATCGTATGGATGGGGTGGACAGCACCTGGTGCTCCGGCGGTTGCCGTTGGGCCGGAGGCCCCGGTGGACTCGATCGAAAGCGCGCGGATCATCCCGGGGCCGGTTCGGCAGACATTGTCGCCAGGCTAGGTCTGGGCTCCCCAGCCCTGGATCACCGCCAGCACCGCTTCGCCGTAGCGCTCCAGCTTGGCCGAGCCGATGCCACTCACCTGTGCCAGGTCGCTCAGGTGCGCCGGACGCCGCGCCGCCAGCTCCACCAGGGTGCGGTCGTGGAACACCACATAGGGGGGCACTCCCTGCTCCCGGGCCTGCTCCCGGCGCCATGTCTTGAGGGCCGCCACCAGCTCCGCTTCGGCCTCCGCTTCAGCCCCGGCAGCAGTCGTCAAGGCCAGCGACGGCCGGCCGTCGCGGCTCCGCTCCCCGGCCCGCCTGCGATCCTGGCGCGCCGGCGTGGCGGGCAGCTCCAGGGTCAGCTCTCCCCGCAGCAGCGCCCGCACTCGGGCCTCCTCCCCCCAGCGCAGCCCGCCGCGGCCATCGGGCACCGGCTCCAGCCATCCCTGGCTGGTGAGCTGCCGCAGCAGGGTGCGCCACTGCTCGCGGTCCAGCTCCTTGCCGATGCCGTACACACTCAGACCCTGGTGGCCCAGGGAGCGCACCCGGGCGGTGTCGGCTCCCAGCAGAACGTCGGTGAGATGGGCGGCCCCGAAGCGCTGGCCGGTGCGGAACACCGCCGAGAGCGCCTTCTGGGCGGCCACGGTCCGGTCCTCCAGCACCTGGGGCTCGAGGCAGCGGTCGCAATTGCCGCAGGGTTCGGCAAGGGTTTCGCCCAGATGGGCCAGCAGCACCTGGCGGCGGCAGCCCGGCGCTTCGGTGAAGCCCAGCAGGGCATCGAGCTTGCCGTGCTCGATCCGCTTCTGGGCGGCCTCGGCATCGGAGTCCTCGATGAAACGCCGCAGCTGGGGTACATCCCCTGGCCCGTACACCATCCAGGCCGTGGCCGGCAGGCCGTCGCGCCCTCCCCGGCCGGTTTCCTGGTAGTAGGCCTCCAGGCTCTTGGGCAGATCCAGATGGGCGACGAAGCGCACATCGGGTTTGTCGATGCCCATGCCGAAGGCGATCGTGGCCACCACCACGACGCCACTGTCGTTGCGGAAGCGGCTGAGGGCTCTGGAGCGCTGGCCGGCGTCCATTCCGGCGTGGTAAGCCACCGCATCGTGGCCGGAGGCCTGAAGCAGGGCAGCGAAGCGGTCGACGCGGCTGCGGGATCGGGCATAGACAATGCCTGCGTCGCCCCGGAACTCCTCCAGGAAAGCCAGCAGCTGCTCCTTGGCCTCCAGCTTCGGCCTCAGCAGGTAGCGGATGTTGGGCCGATCGAAGCTGGCCAGGAACACCCGTCCTTGCTCGAGGGCCAGCCGTTCGATGATCTCGCTGCGGGTACGGGGATCTGCGGTGGCGGTGAGGGCCAGCCGGGGAACCTGCGGGAAGCGCAGGGCCAGGGCCTCCAGCTGCAGATACTCGGGGCGGAAGTCGTGGCCCCACTGGGAGACGCAGTGGGCCTCATCAATGGCGAACAGGGCCAGGGGCCTCTCCTGCAGCCGCTCGAGCAGAACTCCGTTCAGCAGCCGCTCCGGTGAGACGTAGAGCAGATCCAGCTCGTCCCGCAGAAGGCTGCGCCAGAGGGCGCTGGACGCTTCACCCGCCAGGCCGGAGTGCAGGGCCGCCGCCCGCACCCCGGCCTGGCGCAGCGATTGCACCTGGTCGTCCATCAGAGCGATCAGGGGCGAGACCACCACCGCCAGCCCCTCTCGGCAGAGGGCCGGCACCTGATAGCAGAGCGATTTGCCGCCACCGGTGGGCATCAGCACCAGACCGGAGCCGCCGGCGATCACGTGGTGCACGATCGCCTCCTGGGGACCACGGAAGCGGTCGTAGCCGAACACCTCCCGCAGCACCCGCAGCGGGTCGCTGCCGCCGAAGCTGCTCTGCACGGCTGTGAAACTCGTCATGGTGCGTCCCACAATGGCCCCATGGATGGTTCCCTCGCTGCCTCGCCTTCGTCCCACCGCCAGGGCGCCAGGATCGGTCGCAGCGCCACGGCCTGGGGCTTTCTGGCGCCGGCGCTGCTGCTGCTGAGTGTTTCTGTGCTGATCCCAGCCGCGATGGCCCTGGTGATCAGTTTCACCGCCACCGGCCTGGATGTGAGCGAACCACTGCGCTTCGTCGGTCTGGCCAACATCCGGCGGCTGCTGGCCGACCCGGTGTTCCTGCAGGTGCTGGGTACCACCTTCCTCTATCTGATTGGGGTGGTGCCACCGATCGTGCTGGGCTCCCTCACCCTGGCCGTGCTGGTGAACCGCCAGCTGCCCGGCATCCATCTCTTCCGAGCCGCCTTCTACACGCCTGTGCTGGTGTCGATCGTGGTGGCGGCCATCGCCTTCCGCTGGCTCTACGCCGAGAACGGCCTGGTCAATGGTTGGCTGGCCGCCTTGCTGGGGGAGGCCTTCACGCCGATCGGCTTTCTCACCACCCCCTGGCTGGCGCTGCCTGCCGTGATGCTGGTGACCCTCTGGAAGGGCCTTGGCTACTACATGGTGATCTTTCTCTCGGGCCTGCAGGGCATCTCCCCGGAGCTCTACGAAGCCGCCGCCCTTGATGGCAGCGAGGGCTGGCGGCGTCATCTCGACATCACCCTGCCGCTGCTCCGGCCCTACCTCACTCTGGTGGGGGTGATCTCAGCCATCGCTGCCACCAAGGTGTTCGAGGAGGTGTATCTGATGACCCAGGGGGGCCCCGCCGATTCCACCCGCACCATCGTCTATTACGTCTACGACCAGGCCTTCTCCGAGCTGGACATCAGCTATGCCTGCACGGTGGGTCTGGCTCTGTTCCTGATCGTGATGATCTTCAGCCTGCTGCGCTTCCTGGCTGTGGGCGAGAAAGGCTTCAGCTGAGGGAGTCCAGGCTGATGGTCAGGGGAGTGGCAAGCTGCTGAATTGGCGCGCGGCCCGGTGCCGTGTGGTCAGTGAGGTCAGCGATGGGCGGCAGTATCGGCGTGGTGGGGGGCGGCCAACTGGCCTGGATGCTGGCGGCGGCGGCACGGGAGCAGGGCGTTGAGCTCCATGTGCAGACCCCGGAACTCTCCGATCCGGCCGCACGGCTGGCCACCAGCGTGGTGCGGGCAGCGCTGGGCGATCTGGCGGCCACCCGCAGCCTGGCCCAGAGGACATCGGCGATCAGTTTCGAAAACGAATGGCTCGATCTCGACTCCCTCGCCCCGCTCGAGCAGGAGGGCGTGGTGTTCATTCCCCGGCTCGATTCCCTGGCGGATCTGGTCTGCAAGCGCCGCCAGCGCCAGCTGCTGGAGCGGTTGCGCCTGCCCTCGCCGCGCTGGTTCCCGCTGGAGCAGATGCTCACTCCCCCGGCCCCGGCCCTCACCGAGCAGGAGGATCCTCCACTGGCCGGGGCCCGGGACGGCGCCGGCGAAGCGGCGGCGCCGGCTCCGCCGATGTCGCCCCGGCTCCCGGCCGGGTTCGACTTCCCGTTGATGGCCAAGGCGGTGCGGGGGGGCTACGACGGCCGCGGTACCCGGGTGATCCGAAGTCAGGTGGAGCTGGAGGCCCTGATCGAGGCGGTGGATCCCAGCCTGTGGCTGCTGGAGGAGTTCGTGACTTTCGAGCAGGAGTTGGCGCTGGTGGCCTGCCGCGACCATTTCGGCGCGGTTCAGTGCTATCCCCTAGTGGAGACGCACCAGCATGATCAGGTCTGCGACTGGGTGCTCGCCCCTGCTGCCGCCAGCCAGGCGGTGGAGGCACGCGCCCGCAACGTGGCGGCCTCGCTGCTGGCCGCCCTCGATTACGTGGGAGTGCTCTCGATCGAATTCTTCTACGGACCCTCGGGGCTGCTGATCAATGAGCTGGCGCCGAGGACCCACAACTCCGGCCACTACACCATCGAAGCGTGTCGCACCAGCCAGTTCGCCCAGCAGGTGCGCATTGTCTCGGGAGAGCCCCTGGGGGACACCTCCATGACCCTCAGCGGCGCGTTGATGGTGAACCTGCTGGGTTTCGAGACCTCCACAGCGGCCTACGCCAGGCAGCGCCAGGCCCTGGAGGCTCTTGCCGATGTCCATTTGCACTGGTATGGCAAACGTCTGGCCCGGCCCGGGCGCAAGCTGGGTCACCTCACCGTGGAGCTCAGGGCCTCAGGTGCGGCCGAGCGGGTCAGGGAGGCGTCCCTGCGTTTGGCTGAGGTACGGGCGATCTGGCCACTCCCACCGGCTCGTACCCCTTAGAGTTTCAGCGGACTGCTGTGTTGGTGACTGCCTTTCACAGTTTTCTGATCTGACTCCTTCTTCGACGTGGGTGGTCTGTCGTGACGGTGACGTATACCGGCCTCGTTGCCGGAAACGAAGCCCCACTTTGATCACCCCTCTGGTACTACCAGGTCGAACACTGGGGCAAGACGGCACAGCGGTTCACCCCTTTTCAACCCTTGAGACAGAGAAGCTCCAGGCGTTCCTGGAGCTTCTCCTTTGACCAGTTGGTCAGCACGAACACTTCCTGGGCTGTGCTGCCGCGGCGGGCCAGCAGCTTGTACCCCCCGTTGATCGGAACCGACACCCGCAGGCGCAGGCGAGGGCTGTGTCCCTTGACGCGACTGATCACGGCCGGGGTGATCGTGTCGATGCCCTCGTCCTGAGCCAGAACTTTGAGTACCGGGATCAGCCCCTCCACATAGGTGCTGTGGGTGATCACCACCCGGCCCATGGGTCTTTCTCTCCGGTGACCAACCCTAGGCAGGCCCGTTAAGCCGATGAAGCCCCCAGCTGATCCTCTCTGGCCCTGACGCGAGGCTTGCTCAGTTCCAAGGCGTGGTCAGTCCCGCTCCAGAGGCGCCATCGTCAAGCCCTCCTGGCTGAGTTGCTGGTGGTAGAGCTCAGCCTGCTCCTGGGGTCCGCTCCAGACGACGGCCGAACCCTCGGAGTCGATTTGATGAGCCAGCTCCCAGGCACTGTCTGGTCCCATGCCCGGCAGGTAGCGCACGAGGCAGTTCACCACGTGCTGGAAAGTGTTCACATCGTCGTCGAGAACAACGACCCGAAGGTGGGGATAGCGCTGGCGTTGCCGGATTCCCGCCGGGATCGTCTGAACTCCCAAGGCTCCCATTCGCAAGGCTGGCATTCCCAGGGCTGCCATCGTTGAACTGGATCTGAGTCGACCCCACACTAGGTAAACTCTGGACAACCGTTGCTTGGGCGACCCCATGCTCATCTCCCTCGCCTGGGCTTCCCTGGCTGCCCTGTTCAGCTTCTCGATCGCCATGGTGGTCTGGGGCCGCAATGGCGACGGCACGATCAATTTTTGATCGACCCAGGGCCCACTCCTCACCCGGATGCCTGACATTCCCCTCTCCAGCACCAATGTCCTGGCGCTGACCGCCTCAGTGTTGCTGGTTTTCGTGACAGGCGGGGTGATCTACCTCTCCGTCGTTGAATGGCGCGACCGTCGCCGGGCCAAGCAGCCCTCAAGACAGTCTTCAGGTCGACTGTCCTCTGGGCGACGGTGACGTCTGATTGGCCACGGATCCCTCCTCGCAACAGACCCAAGCACCTCCCAAGTCCGAACCAGAGTGGGGGCAAGCTGTCAGGAGCAGTTGCGCATGGCCGCCGCCGATGTGATCCGCGACCAACTTCAATGTCACTCTGCACGGCCCCAGGCACTCAAATGTTTGTGGCTTCCCCAAGTTCGGGCGCGACCAAGCTGACTGCAGCGAAAGGCTGGTGCAAACCGCTCGATCCCGGCTGCTGCTGGGATTCAGGGTCTTGAACCACCAGCCCATTCGGGTGAGACGTGACCTCGATGGCGCCAGCCGCTGGAGGCAGCCGTTGGCCGTCTGGACCGTTCGGTTCGCCGACGTACCACGCTTTTCGCCATGACCTCCCCCCCACCATGAAGCTCACCCTGCCGCGCTGGAAGGGTCTGCCGCCTGCTCCCCGTCTGGGCCCCTTGCCGATCACCTCGGCGCTGATCGCCCTGCTGGTGCTGACTCCGGCCAGCCAGCTGCACCGCTTTCCCCGCTCCAACGCCGAGGGGCTGGAGCGGGTAGTGGGGATGGCCACCCTGGTTCAGAGTTTTCAGTCGGGTGACGCCAGGCCGGTGCCCCTGCTCTGGCAGGAACGCCTGGGCGCCGAAGCGGCCACCCGGCTCTGGGCACGCCAGCGGGGGACCTGGTGGCAGTTCTGGGGACGGGAAGGGTCAGCCCATCTGGTGGTGCCGGCCCGGTTGTTCGGCCCCCAGGCCAGCGCTCCCCTGCCTGGCCGTGCCGTGCGGGTGGACGATCTGGTCGTGATTGCTCCCGACCCCCTTTCCTACCAGACGCTTCAGCAGCAACTGCGCCGTACCGCCCGGACGCCTCGGGGTCTGGAGCAACGTTGCGTCAACCTGCTGCGCAGCCGCCAGGCCGTGGTCTGGACCAAGCTTGCCCTGGCCCAGATCTCCGGCGATCTAGCCCCGCTGCTACAACGCTTCCAGCAGGGCTGCCTCACGGTCAGCGCCGAGGCCGACGGCCTCAGCTGGCAGGGGGAGGCCAGCGCCAAGCCCGATTCGGTGGCTCCAGCCCCATCGCTGCCACCGGCGCCGAGCTCAAGCCGCGAGCCCCTGCCGCCTGATCTGTTGCTGGAGGTGGCCGGTGCCAGGCTTGACCAGCTCCTTGATGCCCTGCTCAGCAATGCCGTGATCCGGCAACCGCTGATGGACCGTTACGGCCTTGACCAGGCTGCCCTGGAGCGTCTCCAGAACACTCCGTTCCTTCTCCGGCTCAGACCCCAGCCCAAGGGCCCCTTTCAGGCATCGCTGGAGTTGCAACTGGCGGTTGGTCAGGAGCGCTCCGGCTGGGCCCGCTGGCTGTTGGCCCTGGGCCAGGCCCTCGAGCGCCAGGGCCTGAGCGACCAGCGATCCCCTTCCCGGCCAGGAAATGCAGCAGGGAATTCAGCAGCGCCCAGCGCTGGTCGGGCCAAGCTGGCCAGCAGCCTCTGGCTGCGTGACGATGGCACCCCCTTGGGAGGCTGGCGCTGGGTGGTGCCGACGACCGGTGGGGCCCCGGAGTTGCTGTTCGTGCTGGGCGCAGGTCTGCCCGGTGCTGAGCGTTTTGCGGCGGCCAGGCCACCGGCGGGCGGTGGGCTCAGCCTGCGGGCCAGGCCAGAAGCCCTCGCCGCCCTTGGCTTGCTGCCCCCGGATCTGCCGGCGGTGGCCCGGCGCGCCACTCAGTTGGAGATCCTGTCGGCTCCAGCGGCAGCGCCCAAGCCGGGAGCATCCCCCGGAGGCGATGCGGGGTTGTCGTGGCTGTGGGGGTCCCTGAGGCTGTCTGCTCCCAAAGCGCCAGCAGCTGCCACGACCCAACCGGCACAAGCCCCAGCTGTGGCACCAGTGGGCCCGTCAGGCCCGGAAAAGACCAGCGGCCGTTGAACCGTCGAGCTGAACCTCTCAATTGAATCGGCCAGTCGCCAATGGCCCCGGACTCAGCCCCCCTGGGGCGAGGCGGGAGGGCTTGATTCGGACATCACGCTGGTTTTGGTTTCGTCAGCGTTGCTGGCGGCAGGGTTGACCTTGCTCCCCTGGGCCTGACGTTCCCTTCGACGCCGTTCGGCGGCCAGGGTCTCCTCCATCAGCTCGACGGCCTGGGCCATCTTCTGGAGGTTGCTGGCGTAGAGGGTCAGGTCCTTGTCGACCCGCTCCTTCATCAGGCCCATGGATTCACCGATCTCATGGGCGGCTTCCCTGAGGGCCTGCGGCTCCATGGATTCGGCACCGCGGGCCCGCTGCAGCAGGCTGAGCAGTCCAACGGCGAAGAGGCGCGAGTAGTGGAAATCGGTCCTGTCGATTCCGGCAAGCACCCCAGCAATCGGCTCAGGAGCGCCCTTGCCCCGCTGGGCCAGCCAATGCTTCACCTCATCCAGGCTGTGCTCTCCCACTGCCGCCACGGCCGCGGCGTGTTGGGCGCGAATCTGCTGGGCATCGAAGCCCGAAGAGGCGCAGAGGGCGGCAAACAGGGGTTCGCTCTGTTCCTGGGGGCGGTAGCCCTTGGAGAAGCCATCAAAGACCTGGGTCAGCCCCACCGCAAACAGGCCGTCGCTGCGGAATCCACTCTGCCGGCTGAGCAGATGCAACTCGACGAGCAGCTCATCGACCATGCGCCGGTACAGAGGACCGATCACATGGGGAAAGGCTGCGTGGAAGGCACGCTTGCTGTCAGCAACGGTGAGGCAGGCGCTCACACTCATCCGCTCGAATGCCTGGACCTTAGCGCTGCACCCTCCCGAGCCGATCGAGCGGGTGGTGCACTGTCCTCGGTAGGATCGATCGAGTTGCTCTGCCATTGCCGATGATCCCGATCGTGATTGAGGATTCGGGCCGGGGTGAGCGCGCCTTTGATATCTACTCAAGGCTCCTGCGCGAGCGGATCATCTTCTTGGGCGAGCCCGTCACGTCAGAATCGGCCAATCGGGTGGTTGCCCAACTGCTGTTTCTGGAATCTGAGGATCCTGAGAAAGATATTTTTCTCTACATCAATTCTCCTGGTGGATCCGTCTACGATGGCCTTGGCATCTTCGATACGATGCAGCACATCAAGCCTGACGTGCAGACCGTCTGTGTGGGGCTGGCCGCCAGCATGGGTGCTTTTTTGCTCACGGCAGGAGCCAAGGGTAAGCGCAGCAGCCTGCACCATTCCCGGATCATGATTCACCAGCCTCTAGGCGGTGCTCGCGGCCAAGCAAGCGACATTCGCATTCAGGCTGATGAGATTCTCTTCCTCAAGGACAAGCTGAACAGGGAACTTGCTGACCGAACAGGTCAACCCCTGGAACGCATCCAGCTCGACACTGATCGCGACTTTTTCATGTCGCCGGCAGAGGCCGTGAGTTACGGGTTGATTGATAAAGTGATTGACAAGCGCTCTGTCCGTCCAGTCTGAACTGGTCAGTCTATGTTTGGTAGCATGAGAGTTGGTCAATCTGAGTATGCCCGCCTGAACATAGTTATGGCCCTCAGCAGTATGGTCCTCAGCCGTGATGGCTGAGGACCATACTGCAATCCAGCGCTCTAAGGAGCAATGCAACAAATTGATCTCGATAACTATTGTTGAGCCCAGATTTAAAAGTAATTAGTTGATGTTCAGTCTTTATCGGAAATCCTGAGCCCGTTTTTGCTGCCCTTGAGTTCCTTCCAGAGCGAGCGGATTTCATCGTACGCCTGATCCTGATTAAGCTTGCCGTTGCTCTGAAGTCCGACGATCAGCCCAACGCGATCGGCGAAACGCTCAAGGTTCTGGTGGAATGCCAGCCGCTGTGGACTCCAATCATCGCCGCGGTAGCCGCTGAAGGACTCCATTGGAGAACGGGTGCTGCTCAAGATCTGAACGCGTGATGGTTCATGCTAAGCACTGATCTGAGTCTGGCGGGACAAGCTTCGGTTAAGAACCTGCCCCAGCCATACCTCCTCACACACCCTTGTTCAGGTTGGAATGGATCAGGCTGCAGGCAGCAGGGGGGAGAAGCGGTCTTTCTCAGGGATCGTTGTGAACTCGGCCACCACAGCACGGAACTCATCGCCATCGAGGGTTTCTTTCTCGATCAGCATCTCGACCAGTCGATCCATGCAATCGCGGTGGCTGGCCACCAACGCCTGGGTGTCGCGATAGCAGAGGTCAACGATGCTGCGGATCTGTTCATCAATGCGGCGGGAGATGGAATCGGAGACGTCGCTGCGGGTCATCAGGTCGCGTCCAAGGAACACCTCCTGATTCCCGGCCTCCAATGAGACCGGTCCCAGATCGCTCATACCGAAACGGGTCACCATCTGGCGGGCCATGCTCGCCACCTGCTGAATGTCACCACCTGCTCCGGTCGTGACCTCGGCGTGACCGAACACCACGTCCTCCGCAACCCGTCCGCCAAGGGCTCCCATGATGCGGGCCTTGAGCTGGGATCGGCTCACCAGCATCTGCTCCTCATCGGGGGCGAACCAGGTGAGTCCCTGGGCCTGGCCGCGGGGGACGAGGGTGACCTTCTGGACAGGATCGTGGTCCTTCACCAGGGTGCCCACCAGGGCGTGGCCTACCTCGTGGTAAGCAATCAGTCGCTTGCTACGTCCGTCGGTCAGCGGTTTGCCCTCCATGCCGGCGATCACCCGATCAACGGCATCATCAATCTCAGCCAGCGTTGTGGCCTCCTTGCGGCGCCGGGCGGTGAGGATGGCCGCTTCGTTGAGGAGGTTGGCCAGGTCGGCGCCGGTGAATCCAGGAGTACGGCGAGCGACAGCTTCGAGGGACACATCCTCAGCAAGCTTCTTGTTGCGAGCGTGAACCTTCAGGATCGAGAGGCGGCCTTTGATGTCTGGAGCATCGACACTCACCTGGCGATCGAAGCGACCCGGACGCATCAGGGCTGAATCGAGCACATCGGGGCGGTTGGTGGCCGCGATGATGATGATGCCGCTGTTGCCCTCGAAGCCGTCCATCTCAGTGAGCAGCTGGTTGAGGGTCTGCTCCCGCTCGTCGTTGCCACCTCCGATGCCGGCTCCACGCTGACGTCCCACCGCATCGATTTCATCGATGAAGATCAGGCATGGGCTGTTTTCCTTGGCCCGTTTGAACAGGTCGCGCACACGGCTGGCGCCGACGCCCACGAACATCTCCACGAATTCCGAACCGGAGAGGGAGAAGAACGGCACACCGGCCTCGCCAGCGATGGCTTTTGCCAGCAGGGTTTTGCCGGTACCCGGAGGGCCCACCAACAGCACACCTTTAGGGATCTTGGCGCCGACGGACGTGAACCGCTCCGGCTGCTTCAGGAAGGTGACCACTTCCTCGAGGTCCTCCTTGGCCTCTTCCACTCCGGCCACGTCGTCGAACATGACACCGGTTTCGGCCTCCATAGCGAAACGGGCCTTGGTCTTGCCGAACTGCATCGCCTGGCCAGGACCGCCAGGCATTGACGAGGAACGGCGCGCCAGAAAAATCAGTGAGCCGATCAGCAGCAGGGGAAAGAGCAGATTGCCCAGGATTCCCAGAGCCGGAGGGGTGCTGCGAGGGGGGTGGATGTCGAAGCTGATGCCCTGGGTCTTGAGGTTGTTGATCAGCTCGGGAGCCAGGCCGGGCAGGTCGACCCGCAGGCGCTGCACGCGATTGTCGAGGTCGGGATCCACCGCTTCGATCACGGCACTGCGACCCCCATCGAAGATGTCGACCGCAGTGACCCGACCCGCCTCGATGTAGTCGAGGAAGCGGCCGTAGCTCATCCGCGCCACGGCCGTGTTGCGCGGAGCAACCGTGTCAGTGCGGCCCTCAGGCGTGAACCGGCTGGCGCCGCCATTCCCCAGCACCTGCCAGCCGAGAAACAGAGCCACTCCGATCGGGAGCAGCCAGAGAGCGAACAGACGCCAGCGCTGATTCATGGCTGAGGGGGATTTTTAACAAGTGTAAAGCGCGCAAACCTCAGCCGAGGGTTCCCGGCCGGCGCGCCATTGATTTCAGCTTGTCATGGTTGCCCCGAGCCGTGTTCTCTGGTGACAGAGCTTCAGCGGATGCTCAGCCAGGCCGGATCGTCGCTGCCCTCGCTGCCCTCGAGGTCAGGCTCGATCAGAAGCTCAGTGCTTGGGAGGGTTTCAAGCAGTTCAGGGCCACCCAGGCCATGGGTCCAGATTTCCAGCTCCGCACCCTTGGGGGCCTGGAAACTGAGAAGCTCAAACGGGAAAATCACCCGCTCCAGGTAAAACTCCCCAGGTCCACATGAGCGCAGAATCACCATACGGTCGCTGGAGTTGCGATAGCCGCAGGAGAGCAGGGCCAAGGGAGGGGTTTCGTCGGGATTCAACCATCAAGCCACCATCCATGCGGGCCTTTGGTCACGGTCAGCACCGTTCAGCTTTCTTAAGGTTTTCTTGATAAGAGCGGGGTACCCCTCTGAGGCTGGAGTCCCATGGCCTCAGAGGCTGCGCAGGGCCACGATCGGATCCAGCCGGGCGGCTCGACGGGCCGGCACCACCCCGAAGAACAGGCCGATCGATCCCGACAGCCCCACGGTGAAGAGCACACTGCCGCTGTCGATGGCGGCAGGCAGGGGGGTGAAGCGGCTGACTGCCGCCACCGTGCCCAGGCCCACGGCGCTGCCGATCAGGCCACCGAGGCTGGCGAGCACCAGGGATTCCACCAGGAACTGCAGCAGCACATCGCCGCTGCGGGCGCCCACCGCCTTACGCAGGCCGATCTCCTGGGTGCGCTCGCTCACCGACACCAGCATGATGTTCATGATGCCGATGCCGCCAACCAGCAGCGAGACCCCGCCGATTGCCCCCAGCATCAAGGTCAGCCCTCCGGTGATCGTGCCCACGATCGAAAGAGCGTCCTGTTGGGAGCGCACGGCGAAATCGTCTTCTCTGAGGATGCGGTGGCGCTGGCGCAGCAGGTTGGTGATCTGAAACTTGGCGGCACTGGTGCTGGCCTCGTCGCGGGCTTCAGCGCTGATGAAGGTCAGCACCACGCCGTAAGTGGGGTCACGGCCGCTCAGCTTGCTGACCATCGTCGAGAGCGGGATGTAAGCAGCTTCGTCCTGGTTGGTGCCGAAGGCGGCGCCCTTGGGGGCCGTCACGCCGATCACCTCGAAGGATTGATCGCGGATACGCAGGGTCTGGCCGATGGCGGAGCCTGAGGGCAGCAGCTTCTGCTTGAGATCCGGGCCGATCACGGCCACGTTGCGCGCTCCCTTGATGTCGTCCTGACTGAAGAACCGCCCTTGGGCGATCTCGAAGCGCCGCACCGGCAGGAACTCGGGCGTGATGCCCGAAACCGAGGCGTTGGAGCTGTTCCCCCCCGACTGAACCACCGCGTTGATCGTGATCTGGGGGGCGACCCGACGCACACTCGGCACCTGCTCGACGATCGCCTCGGCGTCCTCCAGCACCAGGGTGCGCGGATTTTCGATCCCCTGGCGGCGGGTGTCGTTGTTGCCGGGCACCACGAAGAGCACGTTGGCCCCCAGGGTGTTCAGCTGGCCTTCCGCCAGGTTCTGGGCCCCCTTGCCCACCCCCACCAGGGTGATCACCGAGGCATTGCCGATCACGATCCCCAGCATCGTCAGCAGGCTGCGCAGCCGGTTGGCCTTGAGGGTGTTGAGAGCCATGCCGACGGTTTCCGCCAGCGGCAGTTTCGAGGCCATGGCCGGGAGCAGCATTCAGAGCCGCATCATGGCCAGCAGCCGCCACCGCTGGCGGCATCCTTCAGACGATGGTTTCGCTGCGATCGGCCTGGGTGTGGTTGCGGGCGCCGCGGTGCACCACCCCTTCACGCACTTCCAGGGTCACGAATTCGCCCAGGCGCAGGTCGGTGGTGGCGTTGGCCACCCCCACGATCACCGGCACCCCCAGCCGCTGGGCGATCACGGCAGCATGACTGTCGCAGCCGGCCTCTTCGGCGATCACGCCCTTGGCCTTGCGGATCGCATCGAGGTAGGCGGCACTGGTTTCGCGCACCACCAGGATCTCGCCGCTCTCCAGCCGCGCCGCCTCCTCGGCGGTGGTGGCCACGCGCACCCGTCCGCTGACCGAACCATTGCCGATGCCGAGGCCCCGGCCCAGCACGGCTGAGACAATTCCCACCTTGACCAGATCGGTGGAGCCGCTCACACCCGAGAGGGTGCCGGCGGTCTGGACCACCAGATCGCCCTCCTTGAGCAGCCCCCGTTCCTGGGCCACGCCCATGGCCAGGGTGAAGGTGCTGGTGGTCGACTGCTGATCGCCGATCAGCAGGGGATTCACCCCCCAGACCAGCTGCAGCTGGCGGGCCACCCTCACCTCACTGGTGATCGCCAGGATCGTGGTGGAGGGGCGGAACTTGCTGACATTGCGGGCGGTGGCCCCGCTCTTGGTGAGGGGAAGGATGGCGGCAGCCTGCAACTGACGGGCGATCGTGCTCACCGCCTGGCTGATGGCGTTGGGGATGGTGGAAGCCATGTGGCTGTCCACGACCCGGCGGGGGTAATCGCGCTCGATCCGGCGGGCGATGCGCGCCATCGTTTCCACCGCCTCCACCGGGTAATCACCCACCGCGGTTTCGTTGGAGAGCATCACCGCGTCGGTGCCATCGAGGATCGCGTTGGCCACATCGCTCACCTCGGCCCGGGTGGGGCGGGGGCAGCTGGCCATGCTGTCGAGCATCTGGGTGGCCGTGATGATCGGGATGCCCAGGGTGTTGGCCTTGCGGATCAGTTCCTTCTGCAGCAGCGGCACCTCTTCAGCCGGCATCTCCACGCCCAGGTCGCCCCGGGCCACCATCACCCCATCGCAGAGGGGCAGGATCGCGTCGATCTGATCGATCGCCTCGAACTTCTCGATCTTGGCGATCACCGGGGTGCTGTAACCCTGAGCGCTGATCAGCTCGCGAATCTCCTGCATGTCGGAGGGGTTGCGCACGAAGCTCAGGGCGACCCAGTCGACCTCCTGCTGGAGGCCGAAGCTGAGGTCTTCCCGGTCCTTGGTGGTGAGCGCACGGATCGAGAGCTGCACGTCAGGGAAGTTCACACCCTTGTTGTTGGAGAGCACTCCGCCCACCACCACGGTGCAGTGCAGGGTCTGCTCGGGGATGTCCACCGACTTGACCACCATCTCGACGCGGCCATCGTCGAGAAGGATGCGGCTGCCGGCGGTCACCTCATCGGCCAGGCGCTCGTAGGTGATCGTGGCGATCGACTGGTTGCAGCTCACCGGCCTGGAGGTGAGGGCGAAGGGGTCGCCGTTGGCCAGGGTGATCGGACCGCCTTCGAAGCGACCGAGGCGGATCTTCGGACCCTGGAGATCCTGGAGGATGCCCACATGGATGCCCAGCTCATGGGCCACCTGACGGATCGTGGCGATCCGGGCGGCATGTTCGGAGTGGTCCCCGTGGGAAAAATTGAGTCGGAACGTGGTGGCCCCCGCCTGGATCAGGTCCCGCAGTCGCTGGGGGGACTCCGTGGCTGGACCGATCGTTGCCACGATCTTGGTGCGACGCGACAGATCGGGCTGCGCCATCGGAAAAGCCGAAGGTTCAGGCGGAAACTACCATCCGGTCCCGCCCCTCTCCTGCCGCCGATGGTGCGGAACCCATGGATCTGAACGACTACCAGCTCCAGGCCCGCACCACCGCCCGCTACCCCGACGTCGGTGCCAATCCCATTTATCCCACCCTCGGACTCTGCGGTGAAGCCGGTGAAGTGGCGGACAAGGTCAAGAAGGTGCTGCGGGATCGCGGCGGGGTGTTCGAGCCCCAGCTGGTGGAGGATCTGGCGCTGGAACTCGGCGATGTGCTCTGGTATGTCGCCCAGCTGGCCAGCGAACTGGGGCTGGATCTCGACGACGTTGCCCAGGCCAATCTGGCCAAACTGGCGGGACGGGCCAGGCGTCAGACACTTGGTGGCAGCGGCGATCACCGCTGATCTCTGCTCCGGCCGCCGACTCCCCCCTGCTCCCCAGCCAGAGCCACCCTGAGCCAGTCAGAGCCACCCGGTTAATCCCTTGAGCCCCAGGTCCCCCATGCCCCGTTCCGGCCCTCGTCCCTCGCATCTGCCCAAGGCGCTGGCTCTGCTGCTGTCGCTGTTGCTGCTGCTGGCCCCAACTGCGCCAGCCTGGGCCCTGGATCTGGCTGTGACTGAGATCAGCCTGGAGCCCTGCCCGACGGCTGACCCGGGCTCCCAGCCGGAGCTGAAGCGCCCGAGCGGGGCCAGTTGCTACGCCCTGCGCGGAACCGTGAACAATCCCCGCTCCCAGCCGGTGATCGACACCGATCTGTTCGCAGTGATCAGTGACAGCAGCGGTGAGCCGGTGCTGCAGAACCGCACCCGGTTGGGCTCGATCGGTGACGTGCCCACCGGAGAATCGAGCTTTGCCTTGCGCCTGGCGGTGCCGGCCGGCACTCCTGGGCCCCTGCGGGTCAGCCACGCCAAGGCGAGGGGGTTCAACGCCCCTGTGCGGGTGCGGGCCGGTGTGGATGATGAGCTGCTGCCCCTCGAGCAGGCCCTGCTCGATCGTCCCTAGCCGGCCCAGCTCTCAGCGCTTCAGTATCCGAAACCTCCCATCAGCGATCCGCTGAGGTTGCCCAGAAGTCCCTGAACCAGGCTGAGGGTGATGAAGGCGATGATTGCCGAGAGGTCAAGACCGCCCAGGGGGGGGATCAGACCGCGAAAGGCGTTCAGGTAGGGGTCGGTGATCGAGCTCACCGTGCTCAGCACCGGGTTGCTCCAATCGAGGTTGGGGAACCAGCTCAGCAGCACCCGCACCAACAGCACCAGGCTGTAGATGCTGAGGGTCTGCGCCAGCACAGCCAGGATCTGGCTCAGGATCATCATGGGCAAGGCCTGAAGCGAATCGACCCCGACTCTATGCAGGCTCGTTGCCCTTCGCCCTTCCGTCAGGGGCGGGGGCAACCTCCGTCACCTGGGTGACGGCGAAGGTGCGGTGGAACTTGTCGCTGAGGCTGATCCAGAAGGAGCGGCCGTCGCTCTGGCGCCGTCGCTCGATGAAGTCCTGGGCCAGCAGTTCCTTGATGTGGTCGTAGGCGCCCGATCCGCGCAGCTCCACCAGATCCGACTGCAAGATGCGCCGCTTGAGGGCCACAGTCGCCAAGGTGCGCAGGGTGGCGGTGGAGAGGTCCACCGGCAGCAGCGTCTGAACAAGATCGGCGTGACTGTCGCGCAGCTGCAGGCTGAAACGCTGACCGTCCTGACGGATTTCCAGGGCCGTGTCCCGGTGGGCGTAGTCCGCCATCAGGGTGATCAGGGCCAGTTCGACGGCGTCGCGATCGATGGGCTCACTCAGGCCCATCGAGGCGATCTCGGCGAGCTCGCCCAGGTTGAGGGGGCGGCCCTTGAGGTACAGGATGGCCTCGAGCCGGGCCGGCAAAGATAGAGACGCGCTGGACATGCTCTCAGCCGGCCCATCGTTGGCCGCACCGTACCTCAGCTGAGCCGGGTCGGCTCAGGCCAGGGCCGGCACCGGCTGGCTGGCGGGGCCGAGGAACAACCGGTAAGCAGGATTCTGGGTCTCGTCCCAGTGGCGGTAGCCGAGGCCTGAGAGGAAGAGCTCCCAGGCCTCGGAATCCTGCTCCTCCACCTGCACCCCCACCACGATGCGGCCCACGTCGGCCCCCTGGTTGCGGTAATGGAAGATGCTGATCGACCAGTTGGGGTGCAGGGCATTGACGAAGGCCATCAGCGCGCCCGGCCGCTCGGGAAACTCGAAGCGGTAGAGCAGTTCCCGCGGCGGGGCCCCGCCGCTGTGGCAGGCCGCTTCAGGCAGGCGCCCACCCACCATGTGGCGCAGGTGCAGCTTGGCCAGCTCGTTGCTGCTGAGGTCAAGGCAGGGGAAGCCACCGGCGCTGAGCTGGCCGATCAACGCCTCGGTGTCCCGGTGCCCGTCGATCTGCACCCCCAGGAAAATGTGGGCCAGGCGGTGGTCTGCCATCCGGTAGCTGAATTCAGTCAGGCTGCGGGAGCCCAGCAGCTCGCAGAGCTCGCGCAGGCTGCCAGGGCGCTCTGGAATCTCGACCGCCAGCATCGCTTCGCGCTCCTCCCCGAGCTCGGCCCTCTCGGCCACGAAGCGCAGACGATCGAAATTCATGTTGGCGCCGCAGGCCACGGCCACCAAGGTGCGCTGCTTCAGCCCTCGCCGCTGCACATCGGCTTTCATGCCTGCCACCGCCAGCGCGCCCGCCGGCTCGAGAATCGAGCGGGTGTCCTCGAAGACGTCCTTGATCGCGGCGCAGATCTCATCGGTGTCCACCGTGACCATGGCATCCACGTAGCGCTGCGCCAGGGCGAAGGTGTGCACTCCCACCTGGCGAACGGCCACCCCATCGGCGAACAGACCCACCTGCTCCAGGTTCACCCGCCGGCCCGCCGCCAGGGAGCGGGTCATGGCATCGGCATCCACCGGCTCGACACCGATCACCTCCACCTGAGGCCAGACGTTCTTGATGAAGGCGGCGATGCCGGCGATCAGCCCGCCGCCGCCCACCGCCACATAGATGACATCGGGTGGAGCCGAGCACTGGCGCAGGATCTCCAGGCCAACGGTGCCCTGGCCGGCGATCACCTCCGGATCGTCGAAGGGATGGATGAAGGTGAGGCCCCGCTCCTGCTCCAGGCTCCTGGCCCGCAGGCAAGCCTCGTCGTAGGTGTCTCCGTGCAGGACCACCTCGGCACCGCGGTCGGCCACGGCACGCACTTTCATGGCGGGTGTGGTGAGCGGCATCACGATCACGGCGTGACAGCCCAGCCTCTCGGCCGCCAGGGCCACTCCCTGGGCGTGGTTGCCGGCGCTGGCCGCGATCACACCACGCTTCAGTTCAAGCGGCGTGAGCTGGGCCATGCGGTTGTAGGCCCCGCGCAGCTTGAAGGAGAACACTGGCTGGAGGTCTTCGCGCTTGAGCAGCACGGTGTTGCCGAGCCGCCGCGACAGGTTGGGGGCTGGATCGAGTGGCGATTCGATCGCCACGTCGTAGACCCGTGCCCGCAGGATGCGCTGCAGTATGTCGTCCATGGATCCAGTCTGCCGGTCAGCAGAACGGCCGGCCTCAGGAAAGGTGACCGTTGCCCCCATTCCTCCGAAGGCAGGCCCTAGATTGAATTCTCAGATCTGATCAGGGTATGCATCTCAGCGAGCTGAGCCATCCCAACCAGTTGCATGGCCTCAGCATCGGCGAGCTCGAAGCCATAGCTCGTCAGATCCGTGAGAAGCATCTGGAGGTGGTGTCCACCAGCGGCGGTCATCTCGGGCCAGGGCTGGGTGTGGTGGAACTCACCCTGGCCCTCTACCAGACCCTCGACCTCGACCAGGACCGGGTGGTCTGGGACGTGGGCCACCAGGCCTATCCCCACAAGCTGGTCACGGGGCGCTACCACCAGTTCCACACCCTGCGCCAGCAGGGCGGGGTGGCGGGCTACCTCAAGCGGAGCGAGTGCGGCTTCGATCACTTCGGGGCCGGTCACGCCTCCACCAGCATTTCGGCGGCACTGGGCATGGCCCTGTCTCGCGACCGCCGCGGCGAGGAGTTCAAATGCGTGGCGGTGATCGGCGATGGTGCCCTCACCGGTGGCATGGCGCTCGAGGCGATCAACCACGCCGGGCACCTTCCCAAAACCCCGTTGCTGGTGGTGCTCAACGACAACGACATGTCGATCTCACCGCCGGTGGGCGCCCTCTCCACCTACCTCAACCGCATGCGGCTGAGCCCGCCGCTGCAGTTCCTTTCCGGCAGTGCCGAGGAGGCCTTCAAGCACCTGCCGTTCATGCACGGGGAGCTTCCGCCCGAGCTTGAGCGGCTCAAGGAGAGCATGCGCCGGCTGGCGGTGCCCAAGGTGGGCGCCGTGTTCGAGGAGCTGGGCTTCACCTACATGGGTCCGATCGACGGCCACGACATCGCCGAGATGGTGCGCACCTTCACCGCCGCCCACCGCTGCGAAGGTCCGGTGCTGGTCCATGTGGCCACGACCAAAGGCAAGGGCTATCCCTACGCTGAGGCCGACCAGGTGGCGTACCACGCCCAGTCGGCCTTCGACCTCAAGACCGGCAAGGCCTTCCCCTCCAGCAAGCCGAAACCCCCCAGCTACAGCAAGGTCTTCGGCCAGACCCTGGTCCGCATCTGTGAACAGGACCCCACTGTGGTCGGGATCACCGCGGCCATGGCCACCGGCACCGGCCTCGACCTGCTCGAGAAGGCCCTGCCCAAGCAGTATTTCGATGTGGGCATCGCTGAGCAACATGCCGTCACCATGGCGGCGGGCATGGCCACGGCTGGGCTCAAGCCGGTCGTGGCCATCTACAGCACCTTTCTCCAACGTGCTTACGACCAGCTCATCCACGACGTCGGCATCCAGAAGCTGCCGGTGACCTTCGTGCTCGATCGGGCCGGAATCGTGGGCGCTGATGGTCCCACCCACCAGGGCCAGTACGACATCAGTTATCTGCGGGCTGTGCCCAATTTCACGGTGATGGCCCCCAAGGACGAGGCGGAGCTGCAGCGGATGCTGGTCACCGCGATCGGCCACGACGGCCCCTGTGCCATCCGCTTCCCGCGCGGCGAAGGCGAAGGGGTGCCCTTGATGGAAGAAGGCTGGGAGTCTCTGGAGATCGGCCACGGTGAGCAGCTGGCCGATGGCGATGATCTGTTGATCGTGGCCTACGGCGCCATGGTTGCGCCGGCCATGGCCACGGCCGGTCTGCTGCAGGAGCAGGGCATCAGGGCCGCGGTGGTGAATGCCCGCTTCCTGCGCCCCCTCGACGAAAGCCTGATCCTGCCCCTGGCCCGCCGCACCGGCCGGGTGGTGACGATGGAGGAAGGCGCCCTTCCCGGAGGGTTTGGAGCGGCTGTGGTCGAATCTCTCAACGACCACGAGTTGATGGTGCCCGTGTTCCGCATCGGCATCCCCGATCAGCTGGTGGACCATGCCAGCCCGGATCAGAGCAAGAAAGCCCTCGGGCTCACTCCGCCCCAGATGGCCGACCGCATCCTGCAGCGCTTCCCCCTGCTTGGGATCCAACGCCAGCCGGCCGTGGTCTGAATCGCCGCACAGGCTCAGGCTGTTGCTGGACTCACGCTCAGCACAAAGGGCGGGTCTGCAGCCCGCCCTTTGTTGTTGATTGTTTGATGGTCGGCTCGGGCCTGCGACATTCAGGCCCGAGACTCAGGCTTGGGCCTGTGCTTCAGAGCACGCCGCGGGAGGCCAGGCCCTGGATGGCGCCGATGCCGAAGATGTGCCCCAGGCTGGTGGTGGCCAGCAGGGAGGCGTGGCTGAGGCCACCGAAGAACTGGGAGTTGGGCAACTGGGCACCCTCGGAGGGGTACTTGATGGTGGCCTTGCCGATGCCAATGGCGATCACGTTGCAGACGATCATCACCAACGCCACCTTCGGCGACCAGGTCAGCGAGGCGGGCGCCATGGCGAGAAGAGGAGTGATCATGGACGATCTAAAACTGACGCCCCATCCTGCGGGGGAACCGCCGACAGTTCACCGGCGCTTAAGACTTGTTCACTGCTCAGGCCCAAGCTTCCGCTTCAGGGCTCTGGACCGGATGGCTCCTTGTCGCCAGGGCTGAAGCCCCAGAGCACCAGCAGGTTGGCCACGGTCAGGAAGACCTCTGCCCCTCCATGGAGGGGGTCCACATCGGCCAGTTGCTGGCCGAAGCGCTGCTCCGCCACCACAGCGGCGCCGATCGTGACGGCCACGAACACCAGGGTGAACTGGAAGCCGCGCAGGGCCAGGGGCGGGAAACGCCCGCTGGCCCCGGCCCAGCGCAGGAAGGCCAGATAGGGCAGCAGCGACAGCACGAACAGGGGGCCGGGATCAACTGACGCCAGAACCCCAAGGGCACTCATGACCGGCTCCTTTCGGGTAGCAGCGTCCAGGCTGCCGCCGCCAGGGCCACGTTGCCCAGCAAGGTGGTGCCGGCCTGGAAGACCACAAGACCCTTCAGCTCCAGGGGGTTGTCGAACAGATGCCAGGTGCAGGCGGCCATGGCGCTCACCAGCGCCGGCAGCATGGCCAGGGCCAGCCAGCGCCATTCCGTTTCGCCGCGCCGCTCACCCCAGTGGATCACGGCCGCCATCGCCAGGACCCACTCCAGCACCGAGGCCACATGGATCCACCAGGTGGGCAGTGAAAGGGCATGCATGGCGCCCGGCACCCAGGTTGAACCGCAATGTACGGAACCCAGAGCTCGTGCGGAGAGTCGTCACGACGTGGATCCCGAAGCGGCATCATTCGGTATCGATGTCCTTGAGCCATGGGGCCACACCGCCATTGCCTCAGGCTCAACCTTCTGGCTGGCTTCTCAGCGGTGCTGGCACTGAGCCATGGATCGATGAGCGCGACGTCTGAAGCGGGTGTCGTCAGTCCATCGGCCCAGGCGGCTGCCCACGAGACGGTGGAGGCTGTCAGCCTTCGGCGACGGACCCTTGTGGGCGCCAGCTATCGCCGTGTGCCTGCTGAGCTTCAACGGGCTGTGGAGATCTATGCCGTTGAGCAGCGCATTGCCATGGAGGCTGTTGGTGGCTGTTCCCATGGCGGTGTGCTCGGCATCCCGTCGCCGTTTGAGCGACTGATCCTTCCTGCCGGCTGGAGGTTGCTGGGGGAGGTGCTGGCCTGTCCTGCACGTCCTGGCTACTGGACGTCGGAGCGGGTCGCCTTGGAGTGGTGGAGGTCACCGCAGCACCGACGCATCGCCTATGGCAATCCACAGGCCTCCCATCTGGCCTGCAGCCGGGTTCGTCAGGGGACGATGGGGGTGAGTCGTGATTCGGTGCTCTGCCTGGTGTTCAAGGCCACCGGTGGTGGCTCGGGCCAGCACAACAAAAACCCCGCCCGTGAGAACGGACGGGGCTGAGGTGATGCCGGTCGGTGGAGCTCAGCCCAGGCCGATCTGGCCGAGAATGCCTTGACCAGTGAGAAGCTCCGTGGCAAGGCCGATCACGAATCCGAGCATGGCAAGGCGGCCATTCCAGGTTTCGGCGAAGGAGACGAAACCGAAGCGGGAATCAGAAGTGGACATCGAATGTGAAGCGGTGTTGCGCAAACTGTAACAGCAAGTAAACGTTCTGGCTACTGCCTGGGGGATTGGTCTCGTCGCCCCTTGGGCCTGGGGGCGCCGTCCATGTTCTCGTAGCCTCTTCGCAGGTTGGATCGGGAGTCTGGTGGCACCAGAGCGCAAGAGGGTTCAACCGCTGCTCTGCGGCTACTACGGCGAGCACAACCTGGGCGACGATGCCCTGCTCACCGCCCTGCTGGCCCAGTTGCCCGAGGGCTGTGATCCGCTCGTGACCGCCTTCGATCAGGGGGAGGTGGAGCAGCGCCTGGGGGTGCGCACCTGTGCGCGGAGGGATTTCTCGACGGTGCGCCGTGCTCTCGACCGGTGTGATGCCCTTGTACTGGGGGGGGGCAGTCTGCTTCAGGACGCCACCAGCTTCCGCAGCCTCCTTTATTATGCCGCCCTGATCATTTCGGCACGGCTGCAGGGAAAACCTGTGCTGCTCTGGGGCCAGGGACTGGGGCCTCTGCGCCGGCGCCGGAGTCGCCTGCTGGTCCGGCGACTGCTGACCCTGGTGCAGGCCAGCAGTTGGAGGGATCCGGGATCAGCTGGCCTGGCTGCTGCCTGGGGACGGCCAGGCAAGCTTGGCAGTGATCCGGTCTGGTCGTTGGCGACACGCCCGTGGCATGGCCAAGGTGGCCCCCTGGTGCTCTGCTGGCGGCCCACCCAGCTGTTGGAGGGCGAGCGCTGGAAGCCTCTGCTGGAGGCCCTCGATGTTGTGGCGGCCGCTGCGGATCGGGAAGTGATCTGGCTGCCGTTTCACCGGGATCAGGACCGGGGCTTGCTCGCTGCATTGCAAGATCAGGGTCTTGTCCCCCAGCGGCTGTACCGACGTAGCCGGGAAGAGCTCGTGGCCACGCCCGAGGAGGCGATGGAGATCTTCTGCGGCGCCGCACTGGTGCTCTCGATGCGGCTGCACGGGCTGATCGTGGCGGCTCTGTCCGGTGCGCCCCTGGTCGCCCTCAGCTACGACCCCAAGGTGCGCGCCGCCGCTGACGCCCTGGCTTGTTCCTGTCTCGATCTGGACCAGCCCCAGGATTCCGGCAACCTTGAGCGGGACTGGCTTCAGCAGTTGGATCAGCCCCCCCAGCCGCAGAAGGTGGAGGGGCTGCGCCGGGACACGGATGTCCACGGCGAGTTGCTGAGGCGCTGGCTGGGGCATTGAACTGGATTCAGTTCAGTGCACCGGCAGCAGCGGCGGCCATCGCCACGGGAATGCGCGGCACTGGGAAGCCGTTGGCCCCGAGCACGTCGACACTCATGCGGTTGGTGTCGAAATAGACCTGCCAGTAGTTGGAGGTGTGGGTGTAGGGCCGCACGGCCAGCTTCGGACCGCGCTCGCTGAACTCCAGCACTTCCACATCACCAGCCATGCCCTTGAACTGATTGGGCACCGTGGCCAGTCCTGCTTTGAGCAGGCTGATCGCCTTGGCCACATCGGCGCTGTTGTCGAGCTGGGCCACCAGTTCCACCCGGCGGAATTCATGCACGGAATAGTTCTGGATGGTGTCGCCGAACAGCTTGCCGTTGCGCACGTTGTCGGGAGCCAGCATGGAGGTCACGAACATGCCGATCTCTTCCACAGTGCCGGTGACGCCGGCAGCCGTGATGAAATCGCCGACGCTGAATGGACGGAACATCTGCAGGAAAACCCCGGCGGCAAAGTTGCCGAGCATGCCGCTCCAGGCCGCCCCGATCGCCACGCCGGCGCCGGCCAGCAGAGCGGCAAAGCTTGCTGTTTCAATCCCGAAGAAGCCGAGGATGGGGACCACGAGGATCACCCGCAGCACGGCTCCGAGGATGTTCAGCAGGTAGGAGATCACCGTGGCATCGAGGCTGCTGCTACGCAGTGCCCCCCGGGTCAGCTTCATGGCGAACTGGTTCAACCAGCCACCAACGATCCAGAGGGCTACCGCCCCCACCAACTTGAATAGGAAGGGAACGATCGTGGTAGCGATCAGACCAGTGATATCCGGCAAGGAACTCAGAGAAAGACATGATCAACCTCAGCGTTGAACTTCGATTACGTCAACAACGCTGTTGGCAATTGGAAACAATGGCTGCCCTGCCCTGCTCCGCTCAGGAGCCGATCAAGCCTGGAGACGGGAGAGTTCATCGAGCACCTCCCGGCTGTGGCCCTGGGGGCGGACCGCCACCCAGCGGGCCCTGAGCACCCCGTTTGGGTCGATCAGAAAGGTATGCCGCTGGGAGAAGGGGGCGATCCAGGATCCATAGCGCTGGCTGACTGCCCCGCCGGGGTCGGAGAGCAGGGGAAACACCAACCCTTCGCTGTCACAGAAAGAGGCATGGTCCACGACGTCATCGGCGCTGACACCAACCACCTGGGCACCGAGCCGATGGAACTGCTCCAGATCGCGCTGAAAACCTCGCGCTTCAAGGGTGCAGCCGCCGGTGAAATCCTTGGGATAGAAGTAAAGCGCCAGCCATCGACCCTTGAGGTCGCTGAGAGCAAGGCTGCCGGATGGGTCGAGATCAGGACCGAATCCAGGCAGGCAAAAATCTGGAGCAGGCTGATCAAGGGGCGGCAGGGTTCCGCCCAGGGCGTTGGCCTTGAGGGGCCTGCCGAGCAGGGTGGCCAACAGGCCGGGAACCAACAGAGCCGCACCGGCGTGAACGAGCGCTCCTTCCAGGAGTTGGCGGCGGTTCACGGGGTGCGGACTTCAGAGGAAGACTCAGATCTTGGCCAGGTTGATGCCCAGTTCGCGGGCGTAGGCACCGAGACCTTTTTTCTGGATCGTTCGCAGGGTGCGGGTGGCGACCCTCAGCTTCACCCAGCGGTTGCCCTCCGCCCACCAGAGGCGGCGTTCCTGCAGGTTCACCTGCTGGAGCTTCTTGGTGCGCACGTGGGAATGGCTGACAGCCATGCCGTTGTTGGCGCGCTTGCCGGTGAGCTGACAAACCCGGGACATGGAAGCAACCGATACGCAGTGGACGGGCAGCAACCAGGGACTGGATGGCGCCAAGGAGCCACCTTAACAAAGGGGTGGACCTGCCAAAGCTGAATCAGCCTTGCGGAACCTGCTGGCGCTGCTCAGCCTGGAGGAGCAGCAGCGGTCAGGGCTTGATCAGCTGGCCAGCGGGGTTGATGGCCGCTCGATCGATGGATTTCCCTTTGGAATCCCAGGCTTGGATCAGCAACTGGTTGTTGCTGGCCGTGAGCTCGGCGAAGCTGTGGGCGCTGATGGCTCGGGCGCTGTTGGGCCCAGGGGTCACCGGGCGCAGATAGGCGCCGCCACCGCCCACCACCAGGTAGGTGGTGCCGTTGATCGGCTTGCTGCGCTCGTAGTTGTGCTCATGGCCGTTGATGTAGAGCTGCACCCCGAATTGTCGAAACAAGGGGGCCAGTCGATTCCTGGCCACGATGTCGTCGCCGTAGTGCCCGGAGGAATGGATCGGATGGTGGGCCACCACCACCTTCCAGCGGGCTTTGCTGGCGGAGAGGGCCCCTTTCAGCCACGGAAGCTGGCGACCCCAGTCGGCGTTGACGTTGGAGTCGAGCATGAAGAACTCCACCGGTTCCCTGGCCAGGGTGTACCAGCGGCCCTTCATCCCGAAGGGGCGATAGGCGATCTGGGGATCGCCATTGGCCGTGCGGATGTCGTGGTTGCCCAGCACGGCATGGAAGGGCACGCCGGCGTCGAGCAGCGCCTTGTAGGGGATGGTGAACATGTCGTTCACCTGGCTGATGTCGCCCTTGGGATAGATGTTGTCGCCCCCGAGCACCACCAGATCCACGGGCCGGGCGCGATGGACGGCCGCCATGGCTCGGCCCACGGCCCGCTGGGCCTCGTTGCCGCCGCCGGTGTCGGCCACGGCCAGCCAGTGCAGGCGCCCAGGATCAGCCCCGGCCGGCCCTGCGGCCTCAGCCAGGTTCTGCCGCTCCAGCAGCACCGCTCCCGCCAGAGCGGCGCCGAACAGAACCCCCATCATCCGGCGGCGGCTGACACGCCTGGGATCCATGGGCCGGGATGCGGTGACGGAGATGAACGCTACCGGCCAGCCTTGAACCCTGGCCTCTCAGCCCAGGGCCTGCTCTGGTGGACGGGCACGGGCTGAACTGGCGAGCAGGTCAGAGGCCCCGCTCCATCAGCCGGCCCATCAGGTCGGCGCTGCGCTGCTGGAAACCGGCCAGTTGGTTCGGCTCCAGGCCCCCCACCGCCAGCCGGGCCAGTTCATAGATGTGGCGACTGAGTTCCTGGGCCAGCTGCTGGCTGGGGGAGCTGGTGCCCACACCCGTGAGCACGGCGCCACTGGAGAGTTTCTGCAGGCCCGCCACCAGGGGATGACGGCGGTTGACCACCAGCACATGGTGGTCGGGCAGCCCGGGCAGGCGTTGCTCCATCAGGGCGCCGATGTCGTTGAGGCGGCGCATCTGCTCCGGCAGCAGAATTAGGGCCGCTGGGGTGTTCTCCCCCTTGAGCGCCTGGACCTGGATGGTCACCTTGTCGTTGGCCAGGGCACCCTTGAACAGCTCCCGCAACTTCTCGGAGCTGTCGCTGCCGTCGGCATCACTCAGGCTGCTCTCCTGCTCCTGGATGCTGGCGTCCAGTTCCGCGTCCACCCGCTGGAACTTCAGCTCCCCGTGGCGGTCCTCCAGCCAGGGGATGAACTGGGCATCGATCAGGGTGTCGGCCAGGAGCACTTCCGCCCCCTGCCCCTGCCAGAGGGCCAGCGGTCCGGCCTGGGCGGCTTCATCGGTGCAATAGAGGATACGCTGATTCTCCGAACTCTCGAGGCGACTGCGGTAGCCACTGAGGGTGGTGTAAGCCTTTTCGCCAACGGCGACAGGGTCGGGCTCGGCCGCCGCTGCGGTGGTGCCGAACAGGATCAGCTCGGCCACCTGATCGGCGAACTTCTCGTCTTCCATCGCGCCGATCTTGATGAAGGGGGCGATCCCCTCCCAGATCTCGGCGTAGCGGGCGGGCTCATCGCGGTGCAGTTCCTTGAGCCGGTCGCCCACCTTCTTGGCCACGAAGCCGCCGATTGAGCGCACCCGCCGATCCGTCTGCAGGGCACTGCGGCTCACGTTGAGGGGGATGTCGGGGGAGTCGATCACCCCGCGCAGGGGCAGCAGGTAGCGGGGCACCACCTCCTTGATCGAGTCGGAAACGAACACCTGATTGCAGTAGAGGCGGATCTCGCCCTTCTCCCAGTCGGCGCGGCCGGTGATCCGGGGGAAGTAGAGGATGCCCTGCAGGGTGTAGGGGTAGTCGGTGTTGAGGTGCACCCAGAGCAGGGGATCTCCCTGGAAGGGGTAGAGGTAGCGGTAAAGGGCGATGTAATCCTCGTCGCTGAGATCTCGCGGGCTCTTGCGCCAAGGCGCCTCCCGTTTGTTCACCGCTTCCCCGTCCAGCTGCACCGGCACCGGCAGGAAGTCGCAGTAGGTGGTGATCAGGGAGCGGATGCGGGCCGGCTCGATGTACTCCAGTTCCTCCTCCTGCAGGTGCAGGATCACATTGGTGCCGGGTTCCGCGCGCTCGCCCGTTTCCAGGCTGAAGTTGGGGGAGCCATCACAGCTCCATCGCACCGCTTCGGCGCCGGGGCTGGCGCTGAGGCTGATCAGCTCCACCCGATCGGCCACCATGAAACTGGAGTAGAAGCCGAGGCCGAAATGGCCGATGATGGCGTCGTCTTCACGCTTGTACTTCTCGAGGAAGTCCTCGGCACTGGAGAAGGCCACCTGGTTGATGTAGCGCTTCACCTCATCGGCGTTCATGCCGATGCCGTTGTCGCTGATGGTGAGAGTTTTGGCTTCACGGTCGATCTTGATGCTCACCAGCCCTTCGGGGCCTTCGCTGCAGTCGCCGGCCATGGCGGCCATGCGGCGTTTGCTGATGGCATCCACCCCGTTGCTGACCAGTTCCCTCAGGAACACCTCATGGCCGGAATAGACGGCCTTTTTGATGATCGGGAAGATGTTTTCGGTGTGGATCTGAATCTGTCCCTGTTCCAGCACCGTCATGGCAGCCAAGTCACTGGCGCGACCCTAGGGATCCAACCCGTCCTGGCTCAAGCCGTGGCAGGGGGGGGTCTCCGAACCCCCACTCAGAGGCTGGTGGTGAGCACCATCGCTCCGGTGGGTGCCGCCCCGAGCGGATCCTGTTCCACGCTCACACTCACGCTGGTGGCCAGGCTTGTGGGCATGGGTGGGATCAACATCGCCACATGGCCCTGTTCGGTCGGTTTGAACGCCACGCAGCCCACCACCCGTCCGTCGACGTTGGCCCACAGGCGGTAGAGGTGACCAGCTGGCGGCGGCGGCAGATCATTCAGCATCAGCACGTTGTGGGTGGGGTTGCCCGTCACCATCACCTCTCCGTTAGCCCTGAGACCAGGACCGGTGGCCTCCAGGGAGAGGTGGCGGCTCACCGGGGTGAGCCCTTCGGGCGTCTTCAGCTGTTGCTGGATCTGGGCCAGTTGCTGCTGGTTCTGGTGCAGTTCGATCCCCATAGCCAGCAGGGCCAGCCCCATCAGGGCGGGCAGAAGCCAGGCTCCGAGGGCAGGGCGACCCACGGCCTGCGGCCGAGTGCTGATCCCAGCTCGATCCAGCAGCCGCTGGCGCAGGCGCTGGGGCGGCGCCTTGCTGATCGGCAGGGCCAGGGGGAGCAGTTCAAGGGTGGTCTTGAATTCGTCCATGCGCTGCTGCAGGCCTGGGTCCTGACGGAGCAGGGCGGCCAGCTGTTCACACTCGGTGGAATCCAGGTCGCCCAGGGCATGGCCCGCCAGCAGGGCGTCGAGGTCGCTCTGGGGGGTGTCGTTGGTTGGATTCATGGTTTGCTCCTGTAATCGATCAGCAACTCCCGCAAACGGATCAGGCCTTGCCTGGAGCGGGTCTTGACGGTGCCGAGGGGGAGCTGCAACTTCTGGCCGATTGCTGTCTGGCTCAGGCCCTCGTAGTAGGCCATTTCCAGAACCTGCCTCTGGTTTGACGGGATCGAGCCGAGGGCGGTACGCACCCGGCCGGCCAGATCATCCTCCTCGGCATTTTCGTGGGGACTGCGCACGGCCGCAGGAATCAACTGCTCGGACCAGCGTTGCACCAGTTGCCAACGGTTCTTGCGC
The DNA here is from genome assembly GCA_943371515.1 of Synechococcus sp. UW140. Lineage (GTDB taxonomy): Bacteria > Cyanobacteriota > Cyanobacteriia > PCC-6307 > Cyanobiaceae > Regnicoccus_A. The sequence continues at coordinate 3,054 of CALRVC020000003.1, read as the reverse complement.
TGGTTGATGCGGTTGATCGCCATCGATCGGGTCAACAGCAGCAGATAGGCGAGAACCGGTCCCCGCATCGGCTCATAGCGGCCCTGCTGCCAGAAGCGCAGGAAGACGTCATGGCAGAGGTCTTCCGACTCCTGGCTGGTGCTACAGAGGCGCAGGGCCAGGCGATAGACCTGAGCCCCGCAACTGTCGTACAGGTTCGCCAGCTCATCTTCTGCAGCACCTGACTGAGTTGGAGCAGGCTGCTCCTTTCCGCTATGCACCTGCCTCGTGGCTGGAGCATCGGGATCGGAAGGGTTCAGGTCCACGGATTGAGCCGTTCTGGTGCCGTCAGAGGATGTACCGGCGAGGGGGCTGAATGGATGGGTTTGATCGTCGGACCAGCCAGATGCCACTCAGCAGCAGAACGATCCCTGCAGCCGCCGGCGCCTGGATCGGCTCCCCCAGCAGCAGGGCGGCACTGACCACGGCCACAAGGATCGAGAGGCTGCCCCAGAGAGAGACCGTGGCCACACTGCAGTGCCTGTACGACAGACGCAGAGCCAGCTCGCTGCCGAGAGACAGGGTGAGGCCATAGAGACCGATCACGCCTAAAACCCACCACAGCTGAAGCAGCAGGAAGTGATGGGGGCCGAACAGCACCAGGGCGATCGCACCGAACGCCAGCGCCGCACAGGTGGAGCCCAGGCCAATCGTGACCGCAGCAGGCCAGCCTCGGCCAGCGATCGATCGCCCGGTCACTGCAGCCCCACTGAAGGCCAGCACCCCCACCAGCCCCCAGGCTAGGCCGATCAGATCGTCCATTCGCCCCCCCATGGCCACCATCGTCAGCTGGGGCAGCAGCAGTCCGGTGGCGATCAGGGTCAGGCTCAGCCAGAAAACCCGAGGCAGAGGTTCCTGCAGCAGCCAGCGGGCCAGCAGGGCTGAGGCCGGCAGGATCAAGGCGAACAGCAGGGTCTGGGTGATCACTGACAAGGACTGCAGCGCCAGGTAGTAGGCCAGGGGTCCTAGGAACATCCCAAGGAATCCATTGGCCACCAGGAGCCTTCGATCTGCTGGCACAAGGGCCTTGAGGGTTGTCGCCAGCCCATGGCGCCCCGGCAACAGGGTCGAGAGGCCCACCATCAGCTGGGCGAAGAAAAAGACGTTGCAGAAACTGATCGGGTTCTGACCGTTCACCGAATGCTGAAGGCCGTAGGTCTGAAGACCCTTCAGCACTGTGGCATCCAGTCCCCGGAGCAGAACGTAGATGCCTAGTGGCAGCAGCCAGAGAGGCCGAGGATCACGGGTTCCCAAACCGATAGACCTGCTCACGGGTATGGACAGCAGGCGTGAGCTGATCCGAGAGGGATCTCAGCTTGCGCTTCTCTCACCCTGACAGCATTCGTCATGACGGCTCTTTCGAAATCCCTTGTCGCTGCCCTGGCCCTGGCCATACTTGGCCGTTCTGCTGTTCCCGTTCATGCACAAAGCATGATGAAAGAGGACAAGATGATGGCCCCGGCTGGTGCCACGGCCAAGCAGAGCTTCCGTAAGGCCGAGGCGCCCGTCAGCGGCAGCTTCATGGTCAAGAAAGAAGGCGGCAAGCAGCTGCTGGTGCTCAGCAGTGATTTCAAGACCAACGACATGGCTCCCGACCTGAAGGTGATCTTCAGCCCGTCGGCCACCCCCCTGGCGAGCACGAAGGCCCCTGGTTATCCACTCAAGGCGGGTAGCTACACGATCCTTGCCTCGCTCAAATCCGCATCGGGCTCCCAGAGCTACGTGATCCCCGCCTCGATCGACCTGAGCAAGCAGGGGTCGGTGCTGATCTGGTGCAAGAAGTTCAACGCCACCATGGCCTGGGCCCCCCTGAAGCCCTGAGCCATGCAAAGCGTCGACTGGCTCTGGCTGCTGCACCCGGCCCTGGCTGTGGTGCTTGTCTACCCCCTGCTCGGGATGGTGTTGCGACTGGCGCAGCAAACCCGGGACCGCCGCCTCACTCAGGCTAAGCATCCGCCCACGGTGGGCCGGGATCACGCCGATCTCGGCAAGTGGCTGGCGGCTTCAGTGATAGCAATCGTGCTGCTGGCCGAAGCGGTGGTGATCGCCACCAAGCATCCCCTCTCCGCTTTCGAGGGGGGTGGCCAGCGGTTGGCGTTGCTTCTGCTGGTGTTGCTTGGATCCGGTGTCGCCCTGGCGGCCCTCTGGCGGGTCAAGCGCCCCGCTTATCGGGCCAGCTTCGCCCTGCTCTGCTGGGCGGGGGTGATCGGCCTCGGGCTGCAACCGGAAGTGTTCCGGCTCAGCGACAACCCCTTCGATCCGGCCTTCTGGCAGTCGCACTTCTGGGCTGGCATCGGGCTCAGCGGCCTGATGCTCTTCTCGGTGGCCTGCCGGCCGGAGATCCACAAGCACCTGCGTTGGCGCCGGCTGCACGTCAGCGCCAACGCCCTGGCGGCCCTGATCTTCCTGGCCCAGGGGATCAGCGGGCCCAGGGATCTGCTGGAGATCCCACTCAGTTGGCAGAAAGCCACCCTCTACAGCTGTGATTTCGTGGCGAGAACCTGCCCGGCCCCGGTCCCTCCCACCCCCTGAATCCACGCACTCAACAACCCCATGGCCTTGTTGCTCCTGGCCTTCCTGGCCGGTGCGCTGACGATCCTGAGCCCCTCCATCCTTCCCGTTCTGCCGTTTGTGTTCAGCGTTGCGGGGCGGCCGTTCCATCGCAGGGGTCTGCCGCTTTTGGCTGGTATGGCGCTGTCCTTCACCACTATTGGGGTTCTGGCCGTGGTGGGGTGAGCTGGGTGGTTCGGGCCCACCAGTTCGGGCGGATGGCGGCCCTGCTGGTGTTGGCTGCCTTCGGGTTGGCGCTGCTGTTCCCCGCCGTGGCCGACCGGCTCAGCCAACCCCTGGTGCGGCTGGGCCAGGGTTGAGGTGGATGGCTTTTATTGGACAGATTCGGCCCCTGACATCGTTAACTCCGGGCGGGAGGAACAGGGTTTATTCTCAGTGTAGACCTCATGGGGAGTTTTGCCTCCCAGGGAGCTGTGTGGTCTTACATGGCCATACCTCCAGAAG